>NZ_JBGFSJ010000002.1:0-535737 GCF_041365695.1 Rhodosalinus sp. 5P4
TGATCCCGAACGCATGCGCGATCCCGTGACGCTGCAGAACTTTGACGAAGGCTTCCTCGGTGGTCATCTTCATGGGGGTCTCTCCTTGCGCGCGGCACCGACGCCGGTCCGGTCCGGCCATGCGCCGCCTGAGCGAAGTTACGGTTGCAGGGGGGCGGCCAATAGGGCCAGCGGCGTTCGCCGGATATGGCCAGATCAGCCCAGCGCCCGGGCCAGGCGGGCGACGCCTTCGGGGATGCGTTCTGCCGGGATCGAGGACCAGGCGAGGCGGTAGAACTCGCCCGGCGCCTGCGGGGTGGCGAAAAAGGGCGCGCCCGGCTCGATCAGCACCTCCTCGCGCTCGAGCCTGCGGGCGAGGGCGGCGGTGTCGGTGCCGCGCGGCGCCCGCATCCAGAAGGACGAGCCGCCGAAGGCCCCCCGTCCCGCGATCTCGAGCCCGTGCTCGGCGATCGCCTCTTCCATCACCGCGCGGCGCTGGGCGAGCACGCGGCCCATGCGCCGGATCATCGCGTCGTAATGCCCGAGGCCCAGGAAATAGGCCGTGCTGCGCTGCACGAGGCCGGGCGGGTGGCGCAGGACGGAGGCGCGCAGCGCGCGCGCCTCGCGGATGAAGGGCTGGGGGCCGACCAGGTAGCCGAGGCGCAGGCCGGGAAAGAGCGGTTTCGAGAAGCTGCCGACGTAGATCACCCGCCCGTCCGTATCGAGCGACTTGAGCGCGGGCAGCGGCGTCTGGAGAAACGCCATCTCGAACTCGTAATCGTCCTCCACGATGAGCGCATCGAGCGCGCGCGCGCGCTCGAGAAGCGCCTGGCGGCGCTCGAGCGGCATGGTGGCCGAGGTCGGGCACTGGTGGCTCGGCGTGGTGAAGATCACATGCGTGCCCTCGGGCACCGCGTCGGGCGGCAGCCCGTCGGCATCGACCGGCACGGGCGAGATGTGACACCGCGACTGGGTGAGGATGTCGCGCAGCGCGTGGTAGCAGGGCGTCTCGATCGCGGCCCTGCGGCGCTGGGTCAGCAGCACCTGCGCGGTCAGCCAGAGCGCGTTCTGTGCCCCGAGCGTGATCAGGATCTCCTCCGGGCGCGCCTCGATCCCGCGGCGGGGCAGCGTGTGGCGCGCGAGGAATTCCAGCAGCGGCGGGTCGTCCTGGTCGTAGAGATCATGCGCGAGGGCGGGAAAGTCCTTCGCGCCAAGCGCCTTCATCGCGCAAAGCCGCCAGTTGGCGTGATCGAAGAGCGACGGGTCGGCCTGACCGTAGATGAACGGGAAGCGGAAGCGCGCCCAGTCGGGCCGCTTGCGCGGCGCGGCACCGCCCGAGAACCGCTGACCGAGCGCGCGCGTCCAGTCCACGGCGTCCTCACGCGGGGGGCGCGCGGCCGGGAAGGCGGGCGGCTCGGGCGCGTTCGCCGACACGAAGTAGCCCGAGCGATCCTTCGACGTCAGGTAGTCGTTCGCCAGAAGCTCGTTGTAGGCCAGCGTCACGGTGATCCGGCTGACGCCCAGATGCGTTGCCATCCGGCGCGTCGAGGGCAGCCTGTCGCCGCGCCTCAGCCGACCGGAGAGGATCGCCTGCGCGATCATCTGCTGGATGCGCGCCTGCAACGTGCCCGTGCCGTCGGGATCGAGCGTGAAGCTCACCGCGGAGATGCCCATGGCCGGAAGCGTATCTGGCCCGGTCGCGCCGTGCAAACTGGACTTATGGGCCGGGCCGGACATTGCGCCCGAGCGCCGATCGCCCCGGGCCGCCATGCCGCGCGCCGCATCGGGCCGGGCCCCGGGCGCCCGCGCCCGGCCGCCGGGTCACCCGAAGACGCGGCCCAGCGCCTCGTCCACGGAGGCGGCGATGCGGTCGATGTCGTCCGCCGTGGCGATCAGCGCGGGCGAGAAGCAGAGCGTGTTGTTCTTTCCCGGCACCGAGCGGTTGGTCACGCCGATGATGACGCCCTGCGCGTTGCAGTCGCCCACCACCTTCTGGGCCAGCTTCTCGTCCACGGGCTCTTTCGTGGCGCGGTCGGCCACCAGCTCCGCCCCGCAGAAAAGTCCCGCGCCCCGCACGTCGCCCACGACGGCGTGCTTCTCCTGGAGCTCGTGCAGCCGCTCCATCAGCCGCGCGCCCATCGCCGTCGTGTTTTCCAGAAGGCCCTCCTCCTCGATGATGGCCATGTTCTCGAGCGCCGCGGCCGGCCCCGCCGTGCAGCCGCCGAAGGTGGAGATGTCGCGGAAATAGTCGAGCGGATCGTCGGGATCGGCCTTGAACATGTCGAAGACCTCTTCGGTCGTCACGAGGCAGGCGATCGCGGCGTAGCCCGAGGCCACGCCTTTGGCCATCGTGACCATGTCGGGCTCGACGCCGAATTGCTGGTAGCCGAACCAGGTGCCGGTGCGGCCGACGCCGCAGACGACCTCGTCGATGTGCAGCAGGATGTCGTATTTCCGGCAGATCTCCTGCACCCGCTCCCAGTAACCCGAGGGGGGCGGGATCACGCCGCCGCCCGCCGTCACCGGCTCCAGGCAGAGCGCGCCTACCGTGTCGGGGCCTTCCTCCAGGATCACCTTCTCGATCTGGTCGGCGGCCCAGAGGCCGTAATTTTCCTCCGGCGCGCCGTCCTGCTCGTGCTTGCGGTACTCGAGGCAATGCGGCACCCGCACGAAACCGGGCGTGAATGGGCCGTATTGCGCGTTGCGCTCGTCCTGCCCGCCGGCCGACAGGCAGCCGATCGTCGTGCCGTGATAGTCCCGGTCGCGGTAGAGGATCTTGTGCTTGCGGCCGCCGTAGCGCTTGTGGGCGATCTGCCGGACCATCTTGAAGGCCTTCTCGTTGGCCTCCGATCCGGAGTTGCAGTAATAGACGCGCGACAGGCCCGGCATCTTGTCGATGACCCGCTCGGCGAAGCGCGCGCCGGGGATCGTGCCGGCGGCACCCGCGAAGTAGTTCAGCTTCACCAGCTGGTCGCGCACGGCGTCGGCGATCCGTTCGCGCCCGTAGCCCACATTCACCGTCCAGACCCCGCCCGAGACGGCGTCGAGGTGTTCCTTGCCGTGCTGGTCCCAGACCGACATGCCGCGCCCCTCCACGATCACGCGGGGCGCGCCCGTCTCGAAGGGCTTGTGCTGCACCAGATGATGCCAGACATGGGCGCGATCGGCCTCGACGATGCCGCTGAAATCGTTCTCTCTGGGGGTGCCGTCCATGATGATGCGTCCTTGGAATTGCGCGGGCGGGCGGCGGGGCGGCGCCGGCGCGCGGGAATTGTCTGCGGCAACGCTAGCCTGAGCTTGGATGATCAGCCACTTTTTTCGCCGCTTGTTAGGGCCAGTTGATCCGGCCCGGTAAGTCCACCCTTTCGCGGAGAGGATGCGCGCCCGGCCCACGGGCGTCATTCAAGGCGGCGGAAAGTCTTGCAAAATTCCTGCAGATCGCGTGGCGGCGGCATGGTCCGGCCGCGCGGCGCGGTCCGGGATTTCGGAAAATCCATTGATCGGAATCGCCTTTTCGGATCGGATTCGGGCACGGGCGCGCCGTCGGCGCCGCTCCGGGCGACGGTGCCGCCTCAGAATTGCGCCGCGCCGAACCGCCGCGAATCGCGGCTGCCAGCAAGGGATGACGGAAGATGATGACAAGACGAAAGCTGATGGGGGCGGTTGCCGGTGCGGCGATGCTCACCGGCGCGCAGGCCGCGGCGCAGGAGATCACGGTGGCCTATTTCCTCGAATGGCCGATGCCTTTCCAGTACGCGAAGGCCACGGGGATGTACGAGGACGCCATGGGCATCGACATCAACTGGGTCAGTTTCGACACGGGAACCGCGATGTCGGCGGCGATGGCCTCGGGGGACGTGCAGCTTTCCGTGAGCCAGGGCGTGCCGCCCTTCGTGGTGGCGACCTCGGCCGGGCAGGACCTTCAGATCCTCGACGTGGCGGTCAGCTACTCCGACAACGACAATTGCGTCGTGCGCGCGGAACTCGAGATCGACAAGGACTCGGCGGACGAACTCGAGGGCAAGAAGGTCGCGGTGCCGCTGGGCACGGCGGCGCATTACGGCTTTCTCGAGCAGATGAACCATTTCGGCGTGGACATCTCCACGATGGATGTCGTCGACATGGCGCCGCCCGACGGCGCCGCGGCCATCGCGCAGGGCGCGGTGGACATGGCCTGCGGCTGGGGCGGGGCGCTGCGCCGCATGAAGGAGCACGGCAACGTGCTGCTCACGGGCGCCGAGAAGGAGGATCTGGGCATTCTGGTCTTCGACGTGACCTCGGGCCCGGCGAACTGGGTGGCGGAGAATTCCGACATCGTGGCGCAGTTCCTCGCGGTCACGGCCGAGGCCAACGCGATGTGGAACTCGGGCGAGAACACCGAGGAGATGCTTCCGGTGATCGCCAAGGACGCGGGCATGGATCTGGAGGCCACGCGCGAGACCATCGCCACCTTCGTCTTCCCGCCGGTGGACGAGCAGCTGACCGCCAAGTGGCTCGCCGGCGGTGCGCAGGAGTTCATGAAAGGCGTGGCGAACGTCTTCGTCGAGGCCGGCAGCATCGACGCCGCGCTCGACAGCTACGCGAACGCCGTGAACGCCGCCCCGCTGGAAAGCGCCGCCGGCGGCATGTGACCCGGCCCTCCGGCGGCGCCGGAGGAAACGGGAAAGGACGTCCCGGGCCTGCTGCGGCAGGCCCGGGGCCCTTGGGAGCGGGCCCGGACACGCAGGGTGCTCGAGGCGACAGAAGACCCTCGCAGGAGGGCGATTGCGGCGCAGGGAGACAGGGAAGACCATGAGAGACGACGCATGAGCGGGCTCGACATCGAGCGGCTTTCGATGCGCTTCGACCTGCCCAATGGCAGCTCGGTCCAGGCGCTGCAGGATGTCACGCTTCACCTCGCCGAGGGCGAGTTGCTGAGCGTTCTGGGCCCCTCGGGCTGCGGCAAGACCACGCTGCTCAACATCGTGGCGGGGTTTCTCGCGCCGACCTCGGGCAAGGTGGTGATGAACGGCCACGAGGTCACCGGCCCCGACGCCGAGCGCGGAATGGTGTTCCAGCAGGGCGCGCTCTTCGAATGGATGAGCGTGCGCCAGAACGTGAGTTTCGGCCCCCGCATGGCCGGCCGGCGCGAACGCGACTGGGCCGGCACCGTCGATCACCTTCTCGACGTCACGGGGCTCGCCGATTTCCACGACAAGGCGATCTACGAGCTTTCGGGCGGGATGCAGCAGCGCGTGGCGCTCGCCCGGTGCCTGGCCAACGACCCAGACGTGATCCTGATGGACGAGCCTCTGGGCGCGCTCGACGCGCTCACGCGCGAGAAGATGCAGAGCCTGGTGCTCAGGCTCTGGAAGGAGACGGGCAAGACCATCATCCTCATCACCCATTCAGTGGAAGAGGCGCTGCTGCTCGGCGAACGGCTTCTCGTGATGGCGCCGCGGCCGGGGCGCATCCACACCGAATACCGGCTGCCCTTCGCCGATCTCGGTGTCGGCGCGGACCTCCGCGAGGTCAAGCGCCATCCCGATTACGGCCCCAAGCGGGAAGAGATCCTTTCGATGATCTGGGACATGGAGGAAGAGATCATGGGCCGCACGGAGGCCGCGCAATGATCATCTTCCTCATCTATGCGGCGATCTTCACCGCCTCCTTCTTCCTCGTGAAGCTGGTCGTCCACCAGACGCGCACCGGCCTTACCGCCCGCAAGACGGTGACCTTCGGCGACGAAAGCGCCGTCACGCCGAACCGCATCGCGAGTGTCATCTCGGTGGCCACGATCTTCCTGCTCTGGGGCGCGTTCACGGGCTCGGCCTGGGTGCCGGGCTTCCTGCACGCGCCGGGCCCGTTCCTGGGCGAGACCCGGTTCGACTACACCGTCGCCACGCCCGACGGGCAGCGCGACACGGCGACGGTCACGGTCCTCGTGCATCCGGTGCAGCAGGACGCGGAAGCCCCCGAGGTGGACCCGGGCGAGGGCTGGGCCAAGAACGACAGCGCCACCGTCGGCGCCTGGCGCAGCACGCTCATACGGGTGGACCGCAACGACGAGCTGGGCCGGGACGCGGGCGCCGAGGTCGTCGAGGTCGACGGCCAGCCGATCGCCCCCGGGGGATCCGTGCGCATCGCCGACGGGCGGGTCGGCATGACGCCCAAGGGCACGCTCAACTTCGAGCCGGCGAAGGGCTGGCAGATGGAGCCGATCTGGCTGCCCCCGCCCGAGGCCGTCGTGGCCCGGATCGGCGAGGTCGCGAGCGACGGCTACCGCGACAGCACCCTCTGGGAGCATCTGGGCTGGTCGCTCTTCCGCGTGATCGTGGGGTTTCTCTTCGGCGCGGCGGTGGGCATCCCGCTGGGTTACGCCATGGGCCTCTCGGACTGGTTCCGCGGCTGGTTCGACCCGATCGTGGAGTTCATGCGCCCCGTGCCGCCGCTCGCCCTCATTCCGCTGGTGATCATATGGGCGGGGATCGGCGAGGTCGGAAAGATCATCCTGCTCTTTCTGGCGGCGCTATGGATCATGGCGATCTCGGCGCGCTCGGGCGTGTCGGGCGTGGCGATCTCGAAGGTGCACGCGGCCTATTCGCTGGGCGCCTCGCGCTGGCAGATCCTGCGCCACGTCATCATCCCGAACTCGCTGCCGGAGATCTTCACCGGCGCGCGGGTGGCCATGGGGGTGTGCTGGGGCACGGTGGTCGCCGCCGAACTCGTGGCCGCCGAGCAGGGCGCGGGCATGATGATCATGGTCGCCTCGCGCTTCCAGCTTACCGACATCGTGATCATGGGGATCATCCTGATCGGGATCATCGGCTTCGGCATCGACATGGCCATGCGCCGGATGGAGCGCTGGCTGGTGCCGTGGAAGGGCCGGGCCTGAGCGCGGGCGCGCTCAGCCCGAGGACCAGCGGCGGGCGCGGTCGCGGAGCGCGCCCGCCAGCAGCGTGACGTCGATCCCGACGGCGACGAAGCGCGCCCCGGCCTCGAGATGGGCGGTGATCTCGTCGTCGTCGACCGACAGGATCCCGGGCGCCTTCCCGGCCGCCGCGATGCGGCCCAGCGCGTCGCGGATCGCCGCCCGCACCTCCGGCGCCTGCGGGTCGCCCGGATATCCCATGTCCGCCGAGAGGTCCGCGGGCCCGATGAACACCCCGTCCACGCCATCGACGGCGAGGATGTCGTCGAGCGCGGCGAGGCCCGCCCGCGTCTCCACCTGCACGAGCAGGCAGATCTCGGCGTTGGCGGTGGTCGCGTAATCCGCGATCTCCGAGAAGCGCGAGGCGCGGGCAAGGGCGGCGCCCATGCCGCGATGGCCGTCCGGCGGGTAGCGGGTGGCGCGCACCAGACGCTCTGCCTGTGCGGCCGATTCCACCAGCGGGATCAGCAGGGTCTGCGCGCCCGCGTCGAGCGCCTGCTTGATCGCCCAGTCCTCGCCCATGGGCAGGCGGACCACGGCTTGCGGCGGCAGCGGGTCGATCACCTGGAGCTGCGCGGCGATGGTGGGCAGGTCGTTCGGCGCGTGCTCGCCGTCGATGAGCAGCCAGTCGAAGCCCGCGCGCGCGGCGATCTCGGCGGCGTAGGGGCTGCAGAGCCCGAGCCAGCAGCCGAACCGGGGGCGGCCCTGGGCGAGGGCGCGCTTGAAGCTGTTCTCGGGGGCGGGCATCGGCTCAGTCCTCCTGTCGCAGGCGTTCCGCGGTGGCGGTGATGGCGTCGTAGGCGGCGTCCATGTCCGCCGCGGTCGTGAAGACGGAGCCCGCCTGGAACCGGATGACGGGCCGCCCGTCGATCACCGTGCGGGTGAGGTAGATGCGCCCCTCGTCGTTGATCGTTGCGAGCAGCCGCTCGGTCGCGGCATCGGCGTCCGCGCCCGGCGGCGCATGGCGGAAGGTGAAGAGCGAAAGCACCGGCTCCGTCACGATCTCGAAGCCCGGCGTCTCTCGCAACCGCTCTGCCAGCCCCCGGCTCCACGCGACATGATCGCGGATCATGGCGCGCAGCCCTTCGAGCCCCTCGGCGCGCAACAGGAACCAGAGCTTGAGCGCCCGGAAGCGCCGCCCGAGCGGGATCGACCATTCAGAGTAATCCACCACGCCGTCCGCGCCCTGGGTCCTGAGGTATTCCGGCCGGATCGCGAGCGTGCGGGTGAGCGCGGCCGGGTCGCGCAGGAAGTGCGCCGAGCAGTCGAACTGCGCGCCGAGCCACTTGTGCGGGTTGAAGACCACCGAATCCGCCTGCTCGACGCCGGCCCAGAGCTCGCGGAACTCCGGGCAGATCATCGCCGCGCCGGCCCAGGCCGCGTCCACGTGAAGGTAAAGCCCCTCGGCCCGCGCGACCTCGGCCACGGCGGCGAGGTCGTCGGACGCGCCCATGCCCGTGGCGCCCGTGCAGGCGACGATCCCGGCCGGAAGATGCCCCGCGGCACGGTCGTCGGCGATGGCGCGGGCCAGCGCGGCCGTGTCCATGGCGCGGCGCGGCCCCGTTACCGGCAGGCGCACCAGGTTCGCCGACCCGATGCCCGCGATCCAGATCGCCCGGTCGATGGAGGAGTGCACCTCGCCCGAGCAGTAGATCCGCAGCCGCGGCGCGCCCGAAAGGCCCTCGGTATTGCCCGCCCAGTCCAGCGCGCGCTCGCGCATGGTCAGCACCGCCGCCAGCGTCGCCGAGCTCGCGCTGTCCTGGATCACGCCGTGGAACGCGTCGGGCAGGCCCACCGCCTGCGCGAGCCAGCCCATCATCCGCGTCTCCATCTCGGTGGCGGCGGGCGAGGTCTGCCAGAGCATGCATTGCGGCGCGACGGTGGCCACGAGGTATTCGGCCAGCACCGAGGCGGGCGCCGCGTTCGCCGGGAAATAGGCGAAGAAGCGCGGGTGCTGCCAATGGGTCAGCCCCGGCATCACGATCTCGTGGAAGTCGCGGAGGATGTCCTCGACGGGCTCCGCCGCCTCGGGTGGGGCGTCGGGCAGGCGCGCGAGCGTCGCGCCCGGGGTCAATGGCGCGCGCACCGGCCGGTCGCGCAGCGTTGCGTGATACTCTGCCGCCCAGTCGGCCACCGCGCGGCCGTGTTTGGGAAATTCGCTCCAGTCCATGCCGCCTCCCTCCGCGTCGCGCCGTCGTCCCGCGCGGGCCCCCCGGTGTCAAGGGCGGCGGGTCAACCGGGCGCGTGCCGGTCGGGATGGGCCGCGGCGAAGGCCGGGTGTGCGTCCAGCGCGGCCTTCACCTTCAGGATGCGCGGGCAGTCCGAATAGTCCGCGCCCCAGCGGTCGGCGTTGTAGAGCTGCGGCATGAGGCAGATGTCGGCCAGCGAGACGGCCGCGCCCGTGCAGTAGGGCGCCTGCTCCCACCGCGCGAGCAGCGCCTCGAAGGCAGCGAGCCCCGGCGCGATGAAACGGCGCATCCACATCTCGCGCGCCTCCTCCCGACCCGAAAGCTCGACCGCATAGGCCGCGACAGAGACGTTGCAGACCGGGTGGACGTCCACGGCGATCGAGTGGGCGAGGGCGCGGACATGGGCGCGCTCGGCGGGCTCGGCCGGCAGGAGACCCAGCCCGCGCGTCTCGTCGAGGTAGTCGAGGATCGCCAGCGACTGGGTGAAGCGGTCTCCGTCGATCTCCAGCACGGGGACGAGGCCCTGCGGGTTGCGCGCAACATGCTCGGACGTCTTGTGCCGGAGCGTCGGCAGATCGACCGGCACCGGGCGGGTGTCGATCCCGGCGAGGGCGAGCGCTATGCGCAGACGGTAGCTCGCCGAGCTGCGCCAGAAATCGTAAAGGACGGCCTCGCTCACCCCGCGGCGTCCCGCCCGGGCGCGCGGGCGGCGTCGAGCGCCTGCGACAGCACCGCGCGATCGCCGATGTGGTTGGCGAGAAGGAGGATGAGGCGCGCGTTGAGCGCGTCGCTTTCCGCCTTCGTCAGCCCTTCATGGGCGGCGAGAAGCTCGGCGTAGAAATCGTCCGGCCCCGCGATGTTGGGCGCAAGCGTCAGGGTCATTGGCGCATGTCCCGTGCCATGGCGCGGCGGAGCGCGGCGCGTGCGGCGCTCTCGTCGAAGGCGGGCCAGCGCGCGGCGACGTGCTGGTCCGGCCGGACGAGATAGACGGCCGAGGCCGCGTCGCCGAGATAGCGCGCCGCGAGCGCGCCCGAGGGATCGTCGGCGGCGGAAAGCGCGATACACGGGGCAGCGACGCCGTCCTCTTCCAGCCGCTTGGGTGCGTCTGCGTCGATGCAAAGCAGCGCGAAGCCCCCGGTGAGACGGTCGAGCAGGAAGCCGTTGCCGACGGGCGCGTCGGGGCAGGGGCTGCCGGGGCGCGTGCGCACGGGGCCCTCCGGCAGCGCGTCGGGCGTGTTGAGCGGGGACCCGTCATAGGTGCAGGGCACGGAGAGCCGCCCCGAGTTCACCAGCGGCCGGGCGAAGGCGTAGTGCTCTGACAGATCGAGCACCGCGTCGCGGAAAAGCCGGCTCGTCTCGGATTTCGGCGTGATGAAATCGGTGGAGCGGCTCGAGTTCAGGATGTTCTCGTCCGCGCCGTGGATACGCTCGGCGTCGTAGCTATCGAGCAGCCCTTCGGGCGCCTTGCCCTCGATCACGAGTTCGAGCTTCCAGGCGAGGTTGTCGGCGTCCTGAACGCCCGAGTTCGCGCCCCGCGCGCCGAACGGGCTGACCTGGTGGGCCGAATCGCCGGCGAAGATCACCCGGCCGTGGCGGAACCGTTCCATCCGGCGGCACTGGAAGGTGTAGATCGAGACCCATTCGAGCTCGAAGGACACGTCGTCCCCGAGCATGGCCTTCAGCCGCGGGATGACGTTCTCGGGCTTCTTCTCTTCCTCCTTGTCGATGTCCCAGCCCAGTTGCAGGTCGATCCGCCAGACCCCGTCGGGCTGCTTGTGCAGGAGCGCCGACTGGCCAGGGTTGAAGGGCGGGTCGAACCAGAACCAGCGTTCGGTGGGGAACTCGGCGTCCATCACCACGTCGGCGATGAGGAAGTTGTCCTCGAACACCCGTCCCACGAAGTCGAGCCCCATCATGGAGCGGATGGGAGAGCCCGCGCCGTCGCAGGCCACGAGCCATTCCGCCTCGACCTCGTAGGGGCCCTCGGGCGTGTCGAGCGCGACGGCCACGTGATCGCCCGCCTCCGCGACGGAGGCGACCCGCGTGCCGCCCCGCAGCTCGATCGGCGCGCCCGCGGCCTGCATCTCGCGCACGCGGTCCACGAGGATGCGTTCGAAATGGTATTGCTGAAGGTTCACGAAGGCCGGGCGCCGGTGGCCCTCCTCGGGCAGCAGGTTGAAGTCGTAGACCTTGCGCTCGCCGAAGAAGACCTTGCCGAGGTTCCACCGCACGCCCTTCTCCACCATCGGCTCGCCGCAGCCGAGGCGGTCGAGGATCTCGAGCGGGCGCTTGGCGAAACAGATCGCGCGGGAGCCGAAGCTCACCTTGTCGTTCTCGTCGACCACCACGACCGGAACGCCGCGTCCGGCGAGGTCGATGGCGGTGGCAAGGCCCACCGGGCCCGCGCCGACCACGATCACCGGATGGCGCACCGGCGCGGGCGCGTCCTGGTCCGGCGCGCGGGTGTAGGGGTAAAGCGGCGTCTCGAAGATCTTGTTCATGTCCGGGTCTTCCCTGTGAGCTTCCAGATCGTCCAGAGCGCGGTGCCGCCGAAAAAGGCCCCGCCCACGCCGACGATCTCGATCCAGGCGGGGCTCGGCCCGCGCAGCAGCAGGGCCGCGGCGATCGCGCCGAGCCCGAAGAGGGAGAAGGCGAGGCGGAACCACAGCTCGCCGCGGGTGGGGCCGAAGCGGCTCATCCCTGCAACGCCTCCCACATCTCCTTGTCGCGCGCGGCGGTCCAGATTCGCGGCGTCTCGATGCCGCGCGCCTCGTCATGGGCGCGGGCCACGTTGAAGGGCAGGCAATGCTCGTAGATCGCGAAGTCCGAGAACTTCGGGTCGCATTCGGCGCGCACGGCGTCCCACGCGTCCTTGAGCGTGCCGCCGCGGGCCGCGACGCGGGCGGCGGGGCGGTAGGTGCTTTCCAGGAAGTCGCGCGTGCTCTCGATGGCGGCGTTGACCATCTCGCGGCCCACCAGCGCATCGCCGCGCCCGGGGGCGATGGCGTCCACGTCGAACCAGCGGATCGCGTCGAGCGTCTCGCCCCACTCGGCGAAATGCCCGTCGCCGCAGTAGCAGGCGGAGTGGTATTCGACGATGTCGCCCGTGAACATCACGTTCTGGTCGGGGACGTGGATCACGATGTCGCCTGCCGTGTGCGCGCGGCCGAGGTGCATCAGGTCCACTCGCCGGTTGCCGAGATAGACGGTCATCCGGTCGTTGAAGGTGGTGGTCGGCCAGGTGAGGCCGGGGATCGACTCGTGGCCCTGGAAGAGGCGCGGAAAGCGCTCGAACTCGCTCTCCCAATCCTCCTGGCCGCGTTCGGCGACCATGCCGCGCGCCATCTCGGACATCACGATCTGATCGGCGCCATAGGCCGAGGCGCCGAGAACGCGCACCGCGTGGTAGTGGGTGAGCGCGAGATGGGTGATCGGCTTGTCGGTCACCTCGCGCACCTTCTCGATGACCTTGTTGGCGAGGCGCGGCGTGGCCTGCGCCTCGACGATCATCACGCTGTCGTCGCCGATGATGACGCCCGAGTTCGGGTCGCCCTCGGCGGTGAAGGCCCAGAGCCCCTCGCCGATCTCGGTGAAGCTGACCTCCTTTTCGGTCATGTCGCCCTGCGACGCGAATGCCTTTGCCATGTCCTGCCCTCTTCTCAGCGTTTGTAGGGATCTTCGAGCGCCGGCAGCAGCTGCCCCGCGCAGGGCCCGAAGCCGATGGTGTAGCCGTCCCCGCGCGCCGCGGCATGAAGCGTGACGGTGTCCCCGTCCTCCAGGAAGCTGCGCGCCTCGCCGGTGTCCAGCGTCACGGGTTCCTTGCCGCCCCAGGAGAGCTCGAGCAGCGAGCCGCGCTGGTGCTTTTCCGGCCCCGAGACCGTGCCCGACCCCAGCAAATCGCCAGGCGTCATCGGGCAGCCGCTGGTCGTGTGGTGGGCGAGCTGCTGGGCCGAGGAATAGTACATCTCGCGGTAGTTCGTCCGCGCGATTTCCGTCGCGGCCTCGCCCTCGGGCGCCAGCGTGACGGAGAGCTCGATGTCGTAGAGCATGGGGCCGGCATCGGCGAGATGCGGCAGAAGCGGCACCTCGCGCTCCGGCGCGGGCACTCGGAAGGGCTCCAGCGCCGCCCTGGTGACGATCCAGGGTCCGATGGTCGTGGCCGTGGCCTTGGCCTGGAAAGGGCCGAGCGGCTGGTATTCCCAGGCCTGGATGTCGCGCGCCGACCAGTCGTTCAGCAGCACGTAGCCGAAGATCATCTCGTCGGCCTCGGCGACCGTGACCGGCCCCTCCGACGCCTGGCCCACCACCGCGCCCATCTCGAGTTCGAGGTCGAAGCGGCGCGAGGGCGCGAAGCGGGGCGCGGTATCCTCCGGCCCCTTGAGCTGGCCCCAGGGCCGCCGGACCGGCGTGCCCGAGACCACCACCGAGGAGGCGCGGCCATTGTAGCCGATCGGGATGTGCAGCCAGTTGGGCGGCAGCGCGTTCTCGGCGCCGCGGAACATGGTGCCGACATTGGTCGCGTGATGCCGGCCGGCGTAGAAATCGGTGTACTCGGCCACGAGGAAGGGCATGTGCATCTCTGCCCCGGCCTGCGGCACGAGCAGCGGCTCCACCCTGTCCCGCTCTGGCGCGCCGCGCGCGAGGAGCGCGGTCAGGCGCGCGCGCAGGGCGGCCCAGACCTCGGGGCCTTCCTCGAAGAGCTCGTTCCAGAACGGCACGTCGAAGAGCGGCCCCGCCCCGACCTCTACAAGGCCCTCCGCCTCGGCGCGGGCGAGATCGAGGATCATGTCGCCGATGGCCACCCCGCAGCGGGGATCCAGCGTCTCGGTGGAGAAGACGCCGCAGGGCAGGTTGTTGAGCGGGAAGGGGTGATCGGGCGCGTTCGCGCTTTCCACCCAGCTCGGCATCAGCGACATGGGGCTCCTTTCCGTGGCGGGGGCGGCCGGGCGCCAAGGCTTTTCGAAAAGCCTTGGCGCAAGAGACCTGGGGGTCTCTTGCGCGTCACTTCACGCCCGGCGTTCCGTCGAACTTCTTCTCGAGGCTGTCCCAGCAGTCGATGTAGTCGTCCTGCAACGGCGCCTCCTTCGCCGCGAAGGCGGTGAGGTGCTGCGGGAACCGCGTCTCGAACATGAAGGACATCGTGTTGTCGAGCTTCTCCGGCCCCAGCTCGGCGTTGGAAGCGCCTTCGAAGGCGCTTTTGTCCGGCCCGTGGGGCAGCATCATGTTGTGCAGGCTCATGCCGCCCGGCACGAAGCCCTGCGGCTTGGCGTCGTACTGGCCGTAGATGTTGCCCATCAGCTCAGACATGATGTTCTTGTGATACCAGGGCGGGCGGAACGTGTCCTCGGCCACCATCCACCGCTCGCGGAAGAGCACGAAGTCGATGTTTGCCGTGCCAGGCACCCCCGAGGGCGCGGTCAGCACGGTGAAGATCGACGGGTCCGGGTGGTCGAAGAGGATCGCGCCGACCGGGCAGTAACTGCGCAGGTCGTACTTGTAGGGCGCGTAGTTGCCGTGCCAGGCCACCACGTCGAGCGGGCTTTGCGCGATCTCGGTGACGTGGAACTGGCCGCACCACTTGACGGTGAGGGTGGAGGGCGTCTCCCGATCCTCGAAGGCGGCGACCGGCGCCTTGAAGTCGCGCGGGTTGGCCATGCAGTTGGCGCCGATCGGGCCCCGGCCCGGGAGCTCGAACTTCTGCCCGTAATTCTCGCACACGAAGCCGCGGCACGGGCCGTCGAGCACCTCGACCCGGTAGACGAGGCCGCGCGGCAGGATGGCGATTTCCTTGGGCTCCACATCGATGATGCCGAGCTCGGTGGCGAAGCGCAGCCGGCCTTCCTGCGGGACGACGAGAAGTTCGCTGTCGGCGGAGAAGAAATACGCGTCCTTCATCGACTCCGTGACGAGGTAGATGTGGCTCGCCATGCCGACCTGGGTGTTCACGTCGCCCGCCGTCGTCATCGTGCGCATGCCGGTGAGCCAGGTGAGCGCCTCGTCGCCATGCGGCACCGGATCCCAGCGATACTGGCCGAGCGAGATCACGTCCGGGTCCACGTTCGGCGCCGACTTCCAGTAGGGCAGCTCCAGCTTCGTGTAGCGCGAGGAATGCTTGACCGAGGGCCGGATGCGGTAGGTCCAGGTCCGTTCCGGCGGGTTGGCGGTGAAGGCCGTCCCCGAAAGCTGCTCGCCGTAAAGGCCGTAGTTGCATTTCTGCGGCGAGTTCATGCCCTGCGGCAGCGCGCCCGGCAGTGCCTCGGTCTCGAAGTCGTTGCCGAAGCCGGGCATGTAGCCCTGCTGCGTGCCTGTGGGCGTGGTGGCCTGCGTAAGGCCGACGGGATCGGTGCGACGATTCATGGTTCAGGCTCCTCCCTCCCGAATTCGGTTGCGGTGTTAACGGTTGAATTTGTAACTAACAAGAGTCGGGAGGACGCGATGGACGGAAAAGACGGATTCGATCTGCAGGAATTCCTGCCCTATCTTCTCAACCAGGCGGCCGAGGAGGCGAGCCTCGCCTTCCAGCGACATTACAAGGCGCGCTACGGGATGCTGCGCACCGAGTGGCGGGTGCTCTTCCACCTGGGGATCTACGGCCGGATGACGGCGGGCGGGATCGGCGCGCGCGCCCGGATGCACAAGACCAAGATCAGCCGCGCGGTCGCACGGCTCGAGGCGCGGCGCTTCCTGACCCGTTGCGCCGATCCCGCGGACCGCCGCCGCGAGGTGCTGGAACTCACGCCGGCGGGGCAGGCGGCCTACCGCGACCTGCGCGAGGTCGCGCGCGACTACGACGCCGCGCTCGCCGCGCGCTTCGATCCCGAGGACGCGGCCGCCCTGCGGCGGATGCTGCGCGCGCTGGCCGGGGGCGATGATCCGGGCTGACCTTGCGTCAGTGAACCCGGTGACGCGCCGCCATGGCCGCCCCGGCGGCGGACCCCGCGACCTTTCCGAAGGCATCCGCGCCTTGCGATTTCGCGCGCGCCACCTGTGCCCAGAGCCGTTGCGCCGTGGCCGACAGCGCGTGGCCGCCCCGCCCGCCGGTGAGCACGAGCGTCCCGGGCAGGGCCGCGCGCAGGTGCTGGCCGAGTTCGGTCATCCGCGCCTCGACCAGTCCCGAAAGCAGGCGACTGCCGGACAGAAGCACCGGCGCGGTCCTGTTGGCGCGGGCCGCGGCCTCGATATCCGCCGGCTCGGCATCGAGCAGCAGGCTGACCGACCAGCCCGAGGCGCGCAGGATGTCGGCCTTGATCACCGCGCCCAGGAAATGCGGGTTGCCGGGCTGGTTCGCGACGATGGCGTGCCCGACCGGCTGCACAGGGTCCGCGGTTTGCGGCGCCTGCCACAGCAATGACTGGAAGCGCCCCAGCGCCACGGTGACCTGCGCCATGGACCAGCGGTCGGCCATCCAGCCGTCGCCGAGGGCGCGCGCCACGGCCTCGTACCCCTCCGCGCGGCCCGTCGCCGTCGACAGCCTGGGCGCGAGGTGCTGCGCCACGATCGCATCCTCTCCGGGGGCGATCAGCGCCTGCGCGAAGGACTCGGCCTCGGCGGGCGAGACGACCGGGCCCGGCCCGCGCTGCGAGAGGCCCTTCGTGACCATCGCGAGCGCCGATGCCCAGTCGGCGCCGGCTTCGGGCAGCGGAGCGCCGAGGACGACGGCAAGCGGCGACAGCGCGAGATCCCCGGGGGTCTGGAAGAGCTGCATGTGCCAGCCGGCAAAGGCGCGCCTTTCGATGGCGGCGTTCTCGATGAGGTTCATGTCGGCGTGGCGCGGATCGTCCTGAAGCCGCCCCATCAATGCGTTGATGACGCCCGCGGGTCCCTCCAGCCATTGCTGGTAGCCGACACCGGCGGAGACCAGCGCGCCGGTGATGCCGTGTCCCGCGTTGAACCGCGCCGCGCCTTGCACGAGCGCGCCGATCTCGCCGGCATCGAGCGGGCGGGTCGCACGGCTGCGGTAGCAGACGCGGCGCAGATCGCCCGGCACTTCCTCGCTGGTTTGCATCGCCCGCCCCTTCCGAATTGCGACGGGGATCGCCCGTCCGGCTTTCCGCGATGGCGCGGTCCGCTTGGAGCGCAGGGCACTGCGTCAGCAGGCGCCGGACCATCCCCCTCAATATGATCTGACAGGCCAAAATGTCTAGAAAAATTTACACACGGATCGCATGTCGCCGGTGTTCAGAAATCCACGTCGACGCCCGGAAGGTTCAGCGCCCGCAGCAGATCGCGCAGTTCCTGCCGGGCGGCGATGTTGGACAGGCTGAACTGCGTCACGCCGATGTCGGGCAGGTCGAGAAGGGTCAGGCCCCTCGGGAAAAGTTCCCGGAACACCACGCGCTCGTGAAAGCCGGGCGCGGTGCGGAAGCCGATCCGGCGCGCAAGGGCATCCAGCGCCGCCTGCATCTTGGCCTTGTTGACCATCGCCTGCGCGCCCAGCCGGTTGCGGATCACCAGCCAGTCGAGCGCCGGCAGCCCGGCCTGCGCACGCAGCTGCCGCGCCGACCAGACCATCTCGGAATAGACCGACGGCCCGAGAACCTTCTGACCGTCTTGATCGGTGCGCGCCAGCAGATCGAAGTCCACGAAGCTGTCGTTGAGCGGCGTGATCAGCGTATCGGCGAGCGAGTGGGCGAGCTGGCTGAGCCGGGTGTGGGAGCCGGGACAGTCGATGACGAGGAAGTCGCAACTGCCCTCGAGCGCCGCCACGGCGGTGGACAGGCTGCGATCCTGCGAGTTCTCGTCGGGTTGCAGCGTGTCGGGATCGATCGTCGGCAATTCGTGGAACTGCGGGCTGGGAAGATGCGCCAGCCCCTCCGCGGCGAGGTAGCGCTGACGGTTCGACAGGTAGCGCCCCAGGCTTTGCTGGCGCAGGTCGAGGTCGAGCGCGCCGACGCGCTGGCCGCACCGCGCAAGGCCCGTCGCCACATGCATCGAAACGGTGGATTTGCCGGCCCCGCCCTTCTCGTTGCCGACGACGATGATGTGCGCCATGCCCTTCCCCTCGTGCCGCGCGGCCGGTCCGGGCCACGCTTCGCCCACCGTCTATAGGGCGCACCCGATGCGAGGGAAAGCGCCCGAAACGGAACGCGCCGCCCGGAGGTCGGGCGGCGCGTCCTGGAAAAAACCTGTAAGGGGGTGCCGGCTCAGAAGCCGAGGCCCTCGTACTTCTTCTTGAACCTCGACACGCGACCGCCGGTATCCATCAGACGTCCGCCGCCGCCGGTCCAGGCGGGGTGCACGGAGGGATCGACGTCGAGGGGCAGGGTCTCGCCCTCGCCGCCCCAGGTCGAGCGCATCTTGACGATATCGCCGTTCACCAGCTTCACGTCGATGAAGTGATAGTCGGGATGAATGTCCTTCTTCATGGCGCGGCTCCTCAGGCTTGGGCCCCGGCGCCCTTGGGCGCGCGGTAGTTGGTCTGCTCCGTGATCCGGGCCGACTTGCCGCGGCGCGAACGCAGGTAGTAGAGCTTGGCGCGGCGCACCTTGCCGCGGCGCACGACAGTGATGCTGTCGATGTTCGTCGAGTAGAGCGGGAACACGCGTTCCACGCCCTCGCCGAAGGAGATCTTTCGCACCGTGAACGAGCCGTCGATGCCCTGGCCGTTCTTGCGGCTGATGCACACGCCCTCGAAGTTCTGCACACGCGAGCGCGTGCCTTCCGTCACCTTGTAGCCGACGCGCACGGTGTCACCGGCCTTGAAATCGGGAATCTTCTTCCCGAGCGAGGCGATCTGTTCCGCCTCCAGTTCCGCGATCAGATCCATCTGATCCACTCCTATTCTCGCTCGCGGTGGCTCCGCGAAGGTGATGGCCCTCAGAGCTCTCGGTCGTCCTCCGGGTTCCTGCGATGCGCCTCGCGCCAGGCCCGCCAGAGATCAGGGCGCCGTTTCCTTGTCAGCCTTTCGGCCTCGGCCTGCCGCCATTCGGTGATCCGCGCGTGGTGCCCCGAAAGGAGAATTTCGGGTATCTCGCGCCCCTGCCAGACGGTGGGCCGTGTGTACTGCGGGTGCTCCAAAAGACCGTGCGAGAAGGATTCCTCCTCGACGGACGCCTGATTCCCGAGCACGCGGGGTATAAGTCGGACCGTCGCGTCGATCAAGGCCGTCGCGGCGATCTCGCCGCCGGTCAGGACGAAATCCCCGATCGAGACCTCCTCGACCCCGTAATGGTCGAGCGCGCGCTGGTCGATCCCCTCGAAACGCCCGCAGATCAGCGTGACGCCCGGACCCTCGGCGAGGGCGCGCGCGCGGGCCTGCGTGAAGGGCGTGCCGCGCGGGCTCGGCGCGATGAGCGGGCGGCCCGCCGGCGCGGTGGCGCGCGCCTCCTCGATGGCGCGGCCCAGCACGTCGGCCCGCAGCACCATGCCCGCGCCGCCGCCCGCCGGCGTGTCGTCCACGTTGCGGTGGCGCCCCTCGCCGTGGCGGCGCAGGTCGACCGTCCGAAGCTGCCAGAGCCCCTCCTTGAGGCCGCGCCCGGTGAGCGAAAGCCCGAGCACGCCCGGGAACGCCTCGGGAAAGAGGGTGATGACCTGCGCGCACCAAACGCCCGCCAGCGTCTCCTGCGCGGGCATGAGTTCGCGCGGGCCCACCGCGGCGCTGATCGACTTGCGGCCGTGGGAGCGGGCGGGGGCATCGCTCATTCGAAGAGCCCCTCGGGCGGGTCGGCGACGATCCGTCCCGCCGCGAGGTCCACCGTGGGCACCGCCGCGCGGGTGAAGGGCAGAAGCACCGTCTGGCGCGCGCCGGGGACGATCACCTCCAGCAGCGCGCCGGCGCCGTGATCGTGCACGGCCTTCACCCGTCCCAGCGCCGCGCCGCCCGTGTCGAGCACGTCGAGGCCGATCAGGTCGGCGTGGTAGAACTCGTCCTCGGGCAGATCCGGCAGCCGCGCGCGCGGAACGTAAAGGCGCGTGCCGCGCAGCGCGTCGGCCTCTTCCTTCGTGCGCACGCCGGACAGCCGGACGCGCAGCGCGTTCTTGACCCGCCCCAGCGGCGTGACCTCGAAGCGCCGCGCGCCGTCCTCCGTGACGAGCGGGCCGTAGGACGCGACGGCCTCCGGCTCCGCGGTGAAGCTTTTCAGCCGCACCTCGCCCTGCACGCCATAGGCGCCCGCGATGGCGCCCACACAGACCTGCCCGCTCATCGGCCGGCCGCCTTACTCCTGCGCCTCGGCGGGCGCTTCCGCGGCCTCGGCGGCCTTCGCCGCGCGCTCCTCGGCGCGTTCCTGCGCCTTCTTGCCCGGCGTGCCCTTCTTGGGGTTCGCGCGCGAGCGGGCTTCGCTGAGGCCCGCGGCCTCCAGCATGCGGCTCACCCGGTCGGTGGCCTGCGCGCCCTCGCCGAGCCAGTACTGCACACGCTCGACGTTCATGCGCACGCGCTCCTCGCTGTCCTTGGGCATGAGCGGGTTGTAGGTGCCCAGCTTCTCGATGAAGCGGCCGTCGCGCGGCATGCGGGAATCCGCCGCGACGATCCGGTAGAAGGGCCGCTTCTTGGAGCCGCCGCGGGCGAGCCTGATCTTGATAGCCATGTGTGTTCTCCTTCGTCTGGCTGGTTGCGGGCAGGGGCGTCAGACGCCCTGCGCCTGGTGGCTTTCGTGGTGCTGGATGACCTCCTGGATGATGAAGGCCAGGAACTTCTTGGCAAATTCGGGGTCGAGATCCGCCTGACGGGCGAGATCCTCGAGCCGCGCGATCTGCTGCGCCTCGCGCTGCGGATCGGAGGGCGGCAGGTCGTGGCGCGCCTTGAGCCGGCCCACCGCCTGGGTGTGCTTGAACCGCTCGCCCAGCGTGTAGACCAGAATGGCGTCGAGCCGGTCGATGCTCTCGCGGTGCTCGCGCAGGACGTCGGCCGCGAGGGCGGTGGGATCGCTGGTCTCGGTCATGCGCTGGCCTCTTTCGCGGAGGAAAAGATCGGCCCCTCGAAGGACGCGATCTCCTGCTGGATCGCGTCCTCGATCTGGCTGCCGCGCAGCCGCTCCGGGGCGGGGTGACGATAGACGATGTCGTGCCCGTCGACCGATCGTGCCTCGGGGTCGCGCTTCGCGCCGAGGCGCTGGGCGAGCAGGATCGACTGGGTGTTGCGCGGGTCGAGATAGCTGACCGCGCCGGTCCATCCCATCCTGTCGTAGAGATGCCGCCGCACCGCGTCGGTGGCCTCGAGCGCGATGCCGCGCCCGGCCACCTCGGGCCAGATCACCCAGGCGATCTCGCGCTCGGGCCATTTGGCCGGGAACCAGCCCCCCGCCATGCCGAGGCTGCGGTCGCTCTCTCGGTCGTGGATCATCCACATGCCGAAGCCGCGGATCTGCCAGTGGCCGATCTCGGCGGCGTAGAGCATCCAGGCCTCGTATTCGTTGAGCGGGCCGCCCATGAAACGCGCCCGGTAGGAGGTGAAGGTGGACTTGAAGTTCGGGTAATCCTCGGGCACCGGGCCGCGCAGGATCAGCCGCTTCGTCTCGATCACGGGGATGGAGGAGGCGGGCATCAGGCGGCCCTCCGGATGCTGGCGCGTGTCATGCGTAGGCCTCCGCGCCGCCGTCGGAGTCGAGTTCCCGCGGTCCGGGGTGGCGATAGAGCATGTCCTCGCCCATCGTCACGTTCTGGTAGGTGCGCTCGTAGCGCGCGCCCAGCCGCTCGGCCAGCGCGACAGAGCGCGCGTTGCCGGGCAGGATGTTCGAGGTGAGCGTCGTGAAACCGAGGTCCTCGTAGGCCCACTCGCGCGCGCGAAGCGCCGCCTCGCAGGCGATGCCGCGCCCCTCGAAGGGGGCGAATACGAGCCAGCCCAGTTCCGGCTCCGGCCAGCCCTCGGGGTTCCAGATGCCGCAAAGCCCCGCGGGCGCCGCGTCCCGCGTCATCTCGATGGTGAAGTAGCCGTAGCCGTGGATTTGCCAGTGCCCGATGTTGGAGGCGAACCAGCGCCAGGCGTCGGGCCGCGTCTCGGCGCCGCCGAAGCCCCAGGCGCGCTCCGGATCGGCGAAGAACTCGGCAAGCGGGTCGAAGTCGCGCATCTCGGGGCCGCGCAGCCGCAGCCACCCGGCCTCGAGCACGGGGGCGGGGGTGAGGCTCATGCCGCGTCCTTTCGGTCGTGCGCGAAGGGCGCATGGCCCGCAGTCCCGCCAGAGACCATATCGGTGCGGGGCCCGTTCATTTCTTCTTGCCGAAGCCGGAGAGCCCCGGGGGCAGGGACATGCCGCCGCCGCCCATGCCGGGCATCCGGCCCGCGCCCATCTGCTTGGCCGCCTGCTCGAGCGCCTTCTGGTCCATGCCCTCCATGCCCTCGGGCGCGCCGCCCTTGCCGAGCATGCCGCCCATGGCCTTCTTCAGCATGCCGCGTCCGCCCTTCTTGCCGAGCCTTTTCATCATGTCGGCCATCTGGCGATGCTGCTTGAGCAGCTTGTTGAGCTCCGCGACCTCGAGCCCCGCGCCCGCGGCGATGCGCTTCTTGCGGCTGGCCTGGAGGATCTGCGGATTGGCGCGCTCCTTCTTCGTCATGGAGTCGATGAGCGCGATCTGGCGCCTGAGCACCTTGTCGTCGATGCCCGCCTCGGCCATCTGGCCCTTCATCTTGCCCATGCCGGGCATCATGCCCATCAGCCCCTCCATGCCGCCCATCTTGAGCATCTGGTCGAGCTGCGTCTTGAGGTCGTTCATGTTGAACTGACCCTTGGCCATGCGCTTCATCATGCGCTCGGCCTGTTCGGCCTCCAGCGTCTCCTGCGCCTTCTCGACGAGGGCCACGATGTCGCCCATGCCGAGGATGCGGCCGGCGATGCGCTCGGGCTCGAAGGTCTCGAGCGCGTCCATCTTCTCGCCCGTGCCCACGAAGCGGATCGGCTTGCCGGTGACCGCGCGCATGGAGAGCGCCGCGCCGCCGCGCCCGTCGCCGTCCATCCGGGTGAGAACGACGCCCGAGACGCCGATCTTGTCGTCGAACTCCTGCGCGACCTCCACGGCGACCTGGCCGGTCAGCCCGTCCACCACCAAAAGCGTCTCGCGCGGGCTGACCACGTCGCGCACCTCGGCGGCCTGGCGGATGAGCTCCTGGTCGATGTGGAGCCGGCCCGCCGTGTCGAGCATGTAGACGTCGTAGCCGCCGAGCGAGGCCTGGGTCCTGGCGCGCTTCGCGATGGCGACCGGGTCCTCGCCCTTCACGATGGGCAGGGTGTCCACGCCGACCTGCCGGCCGAGGATCTGAAGCTGCTCCATCGCCGCGGGGCGGTTCACGTCGAGCGAGGCCATGAGGACGCGCTTGCCGTCGCGATCCTTCAGGCGCTTGGCGAGCTTCGCCGTCGTCGTCGTCTTGCCCGAGCCCTGAAGGCCCACCATCAGGATCGGTGCGGGCGGGCTGTCGATCTTGAGCGCGCCGGGATCGGCGTCGCCTTTCAGCACGTCCACCAGCTCGTCGTGGACGATCTTGACGACCTGCTGGCCCGGCGTGACCGACTTCGTCACCGCCTGGCCCGTGGCCTTCGCCTGCACCGCCTTCACGAAGTCGCGCGCCACGGTCAGCGAGACGTCGGCCTCCAGCAGCGCCACGCGCACCTCGCGGAGCGCCGTGCGCACGTCCTCCTCGGACAGCGCGCCCTGCTTCGTCAGCCGGTCGAAGACGCCGGAGAGACGCTCGGACAGATTTTCGAACATGGCCCTCTGGCTCCTTCTGCGATACGGACATGCACCTCCGAGATGGGAAGCGCGGCTCAAATGCCAAGCGCCCCCGTGGGCGCAACGCGCTGACGGGGGGCGATCCCGGGCCCAGGCCCATGGGACCGGAAGCGATGACGCACTTCCGGGGACAGGCCGGGATTAGGCCGCGGCCCTCACGGAGTCAAGCCGGTCGTCGCAGCGCCGCGGCGCAGCGGGGCGATGCAGGCCTGTCCGTCAGGCAGCCGGTCCCGGACATTGCCCTTGCGCCGCCGAACGCAACCTGCCCAGTGTTGGCGCCGTGTGCGATGCCGCACGGTCGCCGGGGGAGTGTCATGGAGAGCTGGGACGAGATCCGCACCGCCTATCACGTCGCGCAACGCGGCACGGTGAGCGGCGCGGCCGAGGCGCTGGGCGTCCATCACGCCACGGTCATCCGGCATGTCGACGCGCTGGAGGCGCGGCTAGGCGTGAAGCTGTTCCAGCGCCATGCCCGCGGCTACACGCCCACCGAGGCGGGCGAGGACCTGCTGCGCGTGGCCCAGGCCACGGACGAGCAGTTCGGCCAGCTTCTCGGGCGCATGAAGGGGCGCGGCGCGGACGTGTCGGGCGAACTCGTGCTGACCTCCATCGTGGGGTTGTCGCCGCTCCTCGCGCCCGTCCTGCGCGACTTCCAGGACCGTTATCCGGCGGTCACCCTGCGCTATCTGACCAGCGAGAGGATCTTCCGGCTGGAATACGGCGAGGCGCATGTCGCGGTGCGCGCGGGCCCCGCCCCGGAGGAGCCCGACAACGTCGTCCAGCCCTTCCTGCGCCAGCGCATGGGGCTTTACGCCGCGCCCGCCTACGTCGCCGCTCGCGGCGTGCCCGCAAGCCTCTCGGCGCTCGACGGGCACCGGTTCGTCGGCCATGACGGCGAGATGCCCCGCGCCCCGTTCGATCGCTGGCTGCAGGCCGAGATCCCGCGCGGGCAGGTCGCCTTCCGAAGCCCCGACCCCCGGGCGCTGGAGGCCGCCGTGCTCGCCGGGGCGGGCATCGGGTTCCTGCCGCCCTGGACGGTGGCGGCGCATCCCGAGCTGACCGAGGTCGCGCCCCCGCGCGAGGCGTGGACCGCGCCGCTCTGGCTCGTCACCCATGTGGACCTGCATCGCAGCAGCAAGGTCCAGGCGCTGCTCAGCGCGCTCAAGGCGTATGCCAAGGGGCTCGAGGACGCATGACGGAGGCGGCGCGCGGACACTTCGCCATGCTGCTTTTCTCGGGACTCGTCGCGGGCTCCTTCTCGCTCGGGGGGCTCGTCGCGAACGAGATCGCGCCCGCCGCGATCACCGCGGTGCGCTTCGCGCTCGCCGCGCTCGTCATGGGCGCGGTCGTCTGGCTGGGCGGCCGGGCGGAGCGACGGGCGCTCGCCGCGCCCTGGCGCTATCTCGTGCTGGGCGCGCTCTTCGCGACCTATTTCGTGCTCATGTTCGAGGGGCTGAAGACCGCGCCGCCGGTCAGTGCCGCGGCGGTCTTCACGCTGACCCCACTGATGGCGGCGGGGCTGGGCTGGGTGATCCTGCGCCAGGTGACGACGCCGCGCATGGCGCTTGCGCTCGCCATCGGTGCGGCGGGGGCGCTGTGGGTGATCTTTCGCGCGGACTGGCAGACCTTCCTGGGTTTCGACGTGGGGCGGGGCGAGATCATCTATTTCTGGGGCTGCTTCGCCCATGCGGCCTACACGCCGATGCTGCGGCGGCTGAACCGCGGGGAATCCCCCACCGTGTTCACCCTGGGCGTGCTGGTGGCCGGCACGGTCGTTCTGGGGCTGTGGGGCTGGCCCGAGATACGGGCCACGGGCTGGGCGGCGCTGCCTGCGATCGTCTGGGTGACGATCCTCTACCTCGCGATCTTCGCGTCGGCGGCGACCTTCGTCCTGCTGCAATACGCCACGCTCCGGCTGCCCTCGGCGAAGGTCATGGCCTACACCTATCTCACGCCGTCCTGGGTGCTCGTGTGGGAGCTTGCGCTGGGCAATGGCGCGCCCCGCCCGCTCGTGCTGGCGGGGCTCGGGCTTACCGTGGCGGCGCTCCTGCTGCTTCTCAAGGACGAGGAGGCGCCGCGCCGGGTGGCGGGTCAGTCGTGATGGTCGGGGCAAGCCCCCCGGCCGCCCAGCTCCTGCCGGAGAAATCGCTCGAAGGCGTCGAGGTTGACGGGCTCGAACTGGCCGAAGCCCTGCATCCATACGCTCGCGTCGCGAAGCGCGTCGGGCTCCAGCTTGCACCATTTGACCCGTCCGCGCCGCTCCTGGCTGATGAGACCGGCGCGGCTGAGGATCGCGAGGTGCTTCGAGATGGCGGCCAGCGACATCTCGAAGGGTTCGGCCACATCGGTCACCGCCATGTCATCCTCGAGCAGCATGGCGAGGATCGCCCGCCGCGTGGGATCGGCGAGCGCGGCGAAGACGGCATCGAGTTTGTCGATCATCCTGCCTCTTCGCCCGTCGCGCCCGGAAACTCAACCGTTCAGTTGAACGAGAGTCCTGGCCCGTCCGCGCGCCGCCTGACCTTGTCCGGTGTTGCGAGGCCCTAAATTCCTTGATGAATTACAGCTACTTGACCGTCGCACGGCCGTGCTTGACTCGCGCCGTGCTGCAGCGTAGCACCCTACGCGACGATCCGCGGGGAGCCTTGGTGCCTGACGCCGACCACAAGCGCCAACTCGAGCAGCTTGAAAAGCGGCTGGCCGCCCTGAAGGCGGCGCAGGAGCCCAAGCCCCGCGCGGACGAGCATTATTCGCAGGCGCAGCTCGCGTGGCGGATGGTGATCGAGCTGGTGGCGGGCCTCGGGATCGGGTTCGGCATCGGGTACGGGCTGGACAGCCTCTTCGGCACCCTGCCCGTGCTGCTGGTGACGTTTACGTTGCTGGGCTTCGCGGCGGGCATCAAGACGATGCTGAGAAGCGCGCGGGAAGTCCAGAAGGACGCGGAAACCCGCGCTGGCGGGCACGAGGACGGGAGAGACTAGGCGTGGCGACGGATGCGGCAGGCGAAGGCGGCGGGCTGGCGTTCAACCCGATGGACCAGTTCCTGGTGAAGCCCCTGTTCGGGGACGGGCCGGTGCACTGGTACACCATCACCAACGTGACGCTCTGGATGGCGCTCGCGGTGGTCGGGGTGACCGCGCTTCTCGTGATCGGCACATCGCGCCGCGCGATCATCCCCTCGCGCAGCCAGTCCGTGGCGGAACTCGCCTACGGGTTCGTCTACAAGATGGTCGAGGACGTGGCCGGGAAGGACGGTCTCAAGTACTTCCCGTACATCATGACGCTGTTCATGTTCATCGTCTTCGCCAATTTCCTCGGCCTGATCCCGATGTCCTTCACGACGACGAGCCACATCGCGGTGACCGCCGTGCTCGCCATGGCCGTCTTCCTGACCGTGACGGCGATCGGCTTCATCAAGAACGGCACGAAGTTCCTCGGGCTTTTCTGGGTGCAGGAGGCACCGCTGCCGCTGCGGCCGGTTCTCGCGATCATCGAGCTCATCTCGTATTTCGTGCGCCCGGTGAGCCACTCCATCCGTCTTGCCGGCAACATGATGGCGGGCCACGCGGTTCTGAAGGTGTTCGCGGGCTTCAGCCAGGTCGCGGCGATCGCGCCGATCTCGATCTTGGCCGTGACGGCCATCTACGGCCTCGAAGTGCTGGTGTCGTTCATCCAGGCCTACGTCTTCACGATCCTCACCTGTGTCTATCTGAAGGATGCGCTGCATCCGAGCCACTGAGACATCCGGGCCGGGCGAAAGCCCGGGCCGAACCGCACACCCCTTAATCAGCCATCTTCCAACCGTAAGGAGAAACGACATGGAAGGCGATATCGCAAACATGGGTCAGTTCATCGGCGCAGGCCTCGCCGCCATCGGGTCGGGTGCGGCCGCGATCGGTGTGGGCCACGTGGCCGGCAACTTCCTTTCGGGTGCGCTGCGCAACCCGTCGGCAGCGGCAAGCCAGACCGCCACGCTCTTCATCGGCATCGCCTTCGCCGAAGCGCTGGGGATCTTCTCGTTCCTCGTCGCGCTTCTGCTGATGTTCGCCGTCTGATCCGGGGAACGATCCTTACGGAGGGGGCGTCGGCCGGCCTGATGCCGGCCGCGCCCCCAAGGATTTGACACCGACGGAGGGCCGAATGGCGACCGATACCGAAGGCGCAGCCGCGCAAGGCATGGACGGCGGGGCGGAGGCCGGCGCGACCGGGCTTCCGCAGCTCGACTTCTCGACCTTCCCCAACCAGATCTTCTGGCTGGTCGTCACGCTGCTCGCCATCTACTACATCCTGACGCGGATCGCGCTGCCGCGCATTGCGTCGGTTCTCGCCGAGCGTTCGGGCAGCATCACCAACGACCTTGCTGCCGCCGAGGACCTCAAGGCCAAGGCCGCCGAGGCCGAGAAGGCCTACGAGAAGGCGCTCGCGGACGCACGGGCCGAGGCACAGAAGATCATCGGCGAGGCGAAGGCAGAGATCCAGGCCGACGTTGATGCCGCGACACGTCGCGCCGACGCCGAGATCGCGGAAAAGACCGCGGAGTCGGAGAAGGCCATCGCCGAAATCCGCGAGAACGCGGCCCAGAGCGTTCAGGACGTCGCGCGCGACACCGTGGGCGCGGTGCTCTCCGCGGTCGGGGCGGACGCCGACGACGCCGAAATCGAGAAGGCCCTCGCGGCCCGGGCAAAGGGGGCATGACCATGCGGAAGTTCACCGTTCTCGCCGTCACGCTGGCTGCCGCCAGCCCGGCCCACGCCGCGAAGGGTCCGTTCTTCTCGCTCGCGAACACTGACTTTGTCGTCCTGATCTCGTTCATCGTGTTCATCGGCGTGCTCGTCTACTTCAATGTGCCGACGCTGCTGAGCGGGATGCTCGACAAGCGCGCCGAGGGCATCAAGAGCGAGCTTGACGAGGCCCGGTCGATCCGGGAGGAAGCGCAGAAGCTTCTGGCCTCCTACGAGCGCAAGCAGCGCGAGGTCGCGGAGCAATCCGATCGCATTGTCGCGCATGCGCGCGAAGAGGCCGAGCTGGCCGCGGAGCAGGCGAAGAAGGATCTCGAGACCTCGATCGCCCGCCGCTTGAAGACGGCCGAGGAGCAGATCGCCCAGGCCGAGGCGCGCGCCGTGCGCGACGTGCGCGACCGCGCCGCGGAGATGGCTGTCGCGGTGGCGCGGGACGTGATCGCGGGGCGCATGACCGCCGCGCGCGGCAACGAGCTGATCGACGCCTCAATCGAGGAAGTTGGCCAGAAGCTTCACTGACCCTTTCGGCACGGCCCGGAAAGACCTGCATGTGACGGCCCCGGTCCAGCTGGGGCCGTTCGCGTTTTCGCCAGCAAGTTATGGTTCGGCGACCCGTGGAGATGCAAGTTCAACGCGTCGCCGCGCACGCTCCGCATGACATGTGCGGCAGACTCTCGTCGCGCGACCGCGCACTCCCACCGCGGCGGGGGGCTGGGTCAAGGATGACGGGATGGCCTTCCGATGCGGAGGCGGCGCAGGTGCCATGCGCGCTGCTGCTTGCCACCGCCGCGCCTGGGTTCGCGGTTCCAGCCGCCGGATGCTTGTCGCACCCTCGACCATGGCGTGGGGCCAGTCTCTGACCGGGGCTTCGGGCCAAGGCGGCTTCTGGACGATCGCCGCTTCGGGGCAGCGACGGCTAAAAGGGCGCGCCGTCCGGGCGCGCCCTTCCAGTTGGTGGATACGGCGGTCATTCGGCCGGGACGGCGGCCCGTGCGGCGGGGGTGAAATGCTGCCGGTTGAGCCGGAGCACGAGCGCGATCGCCACCACCTGCGCGACGAGTGCCACGGCCGTCAACGCCCAGTACCCGGCAGAGAACTGCGTGACGACGCCGGCGCCGACCAGGCCCTTGTTGATGAAGAACTGCCCCATCACGGAAAGCGCCACCGCCGGACAGACCAGCGCGTAGGAACCGGGCGAGGTCCTAGGCCCGATCACGAAGTCCGCAAAGTAGCCCTGGCGCAGCAGCACGACCAGTCCGAGCGCGAAGAACACGATCTGGACCGTCAGGAGACGTGCGAGGAACACCAACGTCTCGCCCGGGTTCTCCTCGGCTCCGAAGGCGGTATGCAGCCCGTGCTCCTGGCGCAGGAAGAGAATGCCGAGGACCGTCATGATCGGCACCACCACCATGAGCGTCGGGCCGGCCTCCTTCGCGGTGCCATGCTGCAACATCGAGTTGAAGGCGATGATCGCGGCGATCGCGGCGTAAAGCGCCGCGGTCACGCCGAAGAAAGTGGACAGCACGAGGCTCGTGCCGACCGTGAGGGTCGTGCCGCTCATCGCCGCCGGGGCGGCGAACCCCACCCCCACCATGGAGAGCGCGAAGGCGGGCAGAAGCTGCGCGAACGAGTTGTTGGCCGTCACGTCGAAGACGCCGCCCTCGCTGAGGACGCGGCCGAGAAAATCGCCGATCTGGCGGAACGCCAGCACCCCCACCAGCAGGAAGGCGACCATCGCCGCGGGAAAGAGATACTCCACCACGGTCCAGAGCCCCGGAACGAAGACGAGGCCGAGGATGAACCCCACATTGATGCTCATGGCGAGGGCGAGCGGCATCGTCAGCAGCGTCGTCTCGGCATTCGTGGCACGCAGACGCCTGTAGTCCTCGGTCTGCCGGAAAGCGGCGAAGGCCCGCAGGTTCCAGACGAGCGACTTCAGGTTCAGGAAGGCGAAGGCCCCGATGCCCGACAGCGCGGCGACGATGGCGGTCTGCATGGCAAGGCCACCGTTCGCGAAGGCCGTGGCGATGTCGCCGAAGACGGGAACGGGCTGTCCCGGATGGGGCACCCAGAACATCAGGAACATGAAGAAGGTGACGGTAATGCCCCCCGCGCCCAGCGAGGCGAGGAAATAGAGCGGAGAGTAGTTGTCCGCAGGTCTTGCGACGTGATCCGGCATTGGTGAACTCCCATACGTATTCCAGAACTGGAATATAATATGCATCCGGATTTCGGAATGTAAATGGTCGCGTCGACCCCTTGGCGGTAACGCCGCGTTAACCATTTGTCGCTCTGATCGCGCCGATGCTGATAAGATCGATTTCCTGCGCGGCCCTTTGCCTCGCCGCCGCCTGCGACACGCCGGGGCGGGGCTTCATGGGACAGCCCGCGGAACGCGTGGCGGCCGGCGGGCATGTCTTCGACGTGCGCGTGCGCGGCGACCGGGCGGAAGCGATTCGCCTCAACGCCGCCGTCTTCCCGAGCTATGGCGAGGTCGGGCCCGCCGCGGCGCTTGCGATTCGCCGTGCGACCGGCTGCGAACCGCAGGCGCTGACCGGCGATCCGTCCGTCGTCCACGCCACGCTGGCGTGCCCCGGCTAGGTCAGCGGCTTTTCCATGAAGACGCTGCTGCCGTTCGCCGCGTAGTCGCCGAACGGCTCGCACCGGACGAAGCCCGCGCTTTCGTAAAGCGCCATGGCCTCGGTCAGCGCATCGCCGGTCTCCAGCCGCAGGCACGGCATGTCGAGGTGGCGCGCCTCGAGCTCCAGCCGGTCGAGCAGGCGGCGCGCGACGCCCTGGCGGCGCACGAAGGGTGCGGTGAACATCGCTTTCACTTCGCCGTAGCCTTGACGTTGCGCAAGCGCGGCACATCCAAGCGTCGTATCCCACTCGCGCGCGACGAAAAATCGAATGTCCGGCCCGCGCAGTTCCTCGACGCCCAAGTGATGATTGTGCTCCGCCGGGAAGAGACGCGCCATGAGCGCATGACCCTCTTCGATAAGGGACCGCACCTCTGGCGTCCGCGGGTCGCCGGGTTCCACGATGACGGTCATGGCTTCTCCCTCGCTTGGCCGGAGGCGCCAGTTTGCTCAGATGGCGCGGACGGTCAAGCGGCTGCATGAGTTGGGCGGGCCGCTTCAACATCTTGTGGAAATCTCGGGCTTACATCCCCAGATGCGGGGTCCTGCATTGACAGGGCCGCCCGACGCCCCGCAGAATGACGCTACGCGCTGAATCACCGGAGGCTCCCCGCCATTGCGCTTCAACCGCCTCAGACTGTCCGGCTTCAAGAGTTTCGTGGATCCCACGGAACTCGTCATCGCCGAGGGGCTCACGGGCGTCGTCGGCCCCAACGGCTGCGGCAAGTCCAATCTGCTGGAAGCGCTGCGCTGGGTGATGGGCGAGAACCGGCCGACCGCCATGCGCGGGGGCGGCATGGAAGACGTGATCTTCGCCGGCACCGCCTCGCGCACGCCGCGCAACTTCGCCGAGGTCAGCCTGCAACTCGACAATTCGGAACGTCTGGCGCCGGCGGGCTTCAACGACAGCGACCTGCTCGAGATCACCCGCCGCATCACGCGCGACGTGGGCTCCGCCTACAAGGCCAACGCGCGCGAGGTGCGCGCGCGCGACGTGCAGATGCTCTTCGCCGATGCCTCCACCGGCGCGCACTCGCCCGCGCTGGTCCGGCAGGGCCAGATCTCGGAACTGATCAACGCCAAGCCGCAGAACCGGCGGCGCGTTCTCGAGGAGGCGGCCGGCATTTCCGGCCTCTACCAGCGGCGCCACGAGGCGGAACTGAAGCTGCGCGCGACCGAGGCGAACCTCGCGCGCGTCGACGACGTGGTGGAGCAGCTGGCGGGGCAGCTTTCCCAGCTCGCCCGGCAGGCGAAACAGGCGGCGCGGTACCGGGCGCTCGGCGCCGAGCTCCGGCAGGCCGAGGGGCTGCTGCTCTACCGGCGCTGGCGTGACGCGGATGAGGCACGCAAGGCCACGGCCGAGGCGCTGCGCACGCGCGTGGCCGAGGCCGCCCGCGCCGAGGCCGGGGCGCGCCAGGCCGCCGCCGCGCGAGAGGCGGCCGACGCGGCGTTGCCGCCGCTGCGCGAGGAAGAGGCGATCGCGGCCGCCGTGCTGCAACGCCTTGTCGTCGAGCGTGACCAGATCGCCGAGGAAGAACGCCGCGCGCGCGCCGCTGTCGAAACGCTCACCGCGCGGATCGCGCAGCTTGCCCGCGACATCGACCGCGAGGCGGGGCTCAACCGCGATGCGGGCGAGACCATCGCCCAGCTTGAATGGGAAGCCTCCGAGCTCGCCCGCGCCGGGGAAGGGCATGAAACCCGGCTGGAAGAGGCCGCGGCCGCGGCGTCGGCGGCGGCGGAGGCGCTGCGCGACCGCGAGGCGGCGCTCGAGGATCTGTCCGAGGCCGTGGCGCGGCTTTCGGCCCGCCATCACTCGGCCACCCGGGCCGTGGAGGACGCGCGCAAGACCGCCGAACGCAGCGAGGCGGCCGCGGCTTCCGCCGCCGAGGAAGCCGCGCTGCACGAGGACAGGCTGGCGCGCGCGGCGCGTGGCCTCGAGACGGCCGAGGCCGAGGCGCGGGCGGCGACCGCCGCGGCGGAGCGTGCCGAGACGGCGCTGGCCCGCGCGGACGAGGCGCGCGCCGAGGCCGCGTCGAAGGAGGCCGATGCCCGCGCCGAGCGCAGCGCCGCGGAGGGCGAGGTGGCCGCACTCGAGGCGGAGATCACGGCGCTAGCCCGGCTGGTGGCGCGCGACACCGCGGAAGGCGGCCAGATCCTCGACCGGCTCCAGGTGGAGCAGGGCTTCGAGCGCGCGCTCGGGGCCGCGCTCGCCGACGATCTTCGCGCCGCTGAAGTGCAGGATGGCGGCTCCGGCTGGGTCGCGATGCCGCCCTACGACGCGGCGCAGCCGCTGCCCGACGGCGTGACGCCCCTCAGCCACCATGTCTCGGTGCCTGACGTGCTTTCGCGCCGCATGGCGCAGATCGGCCTCGCCACGCCGGAGGACGCCGAGCGGCTTCAGCCGCTGCTGCGGCCGGGCCAGCGTCTCGTCAGCCCCGAGGGCGATCTGTGGCGCTGGGACGGCTTCCGCGCCCGCGCCGAGGATGCCCCTACCGCCGCCGCGCTGCGTCTTCAGCAGCTCAACCGGCTGGAGGAACTCAAGCAGGACAAGGCGCGCGCCGACGCCCGCGCGGATGGCACCCAGCTCGCCCATGAGCGCCTGACGGCGCAACTGAAGGAACTGACCGCCGCCGACCGGGCTGCGCGGGACGCGCGCCGCGCCGCCGACGCGGCCGCGGCCGAGGCGGCCCGCGCCATGAGCCGCGCGGAGGCCGAGCGGAACCTTTCCGAGGGCAAGCTCGAAAGCCTGACGATGGCCGCCGAGCGCCACGCGGAGGAGGCCGAGAGCGCGCGCGCCCGCCTTGCCGAGGCCGAGACCGCGCTCGCCGAGCTCGAGGATCTCGACGCGGCCCGCGCCCGGGCCGAGGCCGCCAAGCAGGACGTGGAGGACGCGCGCCGCGCGAGCCTCGCCGCACGGGGCGCACACGACCAGCTCAAGCGCGAGGGTGAGGCGCGCACCGCCCGCGCGCAGACCGTGCGCAAGGACCTTTCCGGCTGGCGCCACCGGCTCGAGACCGCGGAAGCGCGCAGCGCCGAACTGACCGAGCGCCGGGCCGAGGCGGAAGCCGAGCTTGCCGGCGCGCGCGACCGCCCCGCCGCCGTGGCGGCCCGGCGCGAGGAACTGGCCCGGTCCATCACCGAGGCCGAGGCGCGGCGCACGGCGGCCGCCGATGCGCTTTCGGCCGCCGAAGGCCGCCTGCGCGAGGCGGTGCAGGCCGAACGCGAGGCCGAGCGCCTCGCCGGCGCCGCGCGGGAGGCGCGCGCCTCCGCCGAGGCCCGCGCGGAGGCGGCCGCCGAAACCGTGACCGCCGCTGCCGAACGGATCGCCGAGGAGCAGGAGACGACGCCGGGCGCGCTTCTCGAAAGCCTTGGCGCGGACCCCGACGCCATGCCCGCCGCCGATGCGCTGGAGACGGAGATCGGGCGGCTCAAACGCCAGCGCGACGCGCTGGGTGCGGTAAACCTGCGCGCCGAGGAGGACGCGCGCGAGGTGCAGGCCGAGCATGACGATCTCGTGCGCGAGAAGGCCGATCTGGAAGAGGCGGTTCGCGCGCTGCGCAACGGGATCGCGAGCCTGAACCGCGAGGGGCGCGAGCGGCTGCTCACGGCCTTCGAACAGGTGAACGCCAACTTCACGCTGCTTTTCACCCATCTCTTCGGCGGCGGCGAGGCACGGCTCGTCATGGTCGAATCCGACGACCCGCTCGATGCCGGGCTCGAGATCATGTGCCAGCCGCCGGGCAAGAAGCTGTCCACCCTCTCGCTGCTCTCGGGCGGCGAGCAGACCCTGACCGCGCTCGCGCTCATCTTCGCGGTCTTCCTCGCCAATCCCGCTCCGATCTGCGTGCTCGACGAGGTCGACGCGCCGCTCGACGACGCCAACGTGACGCGGTTCTGCGATCTGCTGGACGAGATGGTGCGCCGGACCGAGACGCGGTTTCTCATCATCACCCACCACGCGGTGACCATGGCGCGGATGGACCGGCTTTTCGGGGTGACGATGGTGGAACAGGGCGTGAGCCAACTCGTCAGCGTGGACCTGCGCCGCGCCGAGAAGCTCGTGGCCTGAGCGGCGCCGTCCGCGGGCGCGCGCGCAGGAACCGCCCGGCGCGTGCCACAGGGGACGGGGTGCGCATCCCTCTCCGTTCCCCGAGGGCCCGGCGCTTGCACCGCGGGCGGCCGCGCGCGAGAAGGGCCGCAAGGGGGACGCCATGACCATCCTGTCGGAACTCAAGGCGATCGTGGGCGACGGCCATGTGCTGACGGGCGACGACGCGCGGCCTTTCGCGCAGGATTGGACCGGGCGTTACCGGTCTGCCCCGCTGGCGGTGGCGCGGCCGGGATCGACGGCCCAGGTCGCGGCGATCCTGCGGCTCGCCACCCGCAACCGCACGCCGGTCGTGCCGGTCTCGGGCAACACCGGGCTCGCGGGCGGCACGGGGGGCGCCGACGGCGCGATCCTGCTCTCGCTCGCCCGGATGAACCGCATCCGGGAGATCAATCCGCGGGCGCGGGTCGCCGTGGTCGAGGCGGGCGTGGTGATCGAGACGCTTCAGCGCGCGGCCGAGGACGAGGATCTCGTCTTTCCGCTGAGCTTCGGGGCGCGCGGTTCTGCCATGCTGGGCGGCGCGCTCTCCACGAACGCCGGCGGAGCCAACGTGCTGCGCTACGGCAACGCGCGCGATCTCTGTCTCGGTCTCGAGGCGGTGCTGCCGACCGGAGAGGTGGTGGACCTGATGCGCGCGCTGCGGAAGGACAATTCGGGCTACGACCTGCGCCACCTGATGATCGGCGCCGAGGGCACGCTGGGCGTCATCACGGCGGCGGTGGTGCGGCTTTTCCCCGCGCCGCGCGCGCGGGCGACGGCGATGGTGGCGCTGCCCGCCCTCGACGGCGCGCTTGCGCTGCTCAACCGGCTTCAGGACGAGACGGGCGGCGCGGTCGAGGCCTTCGAATACATGCCGCGCCGCTACCTCGAGGAATATCTTGCCCGGACGCCCGGCGCGCGTCCGCCCTTCGACGACGCGCACCCGGTGAACGTTCTGGTGGAGCTGGCCGCCACCGCGCCGCGAGACGCCGTTCCGGGGCCGGACGGCGCGGTTCCGGTCGCCGCGCAGCTGGAAACGGTGCTGGCCCGCGGCCTCGAGGCCGGAGACGTGGCCGACGCGGTGGTGGCGCGCTCGGAGGCCGAGCGGGCCGAGATGTGGGCACGCCGGGAGGCCGCGGCCGAGGTCTGTCTGGCCGAGGGCCGTGTCGTCAACAACGATATCGCCGTGCCGCTCGACCGGGTCGCGGCGTTCCTCGACCGGGCCGGCGCGCGGGTGGCCGCGCTCGATCCCGCCGCCGTGCCCCTTGTCGTGGGCCATCTCGGCGACGGGAACCTGCATTACGCGGTGCGGCTGGGCAACGACGATGCGGAGCTTGCCGACGCGGTGATGGACGCGGTGGAGGACGTGGTTCTGGCCCTCGGCGGCAGCTTTTCCGCCGAGCACGGGATCGGCATGACTAAGCGGCCTTCCATGGCGCGGCGGAAGGACCGCGGCGCGCTCCACGCGATGCGCGCGATCAAGGCCGCGCTCGACCCGGCGGGGGTCATGAATCCCGGAAAACTGCTGCCCTGAGCGCCCCGGGGCGCGCCGTCAGGCGGTGCGCCAGTCGAAGAAGCCCGGACCCGCCTGGCCAAGCAGTTTCGCGCCCATCTCCTCGCCAAGCGCGGCGCCGTCCTCGACAGGGGCGCTGGCCTCGTCCGAAAGGCATTCCGAGCCATCGGGGCGTAGGATCTCGCCGCGCAGCCGGAGCGTGCCGCCGTCGAGTTCGGCAAGGCCGGCGATCGGCGTCTCGCAGGAGCCGTCGAGCCGGGCCAGGAACGCGCGTTCCGCGGCGAGGCGCTTGGCGGTCTCGACATCGTGGATCGCTTCGAGCATGGCGGCGGCGCGGCCGTCGTCGGCGCGCCGCTCGATCCCGATCGCGCCCTGCGCCACGGCGGGAAGCATGTCCTCGGGGGCGATCGGCCCGCGCGACACATGCGCCATGCCGAGACGGTTGAGCCCCGCCATCGCGAGGAAGGTGGCGGCGGCCACGCCGTCCTCGAGCTTCTTCAGCCGCGTCTGCACGTTGCCGCGGAACTCCACCACCCGAAGCTCGGGCCGGCGCCACAGAAGCTGCGCGCGGCGGCGCAGCGACGAGGTGCCCACGACCGTGCCGGCGGGAAGATCGGCGAGCGCCGCGTGGGCATGGCTCACGAAGGCGTCGCGCATGTCCTCGCGCGGCAGGTAGGTGTCGAGGGCGAGGCCCGCGGGCTGCGCCACCGGCATGTCCTTCATCGAATGCACCGCGAGGTCGATCTCGCCCGAAAGGAGCGCCTCCTCGATCTCGCGGGTGAACAGGCCCTTGCCGCCGATCTCCTTCAGCGGGCGGTCCAGGACGCGGTCGCCCGTCGTCTTGATCACGACGATCTCGAAGGCGTCCTCGGGCAGGTCGAAGGCGGCGGCGAGGCGGCCGCGGGTCTCGTGCGCCTGCGCGACGGCAAGCGGCGAGCCACGGGTGCCGATCTTCAGCGGTCGGGCGGGGGAGGGAAGGTCGATGCTCATGTCCTCCGTCTAAGTCTGTCAGGCGCGGCTGACAAGCGCCTGTCGGCTTGACAACCCCCTTCCCGGCGGGGAGGCATTGCGGGAACCATTGTCGAAAGGGTGGAAATGTCGGAGACCAAGACGATCCTGAAGTCGCTCGCCGGAGAGGCGCAGCCGGTGCCGCCGATCTGGATGATGCGGCAGGCGGGGCGCTACCTGCCCGAATACCGCGAAACGCGGGCCAAGGCGGGCGATTTCCTGTCGTTGTGCTACAACCCCGAGCTCGCGGCCGAGGTGACGCTGCAGCCGATCCGGCGCTACGGGTTCGACGCGTCGATCCTTTTCGCCGACATCCTGCTCTTGCCGCAGGCGCTGGGCGCCGATCTGTGGTTCGTGACCGGCGAGGGGCCGCGGCTTTCCACGCTGACCACCGAGGCGGAGTTCGACGCGCTCAAGCCGGCCGAGGCGGTGCACGAGACGCTGAACCCGGTCTACGAGACGGTGCGCATCCTGTCGCGCGAGCTGCCCGCCGACACCACGCTCATCGGTTTCGCCGGCGCGCCCTGGACCGTGGCGACCTACATGGTCGCCGGGCGCGGCACGCCGGACCAGGGCCCCGCCCACGCGCTCAAGAACGAGAACCCGGCGCTTTTCCGGCGGCTCATCGACCGGCTGACGGACGGGACCATCGAGTATCTCGCCGCGCAGGTCGAGGCCGGGGCCGAGGTGGTGAAGATCTTCGACAGCTGGGCGGGATCGCTTTCCGGCGAGGATTTCGACACCTACGCGCTGGAGCCCTGCCGCAAGATCACCGCGGCGCTCAAGGCGCGGTATCCGGGCCTGCCCGTGATCGGGTTCCCGCGCGGGGCGGGCGACCGCTACGTGGGCTTCGCGAAGGCGACCGGGGTGGATTGCGTGGCGCTTGACCAGGGCGTGGATCCCGACTGGGCCGCGCGCGAGGTGCAGCCGGAGGGGTGCGTGCAGGGCAACCTCGATCCGTCCCACCTCGTCACCGGCGGGGAGGCGCTGGAGCGCGAGACGCGCCGCATCGTCGAAGCGTTCCGCGGCGGGCCGCACATCTTCAACCTCGGCCACGGCATCACGCCGGACGCTGATCCCGAGAACGTGCACCGGATGATCGCCGCGGTGCGCGGCGCCTGACCGGAACGGGTCAGTAGTCGCGCTCGAAGAAGATGCCGAGGCTGGAACTGCCCTCGTTGTCCGCGCCGCCGCGGACAGTGAGGCTGCGGGTGATGTCGAGGTTGAGGTTGAGTTCCGTGGTGCCGTCGCTCTCCACCACCACGTCGGTGTAGATGTTCTCGCTGATATACTTGCCGGCGCGCACGGCGGTGGTGCCCTCGTCGGTCTGGCTGACGTCGAGATCGTCGAGGCCCGCGCCCTCGCGCAGCCCCGAGACGAGCCCCGGACCGCCGCCCGTCAGCTCCGAGACGGCGCTGGCCAGCTGGATCGCCTGGAACGGTGAAAGCTCGGAAAGGCTGCGCCCGAAAAGCAGCTTCGCCAGCACCTCGTCCTCCGGCAGGTCCGGGGTGGAGGTGAAGCGGAATTCGGGCTCCGACACCTCGCCCACGACCTCGATCGCGATCGCGAGGCCGTCGGCCTCGGTCTCCGCCACCAGCCGTACCCACGGGTCCAGCCCGCCCTGAAGCCGCACCTCGCCGTCCGTCAGCGCGAATCGCTGGCCGAGCAGGTCGAGCCGCCCGCGGATGAGGTCGAAACCGCCCTCGGGGATGAGGTTGTCCGAGGTGCCGAGCAGGCGCAGCTCGCCGCCGAACTCGGCGTCGAGGCCGCGGCCCCGGATGAAGATGCGCGCCGGCGAAGAAATGGTCAGGTCGAGCTCGAATGGCGCCGCGCGACGCCCGGCCGGCGCGTCCTGCCCGTTCCCGCCCGTCTCGAGCAGTCCCGCGTAGCTCAGCGTGCGGCGGACCGCGGGCGAGGGCGCGACATGCTCGATTGGGGGGATCTCGCCCAGCAGGGTCACGCCCGAGGAGGGCACGCGCAGCTCCGTGTCTGCGAGCGCGATCCGCCCGGCGATGCGCGCCCCGCCGGCAAGAGGGCCCGCGACGGTGATGCGGCCGTTGGCCCTTGTGCTGTAGAGCCCCGGATCGCGCAGCAGGGCCCGTTCCAGAGCGATGGCGAGATCCGCGGCGAAGGGCGGCGAAAGTGCGACCGGTCCCGAGACCGCGACGCGCCCCCCGGCGGCGGGCCGGGCGCGCGCCGCGATCTCGGCGCGTGCGTTCCGCAAGGTGATCGTCGTGTCGATATCCTCGATCACGCCGAGGGCGGAGGGATCGGTGAAACGCGCGCCGCTGGTCGAGACCGTGCCCGAAACCGCGTCGAGGCCAAGCGGGCCGGCGATGGCCAGGTCGAAGCGGGCGGTGCCCGAGATGCGCCGCGGCGCCAGCGCCGTGTTGGCCAGCGCCAGGGGCGCGCTGCCGCGGGCGGTCAGGTCGAGCCGCCCGCTGTCGGCCACCAGCCCGGCGACCGTGGCGGCGATCCCGCCGGGGCCGGTCGCGTCGGCCGCGACACGCCAGCCTGCCGCTTCCGCGCGCGCCGTGCCCTGCACCGTCGCCGGGCCGGGCAGGTCGGCCACGACGCGGCCCAGATCCGCGACGCGCAGCGAATAGCTCACCGCCTGCAGGTCGCCATCGGCCCGCGCCGTGAGGTTCGCCCCGTCGAAGGACAGGCGCGGAACCAGAAGCCGCCCGGCCGCGTTGCGCCGCGCCTCGAGCGCCAGCGTGCTGGAGCCTCCGATCAGCCCGTCGAGCGCCGCGTCGCCAAGCGAGAGGTTCGCGACGCGGCCGTCGGCGGTGACGTCGAAGGTGCCCTCTGCCGGGTCCGCGCTGCCGGCGAGCCGCAGATCGGCGGCGCCGCGGATCGGCCGGCCGAGAAGCCCCGAGAAGCGCGCGAGGCTCGCGGCGGACAGCTCGGCCTCGAACCGCGCGGCGAGGTCCCGGACCGGTGCCGCGACCTCGCCGGAGCCCGAAAGCCGCACCCCGCCCGCGTCGAGGCGCAGGCCCGAAAGGATCGCCGGCCCGTCGCGGGTGTAGTCGATGCGCCCCTCAAGCGCGACCTCGCGTCCAAGCGCCTGCGAAAGCGCGGCGTCGTCGGTCGAAAGGCCCGTCGCGGAGGCCGAGATGTCGGCGGTCACCCGGTCGGGCGCGCCGCCGCTTTCGGGTTGGGCGAAGGTGCCGCGCGCGTCGAGGCTCAGCGTTTCCGCCGACGCCCCGGCCGCGCTTGGCTCCACGAGTTCGGTGCGCAGGCTCCAGTCCTGGCCGGTCTCGGCGTTGAAGGTGGCCTGAAGTTCGGCGCCGCGGGTCACGAGCCGCTCCTCCCCGAGGGGCAGGATCGCCGGCCCGTTCTCCGCCGCGACCCGTCCCGACGCGGTGAGTCCCAGAAGGCGGGTCCCCGCGAGGGTCACGCTGCCCGTGATCCGCGCGTCGCCGCGCCCGTCGCCGGTCGGCGACAGCAGGCCCAGATCGGTGATCCGGCCGCTGTAGCCCAGCCGGCTCGTGCCGCTCGACACGGTTCCGTCGGCCGCGAGGACGAGGCCCCGCGACCTGACATTCAGGGTCCGGAGTTGCACGCCGGTCTCGTCGCGCAGCACGGCGATCTCCAGGTCGCTGCGCCCGGCCAGCAGACGTTTGCCCAGTGGATCGCCCGGATCGAGGTCGTCTCCGGTGCCGGTGACCTTGAGGTCGAAGGCGCCCGACAGCGGGGCCACGCGCCCGTCCAGCACGACCTCGGCGGCGCCGCCGAGCTCGGTCCCGGCGAGGCTGCCGAAGCGGCCCAGATCCCGGGCGCGAAGCCGCACGTCGAAATCGGATTCGAGCCCCGTCTCGAGCCCCGCGAAGCTTGCGCTGCCCACGACCCCGTAATCCTCTCCGGCGAGGTCGAAGGCGTCGAGCCGCAGCGGCTGGCCGGGGACGTAGTCGAGCGCGACGGTGCCGGACAGCGCGCGGCCGAGCGCCTCGGCCAGTGCCGCATCCGCGGGGTCGAGCCCCTCGGCGTCGAGTTGCATCTCGGCGGTCGCCCGGCCGGCGCCCCCCGGGGAGATGATGCCGCCGCCGCGCAGGCGCATCGCCTCCGCCTGAAGCTCCGGCGTGTCGAGGCCCAGAAGGCTTGCCGAGCCCGTCCACATCTCGCCCGCGGCTTCGTCGTAGTTGATCGCGACGATGGCGCGGCGCAGGCGCGTGTCGCCGCCCGCCACCGGCAGCGTCACCGGGCCATCGCCCTCGGGGTCGGCGATGCGGAGCGTGATCGCCATTAGGCGCGGCCAGCCCGACGCGTTCAGCGTGACATCCCCGTGCAGCCGAAGCGCGCGCGACGAAAGGGCGAGGTCGTTCACGCGGGTTTCCCCGCCCGTGGAGCGCGCGACCTCTGCCGAGAAACGGACCTCCCGGCCGAAGAAGCTGCCCAGTTCCGGCGCGAAAAGCGGCGTCACGTCGCCGCCCAGATCGGCAAGCACACGCCAGTCGGTGTCGTCGGTGTCCTCGGCGGCGCCCAGCAGCGTGACCGTGCCGGTCAGGCGCGGCGTGCCGTCGGTGGCCAGCGCGATCCGGGTGACGAGATCCCGCGTCGCGCCTTCGCCCTGCACGCGCATCTCGAGAGAAGGCGCGCCGGGCAGATCGAGCGCCTTCGCGGCAATGCCGCCGGGCCCTTCTTGCAGGATCAGGTCGATGCGCGCCGTCTCCTCGGCGGCGTCGTAATTCGCGGCGAAGCGGAACAGCCCCGCCGCGTCGTCCGTGCGCTGCGCGGCGAGGTCGATATCGGCCGAGCCGCCCCCCTCGGCCAACCGGGCGGAACCGGTGAGCGACAGCACCGCGGCCTGCCCCAGCACCGAACGCCCGAGATCAATCTCGGGGGCCGCGATCCGGCGGATATCCACGGAGACGGGAAGCTGCGGCAGGCTGAAGGGTTCGGCCTCCGGTTTCGGAAGCGCGGCCACGCCCTCGGGCGGCACGGGCGGGCGCGACAACTCGATCCTCTCGGCCGCGAACTCGTTGACCGAGATCCGTCCGCGCAGGACCTGCGCGCGGTTCCAGTCGAGCACGATGCCTTCCATCGAGAGCCAGACGCCCTCGTCGTCGGCGATCGTCAGCCGCTCGATGGTGGCCTTGCTCGACAAGGCGCCCCGGAAGCCCTGCACATCGACCGTCCGCCCGGCCCCGGAAAGCGAGTCCTGCAGGAACCGCGTGAGCACGCCCTTGTCGTCATCGCCGTCCTGGGCGGCTCCGGCCAGGGGAGAGAGCGCCGCCGTGCAGGCGACGAGAAGAACGCGCAGCAGTCTCAAAACGCCTGTCCGATCCCGATGTAGAAGAAGATGTCCTCGCCGGCCTTGGGTCCCGTGGTCGGCACCGCGAGATCCACCCGGATGGGGCCGATGCCGGTGTCGTAGCGCAACCCGATCCCGGCGCCGGCCTGGTTGGCGCTGCCGCCGTCCGGAAAGCTTTCGTCGCTGACATAGCCGAGATCGTAGAACCCCACCACGCCGAAGGCGCCGCGCAGCTTGGTGCGCACCTCCGCCGACAGCGCGAGGAACGAACGGCCGCCCACCTCCTCGCCGCCGGGCAGCGTGACGCCGAGCGACTGGTAATCCTGGCCGCGCACCGTTCCGCCGCCGCCGAGGTAGAACAGGTCCTCCGGCATCACCTCGGTGATGTCGGGCCCCATGACGGAGCCGAACTGAAGACGCCCGGCCAGCACCACCCGATCGTCCTCACCGAGCGCGCGATAGGCGCGGGCGTCGGCGGTCAGGCGCAGGCCCGATTCGGTGCCGTTCAGCCCGGCGAAGGGCATCGTCTCGACGTTCAGGTAATAGCCCCGCGCGGGATCCAGGAAGTCGTCGCGCCGGTCGAGCTTCGCCGTCACGGGCAGGATGATCTGCGAGAAGTCCCGCGATCCGAGATCGTCCCGCGTGGAGGCGTAGCGATAGCCAAGCGACGCCGACGCCTCGAACTCGTCGCCGAAGGTGTGGATCAGTCCCGCGAGGATCTGGCCCTTGTCGCTTTCGAAGAGCGGGTCGTCGATGACCTCGAACCCCGCGCCCGCGAAGAAGTCGGTGTCGCTGTCGATCACCGCGGGGCGGCGAAAGCGGAATTCGACGAGGTAGTCCTCCCCGTCATCCTTGGTCCCGGTGCCGATGCCCGAGATTTCCGCGCCGACGCGGAACCGCTCGGCGCCGCCCAGAAGGTTGCGGTGCAGCCAGTAGGCCGAGACGGTGCCGCCTTCCTCGCTGGACAGCTCGGCGCCGAACCCGAACCGGCGCGGCGGGTTTTCCTGAAGCTGCACGGTGACGTCCAGCGTGCCGTCGGGCGAGGGCGTGTCCGCCTCCGTGACGGCGACGGAGCTGAAGGTCCCGGTGCGGCGCAGCCGCGTCACCGCGCGGTCCAGATCCTCGGGGTCGAAGACCGAGCCCTCGGGCAGGCCCGCGATCTTGCGGATGCGCTTTGCCGAAACGGTCTCCGCCCCGGACACGAGAAGCTGCCCGAACCGCAGCCTCGGGCCCGGGGCAAGGCGAAGATCCGCGTTCAGCCGCCTTTCGGGCTGCATGGCGACGATCCGCTGCCCGGACAGTTCCGCCTTGGCGTGGCCGATGTCGCGCCACGCGGTGATCCCGTCGCGCGCGGATCTTCGCATGACCGAAAGGCGCGCGCGCTCGCCGGTGCGAAAGCTTTCCCGCGGCGAGACGCCGGGCGGCAGGGGGGCGATCTCGGCCCGTCCGAAGCGGAAACGCGGCCCCGGCGTCACCTCGACCTCAAGGGTGGCGATACGGGCGGGCGCCTCGAAGGGCGACAGCGTCGCCGCCTCGCGCCCGTCGATGCGGATGGAGACCTCCGGCCCGAAATACCCCTCCTCGTAGAGTGCCGACATGATGCGGCGGTAATCCGCCTGCGCTGCGGCGATGATGTCTTGCGGCGCGGCGTCCGGGTCCTCGGCGGCGGTCGCGGACAGCATCGCGCCGCGGATCGAGCCCCTCAGATCTTCGGCGTCGGGGGGCAGGGCCAGCCGGAAATCCAGCGCCTGCGCCGCGGACGCGAAGGCGAGAGCGGCCCCGAGGACGAGGACGCGCAATATCGTCAGGCGGATCAGGGGCAGAGCCATCGACTCTCCGGCGTTTGGGCGGCTCGCGGCAGTGTTGCCGCCGCGCCGGGGTTTCGCAAGGTCGCAGAAGGGACGAAGCCTGCCGCGCGTGGTCTCCGGCGCCCGGTCAGGAAAGGCGGGCGACGACGTAGTCCGAAATTTCGCCCAGAATGTCCCGGAATTCGTGCGGCGGCACTGCGCCCAGCGCCTCCCGGGCACGCGCGGCCCATGCCATCGCCTCGTCGCGGGTGGCGGCGAGCGTGCCGTGGCGGTCCATGAGCTCGAGCGCGTGGTCGAGATCGCCGTCGCGCTGGTCGCCCTTCTCGATCACGCGGGTCCAGAAGGCGCGCTGCTCGGCGTCGGCCCGGGCGACGGCCTTGATGATCGGCAGCGTCAGCTTCCGCTCGCGGAAGTCGTCGCCCACGTTCTTGCCGGTCGCCGTGGCGTCGCCGCGAAAATCGAGAAGATCGTCGGCGATCTGGAAGGCGATGCCCAGCGCGTCTCCGTAGGCGAAAAGCGCGCGCCGCACGTCCTCGGGTGCGTCCGCGATTACCCCACCCGCCTCGGTCGCCGCCGAGAAGAGCGCGGCGGTCTTGCCGCGGACGACCTGGAGATAGGTCTCCTCGGTGGTGGCCAGGTTCCGCGCCGCCTGAAGCTGCAGCACCTCGCCCTCGGCGATGGTGGCCGCGGCGTTCGACAGGATGTCGAGCACCTCGAGCGAGCCGGTTTCCACCATCAGCTGGAACGCCCGCGCGAACAGGTAATCGCCCACCAGCACAGAGGACTTGTTGTCCCAGAGCAGGTTGGCGGTGGGCCGGCCGCGGCGCTGGCGGCTTTCGTCGACCACGTCGTCGTGCAGCAGCGTCGCGGTGTGGATGAACTCCACCGTGGCAGCAAGCCGCAGGTGGTGCGCGCCCGTGTAGCCGCACAGCCGCGCGGCGGCGAGCACCAGCATCGGGCGCAGCCGCTTGCCGCCCGCCTCCACCAGGTGGGCTGTCACCTCCGGGATGCGCGGCGCGTGGCGCGAGGCCATCCGCTCGCGGATCAGCGTGTTGACCCGGTCGAGATCTTCCGAAAGCAGGGCGGCGAGCCGGTCCTGAGGCTTTCGCTCGGTGCTGTCCAGGCTCATCACACCCCCGTAACAAGGCTCGACATCGGCGCGGCCCCGTCCTTATCTGCGTCCCATGAGAGAGCTTATCCGCACCAACGACCTGGCGCTGATCGCTTACGTGCAGGCGCTTCTCAGGGGCGAGGATATAGAGTTCTTCGAGTTGGACGTAAACATGAGCGTGCTCGAAGGCTCCATCGGCATCCTGCCGCGCCGGATCATGGTGCGGCAGGAGGATCTTTTCGTCGCGCGCGCGCTCTTGCGGGATGCGGACGTGCCGCTGGATGGCTGAGGCCGACGCGCAGACGACGCAGGACGCGTTCCTGGGCGGCCGGCTCACGATCCGGCAACCCGCGCGGGGCTATCGCGCCGGGCTGGATCCGGTGCTTCTGGCCGCCGCCGTCCCGGCCCGTGCGGGCGCGCATGTGCTCGAGCTCGGGTGCGGGGTGGGCGTGGCCTCCCTCTGCCTCGGGACGCGGGTCGCGGGGCTGTCGCTGACGGGGCTGGAGCTTCAGCCGGCCTACGCCGCGCTCGCCCTCGAGAATGGCGTGCAGAACGGCATTCCGTTCGAGGTGATCGGGGGCGACGTCGCGGCGGTGCCCGCGACGCTTCGGGCCCGGCTCTTCGATCACGTCATCGCCAACCCGCCATGGTTCCCGCGGGGCGCGTCGGTTCCGGCAGCCGACACCGGCCGCGAGACCGCGCTGGGCGAGGGCGTGCCGCTCGAGGCATGGATCGCGGCCGCGGCGCGGCGGCTGCGTCCGCGCGCGCGCCTCACGCTGATCCACCGCGCGGAGCGGCTGCCCGATATCCTGTCCGCCCTTGCCGGCCGCCTGGGAAGCGTCGAGGTCCTGCCGCTCGCGCCGCGCGCGGGACGGCCCGCGCAGCTGGTCCTGGTACGGGCGCGCAAGGGCGGGCGCGCGCCCTTCCGCCTGCACGCGCCGGTGGCCCTGCACGAGGGCGACCGTCACCCGGGCGACGGGGAGCATTACACGCCCCCGATCCGTGCCGTGCTGCGCGACGGCGCGGCGCTGCCTTTTCCGGCGGACGATGGAAAAGGTTGACGTAACGGCAACCTATTTCGCAGCTGCGGCGTGACAGGTCGCGCGATTCGTGGTGCACTCAATCTCCAACCAAGCGTGAAGGAGGATCTCATGAGCTTGTCGGCGCATGTTCAGGAACTGAAGAGAAAGCACCAGGCCCTTTCCGACGCGGTAGAGCAGGCTCAACGCGCCCCCAGCACGTCCGGCGAACAGATCGCGGAGCTGAAAAAGAAGAAGCTGCGCCTGAAGGAAGAGATCACCCGCCTGTCGGGCCAGCCCGCCGAGTGAAGGCGGGTCCGGGGCGGGCACGATGCGCCGCCCCGTGAAGCCCGCCCCGTAGAGCGCCACGAAGCCCGCGGAGAATGCGGGGACGATCCATGCGACCGATCTGAAGGTTCTCCGCAAGCCGGCCAGCCTGCGGACGAAAACGAGGGTTCTGACGACGGATGGGCCGGCGACGCGCGGATCGCCATCCGGCGCATGACAGAGGCCCGAAGGTCATCCCGTGCGCCATCTCGTTGGGCGTCGCCGTCACCTTCCGGCCTCGACCGTTACCGAGGTCCGGACCCGGTTTCGGCGGTTCTCCGCCAAGCGGGACTGAAAGCTCCCGAAGATACGAGAAAGGGATGATCGCGCCGAACTGCCGGCGCGATCATAAACCTTCTGTAAGGGCGCATGGAGGATAGGCCCATGGCTGCCTTGCGCGGCGGCGCGCGTCAGACTAGGTACTGCGCGCCGTTCGCCGTAATCGTCGATCCGTTGATGAAGGAGGCGTCTTCCGAGACGAGGAAGCTCACGCAGCGGGCGATCTCCTCGGGCTCGCCAAGGCGCCCGGCCGGGATCATGCCGATGATCGCCTCGCGCACCTTGTCGGGCACCGCCATCACCATCTCGGTCGCGATATAGCCCGGGCAGATCGCGTTGGCGGTGATGCCCTTGCTGGCCCCTTCCTGGGCGAGGCTCTTGATGATGCCGAGATCGCCCGCCTTGGTCGCCGCGTAGTTCACCTGCCCGAACTGGCCCTTCTGGCCGTTGATCGAACTGATGACCACGATGCGCCCGAAGCCGCGCTCGCGCATGCCGGGCCAGACCGGGTGGATGGTGTTGAAGACGCCGCTGAGGTTGGTGTCGATCACCTCTTTCCACTGTTCGGGCGTCATCTTGTGGAAGGGGGCGTCGCGGGTGATGCCCGCGTTGGCCACGACGATGTCCACCGGCCCATGCGCGGACTCCACCCGGGCGATGCCCTCTTTCGAGGCCTCGTAATCGGCGACGTTCCACTTGTAGGTCTTGATGCCCGTTTCCTCAGTGAACCTGGCGGCCGCGTCGTCGTTGCCGGCGTAGCTTGCCGCGACGTCGTAGCCCGCGGCCTTCAGGTCCTTGCTGATCGCCGCGCCGATGCCGCGCGTTCCGCCGGTGACGAGTGCAACTCTTGCCATGATGTCCCTCCAGTTCTGGCAGTCGTTTCGGTAACTTGGTTATCCATTCGCCGGCGCTGACGCAACATTGTTGCGCCCCTGATTGGCCTCGCGCCACGAAAAAGGGGCGCCGGAGCGCCCCTTTCCGTTGGATTTCCGGCCGGTTATCCGCGCTCCACGCACATCGCGACGCCCATGCCGCCACCGATGCAGAGCGTGGCGAGACCTTTCTTTGCGTCCCGCCGCTGCATCTCGTGGAGCAGCGTGTTCAGGATGCGCGCGCCCGAGGCGCCGATCGGGTGGCCGATGGCGATGGCGCCGCCGTTCACGTTCACGATCTCGGGATCCCAGCCCATGTCCTTGTTCACCGCGCAGGCCTGCGCGGCGAAGGCCTCGTTCGCCTCCACGAGGTCGAGGTCGTCGACCTTCCAGCCGGCCTTCTCGAGCGCCCGGCGCGAGGCGGGGATCGGGCCCGATCCCATGATGCTCGGGTCCACGCCCGCGGTCGCGTAGGAGACGATGCGCGCCAGCGGCTCGATGCCGCGACGCTCGGCCTCCTCCGCGCTCATCAGAAGCACCGCAGCCGCGCCGTCGTTGATCCCGCTGGCGTTGGCCGCCGTCACGCTGCCGTCCTTGGTGAAGGCGGGGCGCAGCTTCTGCATGCCCTCGATCGTGGCGCCGTGGCGGATGTATTCGTCCTTGTCCACCACCGTCTCGCCCTTGCGGTGGGTGACGGTGACCGGCACCACCTCGTCGTCGAACTTGCCCGCCTTCTGCGCGGCCTCGGCCTTGTTCTGGGAGGCGAGGGCGAACTCGTCCTGCATCTCGCGGCTGATCTGCCACTTCTGGGCGACGTTCTCGGCGGTCTGGCCCATGTGGTAGCCGTTGAAGGCGTCCCAGAGGCCGTCTCGGATCATCGTGTCGATGTAGCTCATGTCGCCCATCTTGTGGCCGTTGCGCAGATGTGCGGCGTGGGTCGACAGCGACATGCTCTCCTGTCCGCCGGCAAGCACGATCCCGGCATCGCCGAGCTGGATATGCTGCGCGCCGAGCGCGACCGCGCGCAGTCCCGAGCCGCAGACCTGGTTGATGCCCCAGGCCGGGGCCTCGATCGGGAAGCCCGCGTTCACATGCGCCTGGCGCGCGGGGTTCTGACCCTGTGCGGCGGTCAGCACCTGCCCGAGGATGGTTTCCGAGACCTCGTCCTTCGCGACGCCGGCGCGCTCGGCCACCGCCTCCAGAACGATCCGGCCGAGTTCGTGCGCGGGCAGGGTGGAGAGGGAGCCGTTGAAACTGCCCACTGGGGTTCGTGCGGCAGATGCGATTACGACGTTGGTCATGCGTGTCCTCCTGGATCGGGCGTTGAGAGGGGCGCCGTGCGCGCGAGCGAGTCGCGCGACCGTCACTCCCGGTCTTACCGGAGGTCAATAAAGCATCCGTCCCCACGCCTCAACGGGCGGGTGCGGCGCTCAGCCGGCGCGGCGCGTTCCCTTGCGCGCCGCCCAGGGCGGCTGTGCCGTCGGTGCCGCGAAGAAGTGCCCCTGCAGGCAATCGACACCGATCTCGGCCAGGACGCGGGCGTCGGCGGCCTGTTCCACGCGCTCTGCCACGGTGAACATGTCGAGCTGGCGGGCCAGTTCCACGATGCCCCGCGTCAGCACCTGGTTGTCGGCATCGCGGTGGATGTCGCGGACATACTGCCCGTCGATCTTCAGGATATCGAAGGTGAAGGCCCGGAAATGCCGCAGCACGATGCTGCCGGAGCCGAACCCGTCCAGCGCGAAGGACACGCCGCGGCGCTGCAGCGCGCCCATGAAGGCGATGACGACCTCCGGCATGAGCATCGCGCCGGCCTCGGCGATCTCGAGGATGAGGCGTTCCGCGATGCCGCGGTCGCGCGCCAGCCCGCGCTCGAGCGTGCGCGTCCAGCGCCGGTAGCCGATGGAGCGTGCGGACATGTTGATCGACAGGCGAAGCTCCGGCTGCTGTGCAAGGGTGCGCAACCCGCGCTCCAGCGCGAGGCAGTCGAGTTCGCGGCCCGTTTCGGTCTCTTCGACCGCGGCGATGAAGTCCTTGGCGGGGATCACGCGCCCGGTCTCGTCGAGCACGCGCACGAGACCCTCCCAGAAGGCCGTGCGCGACTGGTCCGCGGCGGTCACGACTGGCTGGAACGCCAGGAGGACGTTGCGGTGACGCACGGCCTCGGCCACCATGTCGAGCGCGCGGGCGTCGCGCGCGGCCACCGCCTCGGCGAGCGGGTTGGAGGCCGCGCCCTCGGCGCCGCGCTCGTTCTCTGCGATCCGGGTCCCGCCTTGACGCGCCATCGGCACCTCCATTCGTTGCAGTGCTGGGGTCGTCCAGGCATCCTGCACGCGGATGGCTTAACGGTTCCTCTATGGCGGCGGCGCAGGCATGCCTTTCCGGCGGTGCGGGGCGGGGCGCGCGGCCCCGTTGACACGGCCTTTTCAGCGTGTATACCCGCGCGCTCATTGGTGTTGGTGGCCCCCGCAAGGGGATGCCTGTCGGGCAGCCGGACACTCCGGCGCAGGTCCAGAGGACAACGCCCTTCGCAACCGCGCCCCGAGGGGCGCCAGGCAAGGAGATCAGACGGTGACCAAACGCACCTCTGCCAAGTACAAGATCGACCGCCGCATGGGCGAAAACATCTGGGGCCGCCCGAAAAGCCCCGTGAACCGCCGCGAATACGGACCCGGCCAGCACGGCCAGCGCCGCAAGGGCAAGATGTCCGACTTCGGCCTCCAGCTGCGCGCCAAGCAGAAGCTCAAGGGCTATTACGGCGACATGACCGAAAAGCAGTTCCGCCGCATCTACGGCGAGGCGGAGCGCGTTCGCGGCGATACCGGCGAGATCCTGATCGGCCTGCTGGAGCGTCGCCTCGACGCCGTGGTCTACCGCGCCAAGTTCGTGGCCACCGTCTTCGCCGCGCGCCAGTTCGTGAACCACGGCCATGTGATGGTGAATGGCAAGCGGGTGAACATCCCCTCCTACCGCGTGAACGAGGGCGACGTGATCGAGGTGCGCGAGAAGTCCAAGCAGCTGGCCTCCGTGCTCGAGGCGATCCAGCTGCCCGAGCGCGACGTGCCCGACTATCTCGACGTCGACACCAGCAAGATGACCGCGACCTTCGTGCGCACCCCGGGCCTGTCGGACGTGCCCTACCCGGTTCAGATGGAGCCGAACCTCGTCATCGAGTACTACGCCCAGAACTGATCGGCGGCCACGGTACGGAAGATGTGCGGGACCGTCCTTCGGGGCGGTCCCTTGCGTGTCCGGCGTCCCTTCGCCACGGCGCGGTTTCGCGGCTTTCGCAGGCCCGGCGTGGCGTATATAGGGGACTTCCGAGGAGCCATGCCATGAGCCAGATCACGCCGCAGCCCGGAATTCTGGAGATCGCGCCCTACAAGGGCGGCGAGTCGCGCATCGAGGGCGTGGCCGACGCGATCAAGCTCAGCTCGAACGAGAACCCCTTCGGTCCGCCGCCCGCGGCGGTCGAGGCGGCGCGCGCGGCGGCGGCGCGGATGCACCGCTACCCGCCGACCGACCACGCCGCCTTGCGCGAGGCCATCGCCGAGACACACGGCCTAGAGGCGGCCCGGATCACCTGCGGCGTGGGCAGCGACGAGATCATCTCGCTCCTCTGCCAGTGCTATGCCGGGCCCGGGACGGAGGTGATCCACACCGAGCACGGCTTTTCCATGTACCGGATCTCGGCGCTCGCCGCGGGGGCCACGCCGGTCGAGGTGCCCGAGCGCGCGCGGCACACCGACGTCGACGCGATTCTCGCGGCGGTGACGCCCGCCACGCGCCTCGTCTTCGTCGCCAACCCCAACAATCCCACCGGCACGATGATCCCCGAGGCCGAGATGACCCGCCTCGCCGAAGGCCTGCCCGGCCACGTGCTTCTGGTGCTCGACGGGGCCTACGCCGAATACGTGGACGGTTTCGACGGCGGCGCGGCGCTGGTGGACACGCGCGAGAACGTGGTGATGACGCGCACCTTCTCGAAACTCTATGGCCTCGGCGGGCTGCGTGTGGGCTGGGGCTATGCGCCCGAGGCCATCACAGAGGTGCTGAACCGCGTGCGCGGCCCGTTCAACCTGTCCACGATCGCCCTCGCCGCGGCGCAGGCCGCGGTGCGCGACCGCCCCTTCGTGGAGCGCTGCGCGGCCGATAACGCGCGGCTGCGCGACTGGCTTCGCGACGCGCTCGAGGCGCACGGCGTGGCCTGCGACCCGAGCCACGCCAATTTCGTGCTCGCGCGGTTCGCCGACGCGTCCGAGGCGGACGCCTGCGATGCCTTCCTCCGCCAGGAGGGCCTGATCGTGCGCAGGGTGGCGGGTTACGGGCTTCCCGAGTGCCTGCGCATCACCGTGGGCGACGAGAGTGCCTGCCGGCGCGTGGCCCACGCCATCGGCCGTTTCAAGGCGGAGGCGGCATGAGCCGACCGCCGGTCTATGACCGGGTCGCGCTGATCGGCCTGGGGCTCATCGCCTCGTCCATGTTCTGGGCGATGCGGCGCGAGGGTCTGGCGCGGGAGGTCGTGGGAACCGCGCGCTCCGCCGCCACGCGGGACACCGCGCGCGAGATCGGGCTCTGCGACCGGGTCGTCGACACGATCCCCGAGGCGGTGGAGGGCGCGGATCTCGTCGTCCTCGCCGTGCCCGTGGGCGCGATGGGCGCGGTCGCCGAGGAGATGGCGCCATACCTGAAGCCCGGTGCGACCGTCACCGACGTGGGCTCTGTCAAGCGCGCGGTGATCGAGGCCGTCGCGCCGCACCTGCCCGGCGGCGTGCATTTCGTGCCCGCCCATCCGCTCGCCGGCACCGAGCATTCCGGCCCGCGCTCGGGCTTCGCCACGCTCTTCCGCAACCGCTGGTGCCTTCTCGTGCCGCCGCCCGATGCCGAGCCCGGGGCGGTGGCGCGGCTCAGGGCGCTCTGGGAAGGGATGGGGGCGAGCGTGGAGGAGATGGACGCCGACCACCACGATCTGGTCCTCGCCGTCACGAGCCACGCGCCGCACCTCATCGCCTATACCATGGTGGGCGTGGCCGACGACCTGCGCCGGGTCACCGACAGCGAGGTGATCAAGTATTCCGCCGCCGGGTTCCGCGACTTCACCCGGATCGCGGCGTCGGACCCGACAATGTGGCGTGACGTGTTCCTCACCAACAAGGACGCCACGCTCGAGATCCTCGGCCGCTTCACGGAGGAGCTCTTCGCGCTCCAGCGCGCGATCCGCACGGGCGACGGGGCGCATCTGCACGACTACTTCAGCCGCACCCGCGCGATCCGGCGCGGCATCATCGAGGCCGGGCAGGACACCGACGCGCCGGATTTCGGCCGGGTGCAGACCGAGACGTGAGGGGCTGGGCGGCATCGCTCGCCGTCGCTTTGGCCCTCGCGGGGGCTTCGTCCCTCGCCGCTCCCGAAACCTCGCCGCGCCCCGAGGCGCGGACCGCGCCGCTGGCCGAGGCCGGCACGGCGCGGGCGGTCCCGCGCGGCGTCGCAGCGCCCGGCGCGCCCCGCCTGTCGCTGCGTCCCGCGGCGCGGCCGGACCGGGTGACGCGCCGCGCCGTCGCCCGGCGCGCGGCGCTCGCTCGCGGCGCCGTCTGCGGCGACCCGGCGCTGCAGGGAGAGCCGGCGGGACGGATCGCGGGGCGCCTCGCGGGCTGCGGGCTCGACGGCGCGGTGCAGGTCCGCGCCGTCTCCGGCGTCCGGCTCAGCCAGCCCTCGATCATGGATTGCACGACGGCGCGGATGCTGAAGCAGTGGGTGGAGCGCGGCATGAAACCCGCGCTCGGCAGCCGCGGCGGCGGCGTCACCGAGATCTTGGTCTTCGCCCATTACGCCTGCCGGACCCGCAACAACCGCCCCGGCGCTCGGCTTTCGGAACACGCCAAGGGCCGGGCCATCGACATCGCGGGCTTCCGCCTGCGCGACGGCGGCATGGTCACCGTGCTCGAGGGCTGGGGGCGCGGACGCGACGGCCGGGCGCTCGCCGCCATGCATCGCGCCGCCTGCGGGCCGTTCGGCACGGTGCTCGGCCCGAACTCTGACCGCTACCACCGCAACCATTTCCACTTCGACACGGCGCGGCACCGGGGCGGAGCCTACTGCCGTTAGGGGTTGTCGCAAGGCCCAAGCGCGGTCAGGGTGCGTGCGTGCGCCCATATCGCGCATATCCTTGGGAGGAGTGACTCATGACCAACTGGATTCTCTGGCTCATCATCGGGCTGATCGTTCTCGTCGGGGGCATCGCCGCGCTCATGAACCCCTTCGCGGCGACCTTCACGGCAGAGCAGATCGCGGCCTGGGTCTTCATCTTCGGCGGCGTCCTGCAACTCGTCGCGATCTTCCAGGTCGAGGGCTGGGGCCGGCGGATCTGGGCGATCCTGCTCGGCGCCGCGTTCCTCTGGCTCGGGATTTCGCTTCTGACGAACCCGCTCGCAGGCATCCTGTCGCTCACCATCGTGGCGGCGATCATGTTCCTCGTCAGCGGTGTGGCGAAGCTCTTCCTCGCCTTCTCGGCGCGGGGGTCGGGCTATTTCTGGGCGATCCTGCTCTCCGGCGCGATCTCCGTCGTGCTGGCGCTGATGATCTTTTCGAACTTCCCGCAATCCGCGGCCGTGGTGCTGGGCGTGCTGCTCGCGGTGGAACTCATCACCACCGGCGCGACGCTCGTGGCCTTCGCCTTCTTCCTGCGGAACAACAAGGACGCGCTGCTGTCCGGCGACTGGGGCGAGGGCGGCGACGCCACCTGAGCCCGGTCCGCAACCGCGCGCCCGTCCGCGACGGGCCGCGCGACGCGACGCTCAGCCGTCCTGCCGCTTGCGCTCGCGCAGTTGCTTGAAGACGTAGATCGGCAGCAGGATCGTGGCGATCAGGCTTCCGAGCCAGACCAGAAGCGTGGCCGCCAGCCAGTTCGCGATCCCGCCGATCTCCATCCCCGGCATGATCGAGGCGGTGATGAAGAGAACGATGAAGATCGTGACCAGCGCGATGCCCCCCATGAGTTGGGGGAAGTTCTTGAACGTGATCTTGGTGATGAGCGGGCTCAGCACCGCCTGCACGGCCGAGAAGAGCGCCACCGCCACAACGAAGGACAGCGGGTCGATGCGAAACCCGTCCAGCAGGAGCGTCGCGACGAAAAGGCCGACGGCGTTGGCGACGAGGTAGGCCGCGGTGGAAATCAGCAAACGGATCATTGGGTCCTCTCGGCTTTTGGGTGGCCCGATTGGATGACGCTAGCGCAGTTGCGCAGGGCCGTGAACCCTGCGAGGCCGCGATCCGGCACGGCGAGGAGCTTTTTCTTGACGCAAAGGGCGCCGCTGTCATACCCGGCCGTGACCGCCACGCCCTGACGGAGACCCCGATGTGCCGACGTATCGCCGCGCTCGCCCTTTCCATGATGATCGCGGCGCCGGTCGCGGCACAGCAGTCCGCGCCGCCACCGGCCGTCGTGGTGGCGCCGGCCGCGATGACGGAACTCGCCGAAACCGTGCGATTCAACGGCCGCCTCGACGCGGCGCAGCGGGTGGGGCTCGTGCCGCGCGTTTCGGGCGTGCTGCTCGACGTGGCCTTCGGGCCCGGCGACCGCGTGCAGGACGGGCAACTCCTCTTCCGCATCGAGCCGGACCTCTACCAAACGGCCGTGAGGGAGGCCGAGGGCGCGCTGCTTGCCGCCGAGGCACAGCGCGAGCTCGCCCGCATAGAGCGTGACCGCCAGACCGAGCTCGTGGGGCGGCAGTCGGCGGCGCAGTCGGCGCTCGACAACGCCGAGGCGGCGCTCGGCCGCGCAGAGGGCGACGTGCTGCGCCTCGAGGCGGCGCTGGAGCGCGCGCGCCTCAACCTCTCCTACACCGAGATGCGCGCGCCCTTCTCCGGACGGATCGGATCCTCGGCGATGGATGAAGGGGCGCTCGTCGGCCCCGAGACCGGGCCGCTCGCCACGCTGACGCGGCTCGATCCGATCCATGCCGAGTTCGCGGTGCCGACCGCGACGCTCCGCGACTATCTGGAGCGCGTCGAGGCGGGACAGGCCGCACGCGAGGCCGCCGTGACGCTGGAACTCGCCAATGGTAGCACCTACCCCGAACCGGGCGACATCACCTTCGTGGACAGCGCGGTGAACGCGGGCACCGACAGCGTGACGCTCCGGGCGCGCTTCGCCAATCCCAGGGGCCGGCTTCTCGACGATGAACTCGTGCGGGTGACGCTTTCGGCCACGGCGCCCGAGGGCGTTCTGGCCGTGCCGCAGCAGGCGGTGCAGCGCGACGTGCAGGGCGCATTCGTCCTTGTCGTGGGCCAGGGCGAGACGGTGGAGCAGCGCCGGGTAGAGGCGGGCCGCACGGCCCAGGGCCTCACGGTGATCGAGGCCGGGCTCGAGCCGGGCGAGCGCGTCGTCACCGAGGGCGTCAACAAGGTGCGCCCGGGCATGGTGGTGGACGCCGCGCCCGCCGGGGACGGCTGAGATGATCGCCGACACCTTCATCCGCCGCCCGCGCCTTGCCGGGGTGATCTCGATCGTCCTGTTCCTCGCCGGGCTCCTCGCCCTCCAGCGGATGCCGGTGGAGCAGTTTCCCGACATCGTGCCGCCGCAGGTGGCGGTGGTCGCGGCCTATCCGGGCGCGGGGGCCGAGGTGGTGGAGCAGACCGTCGCGCAGGTGATCGAGGACCAGGTCATCGGCGTGGACGACATGATCTACATGAAGTCCACGTCCGGCGCGGACGGCAGCTATATCCTCAGCATAAGCTTCGAGGTGGGCACCGATGCCGATCTCGCAACCATCAACGTGCAGAACCGCGTCGCGCTGGCCGAGCCCCTCCTGCCACCCGAGGTGCGCCAGACCGGCGTTCGCGTGGCCAAGAAGTCCTCCTCGCTCCTGATGGGCGTGGCGCTCTACGCGGAGGCCGAGGCCGTCACCGGCGGGGACCTGACGAACTACGCCCGGATCAACCTGCTCGACCGGCTGAAGCGTGTGCCCGGCGTGGGCGATGCCTCGGTCTTCGCGGCCAACCAGTTCGCCATGCGGATCGACCTCGACGTCGATCGCCTCGCCGCGCTGGGGCTTGCGCCGTCGGACGTGACCGCCGCGCTCAGAAGCCAGAACGTGCAGGCCGCCATCGGCCGCGTCGGCGGCCAGCCCGTGACGGAGGATCCCGGCCTGCAGCTCAACGTTTCGGCGCGCGGCCGGCTGGAAAGCCCCGAGGCGTTCGGCGAGATCATCCTGCGCAGCGGCGCGGACGGAAGCGTCGTGCGCGTGCGCGACGTGGCCGAGGTCACGCTGGGCGAGCGCAGCTCCGACGTGGGCACGAGCTTCAACGGTGTGCCGGCCACGCTCGTCGGCATCTACCTCGCCCCGGGGGCGAACGCCATCGCCGCGGCGGACGGCGTCAAGGCGGCGCTCGAGGATGCCGCGCCGACCCTGCCCCAGGGCATGGGGATCGAGGTGGTCTCGGACACGTCCACCTTCGTCAAGGAAAGCATCACGGAGGTCGAGCACACCCTGGTCGAGGCCTTCGTGCTCGTGGTGCTCGTCGTCTTCGTCTTCCTGGGTTCGCTGCGCGCCACCATCGTGCCGGTCGTCGCCGTGCCCGTGGCGCTCGTGGGCACCTTCGCGGTGATGCTCGCGATGGGCTTCACCATCAACACCGTCTCGCTTCTGGCGCTCGTCCTCGCCATCGGGATCGTGGTGGACGACGCGATCGTGGTGGTGGAGGCGGTGGAGGCCAAGATGGCCGAGAACCCGGGCATGACCCCGGCCGAGGCGGCCTCCGCCGCCATGGGCGAGATCACCGGCGCCATCGTGGCCATCACGCTCGTGCTGCTGTCGGTCTTCGTGCCGGTGGCCTTCATCCCCGGCATCTCGGGCCAGCTCTTCCAGCAGTTCGCGGTGGCGGTTTCCGTCTCGATGGTGATTTCGGCGATCAACGCGCTCACGCTCTCGCCCGCGCTCTGCGCCATCGTTCTGAAGCCGCATCACGGGCCGCGCAAGGGTGTGATGGGCTGGATCTCCAGCCGTATCGACGGCGCGCGGGACGGCTACACGCGCGTCGCGGGCGCGCTCGCGCGGCGCGCGATCCTCGGGGTCGCGCTTCTCGTCCTCGCGGCGGTGGCGACCGGCGGGCTCTTCCGCGCGGTGCCCACGGGCTTCCTGCCCTCCGAGGACCAGGGCTCCTTCATCGTCGAGACGCGCCTGCCCGAGGCGGCGTCCCTCAATCGCACGGTCGCCGTGCAAAGCGGGGTCGAGGAGATGCTGATGGGGCTGCCCGGCGTCGAGAGCGTGACCTCGGTCACCGGTTTCTCGATCCTCGACGGCATCTCGAAATCCAACGCGGCCTTCGCCCTGGTGACGATGCTGCCCTTCGAGGAACGCACCACCGAGGAGACATCGGTCTTCAACTCCATCCGCGAGGCCACGAGGCGCGGCGCGGCGATCCGCGAGGCGCAGGTGATCGCGTTCAACCTGCCGCCCATCGCCGGGCTCGGCAGCGGGGCGGGCTTCGAGTTCCAGCTTCTCGACACACAGGGGCAGAGCGCGGAAGACCTCGCCGCCACGGCCCGCGGGCTTGCCTTCGCCGCCAACCAGGACCCGCGGCTCGCCGGCGTCTACACCACCTTCTCGGCGGACAGCCCGCAGCTCTTCCTCGACATCGACCGCGAGCGGCTCTACGCGCTAGGCGTGCCGCTCTCGGAGGTGTTCGCGGCGCTGCAGCCGACGCTCGGCTCGGCCTACATCAACGACTTCAACCTCTTCGGCCGGTCCTGGCAGGTGCGCATGAGCGCGCGGCCCGAGGACCGCGACGCGGTTTCCGACATCGCGCGAATCCACGTGCGCTCCGCGACCGGCGAGATGGTGCCCGTGGGCGCCTTCGCCGAGGTCGATTACATCGTCGGCCCCATGTCGCTGCAGCGCTACAACAACCAGCGCTCGGCGACGATCAGCGGCAACCCGGCGTCCGGCGTCTCCTCGGGCGAGGCGCTCGCCGCGATGGAGGAGGTGGCCCTGGCGTCGATGCCGGCCGGGTACGACTATGAATGGACCGGCACCGCGCTGCAGGAGAAGCAGGCCGCCGGCCAGACCACGGCAATCCTCGCGATGGCGTTGCTCTTCGCCTATCTCTTCCTTGTCGCGCTTTACGAAAGCTGGACGATCCCGGTGCCGGTCCTTCTGTCCGTCACCTTCGGCGTGGCGGGCGCGATGCTGGCGCTCCTGCTCACCGGCTTGCCCTTCAACATCTACGCGCAGATCGGCCTCGTCGTGCTGATCGCGCTCGCCGCGAAGAACGCGATCCTGATCGTGGAGTTCGCCAAGGCGCGGCGCGAGCAGGGCGACAGCATCGTCGACGCCGCGATCGGCGGCGCCCATGCCCGCTTCCGCGCAGTGATGATGACGAGCTTCGCCTTCATCGCGGGCCTGATCCCTCTCGTCACGGCGGAAGGCGCCTCGATGCTGAGCCGCCGCGCGGTGGGCACGGGGGTCGCGGGCGGGATGCTCGCGGCGGCGGTGGTCGGCATCTTCGCGATCCCGGCGCTATACGTCGTGTTCCAGTCGCTCAGGGAACGGGTGAAGGGGCGGGCCGGGGCCGGGCCGGACCTCGTCCATTCCGCCGCCGGGGACGACGACGGCGCGACGAAGAGCTAGCGGCCCATGGCGGCGTCGAGGAAGGCGCCGCCGCGGGCGAGCGCGTCCGCAGTCGCCTCCGCGTCGTAGCCGAGCGTGCTGAGCGGCGCCTTCTCCTGCTGGTCGAAGCCGTGGGTGACGCCGGAATAGACGTGCGTTTCCACCGGCAATCCGCGCCGCGCCTCGCGGCGGGCCACGGTCAGGCAGTCCTCCTCGTTGGCGATGGCATCGTTCTTCGCGAGCAGGAACAGCGCCGGGACCTCGCTCCGCCAGCCGCGCCGGCTCGCGCGGCTCAGCTGTCCGCAATAGGGATAGAGCAGGAGCGCCGCCCCGATGCCGTCGAGCGGGTCGGCGGCAAGGCTTTCCGGCCACTCCGTCAGGATGTGCGGCACCTCGCCGTGGTCCGCCATGGAGAGGAACTCCAGGATCGCCCAGCCGCCATGGGAAGCGCCGACGAGCGCGATCCGGTCCCCGTCCACGAAGGGCATGGCGCGCACGTCGTCGATGGCCACCGCGATGTCCCCCGCGCGCTCCGCGCCGTTGAGGAGCTGGCCCGCGCAGATCAGTCGCCAGAGCTGGAACTCGGTGAAGCCCCGCGGCGTGTGGCTGTCCACCACGACCGAGGCCCAGCCCCGTGCCTTGAGCGCCTCCGCCCAGCGCGGAAGATTGTCGCGCGGCCCGTCGCAGCCCGACAGAAGAAGCGCGGTGGGGAACGGCCCTTCGCCCTCGGGGCGTGTCACCGTGTAATGCGGCTTGAGAAGCGCCGACAGCGTCTCCGGCGTGTCGCGCGGAACGGTCAGCCCCGTGTAGCGTCCCACCGTGTTCCCCGCGACCACCACAAGGACCAGGGCCACCGTGCCACCGATCACCATCCACCACATCGCACGCCGCCCCGGCCAGCCGAACCTCATGGCCGGACCTTGCCACAGCACGGCGCCCGCGTCTTGATGAAAGGCGACACGAAAAAACGGGAGGAGACATGGCACGGCAAAGGCCGCTGATATGGCTTGCAGGCGGCGTCGCCGGCGCGTTCGCCGACGCGCGCGTGCGGGCGCTTCTGGCGCTTACCGGGACGCTGATCGCCCTGGCGACGCTGTTCTACCGCTGGGTCGAAGGCTGGGGATGGCTCGACGCGCTCTTCTTCTCGGTGGTGACGATCTCCACCGTGGGCTACGGCGAACTCGTGCCCGCGACCGCGGCGGGGAAGGTCTTCACCATGATCTACATCTTCCTCGGGATCGGGCTCTTCGTGGCGGCGGCCGGCGCGCTTGGCGATCACCTGATTCGGAAATCCCGCGCAGAGACGGGCGAGGCCGCCGATCCGCCCGGGGAGGCGTCGCAGGATTGACACGTCGGGCCGCTACGCCTTCAGTCGGAGGCTGAGACCTGGCGGGAGCGGATCCATGAGCGAGACGGTGGACGCGGGCGAAGCGCCGGACTGGCGACGGCGTCACTGGGTGCCGACGGGCCTCGGCATCCTCTTCGCCGCGATCTTCTTCGTCGCCTCGCTGACGCCCTCGCTCATCCCGCGCGACCCGGTGATGCAGGGTGCGCTCAGCGGTATTTCAGCGGCGGTCGGCTATGGCGTCGGCAGCCTTCTCGTCTGGGTCTGGCGGATCATGCTCCTGCCGCTTCCGGGCCCGTCCGGCGAGCGGGCGGTGCGGAGCCTCCTCGTGCTGGTGGCGCTCGGCCTCTGCGGCTGGGGCCTCTGGAACGCGGCGGAGTGGCAGAACGCCACGCGCGCCGTGATGCAGCTCGAGCCGGTCTCGACGGCGCATCCGGTCCTCGTCGGGGGGATCGCCCTCGCGATCTTCCTCGTCCTCTGGGCCGCGGGCAGCGGGTTCATGTTGCTCGCGCGCCGGGCGGGGGGAACCCTCGGCCGTGTCCTGCCGGGGCGCGTCGGGCCCGTGCTCGGCGTGCTGGTGGCCGTCTTCGTCTCCTGGACGGTCGTGAACGGCGTGCTGGTGCGCAAGGGGCTCGCGCTTGCGGACGATGCCTTCGCCGCGGGCGAGCAGGTCTTCGACCCGGCCACGGAGCAGCCCACGGACCCGATGATGACGGGCAGCGCGGCGTCGCTGATCGGCTGGGACGAGCTCGGCAACCGGGGCCGCGACTTCATCTCGCGCACGCCTTCGGCCGAGGAGATCGCGGACTATTGGGGCGAAGGCGCCATGCGGCCCGTGCGCGTCTACGTGGGCCGCGTCTCGGCGGACACCGCGCGGGAGCGAGCGGAACTGGCGCTTGAGGAGCTCATCCGCACCGGCGGCTTCGAGCGCGAGCTTCTGATCATCACGACGCCCGTCGGCACGGGCTGGATGGATCCGGGCGCCCACGACACGATCGACTTCATGTGGGGCGGCGACACCGCGCAGGTCGGCGCGCAGTATTCCTACCTCACCTCGGTGCTCTCGATCCTGACGAACGTCGAATACGGGCTCGACCAGGCGCGGGCCCTCTTCGACGTGATCTACGGCCACTGGCTCACGCTGCCCGAGGAGGAGCGGCCGCATCTCTACATCCACGGGCTGAGCCAGGGCGCGCTCAACAGCCAGGCGGAGTTCCCGCTCTTCGACGTGCTCGACGCGCCGCCAAAGGGCGCGATGTGGGCGGGCTCGCCCTTCGTGAGCCCGCTCTGGAGCTACGTCCGCAGCAACCGCAACCCCGACAGCCCCGCGTGGCGGCCGAGCTTCGGCAACGGCTCCATGATCCGCGTCACCAACCAGGCGAAAACGCTGGACAGCGCGCCCGCGCCCTGGGGGCCGATCCGCTTCGTGTTCCTGAGCTACGGCAGCGATCCCATCGTCAACTTCGATTTCGCCACGCTCTGGCGCAGGCCCGCCTGGCTCGAGGAGCCGCGCGCGCCCGACGTCTCGCCTGAGATGCGGTGGTTCCCGCTCGTGACCGCCTTCCAGGTCGGGCTCGACATGACGATCGCGCTTGCGATCGAGGGCTACGGGCATTTCTACGTGGCCGAGGACTACATCGACGCCTGGGCCGCGCTCACCGATCCGCCGGGGTGGAGCGAGGCGCGGGCCGAGGAGCTGAAGGCGATCTTCGAGGCGCGCCCGCCGCCCTGGTGAGCGGGTGCGGGGCTCATGCGCGCTCCAGCCGGTCGAGGGTGCCGCGGATGTCCTCGGGCGTCGTGAGCGGGTTGATCGTGCAGAGCCGGAGCACGCTGCGCCCGCCGAGCGTCGTCGTCGTGACGCAGGCGAACCCCTCCTCCGAGACCGCCCGCGCCCTGCGCTCGTGCTCGGCGCCGTCGGCGCCCCGGAGCGCGAAGCAGGTGATGCCGAGTTCGGCCGGCGTCACCACCTCCCAGCGGTCCGCGCGGGCGCGCAACTCGGCCTCGGCGATCTCGGCAAGGCGCAGCCCGTCCGTCACCGCCGCGCGGAAGCGCGCTGCCCCGTAGGTGCGCAGCGACATCCAGAGCTTGAGCGCGCGGGAGCGGCGGCTGAGCTCGAGGCTGCGATTGCCGAAGTTCACGGCGCCCGTGCCCTGCTGCACGTCGCGCAGGTATTCCGGGCTCATCGCGAAGGCGCGTTCGAGCGCGCCGGGGCGGGTGACGAGGCAGGCGCCCACGTCGTAGGGCTGGAAGAGCCATTTATGCGGGTCGAGAACGAGGGAATCCGCGCGCTCCATCCCCGCGAGCGCGGCGCGGCCCTCGGGCGTGAGCGCGGCAGGCGCGCCGTACGCGCCGTCCACATGCAGCCAGAGCCCCTCTTGCGCCGCGATGTCGGCGATCTCGTCCAGCGGGTCCGCCGCGCCGGTGTTCGTGGATCCCGCCGTGGCGATCACCATGGCGGGACGCCGGCCCTCGGCGCGGTCCGAGGCGAGGGCGGCGGCCAGCCGCGCAGGGTCCATGCGCCAGCGCGCATCGGCCGGAAGCGTGCGGATGTCGTCCTCCGCCCAGCCCAGGGCGCGCAGGTCCCGCGGCAGGGAGGCGTGGGTCTGGTCGGTGAGGTAGGCCACGCCCGGCCCCGTTTCCGCGCGCGCCGCCCCGAAGGCCGTGAGATTGGCGAGCGAGCCGCCCGAAAGCAGCACGCCTTCCGTCCGACGCGGCATGCCCAGGAGCTCCGCCAGCCAGTCCACCACCACGAGTTCCACGGTGGCCGGGCCCGATCCCCCGCCCCAGCTTGCCGCGATGGTGTTGAACCCGGTGCCCATCCATTCGCCCAGGATGGCCGCGAAGGAGGCGGGCCCGGGCACGCGCGCGAAATAGCGCGGGTGATCGCCATGCTGCTGATGCGCGAGAGCCACCTCTGCCATGAGGTCGAGCGAGGCGTCGGGGTCCATCGGCGCTTCCGGCAGCGGCCCGCCAAGTGCTGCGCGCAGCTCGTCCGGCGCGCCCGTGCGGATCGCGGGCTCCGCGTTGCGGCGCATGGCCCGATCGACGACCATGTCCACGACCTTGTAGCCGAGCCGGCGCATCTCGTCGGCGTCGAGGCCGAGCGTGTCGGGCGGGACGGCGAAGGGGTCTTCGGCGCGGTCTTTCATCGGGTGTCCTCCTGGCGCCTTGATCCCCCGGATCGGGCGCGCGTGCAATGGCTCAGCGCCGGCCGAGGAGGCGCGGCAGAACCAGCGGTGTGAGATACATCGGCACCTGGTAGCAGCCCACGAAAAGCAGGATCTGCCCCGTGGTCTCCGGCGGCAGCGCGGCCAGGAAGAGCGCGAGATTGCGGCAGGCGGCCGCGATGGCGAGCGCCGCGGCCTCCCCGCGCGGAAGCGCCGCGCCGCCGAGGACGAAAACGCCGCGTGCAAGCCCGAGGTTGAGCGCGAAGGCGAGCGCGAGGTTCCCGGCCAGCGCGGCCGTGGCGCTCAGGATGGCGGGCCCGACCGCCGACATGAGGGCGATCACCACCACCGCCATGGCGATCGCCATGGCCCCGTCGAGCGCGGGTATCGCCTCGGGGCGCGTGAGGGCCGGGATGAGCCGCCGCGCCAGGGCCGCCGCCCCGACCGCGGCGCCGATCACCGCAAGAAGCCGCAGCGCCCCGGCCGCGACAGCGAGCGGATCGGGAAATACCGGGAGAAGCGCGAAGACCGGTGCCGCCGTGAACGGCAGGAGCGCGGTGCCGAGGGCGAGCTGGCGGAGCGCCGCGGCGGGGTCCGCGCCGCTCATCACCGCAAGGCCCGGCACGCCGGTGATGGGCGCGGCGGCCAGCACCAGCACAGCGCCGATCGCGGCCGGCCTGTCCAGCCATCCCAGCGCGGCCAGGGCGGCCCCGGCGGCGAGCGGCAGGGCCGTCTGCAGCACCAGTGTACGCAGGACCGCCCGCCGCAGCCCCGCCCGCGGGGGCAGCGCCGCCGCCGGCCCGGTGCGCAGCGCGGCGACGAAGAGCGTGGCCGCGATCAGGGGCACGATGGCGGGGATCATCGCCCCGGCGAGGTCCGGCAGGGCGATGCCCGCCGCCAGCCCCGCGAGCAGAAGCCAGCGCCCCTGCCGCCCGGCCCGCGCCAGCAGGCCCGTCAAAGCGTGGTGGCGGCCCGGGCGGCCTGGTCGTAGCTGCCCGAGATCGCGCGCAGGAGCGCGGCGAGCCGCGACATCTCCGCCGGATCGAGGCCCGAGGCGGCGATGCCCTCGACGAGAAGTGCCTCGCGCACCTCGGCGTAGCGCGTGCAGAGCGCCGTGCCCGCCTCGGTGATCCGGACGGTCTTCTCCTTGCCCTCGCGGCCGGTTTCGACGAGCCCGCGCTCGTTCAGCTTGCGCACGGCGTAGGAGACGAGATGCGTGTCCTCCACATGCAGGACGAGGCGGATGTCGGCGAGCGTCTTGGCGCGGTCGCGGTGGTTGACGAGATGCAGGATCAGCACCTCGAGCGGCGCCATGCCGGGCGCGCCGGCCGCCGTCATGCAGCGCGTGATCCAGCGCTGGAAGGCGTGGTTCGCCATGGTCAGGGCGAACTCCACCTCCGAAAGCTCCGGCACCTTCGAGTTGGCCAGGTGGGCCGAGCTCACCACCGGCCCGACCATCGGTCTGTCGCCCGGGCCGCTCATCGCGACAGCATCGTGCCCGGCAGCCAGAGCGCGATCTCGGGGAAGACCGCGAGGATGGCCACGGCGAGCACCAGAAGCAGGAAGAAGGGCAGCGCGTAGCGCGCCACGGTGAAGATGTCCCGCCCCGTGATCGTCTGGATGACGAAGAGGTTGAAGCCCACGGGCGGGGTGATCTGGCTCATCTCGACGACGAGGACGAGGAAGATGCCGAACCAGATCGGGTCGATCCCCGCGGCCGTCACCATGGGCAGGATGATCGAGACGGTCAGGACCACGATGGAGATGCCGTCGAGGAACATGCCCATGACGATGAAGAACAGGGTGAGGATGGCGAGGAGCGCGAAGGGCGAAAGACCCATCTCGCCGATCCAGGCGGCGAGCTGGCGCGGGATGCCCGTGTAGCCCATCGCCACCGTGAGGAAGGCCGCGCCCGCGAGGATGAACGAGATCATGCAGGTCGTGACCGTGGCGGCGCGAAGCGAGTCGCCGAGCCCGGTCAGCGACAAAGCGCCCGTCGCCCAGGAGAGGATCAGCGCGCCGGCCACGCCGATCACGGCGGCCTCCGTGGGGCTTGCGATGCCGGCGTAGATGGACCCGATCACCGCCACGATCAGCCCCACCACGGGCAGAAGCCGGGCGGCGGCGCGCATCGCCTCGCGCCGGTCGGTGGGCGGCTCCTCGGCGGGCATCCGCGCGCGGTTCAGGAGCGACCAGAGCATGATGTAGCCGCCGAAGAGCCCGGCCAGCATCAGCCCCGGCACCACGCCCGCTAGAAAGAGCCGCGCGATGGACTGCTCGGTCGCCGCGCCATAGACGATCAGGATGATAGAGGGCGGGATCAGGAAGCCGAAGGTGCCCGAGCCCGCGAGCGTGCCGATCGCCATCCGGTCGTCGTAGCCGCGCGCCCTGAGTTCGGGCAGCGACATGCGCCCGATGGTGGCGGTGGTCGCGGCCGAGGAGCCGGAGACCGCCGCGAAGAGCGCGCAGCCCAGCACGTTGACGTGCAGCAGACGCCCGGGCAGCCGCGCGGTGAAGGGCGCGAGGCCGGAGAACATGTCCGAGGAGAGCCGCGATCGCACCAAGATCTCGCCCATCCAGATGAACATCGGCAGCGCCGTGAGATCCCAGACGGAAAGCCCGCCCCAGACCTTGGTGGCGAAGACAAGCTCCGGGGGCGCCGGCGCGGCCGCGACCATGGCGACCAGCCCCACGAGGATGAGCGCGAACCCCACCCAGAGCCCGGCGGCCAGCGCGCCGAAGAGCACCGCCACGAGAAGCGGCGAGAGAAGCGCGATCTCCATCAGCGCGCCTCCTCGGTGTGCAGCTCGGCGGCGTCATGGGCGGGCGTGCCGCCGCGCAGCAGGGTGGCCATCGCATCGATGAGCGCGACCGTGAAAAGCGCGAGGCCCAGCGTCATCACTGCCTGCGGAATGGCCAGGGGAATGGCGATGACGCCATAGCTGACGGAGTCGAAGCGGAGGCTGTCCAGCGTCTGAAGAAGGCTCGACCAGCTGGCGAAAGCCCCGAGTGCCACGGCGAGCCCGGCCACCGCCGCGCCCAGCCAGCGCGCCGCAGCGGGCGGCAGGGAACGGATCACCAGCTTCACCCGCACATGCCCGCCCGCCTGCAGCGTTCCGGCGAGCCCGAGGAACACGGCCGCCACGAAGAGGTAGGCGCCGAACTCCGCGAGCGAGGGAATGGTGAAGCCGGGCGGCGGAATTTCCAGCGCGCGCGCCGCGCGGTCGACAACCCGCCCGAGGATCTGCAGCAGGACGAGCGCCGCGATCAGCGCGAAAGAGAGGGCGGCGAGCCACAGCGCCCCATCGTAAAGGCGGTCGAGCATCCGGCGCATCCGGCGTCTCCGGCTGAAAGGGGGAAAGGGCGGCGGGGCCGGGATCCCGGCCCCGCCGATAGGCGGATCACATGCCCGACTGGTAGGCCTCGATGACCTGCCGGCCCTCGTCGCCGGCCTCGTCCAGCCATTCGGCCGTCATCGTCTCGCCGACCTCGGCGAGCTCTGTGGCCAGCTCGTCGGAGGGCTGGGAGACCGTCATGCCGTTCTCCTCCAGCGTGGCGATCTTCTCCTCGGTTTCGGCGGCCGACATCTCCCAGCCGCGGGTCTCGGCGGTGGCGGCGGCGTCGAGAAGCGCCGCGCGCTGGTCCTCGGGCAGGGCCTCGAACGCGCGGGTGTTCACGATGACCATGTTCTTCGGCAGCCAGGCCTGCGTGTCGGTGTAATGCGAGGTGAAATCCCACGCCTGGCTCGAGACGCCGGTGGAGGGCGAGGTGATCATCGCGTCGACACGGCCCGTGGCGAAGGCGGTGGGGATGTCGCCGGCCTCCACCTGGGTGGGCACCGCGCCCATGAGCTGCGCCAGCCGCTCGGTCGCGGCGTTGTAGGCGCGGAACGACGCGCCCTCGAGATCCGCGGCGGATGTCAGCGGTTCCTGACTGTAGAGGCTCTGGCCCGGCCACGGCACCGCGAAGAGCAGCGTGAGGCCCTGCGCCGCGAGCTTCTTCTCGACGAGCGGGCGGGACGCCTCCCAGAGCGCCTCGGCCTCCTCGTAGCTCGAGGCCAGGAACGGGATCGAATCGACCGCGAAGACCGGGTCCTCGTTGGCCAGCCGCGACATCAGCACCTCGCCGATGGGCGCAAGGCCCCGGCGCACCGAGTCCTTGATCTCCGGGTGGGCATAGAGCGAGCCCGCCGAGTGCACGGTGATCTCCACCGCGCCGTCGGTGGCCGCAGCCACGTCCTCGGCGAACTGCGTGATGTTCTGGGTGTGGAACACGCTGTCGCCGTAGGGCGTGGGCATGTCCCAGTTGGCGGCGGCGGCGGGCAACGCGAAGGCCGCGCCCGCGACGGCGCCGGTCAGGCTGCGGAAGGCGATAAAGGTCATTGCGGTCATCCCTGTCTGGATCGGTTTCTTTTCTGCGCGGGCCCGGCGCGCGGCCGGCCCCGACTGCCATGAAGGTTGACCAGACGTTATCAATTTGTCAACGATTTGTCATCGAATGATCGATGACAGGAGTGACGGTGATGGCGGACGCGGCGAACGGGCGGTGGGATTTCTGGATCGACCGCGGCGGCACGTTCACCGACGTGATCGGCCGCGCGCCGGGTGGCGAGCTTACAGCCCTGAAGCTTCTGTCGGAGAACCCCGGCGCCTATGACGACGCGGCGATCGAGGGCATCCGCCGGCTGCTCGGCGCGGAGGCCGGCGCGATCCCGCCCGAGCGGGTGGGGACGGTGCGCATGGGCACGACGGTCGCCACCAACGCGCTGCTCGAGCGCAAGGGCGACCGGACGCTCCTTCTCGTGACCGAGGGATTCCGCGACGCGCTTCGAATCGCCTACCAGGACCGGCCCGACATCTTCGCCAAGGAGATCGTCCTGCCCGAGATGCTCTACGAGCGCGTGGTCGAGGTCGAGGAGCGCGTACGCGCCGACGGCACGGTGGAGCGCACCCTCGATCTTCCGGCCGCCCGCGCCGCGCTGGAGGCCGCCAAGGCCGACGGCATCGACGCGGTCGCCATCGTGCTGATGCATGCCTGGACCGCGCCCGACCACGAGCTCGCGCTGGCCGAGGCGGCGCGGGAGGTGGGGTTCGGGCAGGTCTCTGTCAGCCACGAGGTCTCGCCGCTCATCAAGTTCGTGGGCCGGGGCGACACGACGGTCGTGGACGCCTACCTGACGCCGATCCTCTCGCGCTACGTCGAGAAGGTGGCCGGCGCCCTGGGCGCCACGCCCCCCGACGCCGAAGGCCCGACGCTTCAGTTCATGATGTCCTCGGGCGGGCTCACGGCCGCGGACCGCTTCAAGGGGCGCGACGCGATCCTTTCGGGCCCCGCGGGCGGCGTGGTGGGCATGGCGCGCACCGGCCAGATCGCCGGCGAGGACCGTGTGATCGGCTTCGACATGGGCGGCACCTCAACCGACGTCGCCCATTTCGACGGCGCCTTCGAGCGCGCCTTCGAGACGCAGGTGGCCGGCGTCCGGATGCGGGCGCCGATGCTCCGCGTGCACACGGTGGCGGCCGGGGGCGGCTCGATCCTGCACGCCGACCCGGGGCGTTTCCGCGTCGGGCCGGATTCGGCAGGCGCCGACCCGGGCCCCGCCTGCTACCGCCGCGGCGGGCCGCTCACCGTCACGGACGCCAACGTGATGCTCGGCAAGCTGAACCCGGACTACTTCCCGGCGATCTTCGGGCCCGACCAGGACCAGCCGCTCGACCGCGGGACCGTGGCGGAAAAATTCGCCGAGATCGCGAAGGCCGAGGGCAAGACGGCGGAGGAGGTCGCGGAAGGCTTCCTGCGCATCGCGGTGGAGAACATGGCGGGGGCCATCAAGAAGATCAGCGTGCAGCGGGGCTACGACGTCACGCGCTATCTCCTGAACGCCTTCGGCGGCGCGGGCGGGCAGCACGCCTGCCTCGTGGCCGACGCGCTGGGGATGACGAAGGTGCTCGTCCATCCGCTGTCGGGGCTTCTGTCGGCCTACGGCATCGGGCTCGCCCGCGTGACCGAGGCGCGCCAGCGGGGCCTCGAGACGGAGCTCGGGAGCGCGCGGAAGAGCGAGGTGGAAACGGCCCTCGCCGAGCTTTCCGACGAGGTGCGGGAGGCGCTCGCCGCGCAGGGCGTGCCGGGCGACGGGATCGAGCTCGTGCCGCGGCTGCATCTGCGCTATGCGGGCACCGACACCGCCTTGCCCGTGGGGTGGACGGGCGACGTCGCCGCGGCGCGACAGGCCTTCGAGGCCGCGCACGAGGCCGAGTTCGGCTTCACCGACCCCGACGCGGCGCTCGTGATAGAGGCGGCCGAGATAGAGGGCCTTGCCGCCGAGCCCGCCGCCGATCCCGAGCCACGCGGCGAGACGGTCGAGGGAGAGGCCGATGCCGAGGACGAGGTGGAGCTCTTCACCGGGGGGGAGGCGCACGGCGCGCGTGTCGTGCGCCGCGAGGCGCTCGCGCCGGGGCGGACCGTGACCGGCCCCGCGCTCATCATCGAACCGAACCAGACCGTGGTGGTCGAGCCCGGCTGGCGCGCCGAGGTGACGGCGCGCGATCACATCCTGATGCGCCGCGTGGAGGCCGCGGCACGGACGCGCGCGATCGGCACGGAGGCCGATCCGGTGTTGCTGGAGGTCTTCAACAACCTCTTCATGAACATCGCAGAGCAGATGGGCGTCGCGCTTCAGAAGACGGCGCGCTCCGTCAACATCAAGGAGCGGCTGGATTTCTCCTGCGCGGTGTTCGACGCCGACGGCGCGCTGGTGGCCAACGCCCCGCACATGCCGGTGCATCTCGGCTCCATGGACCGCTCGGTGGAGACGGTGATCCGCCTCAACGCGGGCGAGGTTCGGCCGGGCGATGTCTTCGCGCTGAACGCGCCCTACAATGGCGGGACTCATCTGCCGGATATCACGGTGGTCACGCCGGTCTTCGACGACGAGGAGCAGGAGATCCTCTTCTGGGTGGCCTCGCGCGGGCATCACGCGGATGTGGGCGGCGTGGCGCCGGGATCGATGACGCCGCTGGCCACCACGGTGGACGAGGAGGGCGTGCTCATCGACAATTTCCGGCTCGTGGAGGCCGGCCGCTTCCGCGACGCGGAGGTTCGCAAGGTGCTGACCGATCACGCCTGGCCCGCGCGCAACCCCGATCAGAACATCGCCGACCTGAAGGCGCAGGTCGCGGCCAACGCGCGCGGCGTGGCGGAGCTTCGCCACATGATCGACCAGTTCGGGCTCGACGTCGTCCGCGCCTACATGGGCCACGTCCAGGACAACGCGGCGGCCGAGGTGGCCCGCGTGATCGGGCGGCTTTCGGACGGCGAAAACGAGTATCCCACCGACACCGGCCAGGTGATCCGCGTGAAGATCACCGTCGATCGCGACCGGGGGGAGGCGACGGTGGACTTCACCGGAACCTCGGAGGCTCAGGCCAACAACTTCAACGCGCCCGAGCCGGTGACGCGGGCCGCGGTGCTCTATGTCTTCCGCGTGATGGTCGAGGCGCCGATCCCGATGAACGCGGGCTGCCTGCGCCCCGTGAAGATCGTCATCCCCGAGGGCTCCATGCTCTCGCCCCGCTATCCGGCCGCGGTGGTCGCCGGCAATGTCGAGACCAGTCAGCATGTCACCAACGCGCTCTTCGGCGCGCTCGGCGCGATGGCCAACAGCCAGGGGACGATGAACAACCTCACCTTCGGCAACGACCGGCACCAGTATTACGAGACCATCTGCTCGGGCAGCCCGGCGGGCGTGCGCAACGACGGCACGGGTTTCGCGGGCACCTCGGGGGTGCATGTCCACATGACGAACTCGCGCCTGACCGACCCCGAGATCCTCGAACTGCGCTATCCCGTGCTGCTGGAGCGGTTCGAAATCGACGAAGGCTCCGGCGGGGACGGGCGCTGGCGCGCGGGCGACGGCACCACCCGGCGCATCCGCTTCCTCGAGGCGATGGAACTCGCGATCCTGTCCTCGCACCGGGACCGCCCGCCGCAAGGCCTCGAAGGCGGCGCGGCCGGCCGGGTCGGACGCACCGAGATCCATCGCGCCGACGGAGGGACGGACGCGTTGCGCGCCGCCGACCAGACCAAGGTGGCCGAAGGCGACGCGGTGGTGATCGTCACGCCCACCGCCGGCGGATACGGCGCGGCCTGATCCGGAACGGCGTGCGCGGCCCCGGCGGCCGCGCCGTCGCGCCCCGCCCTCAGCGCCCCGTGATGCCGTAGACGAAAAGGCCCACGCGCTCGTGCACCGCGCGCCCGAGAAGATCGAGCTGGCGCGTGAAATCCCATGACAGCAGTCGCGGGCGTGGCGATGCGCGCTGATCGACGGGCCAGGCGGTCATCTCGGGCCAGCCCGCACGCTCGAAACTGCGCATCGCGCGGGGCATGTGCCAGGCCGATGTCACCAGCACCCAGCGCGCGTCCGGCGCGGGCGCGGCGAGCGCGAGGCTCATCCCGGCGTTCTCGGCGGTGTTGCGAGAGGCGGTCTCGAGCAGGATCCGGCCGGGCTCGATTCCGTGACGCAGGAAGAAGGCGCACGCCACGCCGGCCTGCGCGTCGCTCAGCTCGCCGAGGTCGCGCAGCGCGCCGCTGCCGCCCGTGAACATCAGCCGCGCCTCGGGGAAGCGCCGGGCCAGCACGACCGCCTCGGCGAAACGCTCGCCGCCCTCGTTCGTCTGGGGCAATCCGGTGAGCCGGGTCAGGTGGGCCAGCTCGGCCCCGCCCAGCACGACGATCCCGTCCACCCCGGCCAGCGTGGGCGCGGGCGGGTAGCGGGCCTCGAGCGGGCGCAGTGTCCAGTGCCCCACCGGCAGCACCGCGATGGCAAGCGCGAAGGCCAGCGTGAGCGCACCCCAGATCCGCGCGGCCCCGGTTCGCCCCAGAGCCGCGGCCCCGAAGGTCAGCGCGATGCCGAGGATCAGGATCGTGTCGGGCCGGATGAGCGCCCAGCCGATCTTCGAGACGACGAAGAAAAGGGTACCCACCGGATCGCCCGCTCAGACGTCGTAATACGCGCGATACCACGCGACGAAACGCGCGAGACCGTCGGCGAGATCGGTCCGGGGGGCATAGCCGGTCAGGCTTCGCAGCAGCGACGCGTCCGCCCAGGTGGCCGGCACGTCGCCGGGCTGCATGTCCATGAAGTTGCGCTCGGCCGTCACGCCGAGCGCGGATTCCAGCGCGTCGATCATGTCGGTGAGCTTCACGCTGGTGGAGTTGCCGATGTTCACGATGCGATGGGGCGCCACCGGAGAGAGGCTGTCGCCCGGCGCGATGGCCGCCGGGCTCGGGGGGCGTTCGGGTGGCACGTCCATCAGCAGCCGGATGCCGCGCACGAGATCGTCCACATAGGTGAAGTCGCGCCACATCTCGCCATGATTGTAGACGTCGATCGGGCGGCCCTCGAGCATGGCGCGGGTGAACTTGAAATAGGCCATGTCCGGCCGGCCCCACGGCCCGTAGACGGTGAAGAAGCGGAACATGGTGGTTGGGATGTTCCACAGATGGGCATAGGCGTGGCCCATGCTTTCCGTGGCCTTCTTCGTCGCCGCGTAGAGCGTGAGCTGGGTGTCGGCCTTCTGCGTCTCGGCGTAGGGCACCTCGGTGTTGGCGCCGTAGACCGACGAGGTGGAGGCCATCATCAGGTGGCGCACCCCATGCCGCCGCGCGGCCTCCATCACGTTGAAGGTGCCGGTAAGGTTCGCGTCCACGTAGGCGCGGGGGTTCTCGAGGCTGTAGCGCACGCCTGCCTGCGCGGCGAGATGCACGATGATATCCGGCGCGAAGGCGTCCACCGCGGCATCGAGCGCGGCGCGGTCCTCAAGCATCGTCTCGGTGGCGGTGAAGCCCTCCATGGCCGAGAGGATCTCGTGGCGCCGGCGCTTCAGCGCGACGTCGTAGTAATCGGTCATCCCGTCCAGCCCGTGGACGGTCACCCCTTCTTCCAGCAGCAGCCGGGCGAGATGGAAGCCGATGAAGCCGGCGGTGCCGGTGACGAAGACGCGCATCGCCGAAACTCCCTGCCCGTTGACCGTTGCGGGCTTAGCCCAGAGGACGGGATGCGGCAACAGGTGCGTTCAGCCCTCGACCCCGGCCATGAGCGCCGCGCCGAAGGTGCCGGCCACGCAGGCGCCGCTGTGCGGACCCTCCGCCGCAAGCCGCGCGAAGCGGCGCTGCGCGGGCGCGGCGCCCTGCGCCTCCATCGTCACGGCGGCGCGTCGCAGCATCTCGGCGAAGGGGTCGTGGCCGTCGCGGGCGGGGAAGTAGCGCAGCCGCGTCTCGTCGGTGGTCGCCTCGTAGATCGTCTCGCCCTCCTTGACCGTCGCGGCGACGGTGAGCCGGTCCAGCGTTTCCGGATCGACGGCGGTGGGATCCTCCGACAGGATGACGAGATCGGCCAGCTTGCCCGGCGCGATGGAGCCTTTCCGGTCCTCCTCGAAATGCTGGTAGGCTGGCCAGATCGTGATCGCCTTGAGCGCCGTCGTCACGTCCACCCGATGGTCCGGGCCGATGATGTCGCCCGAACGCGAGTGGCGCGTCACCGTGGCGTCGAGGATGCGCATGGAATCCGAAAAGGCCACCGGCGCGTCGTGGTGCGAGGAGAACATCATCCCGCGCTGGCGCACCCAGCCCGTGGGCGAGATGTTGTCGGCCGCGGTCGGGCCGACCGTGTGCTCGCGGTGCCAGTCCCCCCAGTAGAAGGTGTGCATCGGGAAGAGCGAGGGGAACACGCCGAGGCGGTTGAACGCATCCACCTGGTCCTCGCGCAGGAACTGGCCGTGGATCAGCACCGGCCGTCGGTCGCCCGGCCCGTGCGCCTCGGTCGCCGTCTCGATCGCGGCGATGAGGATGTCGCTCGCCCCCTCGCCGTTCGAGTGGGTAGGGATTTGGATCCCGTTCGCGAAGGCCCAGTCGATCGCGTCGAACACCTGGTCGTCGCTGGGCGCCGTGTCGCCGCGGTATCCCGCCCGCAGATGCGAGGGCGGGCGGTAGCAGGGCCTGTCGCGGCAGGCGGTGAAGCCCTGGGGCGAGCCGTCGATGGTCAGCTTCGCGCCGCCCACCCGCACGCGGTCGGTGTAGTCCCCCGAGGCGGTCCGGGCGATGAAATCGCGGTCCATCAGCACGTCGGGATAGACCACCACGTCGATGTCGATCCCCTCTTCGGTCGCCACATGCCGGATCATGCGCGTGGTGGACGGGCTCGCCCGGCCCTCCTGCGCGGTGGTGTCGCCGTGGCTCGCCGAGAGCTCCGCGCCCGCCCGGAAAATCGCGCGGCCGCTGTCCTCGTCGAGATCGCGCACGAGCGAGAGCAGCACGCCGAAGAAGGCGACCTCCTCCAGCACGCCGTTCGGGTCCTCGCCGCCCTCGTGGCGCCGGATCACGCCGCCCGCCGGGTCCGGGCGTGTCGGCGATGATGCCGGCGATTCCCAGCGCGGCGGAGTTCACGGTGGCGCTGTGCCCGGACTGGTGGATCACGATCCCCGGCAGCTCGGTCGAGACGGCGTCGAGCTCGTCGCGGGTGGGGTGGCGCTGTTGGGCGAACTGCGCGTCGTCGTAGCCGAAACCGATGATTAGGCCGGCGCGATCCACCCGACCCGGGTTTCTCCCCGCCCATTCCGCCAGCACCGCCTGCATCGCGGCGATGTCGTTCACCTCCCCGTCGGGCGCGGGCAGCATGTTGGCGGACAGCGCCTGGACCCCGATCATGAAGACATGGCCGTGGGCGTCCACGAAGCCCGGGGATGAGCGCGCCCGGGGAGATCGACCATATCGGTTTCCGGGCCACGGTGGCGCATCACCTCCGCCTCCGTCCCCACGGCGAGGATATCGCCGTCGCGCACCGCGACGGCCTCGGCGCGGGGCCGGTCGTCCTGCATGGTGAGAACGGGGCCGCCGTGGAAGATTCGATCCGCCGCCTCTTGGGCGAAGGCGGGGGTAGCAATCATGAGCGGGGCGGAGAAAAGGAGCGGCGCGCGGTGGATCATGGTGGCCTCGTTCCGTTTGTGGCACGAGCCCCCGCGGCTACCGCGCTTAGTTTACCTCACGGCATGTATCCTGCAATTGAATCTCTCGCGCCGACGTCCCAAAGAGGTCGCGCCGCCGGGCGGCCCGGTACGAGGACCGCCAACGACAACCCGAAGGAGCCTTGCCGCATGTCCGCCTTTCCGCCCGAACTGCTTTCAGAGGTCCGCGCGCGCTTCGCACATGTGGAGGAATGCCCCTTCACCGGACCGCGCGTCTTTTTCGAGAACGCGGGCGGCGCGCTCACGTTGAAATCGGTGGCCGAGACCTCCGCGCGGTTCGCCGCGATCCCGGACAACCAGGGGCGCGACAACCCGGCCTCGGCGGAACTCATGCGCGTGATCGCGACGGCGCGGGCGGACATGATGCGGCTTCTGAACGCGCCGGGGGGGCAGATCGTCGTCGGCGAAAGCGGGACGGAGATGCTGTTCCGCATGATCCGCACCGCCTGCATGGCCGCGCCCGGCGGCGGGCAGGTGCTGGGCAGCACGCTCGAGCACCCCGCCTCGCGGAGCGCGGCGGCGCACTGGGCCGGGCACGCCGGGCTGGCGCATGTTCTCGTGCCGCACGACGACGCCACGGGGACCGTGGGGCCCGAGGCCTACCGCGCCGCGCTCACGCCGGAAACGCGTGTGGCGACGATCGTGCATACCTCGCCCGTCACCGGCATGGGCGTGGACATCGCGGGCGTCGCCGCCGCGATCAGGGAGGTCGCGCCGGACTGCGTGATCGTCGTGGACGGCATCCAGCACGCCGCCCATGGCGCCATCGACCTCTCCGAGGCCGGCGTCGACGGGTATGCGATCTCGCCCTACAAGATGTTCTCGCGGCACGGCTACGGCGTGGCGTGGCTCTCCGACCGGCTGGCGGCGCTGCCGCATGAATGCCTCGTCGGCGGCCCGGCGGAGCAGTGGGAGCTCGGCACCCGCGACACCGGCGCATACGCCACCCTCTCCGACGTGGTCGGCTATCTCGACTGGCTGGGCGGGCAGGTGTCGGGCGAAACCGGGCCGCGCGCCCGGCTGGAAGCGGCGGCGCGGGCGATCCACGCGCACGAGCGCGCGCTCACCGACGCGATGCTCTTCGGCGCGGACAACCTGCCGGGCCTCGACGCGATGGAGCGGGTGCGGATCGTGGGCGGCGCGCAGAACCCGGCGCGGGAGGGGCTCGTGTGTTTCTGGGTGGAGGGCCGGCCCTCGGCCGAGGTCGTCTCGGCGCTGGGCGCGGAAGGCATCCGCGTGCACATCCGCAAGGACGACCATTATTCCGGCAACATCCTCGGCCCGCTCGGCCAGGCCGACTGCATCCGCGTCTCGATGTGCCATTACAACAGCGTGGCCGAGGTGGCGCGCTTCCTGTCGGCGATGCAGGGCATCGCCGCCTGAGGCCGGAACGGAAAACGCCCGGCGGTGCTGGCCGCCGGGCGTGGTTTCGGATCGGTCGGAACCGGTCTCAGGCGATCAGGCCATCCACCAGCGCTGGCTCGCCTTGCCGCCGTCGAGCTCCCAGTTCGCCGCGACCGCCTCGCCGTAGGCCAGATCGTTCGAGACGCCCATGATGTAGTTGGCGAACATCGGCACCAGCGCGCCGCCGTCGTCGTGGATCAGGCGCTGCGCCTCGAAGTAGAGCTGGGCGCGCTTCTGCTGGTCGAGTTCGGCGCGGGCCTCGTCCACGATGCCGTTGAAGGTCTGCGCGGCCTCGGTGGTGCGCCAGTCGGTGTCGTTCCACTCGGTGTCTTCAACGTAGGCCGAGGAGAACATCCAGTCCGCCGTTGGCCGGCCGCCCCAGTAGCAGGCGCACCATGCCTTCTTGTTCCAGACGTTCGACCAGTAGCCGTCCGAGGGTTCGCGCACGACCTCGACGGTGATCCCCGCCTCCGCGGCCGAGGCGGCGACGAGCTGCGCCGCGTCCACCGCGCCGGCGAAGGCCGCGTCCGAGGCCGAGAGCTGGATCGGCCCGCTGTGGCCCGACTTCTTGTAGTGGAAGGCCGCCTGATCGGGATCGAACTCGCGCTGGTTCAGCCCCTCGGCGTGGAAGGGCACCGCCGGCGACAGCGGGTGGTCGTTGCCCACCCTGCCGTAGCCCATCAGGATCTTGTCGACCAGTTCCTGCCGCTTCACCGACAGCTTCAGAGCCATCCGCAGGTCGTAGTTGTCGAAGGGCGCCATGGTGACCCGCATCGGGAAGGTGTAGTGCAGGTAGCCCGTCTTCTCGAGGATCGAGATGTTGGGCGCGCGGCCCAGGAGGTTCGCCGTCTTCGGGTCGACCCGGTCGATCAGGTGGACCGAGCCGTTCATGAGCGCGTTCTGGCGCGCGGTGGGATCGACGATCGACAGGATCTCGACCGTGTCGAACCAGGCCGCGTCCTCGACGTGATAGTCGTCGTTGCGGGTGCCGATCACGCGCACGCCGGGCTCGAAAGTCTCGATCTTGTAGGGCCCAGTGCCGATGGCCGCGGTGGGATCGATCGCGCCGTCCTGCGACGGCATGATCAGCAGGTGGTAGTCCGACAGGATGAACGGGAAGTCCGCGTTGCCCGACGCCAGGGTGACGACGAGCGTGTCGCCCTCGGCCGTCATCTCCACCACGTCCGCCAGCAGGCCCTTCGCCGCCGACTTCGTGTCTTCGCCGCGGTGGTGGTTGAGCGAGGCGATCACGTCCTCGACCGTCAGCGTCTTGCCGTTGTGGAAGGTGACGCCCTGCTTGATCGGGAAGCGCCAGGTCGCGGCGTCGGGCGTGGCTTCCCACCCCTCGACGAGATCGCCGCGCAGCGTGCCGTCGGGCGCCACCTCGGTCAGCGAGTTGCCCCAGAGATAGCCCAGGTTCAGCATGAACCCGTTCTCGTAGGTCGCCGGGTCGAGGCTGTCCGTGGTCGAGCCGTGGCCCATCCCGATCTTGAGGTCGCCGCCGCGCTTGGGCGTCATCGCCATCGCCGTGTCGGCCATGCCGACAGCGGCGGGCAGCACCACGCCGGCGGCCATCAGCGACGAGATGAACTCCCGCCGTGAAAGGCGTCCCCGGCGCAAGCGCGCGCGTTGCAGCTCGATGAAACGGTTCTTCATGTGTCGTCTCCCTGGATATTGTCTTTAGAAGTATTCTTCGCGGATGCCGAGGTTGGCAGGCACGCGTTGCTCGGATAGCATAGCAAGGCCCCGCAGCCGAGAGAACCCGTTTCGAAACGGCGCGGCGCGGGGCGCGGGTTGGCAGACAGGGGGAATATCGGCCCATGCATCCGGTCTTGCGGACGGTCCTTCAGCGCCTTGCGCTGGGCCTGCTCACGCTGTTCATCGTGTCGATCGTCATCTTCGCGTCGGTGCAGATGCTGCCCGGGGACTTCGCCGAGGCGGTGCTCGGCCAGGCGGCGACGTCGGAGACCGTGGCGGCCTTCCGCCGGGAGCTCGGCCTCGATCAACCGCCGGTGATCCGGTATTTCGACTGGGTCGGCGCGCTCGCGCAGGGTGATCTCGGCACGTCGTTCTCGGGGCGGGCGGCCTCTGGCGTCGACCGCTCCCGCGACGTGGCCGATCTGGTGGGTCCGCGGCTGGCGAACACGCTCTTCCTGGCGGGCATGACGGCGCTGATCGCGGTGCCGCTCGCGCTCTTTCTCGGCATCACCGCGGCGCTCAAGCGCAACAGCCTCTACGACAAGACGGTAAGCACCGCGACGCTGACCACGATCTCCTTTCCGGAGTTCTTCGTGGCCTACATCCTCATCCTGCTGCTCAGCACGCTCTGGCCCGTCTTCCCGAGCCTCGCCGACGTGGGCCGCGACATGCCGCTCTGGGACCGCGTCTACACCACCGCGCTGCCCGCGCTGACGCTGACGCTGGTGATCGTGGCGCACATGATGCGCATGACGCGGGCGGCGATCATCAACCTGCTCGCCAGCCCCTACATCGAGATGGCGCGCCTCAAGGGGGAGCCGCCGCGCCGCGTCATCCTGCGCCACGCGCTTCCCAACGCCTGGGCGCCCATCGCCGCGGTGATCGCGTTCAACCTCGCCTATCTCGTGGTCGGCGTGGTCGTGGTGGAGGTGGTCTTCGTCTACCCGGGCATCGGCCAGCTCATGGTGGATGCGGTGAGCTCGCGCGACATCCCGGTAGTGCAGGCCTGCGCGCTGATCTTCGCGGCGACCTACATCCTTCTCAATCTCATCGCCGACATCATCGGCATCGTCACCAACCCGAGGCTTCTGCACGCCAAATGACCGACCAGACCAAAAGCTACTCGGCGGCAGGCGAGGTCGCTCAGCTCCGCACCCGCCGCTCGCGCCGGGAACGGATGTGGATCGAGCTCCGGAAGGCCCCCCCGACGGCCCTTCTGGGCCTCGGCATCATCCTGATCTACGCGTTCGTGGCGATCTTCGCGCCGTGGCTCGCCCCTTATGGCGAGGCGGAAGTTCTGGCACAGTCCTACGCGCCCTGGAGCGCGGAGCATCCGCTGGGCACGGACCAGATCGGGCGCGACATCCTCACCCGGCTGATCTACGGGGCGCGCAACACCATCGGCATCGCCTTCATCACGACGCTTCTGGCGTTCGCGATCGGCGTGTCGCTGGGTCTGATCGCCGCGATCAACCGCTCCTGGCTCGACCAGGTCATCAGCCGCGGCGTGGACGTGCTGATGGCGATCCCGTCGCTCATCTTCGCGCTGATGCTGCTGTCGATCTTCGGCTCCTCGGCGCTGTCGCTCATCCTCATCATCGCGGTGCTCGATTCCACCCGCGTCTTCCGGCTGGCGCGCTCGGTCGCCGTGGGCGTGGCGGTCATGGACTACGTGGAGGCGGCGCGGCTGCGGGGCGAGGGGCTCGGCTGGGTCATGCGCCGCGAGATCCTGCCCAACATCATGCCGCCGCTGGTGGCCGAGTTCGGCCTGCGGTTCTGCTTCGTGTTCCTGACCATCGCGGCGCTCTCCTTCCTCGGCGTCGGCATCCAGCCGCCCACCGCCGACTGGGGCACGATGGTGCGCGAGACGGCGAACCTTATCCAGTTCGCGCGCTTCGATCTGAAGGCCGGGCTCACCCCGCTGATGCCGGCGGCGGCGATCGCGCTGCTGACGGTGGCGGTCAACTTCGTGGTGGACTGGTTCCTTCACAAGACAAGCGGGTTGCGCGATGAACACTGAGCTTTCCGACACGACGGACGCCAAGGCCACGCCCACGCCCGACCAGGATGGCGCGCCGCTGCTGGAGATCCGCGGCCTGAAGATCGAGGGCTTCGCGGACGAGAAATGGAACCCGATCATCAAGGGCGTGGACCTGACGCTGCATCGCGGCGAGGTGCTTGGCCTCATCGGCGAATCGGGTGCGGGCAAGTCCACCCTCGGCCTCGCCGCCATGGGGTTCGCGCGCTCCGGCGTGCGCTTCGCGGGTGGCTCGGTGCGCTTCGACGGCATGGACCTGCTGGCGATGCCGGAACGCAGGCGCCGCAAGCTCTGGGGCACGCGGATCACCTATGTCGCGCAGTCCGCCGCCGCCTCCTTCAACCCCGCGCACCGGCTGATCGAGCAGACCGTGGCGGCAGCGGTGCGCGAGGGCCTCAAGACCGAAGCCGAGGCCATCGCCGACGCCAAGGCGCTTTATGCCCAGCTTCAGCTTCCCGAGCCCGACAGGATCGGGGACCGCTACCCGCACCAGGTGTCGGGGGGGCAGCTTCAGCGGGTGATGACGGCCATGGCGATGTCGGGCCGTCCCGACCTCATCGTGTTCGACGAGCCGACCACCGCGCTCGACGTGACGACGCAGGTCGAGGTGCTGATGTCCATGCGCAGGATCGTGGACGAGTTCGACACCGCCGCGATCTACATCACCCACGACCTCGCCGTCGTCGCGCAGATGGCCGACCGCATCAAGGTGCTGCGCTACGGCGAGGAGGTGGAGGAGGCGCCCACCCGCGAGATGCTGGAGCACCCGAAGGAAGCTTACACCCGAAGCCTCTGGTCGGTGCGGAGCCTCCGGAAGCCCGCCGAACCGTCCGAGGACGTGGTCCTGTCGATCCAGGGCGTGGACGCGGCCTACGGCAACAAGGTGAAGGTTCTGCACGACATCAGCGTCGACCTGCCGCGCGGCCGCACCGTGGCGCTGGTGGGCGAATCGGGTTCGGGCAAGTCCACCACGGCGAAGGTCGTCACCGGGCTGCTGCCGCCCTCGAAGGGCGAGATCCTGTTCGAGGGCGAGGCGCTGCCGCCGGAACTCAAGCAGCGCAGCAAGGAGCAGCTGCGCCGCATCCAGATGATCTACCAGATGGCCGACACGGCGATGAACCCGCGCCAGACGGTGGGCGAGATCATCGGCCGGCCGCTGACCTTCTACCACGGGCTGAAGGGTCAGGCTCTCGAGCGTCGCGTGGTGGAGCTGCTCGAGCAGATCGAACTCGATGCGGGGTTCTACGACCGGCTTCCCGGCGAACTCTCCGGCGGGCAGAAGCAACGCATCTGCATCGCCCGCGCGCTGGCCGCCGAGCCGGAGATCATCATCTGCGACGAGGTCACCTCGGCGCTCGACCAGATCGTGCAGGAGGGGATCCTGAAGCTCTTGATGCGGCTTCAGAAGGAGCGGGGCATCTCGTATCTGTTCATCACGCACGATATCGCGACCGTGGAGGCGATATCGGACGAGATCGTCGTGATGTATCAGGGCCGCGTGGTCGAGCAGGGCCTGAAGGACCGCATCCTGTCGCCCCCGCATGCCGAGTACACCGAACTCCTGCTCTCGTCGGTGCCCGAGATGGATCCGGACTGGCTCACCCATCTCCTCGAAGAGCGCGGGCAGGACGAGACGGCGGCGGGCGCCTGACCCGCCGCAACGCTATTCGGCCGGCGCGGGTTGCGGGGCGGGCCGCGGCCTTGCCGTGTTCCCGGCGCCGGGCGTCGCGGGGCGGACCCTTTTGAGCCGCAGGGCGTTCATCAGAACGAAGACAGACGACAGCGCCATGGCCCCCGCCGCGAGCGCGGGCGACAGCAGAAGGCCGGTGGCGGGATAGAGCACCCCTGCCGCGACCGGAATGAGCGCGGTGTTGTAGCCGAAGGCCCAGAAGAGGTTCTGGGCGATGTTGCGCATCGTCCGCCGGGACATGTCGAAGGCGGTGGCGACACCGCCCAGGTCGCCCGACATCAGCACGACGTCGGCGCTTTCGATGGCGACGTCGGTGCCGGTGCCGATGGCGATGCCCACGTCGGCATGGGCCAGCGCGGGCGCGTCGTTGATCCCGTCGCCCACGAAGGCCACGCGGCGCCCGCCGGCGCGCAGCCCGTCGATCGCGTCGATCTTGCCGCCGGGCAGCACGCCGGCCACGATCCGGTCGATGCCGGTTTCGCGGGCGATGGCCTCGGCGGTCTCCTGCTTGTCCCCGGTGATCATGGCGACCTCGAGGCCCTGCGCGCGCAGCGCGGCGATGGCCGCGGCGCTCGTCGGCTTCACCGGGTCGGCCACGGCCAGAACGCCGGCGAGCCGTCCGTCGACGGCCGCGAAGAGAGCGGTCCGCCCGCGTTCGGCCAGCCTTTTCTCCTCCGCTTCGAGGGGGCGGGTGTCGATGCCGTCCCGCGCCATCAGCCGGTCGGCGCCCACCAGAACGTCGCGGCCGTCGACCCGGGCGCGGATGCCGTGGCCCGCAATGGCCTCGAAATCCTCGGCGTCGGCGAGGCGCAGCCCCTCGGCCCGCGCGGCCCTGAGGATCGCGTCGGCCACCGGATGCTCCGACCCGGCCTCCGCCGCCGCCACGAGGGCCAGCACCTCCGCGCGCGTCGCGCCCTCGGCCGGGATCAGGTCGGTCAGCTCGGGCCGCCCCTCGGTGATGGTTCCGGTCTTGTCGAGGGCGACCACCTTCGCGCCGCCCAGCGTCTCGAGCGCGTCGCCCTTGCGGAAGAAGACGCCGAGCTCGGCCGAGCGGCCGGTGGCGACCATGATCGAGGTCGGCGTGGCCAGCCCCATGGCGCAGGGGCAGGCGATGATGAGGACCGAGACCCCCGCCACCAACGCCATCGTGACCGCCGGCGCGGGGCCGAAGATCAGCCACGCGGCGACCGTGACCGCCGCCGCCGCCATCACGGCCGGGACGAACCAGAGCGTGACGCGGTCCACGAGGCGCTGTACCGGAAGGCGGGCGGATTGCGCCTCTTCGACCATGCGGACGATCTGCGACAGCGTCGTGTCGTCGCCCACCCGCGTCGCGCGGAAACGGAAGCTGCCGGTGCCGTTCACCGTACCGCCGGTGACGGTGTCGCCCGGGCCCTTGCCGACGGGCTCCGGCTCGCCGGTGATCATGCTTTCGTCGACGCGCGCCCCGCCCTCCGTCACCTCGCCATCGGTGGCGATGCGCTCGCCGGGGCGCACCACCAGGATCTCGCCCGCGCGGATCCGTTCGACGGGCACTTCCTCCACCTCGCCGTCGCGCAAGACGCGGGCGGTGCGCGGCTGAAGCCCCAGAAGCCGCTCGATCGCCGCGCCGGCACGGCCCTTGGCGCGCGCCTCGAGGTAGCGGCCCGCCAGGATGAGGGTGACGATGACCGCCGCCGCCTCGTAATAGACCGCGCGCACGCCTTCGGGCAGAAGCCCGGGTGCGAAGGTGGCGACGACGGAATAGAGGTAGGCCGCCGACGTGCCCAGCGCGACGAGGCTGTCCATGTCGGGCGCCCCGCGCATGAGGGCGGGAAAGCCGCGCCGGTAGAAGCCGCGCCCCGGCCCTGCGAGCACGAGCGTCACGAGCGCGAACTGCAAAAGCCAGCTGGCCTGGTGGCCGATCGTCTGGCCGATGAAATGGTGGATCGCGGGGATCGCGTGGCCGCCCATCTCGATCAGGAAGACCGGCAGCGTGAGCGCCGCGGCCAGGATCGCGCGGCGCCCGGTTTCGCGTGCCTCCGCGTCGCGGCGGGCGCCCCGGCTTTCGCGCGCCTCGGCGTCCTCGGGCGTGGCGTCGTATCCCGCCTCGGCCACCGCGCGCACGAGATCGTCGGCGGATGCCGCGCCCTCGAGCATCGTGACGGTCGCGGTCCCGGCGGCAAGGTTCACGCGCGCCTCCAGCACGGCGGGCACGGCCGCGAGCGCGCGTTCCACCCGCCCCACGCAGGACGCGCAGGACATGTCGTCCACGGTGAGAGTCCGCGTCTCGGTGCGGGCGGGATAGCCCGCGGCTTCGAGCGCGTCGGCCGCGGCCGCAACGGTGGCCGGATCGGCGACCGACAGCCGTGCCTGACCGGTGGCGAAATTCACGTTGACGTCCGACAGGCCCGGCACGGCCTCGAGCGCGCGCTGCGCCCGGCCCGCGCAGGAGGCGCAGTTCATGCCATCGATCGACAGTGTCAGCGCTTCGGTGCTCGTCATGGTGCCCTCTTCCGGCTTCGTCTTCGAGCCATAGATGGGGCTTCCAGTGACTGGAATGTCAACGGGCCCGCGGTGGGCGCGGACGAAACGGGAAGGACGGCAGGCGCCTGGCGGACCGCGCGGGCCCCGGCTCAGAGCACCGTGTCGAGGGCGCGGCCTAGCTTTTTCACGATCTCGCCCACGTGGTCGTCCTCGATGATGAAGGGCGGGGCGAGCAGGACGTGGTCCCCGCGGCGGCCGTCGATGGTGCCGCCCATCGGGTAGCAGATCAGACCGGCATCGAAGGCCGCCGCCTTGAGCTTGCGGTGAAGGCCGAAGTCGGGGTCGAACGGTTCCTTCGTCTCGCGGTCCCGCACGAACTCCATCCCCAGGAAAAGCCCGCGGCCCCGGATATCGCCCACGTTCGGATGCTGGCCGAAGGCGGCCTCGAGCGCATCGCGCAGCCTGCCGCCCATCGTGCCCGCGCGCTCGGCCAGCCCGCCCTCGGTGAGTTTCGTCACCACCACGTCGGCCGCGGCGCAGGCGGTGGGGTGGCCGTTGTAGGTGTGACCGTGCTGGAAGAAACCGGAGCCCGCGACGATCGCGTCGTAGATCGCGCCGGTGCAGAGCGCCGCCCCGATCGGCTGGTAGCCCGCGCCGAGCCCCTTGGCGATGGTCACGATATCGGGCGCGATCCCTTCCTGCGCGCAGGCGAAGAGGCTGCCCGTGCGGCCCATGCCGCACATCACCTCGTCGAGGATCAGCAGAACGCCGTGGCGGTCGCAGATCTCCCGGATGCGGGCGAAATAGCCCGGCACAGGGGGCACCGCGCCGGCCGTGGCGCCCACCACGGGCTCGGCGACGAAGGCCGCCACCGTTTCGGGGCCGAGGCGCAGGATTTCCGCCTCGAGCTCGTCGGCCACGCGCAGGCCGTAGGCCTCCAGGCTCTCGTCGTCGCGCCGGTCGCGGTAGGCGTAGCAGGGCGCGATATGGCTCGTTTCCACCAGCATCGGCGCGAAGGGCGCGCGCCGCCATGCGTTGCCGCCCGTGGCGAGCGCGCCGAGCGTGTTGCCGTGATAGCTTTGCCGGCGCGCGATGACGCGGTGGCGTTCGGGCTGGCCGATCTCGAGGAAATACTGTCGCGCGAGTTTCAGCGCCGCCTCCACGGCCTCGGAGCCGCCGGAGACGAGATACACCCGATCGAGACCCGGCGGCGCATGGGCCGCGAGCCGGTCCGCGAGTGCTTCGGCGGGCTCGGAGGTGAAGAAGCCGGTATGGGCGAAGGCCAGCGTCTCGGACTGGCGGCGGATCGCCTCGGCCACGTCACGGTCGCCGTGGCCAAGGCAGGAGACCGCCGCGCCGCCCGAGCCGTCGAGATAGGCCTTGCCCGTGCTGTCGTAGATATAGACGCCCTCGCCGCGGACGGCGGTGGGCGGCAGGGAGCGGGGCGCGCGCGGAAAGATGTGGGACACTGGATCGGGCCGCTTTTGACTATGGCATGCAAGGGAGAAGCGAAACACATGCGTCACATGTTGACAAGACGTGAAACGAAATGGAACAAATCCGGGCGTGACGGTTTGCATGGGGGAGCGGACGCGTGCAGGAGCCTCTCGATGCGCGGCTTGCCGAGTCCTACACCGCGCTCAGCGCGACGCTGAAACAGGCGGCGGACTACGTCATCGACAATCCCGTGGCGGCGACCTCGCGGAGCCTGCGCGCGGTCGCGCAGGACAGCGGCGTTTCGCCCGCCGCCTTCTCGCGCATGGCGCGCGCGGTGGGCTACGACAGCTTCGAGGCGCTGCGCGAGGAGATGCGCGGCACGCTCGACCGCCGGATGAGCCGTTTCTCGGAACGCGCGGGCCTCATGTGCGACGCCCGCGCCGGTGGCGCCGCGGCGTTCTTCGAAAGCCACATGGAGGCCTGTTCCGCCAATATCCGCAGGCTCGGCGAGACGCTCGCGCCCGCCCGGCTCGAAGCCGCGGCGGAGGTGCTGCACGGCGCGCGCCGCGTCGTCCTGGTGGGCGCGCTGGGCTCCTCGGGCGTCGTCGAGCATGTCGCCTACACGGCGCAGTTCCTGTCGCCCGGCTGGACGCTCGCGGCGCGGGCGGGCGGGTCGATGGGCGCGGCGCTTGCCGGGCTGGGGCCGCAGGACGCGGTGCTCGTCGTGACCAAGCCGCCTTGCGCCACGGCCTCGCTGCGCGCCGCCGCGCTCGCCCGCGAGCAGGGCGCGGCGGTCATCGTCGTGACCGACACCCACGCCTGTCCGGCCTTGCCGCACGCCACGCATTCGTTCATCGTGCCGGGGCAGGGGCCGAATTTCTTCACCTCCTACACGTCGACGCTTTTCTTGCTGGAGGCGATCATGGGGCTCGTGGCCCGACGGGGCGGCGCGGAGGCGCGCCGCCGGATCGAGGAGGTCGAAGCGCGCAACCGCCGTCTGGACGAAGTCCAAGACGGCTGAGCGCACCCCGAAAGACGACATCAACCAAGAGGGAGACTGTGATGTTCCACAAAGCCAGACTCACCATCGCCGGGGCGGTCGCCGCGGCACTGATGGCCCCCGCGGCCTTCGCGCAGGATTTCATCACCATCGGCACCGGCGGCGTGACCGGCGTCTACTACCCGACCGGGGGCGCCATCTGCCGGCTCGTGAACAAGGACCGGCGCGAGCACGGCATCCGCTGCTCGGTGGAGTCCACCGGCGGCTCGATCTACAACATCAACACGATCCGCGCGGGCGAGCTGGAATTCGGCGTCGCGCAGTCGGACTGGCAGTATCACGCCTACAACGGCTCCTCCCGCTTCGAGGAGCAGGGCCCGTTCGAGGACCTGCGCGCGGTCTTCTCCGTGCACCCCGAACCCTTCACCGTGGTGGCGCGCGCCGACGCGGGCGTCACGACCTTCGAGGACCTCAAGGGCAAGCGCGTCAACATCGGCAACCCGGGCTCCGGCCAGCGCGGCACCATGGAAGTCGTGATGGAGGCGATGGGCTGGACCACCGATGATTTCGAGCTCGCCACCGAACTGAAGGCGGCCGAACAGTCCGCCGCGCTCTGCGACAACCAGATCGACGCGATGGTCTACACCGTGGGTCACCCCTCGGGGTCTATCCAGGAAGCCACCACGGCGTGCGACTCGGTGCTGGTGCAGGTCGACAACGAGACGATCCGCGAGCTCGTCGCCGAGCGTCCCTACTACCGCATGGCGACCATCCCGGGCGGCATGTATCGCGGCAATGACGCGGACGTCACGACCTTCGGCGTCGGCGCCACCTTCGTGACCTCCGCCGACGTGTCGGAAGAGGCCGTCTATACCGTGGTCAAGGCCGTGTTCGAGAACTTCGGCGACTTCACCGGCCTGCATCCCGCCTTCTCCGTGCTCAAGAAGGAGGAGATGGTGAAGGACGGTCTGTCGGCGCCCCTTCATGCCGGGGCCGAGAAGTACTACCGCGAGGCCGGCCTGATCGAGTGACGGCCGCTGCGGCAGGGCGCGGGCCGGTCCCGCGCCCTGCCGATCCGAACGACAAGAGCGGGGCACACGCGCCCGCCAGCAGGGGGATGCACGGATGAGCCAGAGGGAAGAGGCCCGCGGCCCGCTCACCGAGGAGGAACTTCAGGACCTCGTGGCCTCCAGCGACGCGGGCGCCCGGAACCCGGGTGGCGCCGTGGCGCTGCTGATCGCCGCGGTCGCGCTCAGCTGGTCCGTCTTCCAGGTGCTGCTGGCCTCGCCGCTCGCCAACTACGTCCTTCCGGGCGACATCATCAACAATTCGCGCCAGATCCACCTGGCCTTCGCGATCTTCCTCGCCTTCCTGGCCTATCCCGCCTTCCGCTCCAGTCCGCGCCGTTACGTGCCGATCCACGACTGGATCATGGCCTCCGTCGGCGCCTTCACGGCGCTTTACGGGTATTTCTTCTACGAGAAGGTGGTGCAGTCCGGCGGGCTTGCCGACGACACGGACAAGTGGTTCGCGCTCGTCGGGCTTCTGCTGCTCTTCGAGGGCGCGCGGCGCGCCCTGGGCCCCGCGATGGCGATCATCGCCACGATCTTCCTGGCCTATGTCTTCTTCGGGGCCTCCGCCTGGGTGCCCGAGGTGATCCGCTGGAAGGGCGCGTCGCTGCAGAAGGCGATGAGCCACATGTGGATCACGTCGGAAGGCGTGTTCGGCATCGCGCTCGGCGTCTCCACGAAGTTCGTGTTCCTCTTCGTGCTCTTCGGCGCGCTGCTGGAGAAGGCGGGCGCGGGCAACTACTTCATCAAGATGGCCTTCGGCGCGCTGGGCCACCTGCGCGGCGGGCCGGCCAAGGCCGCGGTCGTGGGATCTGCGGCCACCGGGCTCATCTCCGGCTCGTCCATCGCCAACGTGGTCACCACCGGCACCTTCACCATCCCGCTGATGAAGCGCGTGGGCTTCACCAGCGAGAAGGCCGGCGCGGTTGAGGTCGCGAGTTCCGTGAACGGCCAGATCATGCCGCCCGTCATGGGCGCCGCGGCCTTCCTGATGGTGGAATACGTGGGCATCTCCTACGTGGAGGTGATCACCCACGCCTTCCTGCCCGCGGCGATCAGCTACATCGCGCTCGTCTACATCGTGCATCTGGAGGCGGTGAAGCAGAACATGCCCACGCTCGGCGACCGGGTGGTCTCGCTCGGGCGCACGATCGGCGGCATGGCCGCGTTCTTCGCCGGGTTCGCGGCGCTCTGCTACGGCGTGCAATTCCCGGTGCGCTGGATCACCGCTCTCGTGCCCGAGGGCGCGGGCTGGGTCCTGTCGGCCCTTCTGTTCCTCGCCTACCTGGCGCTTCTGTGGCTCGCCGCCCAGAGCCCCGACCTCGAGCCCGACGATCCGAATTCGGAGGACGTGCGGCTGCCGGTCGTGGGCGAGATCTACAAGTCGGGCCTCTATTACCTGCTGCCCATCGTCGTGCTCGTCTATTTCCTGATGATCGAGCAGAAATCGCCGGGGCTTTCGGCCTTCTGGGCGACCATGCTCCTCTTCGTCATCCTGCTGACGCAGCGCCCTCTCAAGGCGGTGTTCCGCGGTGAAAGCGATCTGGCCGACCGCCTGAAGTGGGGCGTGCTGGACCTTCTCCAGGGGCTCATCGACGGCGCGCGCAACATGATCGGCATCGGCCTTGCCACCGCGACGGCGGGCGTCATCGTGGGGACCGTGACGCTCACCGGCGTGGGGCAGGTGATGTCCGAGCTGGTGGAGTTCCTTTCGGGCGGCAATCTCGTGCTGATGCTGGTGATGGTGGCGCTTCTGTCGCTCGTGCTCGGCATGGGGCTGCCCACCACCGCCAACTATATCGTGGTAAGCTCGCTCATGGCGGGCGTGGTGGTCGAGCTTGGCGCGCAGTCGGGGCTCATCGTGCCGCTGATCGCGGTGCATCTCTTCGTCTTCTACTTCGGGATCATGGCGGACGTGACGCCGCCCGTGGGGCTGGCGAGCTTCGCGGCGGCCGCCGTGTCGGGCGGGGACGCGATCCGCACCGGCTTCACCGCCTTCTTCTACTCGCTCCGCACCGTGGCGTTGCCCTTCTTCTTCATCTTCAACACCGATCTTCTGCTGATCGACGTGACCCTCGTGCAGGGGATCGTGACGGCGATCGTCGCCACGGTCGCCATCCTCGTCTTCACGGCGGGCACCATGGGCTGGTTCCTCACGAAGAACCGCATCCATGAAAGCGTGGCGCTGATCCTCATCGCCTTCGCGCTCTTCCGTCCGGATTTCTTCATGGACCGCATCCAGCCGCCCTTCCGCATGCTGGATCCCGCCAATCTCGCGCAGGCGGTCGAGGAGGCCGATCCGGGCGAAGAACTCCGCATCGTCGTCTCGGGCCCGGACTTCGACACCGGCGAGATCACCGAGACGACGCTTGTCCTGCCGGTGGCGCGCGACGCGCCGGGCGAGGACCTCCTCGCCGAGGCGGGCCTCGCGCTCGTGCCGCTGGAGGACGGCCGCGTGAGCTTCGAGGAGCCGATGTTCGGCACGCCCTACGCGCAGACCTTCCTGGACTTCGATTTTTACGCCGAGCGGCCGATGACGATCGACAGCGTCAAGGCGCCGGCCGACCAGATGCCCAAGGAACTCATGTTCATCCCCGCGCTCGTGCTGCTCGCCTTCCTGGCGCTTCTGCAGCGCGCGCGCATGACCCGCCAGGAGGTCCCCGCATGACCGGCCCCGTTCTCTGCGCCGTCGACATCAGCAACGAAAACCGCGACCGCCACGTGCTGGAGGTGGCGGCGCGCCTCGCGGAGATGGAGGGCGCGCAGCTCGACGTCATCACGGTGGTGCCCGATTACGGCATGAGCGTGGTCGGCAGCTATTTCGACAAGTCGCATCACGACAAGGCGGTGCAGGAAGCGCGCCGCAGGCTCGACGCGCTTGCCGAGGCCGCGCTCGGCGCGGAGGCCAACAAGAAGGTCCGCCACATCGTGGCCACCGGGAACGCCTACCAGGAAATCCTTCACGTGGCGGAGACCGACGGCGCCAGCCTGATCGTGGTGGGCGCGCACAAGCCGGATTTCCGGGATTACCTTCTGGGCCCCCACGCGGCGCGCATCGTCCGCCACGCAAGCTGCTCGGTGCACGTGGTGCGGTGATGCCGTCCGCGTTCCGCCCGCCTGCGCGCGCGGCGGGGGGGGGGGGGCGATGCGGCCATGCCGTCGCGCGCGACGTTACCCCGAACGCGCCGGGCACGCGGCCTCCGGGACGATCTCGCCGCCATCCGCCGGAGCATGACGAGGCGCGCGCGGGCCGGTGCGCGGCGTCACGATCAGGCGGGCAGGGTCCGAGAGTTCCACGACATCGAGACGGCAGCCGTAGACCTGCTCCAGAATTTCGGGCCGGAGAACCTCGCCGGCCGCCCCTTCGCCCGCGACGCGGCCCTCCTGCAGCAGCGTGACGCGATCGGCGAACATGGCCGTCAGCGTCAGGTCGTGCATCACCGCGACCACGCCGCCGCCTGCGCGGGCGTAATCGCGGGCCAGCTCCATCACCTGGAGCTGGTGCGCGATGTCGAGGCTCGCCACCGGCTCGTCGAGGAACAGCCAACGGGGGCCCTCGGGGGCCACCGGCTCCCAGACCTGGGCGAGCACGCGGGCGAGCTGGGCGCGGGCCTGCTCGCCGCCCGAGAGTTCCTGGTAGTGCCGGCCCTCGTAGCCCGCAAGGTCCACCCGCGCGAGCGCCGCGCGGGCGCGCGCGGTGGCCCCCGCGCCCGCCTGGCCGCCCGCCTCGGCGCCGAAGCGCACCACCTCGAGCACCGTGAAGGGAAAGGCCAGCCGCGTGAACTGCGCGAGGACCCCGCGCCGCCGCGCGAGCTGCCAGGGGCGCAGCTTTCGCGGGTCCTCGCCTTCGAGCAAGAGCCGCCCCTCCGCCGCGATCTCGCCGGTGAGCGCGCGCATCAGGGTGGTCTTGCCCGAGCCGTTCGGCCCGACGATCGCGGTCAGCGCGCCGGGCATGGCGCGGAAGTCGAGGCCGTCGAGAACCCGGCGTCGGCCCAGCGTGACCGTGAGGCTGGAGGCGTCGATCATGCGCGCCTCACAGGTCCGGCACGCCGCGCCGGCGCAGAAGGATCCACAGGAAGACCGGCGCTCCCAGAAGCGCGGTGATGATCCCGATCGGAAGTTCGGCCGGTGCGATGACCGTGCGCGACAGCATGTCGGCGCCCACCAGCAGGCTCGCGCCCAGAAGCGCCGCGTTGGGCAGAAGGCGGCGGTGGTCCGGCCCCGTGGCGAGACGCAGGAGATGCGGCACGACGATGCCCACGAACCCGATGCCCCCCGAGACGGCCACCGCCGCGCCCGTCGCCGCGGCGACCGAGAGGATGGCGAGGTTCTTCATCCGCTGCACCGGCACGCCCATATGCGCCGCGGCCGCCTCGCCGAGCGCGAGACCGTTGAGCCTGCGCGCGAGCCAGAGCGTCCCGGCCATCGCGGCGAGCATGATCGGCGCGGCCACGGCCAGCTTCGGCCAGGCCGCGCCGGCGAGGGAGCCGAGCCCCCAAAAGGTGAGGTCGCGCAACTGCTGGTCGTCGGCGACGTAGACCAGAAGGCCCGTCGCCGCGCCGGCGAGCGCGCCGAGCGCGATCCCCGCCAGGAGCATCGTGGCCACCGAGGTCTGCCCCGCGCGGGTGGAGACGCCGTAAAGGACCATCGTCGCGGCCCATCCGCCGAGGAACGCGGCGACCGGCACGGTATAGATGCCGGTGGCCGCGGCGATCGCCGGCGGCAGCAGGCCCCCCAACACGATGGCCGACACCGCCCCAAGCCCGGCCCCGGCACCGACGCCGACGAGCCCCGGATCGGCGAGCGGGTTGCGGAAGAGCCCCTGCATCACCGCGCCGGAGACCGCCAGCGCCGCGCCCACCAGGAGACCCGTGGTGAGGCGCGGCAGGCGGATCTCGAGGATCACGATCCTTTCCTGCAGCGTCAGGCCCTCGCCCGAGACGACACGGGCGAGGGCGTCGGTCAGCGACACGCCCGCCGTCCCCGTGGCGAGCGACGCCCAACTCGTCAGAAGGGCCAGCGCGACGAGCCCCCATGTGGCGCGCCGTGCGAGCAGGCTGCGGTCGCCCGCGGCAGGAGGCGCGCCCTCGGCGATGGCGACCATGGCTCAGCTCCCGTTCGGGTAGAGCGCGGCGTGGAGATCGGCGACGGCCTCGGCCGTGCGCGGGCCGAATCCCAGAAGATAGAGCCCGTCCATCTCGACCAGCCGGCCGTCTCGGCCGGCGGGCGTGGCGGCGAGGGCCGGGTGCGACAGCACCCCGGCGCCGCCATGGCCCGCGCGGCCCTCCATCATCAGCACCACGTCGGGCGCCGCGGCGAGCACCGCCTCGTCGGTGAGCGGCTTGTAGCCCTCGAAGCCCGTGACCGCGTTCTCGCCCCCCGCGAGGCGGATCATGGAATCGGCCGCGGTGCCGCTGCCCGACGCCATGAGCCGTCCGCCCTCGGCCGACAGCAGGAAGAGCACGCGTGCCGGCTCGCCGATGTCTTCCGAGCGTTCTCGGATCGCGCGCATGTCCGCGCGGATCGACGCGGCGAGCGCCGCCGCCCTGTCGTCAAGGCCGAGGGCCGCGCCCACCGCCTCGACCTTCCGGGCGACGCCCTCCGCGTCGCTGGCGTCGGGGATCGTGACGAACGGGATTTCGGCCGCGGCCAGAAGTTCGACCGTCTCGGGCGGGCCGGCGCCTTCCTCCGCGAGGATGAGGTCCGGCGCGACCGACAGCACGCCCTCCGGCGAGAGCCGCCGGACATAACCCACGTCGGGCAGGGCTTCAGCGTCGGGCGGCCAGGTCGATGTCGTGTCGCGCGCGACGAGGCGATCACCCGCGCCGAGGGCGAAGACGGTCTCGGTGACCGAGCCGCCCACCGCGACGATGCGCTCCGCCGCGGCGGCGCCGAGCGGGAGGCAGAGGAGGGCGAACGCGGCGGCGAGGCCGGTGGGTCGGATGGTCATGCCGTCGCCTCCGCGGTCTCGGCCGGGGCGAGCTCGGCGGCCATGGCGTTCCAGGCCACGGGCTCGGCTTCCTTGCGCTTGCCGAAGCATTGCAGGATGAGCCGCCCCTCCTCGTCGAAGGCTTCGACCGAGATCGCGGGCCCGCGCTGCGTGGGCTTCCACACGCGCCAGACCTCGGCGACGTGATCCGCCCGCAGATGCAGGTTGAAGCGCGGGTCCATCACGTTCTGCCAGGGGCCCATCGGGGTCAGCGTGTGGATCGTTCCGGCGTGGATCTGGATGCAACCCGGATTGCCCACGAAGAGCATGATCTCGATGCCCTCGGCGGCGCAGTGCTCCAGCATCGCGGTGACGGCCTCGGGGGCGAGCGGCTCGACATAGGGTGCGCCGGCCGCGCGGTAGGCGCCCAGGCGGTTCATCTTGAGCTTGGAGACGAGGCGCAGGAACTGGTGGGTATCGGTCATCCGCTCCCACTCCTTGCGCAGGATGTCGATCCTGTCCTCGCGGATCCACGCGCCCTCCGGCGGTGTGCGCGGCGCGACGTCGAACTCGCGGCTTTCGTCGCCCGTGGCGAGCGTGGCGACGAGGCGATCGAAGGCCGCGATGTCCGAGGCGGGTTTCAGGTGCACCTTGTGGACCGCGTCGCCGGCGGCGTCGAAGACCTGCAGGCTGCGCCGGAGGCCGGCCCCCGTCTCCTCGGTCACCGCGAAGGCGTGGGCCCAGTGCTTGGGGAACATGCGCAGATCGATCTCGGGGCCGAGCACCATCGTCGCGTGCTCGCCGGGATGATACTCCAGATAGCTGCCCACCCGCTCATGCACCGCGCTTTCGTTGCGGGTGAGCGCCATGACCTCGCCAAGCTCCGTCACGGCGGGCATCAGAGCGTTCGGGTGCGCCGCGATCCGGGTCGCCGCGCGGCCGGTCTCGGCCGCGAGCAGGGCGGCCTCGGGCACGCGCAGCGCCGCCGCGAGATCGCGGGCGCGCAGTTTCGGCCGCTCGGCGCGCGCCGCAAGGATGGCATCGGGGGAAATACGGGATGTTTCGCTCATGGGGTCCGCCCTTTCTCGTCGTCCGGACCTGCTCTGGCGGCGGCTCGAGGGCGCGGACTTCTCTTGACTGTTTCAGTCGGGATTCGTAAGGCTGCATTCCTGACACATCAAGTAAGAATTGCACGACGCGGTCACGCCAGCCCGACGCCATCCCGACCCGCACCTGGAAAAAGGAAGGGAAAGGATGAGAACGGGCAAAGTGCGCCTGCTCTGGGGCGCTGCCGCGACGGCGCTGGCCGCGGTGCTCGGGGGGCAGGTCTCGGCGCAGGAGACGGAGGGCGGTTTCACGCCGCTCGGGCGACTGGTTCTCGGCGCCGGCACGGAGAAGGTGGCGATCGATACGCCGCAGGCGGTGACGGTGCTGGAACAGGAGGACATCGACCGCGAACAGGCGACGACCGTGGGCGAGCTCTTCGACACGGTCCCGGGGGTCGAGACCGGCGGCTCCGGCCGCCTTCTGGGCGAGGCGTTCAACATCCGGGGCATCGGCAACACCGAACAGACCGCGAGCCAGTCACGAATCATCGTCACCGTGGACGGTACGCCCAAGTTCTTCGAGCAGTATCGCACCGGGTCCTTCCTCGGCGACCCGGCGCTCTACAAGCGGGTGTAGATCCTGCGCGGCCCCGCCTCCTCCACCCTCTACGGCTCGGGCGCGATCGGGGGGGGGGTGATCAACTTCACCACCAAGGATGCCTCGGACTTCCTCGAGCCGGGAGAGACGGGGGCGCTGCGCTTCTCCACGGGCTACGGCTCGAACGGGAACGCATGGCGGGGCGGGCTGATCTATGACGCGCGGCCCAACGAGAACGCCGAGTTGCTCTTCGCGCTCAACCGCGCCACGTCGGACGACGTGGAAGACGGCGACGGCACCACGCTGGACGGCACCGCCTATCAACGCTGGTCCGGGCTGGTGAAGGGCACCTTCCACTTCGGGCAGAACGACGACCAGTCGCTGCGCCTGTCGTGGTCGCGCACCGACGGCGATCTGGCCGACACGGTTGTGGCGCAGACGGGCGCCTCCGCCGTGGCGGGCTTCGGCACGGCCGAAATCCGCAGCCTCGACGACACGGTGACGCTGTCGTGGGATCACCAAGGTGCAGGCAACCCATGGCTCGACCTCGACGTGACGTTGTCGTGGTCGAACACCGAGGTGGAGAAGCGCGACTTCTCCGCCGGCTTCCTCTGCGCGCCGGGCATCTTCCTTGTCCTTTGCGATAACGATGCCGCCTACGAGCCCCTCTCGCTCAAGGCCGAGAACACCATCGAGTTCGGCAGCGGCGCGTGGGAGAACTACCTGACCTTCGGCACGCAGCTCTCGCAGCAGGAGCGCACGGCGTCTTCTTCCCTGGGCGCATTGCCCTTCCATCCCGAGGGCGCGGACAGCCGCGCCGCGATCTACGCGCAGGGCGAATTCAGCTGGAACGACCGGCTGACCCTCATCCCGGGGCTTCGGTTGGAAAAGGCGTTCCAGGATCCCGGCGCCGCCGCCGAGGCGGCGGGCGCGCGCGCGACGAAGGAGCTTGCCGTCTCGCCGAAGCTCGCCGTCATGTACGAGCTGAACGACGCGTGGTCCGTCTTCGGATCTCTCGCCCGGACCGAGCGCTTGCCGACGCTCGACGAGCTCTATTCGAGCGAAGGAGAGGTGCAGCGCGGGCCCTTTTTCTTCGGTCCGCGCACGCCGAGCCTGAACCTCGACCCCGAGATCGCCACCACGGTCGAGATCGGCCTCGCCTACGAAGGGTTCGACGTGCTGAACGAGGGCGACAGCCTGCAAGTCAAGGCGACGGCCTTCAACAACTCGATCCGCGACCTGATCGCCACGACGCCGCGCGCGACGGGGCCGACGACCGGACAGGCGGCGGTGCCCCATTTCTCGAACGTCGACAGCGCGCGGATCTGGGGCCTCGAATTCGAGGGCGCCTACGATGCCGAGGGCTGGTTCCCGAATGCCGCCTATTCGCTGGTCCGTTCGGAGGACGAGAGCACCGGCGAAACGCTGACCGACACGCCCGCGGACACCCTCTCGCTAACGCTGGGCACCAGGCTGCCGGAACGCGGCCTCCGCCTCGGGTGGCGGGGCAACTGGGCGAACAGCAGCACCACCGCCTCGGCCGAGACGAGCGGCGACAGCCATGTCACCCATCACCTCTTCCTCGACTGGACGCCCGACTCCGGGCCGCTCGAGGGCATGACGGTGAACCTCGCCGTCGAGAACGTCACGGACGCCACCTACCGGCCCAACCTGCAGCTCGACAACGCGCCGGGCCGGACCTTCAAGATCGCGCTCACGAAGGAGTTCGACTGGTGATACGACAGTTTGTCCCGACCCTGCTTGTTTCCCTGGCCATTGCAGGCGCCGCGGCCGCGAGCGAAGGGGAGACCGACCGATCGCTCCGGCTGGAGCTCAACACGCTGACGCAGACGGAAAGCGCCTGCCGTCTGACCTTCGTGGTGGACAACGCGCTGGGCGCCGATCTCGATGCCCTCGTCCTCGAGACCGTGGTCTTCGACGCCGGCGGCGTGGTGGAGCGGCTGTCCCTCTTCGATTTTCAGTCGGTGCCGGAGGGGCGGACCCGGGTGCGCCAGTTCGACCTGCCGGGCGCCGAGTGCGCGGCGCTCGGGCGGGTTCTCGTGAACGCGGCGGAGGACTGTTCGGGCGCGGGCCTCGAGGCCGGCGTCTGCATGGAGCACCTGCGGCTGGAGAGCCGCGCGGATCTCGAGGTGTCGGGATGAGCGCGCTGGCTGAACTCCTGGCCGGCCTGCGCGAGGCCGTGGCGCTTGGCGGCCCGGTGGTGGCGCTCCTCGGCGGAGTTTCGATCGTGGCGCTCGCCGTCGTGCTGGCCAAGCTCTGGCAGTTCCGCGGCCTCGGCGTGGGCCGGCACGAGGCCGCGCGCTCCGTGATGCGGACGCAGGCGCGGAGGCCGCCGCGCGGGCCGCCCTGGCGCGAAGCCCGAGCCACCTGTCCCCCGTGCTCGCCCGCGCGCTCGGCGAGGGGGCCGGCCAAGCCCGCTCCCGCCTTTTGGCCGAGATCGACGCCGGGCTCGCGCGCCTCGAGTCGGGGTTCCGCCTGCTCGATTCCGTCGTTCAGCTCGCCCCGCTTCTCGGCCTTTTCGGCACGGTGCTCGGGATGATCGAGGCGTTCCAGGCCCTGCAGGCGGCCGGGGCGGCCGTCGATCCCTCGGCGCTTGCCGGGGGGATCTGGGTGGCGCTGCTGACCACCGCAGTGGGCCTCGGCGTGGCGATGCCCACGGCGCTCTGCCTCACCTATCTCGAATCCCGCGTGGCCGCGGAGCGCGCTCTCTCGGACGAGGCGCTGGAGGTGCTCCTGCGCCCGGGGTTCGGCCCGGACCCCGCGCCGGAGGCCGCGGCTCACGTCGCGGGGGTGGCCCATGCGTAGCGCGCCCGGCTTCCGGCGCCGCCGGCTGTCGCTGACGCCGCTCATCGACGTGATCTTCCTGCTGCTGCTCTTCTTCATGCTCTCCTCCACCTTCACGCGCTTCGGGGAGCTGCCGCTCGCGGCCGCGGCGCGCGGCGCGATGCCGGGCTACGCGCCGCCGGTCTTCGTGCGGCTCGCGCCCGACGCGATCAGCGTGAACGGCGAGGCCACGGCGCTCGAACACGCGGCGGCGGCGGTCAGGGCGCGCCTGGGCGAGGACGGCCGCGCCGTTCTGGTCAGCCTGCAAGGGGAGGTCACGGCGCAGCGGCTGACCGATCTGCTGGTCGCGCTCCGGTCCGTCCCGTCCGCCGACGTCCGGGTGCTCGGCTGACCGTGGCGGGCCGCCGGACATATCGCCGCGCGCGCGGGGAGCCCACGATCGCGCTCATCAACGTGGTCTTCCTGATGCTGGTCTTCTTCCTCGTCGCCGGATCGCTGGCCCCGCCCCTCGACGGCGACGTGAAACTCGTCCGCGCGGCGGAGCTCGACCGGAGCGCCCCGCCGGACGCGCTGGTGATCCGCGCCGACGGCACGACGCTCCATCGCGGCCGGCCGGTGTCGGCCGCGGACTACCTCGCCCGGTGCGCCGAGGAGACGGGCGCGACCGCCCCGGCCGCCCGCCTCGTGCCCGACCGCGCGCTCCCCGCGCGCCGCCTGGCGGACATCGCGGGCGCGCTGCGCGCGGCCGGGGCGGGGGAGGTGATCCTCGTGACCGAGAGGGCGCTTCCGTGACGCCGCGGGCGCTCATCCTCGCCGGGGCCGTTTCTGCCGCGCTTCATCTCGCCGCGCTGGGCGTCGTCCTGCGGCCCGAGCCCGACGCGGCGATGGCGGGGGGCGGCGCGCCCAGCGCGGTCGCGCGCCTCGGCGACAGCTTCGCCGATCTCGCCGCAGGCGGCGCGGCCTCTCCGCCTCCGCCTGCCCAACAGGGGCCGGCCGCGACCGCACCGGCTCCGCAGCCGGTGGAGCCTGAGCGCGCCGAGGCCGTTGCGCCTGCACAAGCGGCGCCTGCCGCCCGCCCGGACACTGCCGCAGCGCCCGCGCACGAGCAGGCGCCCGCGCCTGCGCGACAGGCCGCGGCCGTCCCCGCGAAGACTGCGGCCACCGCCCCTGCGGCCGTGCCGGAGGAGAGCGCCCGGGCCGCGGGCCAGCCTGCCTTCACGCCGCCGGCGGCGGCGGCAGAGCGCGTGACCGGCGTGGCCCCGGTGCGTGTCCGGCAAGCCTCGGCGGAGACCCCGCGCCCCCGCCCGCGGCCTCCGCGCCGGCAGGAGCCCGAGCCGTCCCAGGCGCGCGCGCCCGCCGCGCCGGCCCCCGCGGGCAACGCCGAACGGAGCGCGCGGCGGGGCGACGCCCAGGGCGCCCGGGACGCCGAGGCGACGCGCGCCGCGACGGTCACGACCAGCCCGAGGGCGGAAATCGGCCGCGCCGAGGCCGCGAACTACGGCGGCCGCGTGCTGCGCCAGATCGCGCGCACCCGGAAGGAGCGCGTGCGCGGCCGCGGCGTCGCGGTGGTCGGCTTCCGGATCGGGGGGAGCGGCGAGCTCGTCCCGGTCAGCGTCCTGAGAAGCTCCGGCGCGCGCGATCTCGACCGCGCGGCGCTCGATCACATCCGCCGCGCCGGGCCCTTCCCGGCCCCGCCGCGCGGCGCGCCGCGGAGCTTCTCCTTCGAGTTCGCGGGCCGGTGACGCCATGAGAAAGCAGGAGAGACGTGCCATACAAAGGAGTGTCGACACCGACCGTCTATCCGGAGACGCCTCCTGCGCCGGACGCCTGTCCGCCCGGCCGGATCTGCCGCGCCACGATGCCCATGACCTCATGGCGGGGGGATCGACCGCCGAGATCGACCTCGACGGCCAGGTCTACACGCTGCGGATCACCAGGGCGGGCAAGCTCATCCTGACGAAGTAGACACTGCGCGGACGCCTCGCCGCATCCGGGGCACGGCGCCCGCAGACGGGGAGGAGCCGGCACGGTGGAAAGCGCGCCGTAGATGCCTGGCCGCGCGTGCTGGAACATGCGTTTGTGCATGCCAGCAGCCGGAGGCGGAGCGTTCTCTTCCTCGGGGCCTCGAAGGTCGCGAGAGGGGGCTCGTCAAGGACGACGCTCCGATGACGAAGATCAATGACAGCCGGTCGCCACGGCGGCGAAAGTGGGCCCGGGGAAGAGGCTTTCCGCCGGGGTGAGGGCGGCGGGACCGGGCGCGGGCGGGAGCATGGCTGGCAGGGACGGGCGGGCGGCCCACTACATGATCGGCGGCGGGATCGCCTCGCTCGCCGCGGCGGCGTTTCTGATCCGCGACGCGGGGGTTCCGGGCGCCTCCATCCGCATCTTCGACGACCAGCCGCAACCGGGCGGCGCGCTCGACGCCTCGGGCGGCGTGGCGGAGGGCTACCTGACCCGGGGCGGGCGCATGTTCGAGCGCAATTTCGTGAACACCTTCGATCTTTTCGACGATATCCCGTCGGCCGACGATCCCGACATCTCCGTGAGCCGGGACATCCTCTCGTTCAACGAGGAGGTGCGCGCCGCGTCCAGATGCCGGCTGATCGCGGCGGGAGAGAAGGCGGACATGGCGCATCTCGGCCTCGGCGCGGGCGACATCGTCGCGCTCAACCGCCTGCTGATCGTTCCGGAACGCCGCCTTGCGGGCCGCACGATCGGGTCTTGGTTCGACCGCGACTTCTTCGAGAGCAACTTCTGGATCATGTGGTCCACCATGTTCTCGTTCCAGCCCTGGCACGCGCTGGCCGAAATGCGCCGCTACATGCGCCGCTTCATCCATCTCCTGCCGGGCCTCACGCGCATCGCCGGGGTTCTGAGAACGCGCTACAATCAATATGACAGCCTGGTCTCGCCGCTGGTCGCGTGGCTGGAAGAGCGCGGCGTCGCCTTCGAGCGGGAGGCCCGGGTCACGGGGCTGTCGATCCGGGGCGACGCCGAGGGCCGCCGGGTGGACCGCATCGACCTCGCCGATGGCCGGCGGCTGGCGCTCGGAGAGCAGGACCGCGTCTATGTCACGCTCGGCTCCATGGTGGACGGCGCGACATATGGCTCGAACGACCGGGCGCCGTCCCTTGAGCCCGCGCCGACGCCCTCCTGGGATCTCTGGAGGTCGTCGCTCGCGGCCCGCCATGACGGGTTCGGCCGCCCGGAGGCGTTCTGCGCCGACACCCGCCGCACCGCCTGGACTTCCTTCACCGTCACCCTGCGCGAGACGGGGTTCCGGGATTTCGTCGAGGAACTGACAGGAAACGCCACCGGCACGGGCGGGCTCGTGACGATCCGCGACAGCGGATGGCTCATGTCCTTCGTCTTCTTCCGCCAGCCGCATTTTCGCGCGCAACCACCCGACACGACGGTGTTCTGGGGCTACGGACTGCGCGGAGACCGGAACGGGGATTACGTCCCGAAGCCGATGTGGGAGGCCACGGGCGACGAAATCCTCGCCGAACTGGCCGGCCAGCTGCGCCTCGGCGCGGATCGGATGGGCTGGTTCGACGGCGCCCGGGTCTTGCCCTGCCGGATGCCGTTCATCACAAGCCAGTTCATGCCGCGGCGTTCGGGCGACCGGCCCGCGACATGCCCGCCCGGCGCGAAGAACTTCGCGCTGATGGGACAGTTCGTGGAGCAGCCGCTCGATACGGTCTTCACGGTCGAGTACTCGGTGCGCAGCGCCCGCGCCGCCGTCCACGCGCTGACGGGCCGAAGCCCGCCGCTGCCCGTCGTGCGCACCGACCGGGATCCGGCCGTGCTCTTCCGCGCCGCACGGGTTCTGCTGACCGACGGAGCCGCATCCACCGCTCCCGCATCGGCGGACGCGACTGGCCGGGCGGACACGGCGCGGTGAGCCGGCCACCGAAAGCCGGTACGCCGGCTCCCGAATGGCGGGCCCCGCACGCTGCGGCCTCCGCGCCGCCGACATCCGCAACGAAAACCGCGACCGGCACGTGCTGGAGGTGGCGGCGCGCCTCGCCGGGTTTCAGGGATGACCTTTCCGGGTTCCCACGCGGCGCGCATGGTGCGCCACGGAGGCTGCCCGGTGCACGTGGCGCGGTGAGGCGCCGGGGCGCCGCGTTCGCTCAGCCTGCGAGCGCCAGCCCGGCACCGCCCGCCGCCGCGAAGAGCACCACGGCCCAGGGGGGCACCTTCCACGCGATCAGGGCGACGAGGCAGGCGAGCGCGAGCGCGAAGTCGCGCATGTCGCCCACGGCGCCCGTGAAGACCGGCGTGTAGAGCGCCGCGCCGAGGATGCCCACCACGGCCGCGTTCGCGCCGCGCATCGCCGCCTGCGCCCGCGCCATCTTCCGGAACCGGTCCCAGAACGGCAGCACGCCGACGAGGATCAGGAAGCCCGGCAGGAAGATCGCCGCCAGCGCGATCGCCGCGCCGGCCACCCCGTTCGGCTCCGGCCCCAGCACCGCGCCGAGATAGGCGGCGAAGGTGAAAAGCGGCCCGGGCACCGCCTGCGCCGCGCCGTAGCCGGCGAGAAAGGCGTCCGCGGTGACCCAGCCGGGGACGACGGTCTCTGCCTGCAGGAGGGGCAGCACGACGTGGCCGCCGCCGAACACCAGCGCGCCCGAGCGGTAGAAGCCGTCGATGACGGCCAGCGCCTGCGACTGGCCCGCGATCAGCGGCAGGAGGAGCAGAAGACCGGCAAAGGCCGCCAGCGCAAGCCCGGCCTGTCTCCGGCCCACCGGCATGGCGACACGGCCGCCGGGCGGCTGCGCGTCGCCCGCGCCCAGCGCCAGCCCGGCGAGCGCGCCGAGCGCGATCGCCCCCACCATGCCCGGGGCGCCCGGCACGACGGCCAGCACGGCGACGTTGCCGACCGCGATGCTCGCGCGCGCGCGATCCGGGCAGAGCGTCCGGCCCATGCCCCAGACGGCCTGCGCGACGATGGCCACGGCGACGATCTTCAGCCCGTCGAGCGCGCCGGTGCCAACGGGCCCAGAGATCGATGCGGCCGTCATCGCGAAGGCGAGAAGCGCCAGAGCCGACGGCAGCGTGAAGGCGGTGAAGGCCGCGAGCGCCCCCGGCCAGCCGGCCCGCGTCAGTCCCAGCGCGAAGCCTACCTGGCTCGATGCCGGGCCCGGCAGGAACTGGCAGAGCGCGACGAGATCGGCATAATCCCGATCGGAAAGCCAGCGCCGCCGCATGACCAGCTCGTCCCGGAAATAGCCCAGATGCGCGATCGGCCCGCCGAAAGAGGTCAGGCCCAGCTTCAGGAACACCGCGAAGACCTCGCGCGCGCGGCCCGTCCCGGGGCCGGCCGCGGCCCTGTCCGTTGTCTCGTCCATGACGTGCCCCGCCTTTCGCGCCAGCGTTCGTCTCCCGGACCCCGGGTTCGGGACAGCCTCGCCGGGGTGTGCCCGCAACGGAACGTAGTCGAACTCCCGGCGGCTGCCAATCGGCGCCCGCCCGGCGACACGCGGGCTCCGCAGCGCCGGAGGTCGGGGCGGGCAGGCGGCCCCTTGCGCCGGGGGGAGGCGCGCACGGCCGGCCCTGCCGCAAGGTCAGGCCGTGCGCGGGCGCCCGATGGCGCGCGATGTCATGCGCCTGTCATCTACGGGCGTTAGGCCCCACCCGAACCGCAGAATATGGGGGAGACTCATGAAAACCTTCGCTACACTGTCCGCCGTCGCAGCGCTCGCGCTGGCATTTCCCGCGCATGCCGAGTTCAAGCTCGGCGACCGTTACGTCGACAACGACGGTGATCTCATTGCCGACATCCCCGAGGATCCGTCGGAGTGGATCGACCCCGACACGCTGATCTTCGCCTACACGCCGGTCGAGGATCCGGCCGTCTATGCCGAGGTGTGGGCCGGCTTCCTCGAGCACATGGCCGAGGTGACGGGCAAGCAGGTCCAGTTCTTCCCCGTGCAGTCCAACGCCGCGCAGATCGAGGCGATGCGCGCCGGCCGTCTGCATGTGGCGGGCTTCAACACCGGCTCGAATCCGCTCGCCGTGGCCTGCGCCGGCTTCCGCCCCTTCGCGATGATGGCGGCCGAGGACGGTTCCTTCGGCTACGAGATGGAGATCATCACCTATCCGGGCTCGGGCATCGAGAGCGTGGAAGACATCCGCGGCAATCAGCTCGCCTTCACCTCGGAAACCTCGAACTCGGGCTTCAAGGCGCCCTCCGCGATCCTCAAGGCGGAGTTCGGCATGGAGGCCGGCGCGGATTTCGAGCCCGCCTTCTCCGGCGCGCACGACAACTCGATCCTCGGCGTCGCCAACAAGGACTACATGGCCGCCTCGATCGCCAACTCGGTCAAGGGCCGGATGATCGACCGCGAGGTGGTCTCCGAGGATCAGCTGGTGACCATCTACCAGTCGCAGACCTTCCCGACGACGGGCTACGGCACGGTCTACAACCTCGCCCCCGAGCTTCAGGAAAAGATCCGCGAGGCGTTCTTCAGCTTCGACTGGGAGGGCACCGCGCTGGCCGAGGAGTTCGGCCGCAACGGCGAGGACCAGTTCATCGAGATCACCTTCCAGGACGACTGGGCCGTGATCCGCACCATCGACGAGGCCAACGGCGTCGTCTACGAGTGCAACTGATCTGATCGACCTGTTTCGGCGCGGGCGGCCCGGCGTCGCCCGCGCCTTGCATTTCGCGGGACCGACATGCTGCACCTCGAGGGGCTTTCCAAGACCTACAGGACTGGCGACGCCGCGCTCGCCGACGTGACGCTGCGCGTGCCGCAAGGGCAGATCATGGGGCTGATCGGTCCATCCGGGGCCGGCAAGTCCACGCTGATCCGCTGCATCAACCGCCTGGTGGAGCCCAGCTCCGGCAAGGTCATGCTGGGCGACGTCGATCTGGCCCGGCTGGGCAAGGCCGATCTGCGCCGCCAGCGCCGCAGGATCGGCATGATCTTCCAGGAATACGCCCTCGTGGAGCGGCTGACCGTGATGGAGAACGTCCTGTCGGGGCGCCTCGGCTATGTGCCGTTCTGGCGCAGCTTCCTGCGGAAGTATCCGCCCGACGACATCCGGCGCGCCTATCGCCTGCTCGACCGCGTCGGGCTGATGGAACAGGCCGACAAGCGCGCGGACGCCCTGTCGGGCGGGCAGCGCCAGCGCGTCGGCATCGCCCGTGCGCTCGCGCAGGAGCCCGAGCTTCTGCTGGTGGACGAGCCAACCGCCAGCCTCGACCCCAAGACCAGCCGCCAGATCATGCGCCTCTTGACCGAGATCTGCGCCGAACGCGACCTGCCGGCCATCGTCAACATCCACGACGTGCCCCTCGCGCAGCAGTTCATGCAGCGGATCGTGGGGCTGCGCGCGGGCCGCGTGGTGTTCGACGGACCGCCCGCGGAGCTGACCGAGAGCGCGCTGACCAGGATCTACGGCGAGGAAGACTGGAACGCGATGCGGCAGGGCGACGAGGAACAGGCCGAGGCGGAGGCGGAGGCGAAGGCGCGGCTGGAGGCGCTCGCGCAATGAGCGCGCCCTATCCCGCCACCTGGCGCCGTCCGCCGCAGATCGTGAAGGACCGGCGCTGGCGGATCGCGCTGCAGGTCGGCATCGTCGCCTACCTGGTCCTCGCCATCGGCACCGTCGAGGTCAACTGGGAACGCGTGGCCGTCGGTCTGGAACGCGGGCAGCGCTTCGTCATGGGCTTCCTGCAGCCCGATTTCGCCAGCCGCTGGGGCGACATCTCGCGCGGGCTGGTGGAAAGCCTGACGATGACGCTGACGTCCACCGTCGTCGGCGTGGCGATCTCCGTGCCGATCGGCATCGGCGCCGCGCGCAACCTCGCCCCGGCTGCGGTCTACTACGTTTGTCGCGCGATCATCGCGGTGAGCCGCGCGCTGCAGGAGGTGATCATCGCGATCTTCCTCGTCGCGATGTTCGGTTTCGGCCCCTTCGCCGGGTTCCTGACGCTGAGCTTCGCCACCATCGGCTTCATCGCCAAGCTGCTGGCCGACGATATCGAGGAAATCGACGAGGCGCAGGCCGAAGCCATCCGCTCCACCGGCGCCTCTTGGTTTCAGCTGGTCAACTACGCGATCCAGCCGCAGGTGATGCCGCGGCTGATCGGCCTGTCGCTCTACCGCCTCGACATCAATTTCCGCGAAAGCGCGGTGATCGGGATCGTCGGTGCCGGGGGTATCGGCGCCACGCTCAACACCGCCATCGACCGCTACGAATACGACAGCGCCGGGGCGATCCTGCTCATCATCATCGGTATCGTCATGGTCGCCGAATACAGCTCGAGCTATCTGCGGAAGTTCCTGCAATGAGCGAGATCACCCATTACAGCCAGGTCTGGAGATTCCGCACGCCGCGCGCGCGACTGCTGCTCTGGGCGGGCTGGCTGGCGCTGGTGGCGCTCTTCGTGTGGTGCTGGCAACTGATGACGAAGGACACGATCTGGTTCTTCGTCGCGGATGCGCCGCGCCAGGCCGCCGATATCGGGGGCCGCATGGTGCCGCCCAGGTGGTCCTACATGTCGGAGCTCTGGCTGCCGCTCTGGGACACGATCAACATCGCCACGCTGGGCACCATCGGCGGGGTCGTCATGGCGGTGCCGATCGCCTTCCTCGCGGCCCGCAACACGACGCCCTCCGCGACGATCCTGCGGCCCCTCGCGCTCTTCGTCATCGTGGCGTCGCGCTCGATCAACTCGCTGATCTGGGCGCTGCTGCTCGTGGCGATCATCGGGCCCGGGCTGCTGGCCGGCATCGTCGCCATCGCGCTGCGCTCCATCGGCTTCATCGGCAAGCTGCTCTACGAGGCCATCGAGGAGACCGACGCCCGCCAGATCGAGGCGATCGAGGCCACTGGCGCGAGCGGCGCGCAGGTCCTCAACTACGGCATCGTGCCGCAGATCATGCCCGCCTTCTGGGGGATCTCGGTCTTTCGCTGGGACATCAACATCCGCGAAAGCACGATCCTGGGGCTGGTGGGCGCGGGCGGCATCGGGCTGAAGCTTCAGGCCTCGCTCAACACGCTCGCCTGGAGCCAGGTCTCGGTCATCCTGATCCTGATCCTCGGCACCGTGGTGGTCAGCGAATGGGTCTCCGCCCGGATGCGGCACGCCATCATCTGACGCCGGCAAGAGGCCCTTCCGCCGGCGCCCGGGCATCGGCCAGCCGCACGGAGAGCGACAAGCGCCGCACGGCGCCGTCGTGCAGGGCCAGCGGCTCGGACAGCAGTTTCAGCATGGGCGGGATCCGGGGGTCGTCGTAGCTCTGGCCCATGGAATGTCCCAGCGCCACGCGGCGGCCGGGCCGGGGATCGAGCGCGGCCCGCGTGGGTCCCAGCCCGGCCTTCATGTGATGCGCGATGTCCCATTCCAGGACCTCCCCGTCATGGCGCGTGACGACCCAGCAATGCATGTCATGGGTGACGCCGCCGCGATCGGCCGGGAAGAAGTGGCCGTAGACATAGGCGGCCTCGTAGCCGGCCGCGCGCAGGCTCGCGACGAGATAGGTGTTGATGTCCACGCAGGAGCCGGGCGTCGTCCCGCAGGACAGGTAGGGCACGGCGTCCGTGCCGTCGTTGAAGCGGGTCTCGGGATGCGCGTAGTCGAAGCGCGCCTCGGCCTCCGCGACCAGCGCCGCGATGCCGACGCGGCCGCCGCCCGCCCGCGCGGCGATCCCGCGGCTGGCGTCGGCAAGCTCCGCCGCCGCGGCGGTGAAACGGTTGGCGCGCGGGCGGAACGCGGCCTCGGGGTAAGGTTGCCCGGCCGGCGCGGGCGCCACCGCGTAGTCCAGAACGAGCGGACCGCCGGCAGGCCGGAGAAGCGCCGCGCCAAGCCCCAGTTCGGGTTCGCCCAGCACCCGTTCGATACGGCCCCCCGTGACGTCGAGGGCCGTCACCGCGTCGTGGGGGGTCGCGATCCCGACCGGCGCGAGCACAAGCGCGCAGGCGGGCTCTTCCACCGTGACGGTCAGCCGTTTCATGCGAGCGTCCAGAGCTGGAACAGGACGCCCGAGGCGAAGGCGCCGGTGAGAGAAAGCGCGATGTAGAGGGCGAAGACGGGCGGCCGGGCCAGCGCCCAGACCGCCATCGCCGCCGGTATCGAGGTCACGCCCCCCGCCACGAGAAAGGCCATGCCCGCGCCGGGCGCCATGCCCTGCTCGATCAGCCCGCCCACCAGCGGAAGCGCGGCGTAGCCGTTCAGGTAGGCCGGAACGCCCACGAAGGTCGCCGTCACGATCGGCATGAAGCCGTCTCCGCCAAGCGCCGCCGTCACCGTCTCCGCGGGGATCCAGGCGAGCATCAGGCTTTCGAGAAGGAAGGCGAGCGTCAGCCACTTGGCGAGGAACAGCGTCGTGTTGAGCGCGGTCTTGCCGAATTTCGCCCGGCGCTCGCGCTCCTCCCAGAAGCGCCACGCCACGGGTTTCGGCGCGCGCACGCTCGAGCCGCCGCAGCCGCCGTCGCCCACGCCCTCGCGCAGCGGGTTCGAAAGCGCCCCGCCGCGCGCCAGAAGATGCACGACGATCCCGCCGAAGACGCCGAGCCCGATCGCGGCCACGGTCTTGGCGACCGCGAAGTCGAGGTCGAGCACGCCCACGGTCAGCACGAACATCGACGGGTCCATGATCGGAGAGGCCAGCCAGAAGGCCATCACCGCCGAAAGCGGCACGCCCATCGCCAGGAGCGCAGCGATTAGCGGGATCACCCCGCAGGAGCAGAAGGGAGAGATCCCCCCCGCCAGCGCGCCGAGCCCGATCATCAGAAGCGGCGCGCCCGTGAAGGCGCGCGCGATCAGGTTGTCCGCGCCCGTGGCGCCCGCCCAGGCGGCGATGGCGATGGACAGGACGAGATAGGGCGCCGTGCGCAGAAGCGCCCCGCCCGCGAAGGCCGCGCTGTCGGCGGCCTGCCCGGGGTCGAGGATGGCCAGCACCGTGAGGATCAGGGCCGAGGCCAGCCAGACACGCTGCGCGCGCCAGATCGTTCCGATCGCGGAGCGCAGCCCCGGTGCGGGAAGGGTCGTGTCGGTCATGTCCATTTCTCCGGGATATTGGTTGTTTTTCGACGGCAAAAAACCGTGTGGGCGTGTCATGCCGCGCCCTCCGCGGGCTGCATGGTCACGCCGGCGCAGCATTCCGAGGTGAGAAACGCCAGCACCTCGTGCATCGCCGGGTAGTCGACCCGGTTGAAGACTTCGCGGCCGCGTTTTTCCTGCACCACGAGCCCGGCATCGACCAGCGTCGAAAGATGATGTGCGAGCGTCGAGGGCGCGAGCCCGAGATGCGCGCCGATATCGCCGACGCGCAGCCCTTCGTCCCCCGCTTTCACGAGCAGGCGGAAGATGGAGAGCCGGGCATCGTGGCCAAGGGCGGCGAGCGCGCGGGCGGTGGGGCTTGTCGTGGTCATGGCGGCAAATATAACCACGATTCCGGTTTTGTCGAGTTCTTTTTCGACGTGGCTCAGGCGAAGCGGGCGCGCGTGCGGTTGGCGAAGGCGACGAGCGACAGCATCACCGGCACCTCGACCAGCACGCCGACCACCGTGGCCAGCGCCGCGCCGGAGTTCAGGCCGAAAAGGCTGATCGCCACGGCGACGGCCAGCTCGAAGAAGTTCGATGTGCCGATCAACGCGCAGGGCGCCGCGATCCGGTGTGGCACGCGCAGCGCCCAGGCAGCGGCATAGGCCAGCGCGAATATGCCGTAGGACTGGATCAGGATCGGTGTCGCGATCAGCGCGATGACCTGCGGGCGGTCGAGGATCACCTGGCCCTGCAGCCCGAAAAGGATCACCACCGTCATGATCAGGCCCAGGATGGACCAGGGCTTGATGCGGTCGCGGAACGCCTCGATCCGCGCGGCGCTGCCCAGCCGCGCGCGCGTCCAGATGCCCGCCGCGAGCGGCAATGCGACGAACAGGATCACCGACAGCACCAGCGTCTCCCACGGCACCTCGATGTCGGTGACGCCCAGCAGCACGGCGACGATCGGCGCGAAGGCGAAGACCATCACGATGTCGTTCACGCTGACCTGAAGAAGCGTGTAGCCTTCGTCGCCCCGCGTGAGCTGCGACCAGACGAAGACCATCGCCGTGCAGGGCGCGGCGCCGAGGAGGATCAGCCCGGCGATGTATTGCTCCGCGTCCGCGGGCGCGATCAGGTCCGCGAACACGACCTCGAAGAACAGCACCGCCAGCGCGGCCATCGTGAAGGGCTTGACCAGCCAGTTGACGGCAAGCGTGATGGCAAGGCCCCGCGGCTGCTTCAGCACGTCCTTCAGGCTGCCCGGATCGACGCCGACCATCATCGGATAGACCATCGCCCAGATCAGCACGGCGACGACCAGGTTCACGCGGGCCAGCTCGGCCGCCGCGATGGCCTCGACCAGCGCCGGCACCGTGCTGCCGATGGCGATCCCGGCGACCATCGCCAGCGCGATCCAGAGAGAGAGGTAGCGTTCGAAACTGCCCATGCGCTCCGGATAGGCGATCCGTGACGGGCTGTCGACACGTCGCCGGATCGGGTGAGAACGGGACGCGATCCGGCGGGCCCGGGTGATCGGGAAGGCAAGCGTCAGGAACGCCACCACCAGAGGCCGCGGCGAAAGTCCGTCAGGTCGCCCGCGACCGCGAATCGTCCGAGAAAAGCGCGTCGGGCGCGATCCCGCGCTTTTCCGCGCTTGCCCGGACCGCGTCCTGCAAGGCGGTGCTGCGGGACAGCAGGCGCCGGAAGCGTTCCTCGTCGAGGACCAGAAGCGTCGACGGTGCGATGGCCCGCACCTCGGCACGGCGCGCCTTGTTCATCAAGATCGCCATCTGCCCGAACATCTCGCCCCGGCCCAGCCGCCAGGTCTGGCCCGCGCTTTCGAGTTCCACGGCGCCCGACGCGATGAAGAATACGCTCTTGGCGGCGCTGTCCTTGTGGATGATCGTCTCGCCCGCATTCACGTAGCGCGTCTTCAGCGCGCGCCCGAGCCGGCGCAGGCCCGCGTCGTCGAGATCGGCGAAAAGCGGAAACTGCCTGAAAAGCTCCGAGCGCTGCAACGCGATGTCGAGGCGCGGCCGTTCCTCCGCCGCCGTGCGCCGCAGCGTGAGCCCCTGCATCAGCGCGGTGAAGACCTCGGCGCCGATCAGCCCGTCCTCGCGCATGGCGGTGTATTCCCGTTCCTCGAGGCGAAGCGCGGTGCGCCGGATGAAACGCCGTTCCAGCTTTTCGGCATAGCCGGGGTATTGCAGGCGCAGCCCTTCCAGCGCCGTCTCCACGGCCTCGATCCGCCGCGACAGCAACTCGTGCAGCAGTTCCGCGACCCGCCGTCCGTGGATGCGCCGGATGCGGCCGTCGATGAAGGCCCCGAGGTCGCGCAGGATGAGGCGCTGCGCCAGCAGCGCCTCGAACCGGTCGGCCGTCATGCGGGCCAAGGGCCAGGACACGTCCAGCCGGCTGTTGAGCACCACCGCCGCGCGGAACGCGCGCCCGTAGGCGATGCTGCGGCGCGCCGCGCGCTGATAGCCGCTGCGCCCGCCCGAGCGGGCGTTCTCGATCAGCCTTTCCGCATCCGACAGAAGCTGGTCGGCCATGCGGGCGGAGATCGTGCGCTCGCGCACCCGCGCCAGGATCGTGTCGCGTTCGAACCCGGCCAGCGCGATCAGTCCCAGCGTGATGCGGTCGCGGTCGAGGATGTCGGCGCTGGCCTCCGCCATCTTCACCGCCTGGTCCAGCCTGTCGCCGAATCGCTTGGCCTCCGAGCGCACGATCTTGCGGGTGAGGTCGTAATTGTCGGTGGTGCGCGCCACGTCCTCGCGGACGGTCTGAAGCGCGACGGCCACGACCTGCCGCGACAGCGCCTCGTCGATGGGCGACAGGCGGTCGAGGCCGAGCCGCGCGATCACGGCGCGCAGCGTGGTACCCTGCACGATCAGCGTGAAGAGCGTGAAGCCCGTGGCGAGGATGCCCACCACGCGCTTCACCTCGACCGGGACGCGGAAGCTTTCGGTCACGGCGAGGGCGAGGGCCAGTGTCACCGCGCCTCGCAAGCCGCCCCAGAGGATCGCGGCCCGGTAGGGACGCTCGACCTGCGGCGAAAGGCGCAGCAGGGTGAGCGCCGGCAGCAGCACGAAGAGGATCACAGCCCGCGCCGCGATGGCGGCAAGGATCACCACCCCGATCAGGACGAAGTCCTCGACGCGGACCTCTTCCAGCAGGCGCGGGATCAGCAGCGCGGCGAGAATGAAGATCAGCGCCCCCGCCCAGTGCGCGAGCAGGTCCCAGACCTCGCGCAGGTTCGCCCATGCCTGCGGCGGCAGGCGGCCGGGCCCGGCCAGGTTCAGCGTCAGCCCCGCCGCGACGACCGCGATGACGCCCGAGGCGCCGATGCTCTGTTCCGCGCCGATATAGGCGAGATAGGGCAGCGAGACGGAGATCGAGATCTGCGCGAGCTCATGGCGGCTGAAGAGCGCCATCACCCACACCGCGACGCGCGCCGCCAGCCAGCCCGTCAGCACGCCGCCCAGGATTAGCATCGGAAACTGGGCGAGCGCGTCGCGCAGGCTGGGATCGGGCACGCCCAGCATCACGAAGCCCATGAACAGGCCGAAGAGAGCGATCGCGGCGGCGTCGTTGAGCAGGCTTTCCCCCTCGATGATCCGCGCGAGCCGCCGCGGCGCCGAGATCGAGCGGAAGATCGACACCACCGCGGAAGGGTCCGTCGTGGACACGATCGCCCCGATCAGCAGACACGCCGCGAGCGGTAGCGTGCTTGTCCACGACAGCGCGTACCCCACGCTCAGCGTCGCCACGACCACCGCGACCACGGCAAGCACGAGGATGGGCACCCAGTCGTCCAGCATCCGGCGCAGGTTCATCCCCAGCGTGGCCTGGAAGAGCAGCGTGGGCAGGAAGACGTAGAGAAAGACATTCGACCGGATCGGCAGGCCGAGGATCGCCTCGGCCACCGGGTTCAACGCATCGGTGAGTTCGGTGCGCAGGAAAAAGGTCGCGCCGGCCCCGATCAGCACGCCGAGCACGGCGAGGATCACGCTGTAAGGCAGGCGCAGCCGCGCGGCCAGCGGCTCCGCCATGCCGATGACGAGAAACAGCGACGCGATGATCGTGGTGACGAGAACGATGTCCATGGCTTGAAATAACCGGAAAATCCGGGAGGGGGAATTGCCGCGGCACGCCATCGGACGCCGGGGCCGCGGCCCGCGCATGGTGGGCTTTGAGGGCGAGAGGATCCTTCGGCCCTGTGCCGCCGCGCCGCCATGGCGCCTTCAAAACCGCGGGGTGCCACCTTTCGCGCGCCCGCGGCGGCTGTCGGGGCCTTGCCGCTCGATCCTCGCGTCCCGGAACCGCCGCGGCGCCGCGTGGCGCTACTGCGCCTCGGCGGCGCTCAGCGCATCAGCACCACCGGCACCTTGCACGAGCGGATCATCTCGGTCGTGGTCGAACCGATGACGAGGGTCCGGATCCGGGAGTGGCCGTAGGCGCCCATCACCAGCAGGTCGATGCCCTCGCCGTCCACGAATTCGCCCAGCGCCTTGCCGGGCTGGCCGTCCAGCACGCGCGTCTCGGCCACGTGGCCGCCCGCGTCGAGCGTGGCCCGCGCGCTGGCCAGCGCGCGGCGCATTTCCTCGTTGTCCGCGCCAACGGTGGCCACCACCACGTCGAGCCCGGTGAACAGGGGATCGCGCGCGACGTGATCCACCGCCTTCATCGCAGACACGCCGCCGTCATAGGCGATCAGCACCCGCTTGATCTGGCGGAAGGCGCGGTTGGCGACGAAGACGGGCTTCTGGCTGGCGCGGACGATCCGCTCGAAGTTCGAGCCGAGATGCGTCTTCTCGAGGCCCGCCGCCTCGCCGCGCTTGCCGATCAGGATCATGTCGACCGCGCCCTCCTTGGCCACGACCGTATCGACGATGTCGTCGTGGCGCAGGCGCGTGACCACGTCGCCGACGCCCTCGGCCTCGACCAGCGCCTTCGCGTCCTCGAGGATCGCGCGGCCCTGCGCCTGGGCGAGTTTCGCGTGCTGCTCGTCGAGCGCGGTGAGCTTTTCGAGCAGGTTCGAGCGCGCCCCCAGCCTGATCGAGCCGGAGAGGTCGCGCTTGCTGCGCGCGCGGCGCGGGTCGAGCACGTGGTAGAGCTTGACCTGCGCGCCGGTGCGCGACGCGATCCACGCGGCGTGGCGGCAGACGCTCTCGGAGTAGGCCGATCCGTCGACCAGCGCCATCAGAACTGCGGTCATGCGCTTCCCCTCAATGCCCCATCAGCTTGTCCATCGCGCCCGGCTTGTCGTGCATGGCGAGCCGGTCGACGATGGTTTCGGACGCCTGGTTCATGCCGACGATCTCGACCTCGGCGCCCTCGCGCCGGAACTTGAGCACGGCCATGTCCAGCGCGGCCACCGACGAGATGTCCCAGATATGGGCGCGGCTGACATCGATGGTGACCCGCTCCAGCGCCTCCCGGAAATCGAACGAGGCCATGAAATCCTCGACCGAGGCGTAGAAGAGCTGCCCCTCGACGACATAGGTGCGCGCGCGCCCGTCCGGCGAGATCTCGGAGGTGACGCGGAAGATCTGGGCGATCTTGCCGGCGAAGAAGATGCCCGACAGCAGCACGCCCACCAGAACCCCGATGGCGAGGTTGTGGGTGTAGACCGTCACCACCACGGTGGCGAGCATCACGACCGAGGACGAGCGCGGATGATCGCGCAGGTTCCTGATCGACGACCATGAGAACGTGCCGATCGAGACCATGATCATGATCGCCACCAGCGCCGGCATCGGGATCCGGGCCACCACATCGCCGAGCGCGACGATCATGAACAGCAGCACCGCGCCGGCCGTGAAGGTCGAAAGCCGCCCGCGGCCGCCCGATTTCACGTTGATGATCGACTGGCCGATCATCGCGCAGCCGGCCATGCCGCCGATGAAGCCGGTGGCGGTGTTGGCGACGCCCTGCCCGATGCATTCCTGGTTCCGGTCGCTTGCGGTGTCGGTCAGGTCGTCGACGATGGTCTGCGTCATCAGGCTTTCCAGCAGCCCGACCGCGGCGACCGCCAGCGAATAGGGCAGGATGATCTGCAACGTCTCGAGGCTCAGCGGGATGTCGGGGATCAGGAAGACGGGCAGCGTGTCGGGCAGATCGCCCATGTCGCCCACCGTGCGCACGTCGAGCCCCAGGGCCATCGCCGCCGCCGTCAGCACGACGATGGTCACGAGCGGCGAGGGCAGCGCCGTGGTCAGCATCGGGAAGAGGTAGATGATGGCGAGGCCGGCGGCCACCATGGCGTAGGTCACCCACGTCACGCCGGTGAGTTCCGGGATCTGCGCGAGGAAGATCAGGATGGCGAGCGCGTTGACGAAGCCCGTGATGACCGAGCGCGAGACGAAGCGCATGAGCTGCCCCAGCCGCGCGAGCCCGGCGGCGATCTGGATGAGCCCCGCGAGCACGGTCGCGGCCAGCAGGTATTGCAGCCCGTGCTCCTTCACCAGCGTGACCATCAGCACGGCGGTCGCCGCCGTCGCCGCGGAGATCATGCCCGGCCGGCCGCCCGTGATCGCGACGATCACCGCGATCGAGAAGGAGGCGTAAAGCCCCACCTTGGGATCCAAGCCCGCGATGATCGAGAATGCGATCGCCTCGGGGATGAGCGCCAGTGCGACGACGAGGCCGGCGAGGATGTCGCCGCGGATGTTCCCGATCCACTGGTCACGGTAAGCGTAGAGCGCGTTCATGGTCACCCCGTTGGCGGGTCGTGGTGACGCGCCGTGTCGGCGCGCCCGGGATCGTCGGCGATGCTCCGGCAAGGGGTCGTGGCGCACGGCCGACCCGGGCGGGTTGCGCGCGTCATACAGGAATTCTGGTCGCGTGCAACCGCTCGGCCGAATCCGGCGCGAATGGGGTCGCGTCTTCGGCCACGAGCCTCTCCGGCGTCATGTCGGCGCCTATCCGGCGCTTCGGCTGAACGAATGCCACCGAACTGGGCGGGACCCGATCATGCACGGGCCGGCCGCGGCTTTCGGCCGCCTCCTCGCGTGCGCGGCACCAGGCGCGGCGCGGCAAAAGGCGCAGCTCGTGGATTGTTTCGCGGGCTTGCTTAATTTTCCGTTTTCGCGTGCTGGCAGGACTCTTCGCGGTCAATGACTCACAAATATCAGCTTTCCGCCAAACCAGTTCGCGCCCTGTCGGCCAGACCCGTGGCATCACGAGTGAACAAGGAGAGTAATGGTGAAAACTGTTTTGCTTATGCTGCACAAGGTTTTGCTGACGGGGATACTGGTCGTGATCCTCGGTGACACGGCGATCAACCTGCTGCTCGACATGCCGCGCGAAAGCCTCGCCTCGCGGGCTGCCTGGCTCGGTCTCGGGGGGGTCGCGCTCTACCTCCAGGGCGCGCTCCTCTGGATGGTCTGGGGACAGGAGCCGCGGCGCGCCCGTCATGATTGGGCGCGGGCGCAGGACGCGCCCGGCTGAACGCCCCGCGCCGACCGTCCGGCAAAGCGGCTCTTCCCTTCGCCGCGCGGCTCTGCTTTCTGCCCTGGCATGGCGACGAAGATTCTCGTGACAGGTGGCGCGCGGTCGGGCAAGACCGGCCTGGCCGAAAGGCTGGCGCTTCGCCTCGGGCGGGGTCCCGTCTACATCGCCACCGCCGAGGCGCGCGACGCCGAGATGGCGGACCGCATCGCCGCCCATCGCGCCGGGCGCGGGGACGGCTGGCGCACGCTCGAGGCGCCGTTGGCGCTGGCGGCCGCGCTCGACGACAGCGACGGCGCCGGGCCGCGCCTCGTGGATTGCCTGACGCTCTGGCTCAGCAATCTCGTCCTCGGCGGGCGCGACTGGCACGCCGAGGCCGAGGCGCTGGCCGATACCCTCGCGCGGCAGCGCGCGCCCGTCGTTCTGGTGACCAACGAGGTGGGCGCCGGGATCGTGCCGGAGAACGCGCTCGCGCGGCAATTCCGCGACGCGGCGGGCTGGCTCAACCAGCGGATCGCGGCCGAGGCGGACGAAGTCTGGCTCTCCGTCGCGGGCTGCCCCCTGAGGCTGAAACCCAATGACCTCGATCCCTGATCCCGCGCGGCTGGACGATCTGGCCGCCCATGCCGGCGCGCTGCCCGGCTTCGACGACGCGGCAGCCCGCGCCGCCGCCGCCCGTCAGGCCAGCCTGACGAAGCCGCCCGGCTCGCTCGGCCGGCTGGAAGAGATCGCGGTCTTCGTCGCGGGCTGGCACGGCGATCCGCGCCCCCGGCTCGAGACGGCGCAGGCGCTCGTCTTCGCGGGCAATCACGGGATCTGCGCGCAGGGCGTCAATCCCTTCCCCCAGGCGGTAACGGCCCAGATGGTCGCCAATTTCGAGGCGGGCGGCGCGGCGATCAACCAGATCTGCCGGGTCACGGGGGCGGCGCTCGCCGTGGTGGCGCTCGACCTCGACCGCCCGACCGGCGATTTCACCCAAGGCCCGGCGATGGGCGAGGACGAGACGCTCGACGCCATGCGCCAGGGCGCGGCGGCGGTCGATCCGGATGCGGACATCCTCGTGCTGGGCGAGATGGGCATCGGCAATTCCACCGTCGCGGCGGCGCTTGCCGCGGCCGTCTTCGGCGGCCCGGCGGAAGGCTGGGTGGGCGCCGGCACCGGTGCGGACGATGCCGTGCGGGCGCGCAAGGTCGCGGCGGTCGAGGCCGGGCTCGCCCGCCACGCGGGAACAAGGGGCCTGCACTGGCTCGCCCGGATCGGAGGGCGCGAGCAGGCGGCGATCTGCGGGGCGGTGCTGGAGGCGCGCGCGCGGCGGATTCCCGTGCTGCTGGACGGGTTCATCTGCACCGCCGCCACGGCCCCGCTTCACGCGGCGGCGCCCGGCGCGCTCGATCACTGCCTCGCGGGTCATGTCAGCCGGGAACCGGGGCACCGCCGCCTTCTCGACGCGATGGGCCGGCGCCCGGTGCTCGACTTCGACATGGCGCTGGGCGAGGGCTCGGGCGCGGCGCTGGCGCTCGGCGTGGTCCGCGCGGCGCTGGCCTGCCATGACGGGATGGCGACCTTCGCGGAGGCGGGCGTCGCGGGCGGCTGAAGGCTGCGGTCCCTAGCCGATCACGTCGAGCGCCTGGAAGACCGGGCCCGCCGCCGTGGTCTCGAAGAAGCCGCGCACATGGAACACCTCGGCAAGGCGGGCAGGTGTCAGCACTTCGCCGGGCGGCCCGTCCGCGGCTACCTGCCCGCCGTCGAGCAGCACGAGCCGGGTGCAGTGGCGCGCGGCCAGACCCAGATCGTGGATCGACACGAGCGCCGCGCGCCCGTCTTCCGCGATCCGCGCGAAGCTTTTCATGGTGGAGATCTGGTGCGCGGGATCGAGCCCCGCGATGGGCTCGTCGGCCACGATGAGGGGCGTGTCCTGGGCAAGCGCCCGGGCGATCAGCGCGCGCGCCTGCTCGCCGCCCGACAGCCGCGTGGCGGTGCGGTGGCGGAACGACCCGAGGCCCATGGCGGCAAGCGCCCGCTCCACCGCCGCGATGTCGCCCTCCGACGGGCGCTGGCCACCGGCCATGTGGGGGATCCGGCCGAGCATCACCAGCGTCTCGACGCTGACGGGCCAGGCGATCTCGCGCGCCTGGGGCATCCAGGCCGCGGCCCGCGCACGGGCGCGCGGCGGCAAGGCGGCAAGGCTGCTGTGGCCGCGGGCGGGCAGAAGGCCGAGCGCCGCGCGCATCAGCGTCGTCTTGCCCGCGCCGTTGGGGCCGATCAGCCCCACGACCTCTCCGGGGCCGATATCGAGGGTGACGCCCGCCAGCACGTCGCGCCCGCGCAGCCGCACCGAGAGATCCGACAGCGACAGCAGGCTCATCCCATCTCCCTTCGCGTCCGGTAGATGAGATGCAGGAAGAGCGGCGCGCCCACGAGCGCGGTCAGCACCCCGAGTTTCAGGTCACGCTCGGGCAGGACGAGGCGCACCGCGATGTCGGCGGCGAGCACCATGGCTGCCCCGCCGAGCGCCGAGGCCCACAGAAGCCGCGAGGGCCGCGCGCCCACGAGCGGGCGCAGAAGATGCGGCACCACGAGGCCCACGAAGCCGATGGTGCCCGCCACCGCGGTCGCCGCGCCCACCGCGCTCGCCGTGCCGAGGACGAGCGCGGCCTGAAGCCGCCCGAGCCGGATGCCGAGCGCGCCCGCCGCGTCCTCGCCCAGCGTGAGCGCGTCGAGCCCCCGCCCCATCGTCATCAGAAGCGCCCAGCCGAGCGCGGTGAAGGGCAGCGCGACCCAGACATCGCTCATCGAGCGGTCGGCGAGCGAACCCATCATCCAGAAGACGATCTCGCTCGCCGCGAAGGGGTTGGGCGAGAGGTTGAGCACCAGCGAGGTGAGCGCGGCGGCGAGCGCCGAGATCGCGATGCCGGCGAGGATGAGCGTGAGCGAGGTGCCCCGCGGGCCCGCGAGCGCGACGACGAGAAGCACGGCGGCGAGCGCCCCGGCGAGCGCGGCGGCGGGCAGGCCGAGCGCCCAGCTCGCCGCGAGGCCCGTCTGAAGCGCGATCACCGCGCCGAGCGCCGCGGCGCCCGAGACGCCGATGAGCCCCGGCTCTGCCAGCGGGTTGCGCAGGTAGCCCTGCATGGCCGCGCCCGCGAGGCCGAGGCTCGCCCCCACGATGGCGGCGAGGAGCGCGCGGGGCAGGCGGATCTCGCGCATCACGAGGGTGAGCGGGCCGGCATCGCCCGCGACGAGGGCGCGAAGGCTTTCGCCCGCGCCCACGCCCGCCGGCCCGATGGTGAGCGAGCCCAGAAAGAGGGCCGCGACGAGCGCACCGAGAAGAAGCGCGAGGCGCGTCACTCCGGCCCCTCCGGCGGCAGGGTGCGGCGCAGCTCGGCCAGCGACTCGATGGCCGCCAGCACATGCGGCGTGCCGCAGATCCAGTCGCGGTCGGCGAAGGCGCCCGCGGCACGGCCCTCGCGCAGGGCGCGCACCACCGGATGGTCGAGGATATCCTCGGCGCGCGAGGCGCCGGGATAGGGCCGGGCGGTCACGACGGCCTCGGGCGCGGCCAGCGCCAGCACCTCGAGCGGCATCCGCCCGCCCGCCGAGAGGCCGGCCGCCTCGGCAACGTTTTCGAAGCCGGCGGCGGCGAGGATCTCGCCGGCCAGCGAGCGGTCGCCCGCCGTGTAGCCGTTGGCGTAGTAGAGCGCCGCGCTTGGCCTGCGCGAAACGGACTCGCGCAGCGCGGCGCGGCGCGCGTCGAAGATTGCGACCGCGCGCGCGGCGGCCTCTTCCTGTCCCAGCGCCGCGCCCATCTCGACCATCCGGGTCCGCACGTCGTCGAGAGAGAGCGCGGGATCGAACACGACGACCGGAATCCCGAGGCGGCGAAGCATGGCGACCGTGGGCTGGGCCGTGTAGCGCCCGGCGAGCACGAGGTCGGGCCGCATGAGGTAGATGTCCTCCGCGGCGCCGCGGTTCGAAGGGAAGGCGGCCGCCTCTTCGGCCATGGCGGAGACGCGCGGATCGGTGGCGAGGTTCGTCACCGAGTGGAGCTGCCCCGGCGCCGCGAGCATCATGGCGAGCTGGTCGGTGCAGAGGTTGATCGAGACGACGCGGGCGGGCGGCGCCTCGTCCGCGCCGCCCGGGCCCGCCGCCGCGACGGACAGCCCGAGCCAGAGCCCGAGCGCCGCCGCGGCGCGCCGGAGCCGCCGATCAGAACGACGCGCGCAGCCCGACATAGATCCCCCGGCCCGGCATGTTGTAGCCGCCCACCGTCTCGTAATCCTCGTCGAAGAGGTTCTCGACGCGCAGATAGGCCTCCGCCGTGTCGGTCACCGCGTAGGAAAAGCCCAGGTTGGCCAGCGTGTAGTCGCTCACGTCGTTGTTCGGCGGCGCGAAGGCGCTGGGCTCCACGTCGGCCACGCGCTGCACGTCGAAGGTGCCGCGAAGGCGGTCGGTGAAATCGACGTCCACCCCGAGGGTGAGGTCGTGGCGCGGCACGAGCGCGAGCCGCGTGCCGTCGGTTTCCGCGTCCGTCAGGGTATAGGCGCCGAAGACGGCCACGCGGTCGGTGTGGGCGTAGCGCCCCTCGATCTCCAGCCCCTTGCTGACCGTGGTGCCGGGAACCTGGTTGTAGCATCCGAAGCCGCTGCCGCAGGCCGTGGCGGCGCCGTCGAAGCCGATCAGGTCGTCGATCTCGGCGTAGAAGGCCGTCGCCTGCACGAAGCTCTCCTCGCCGAAGCGCCGCTCGACGCCAAGCTCCACGCTGCGGCTTTTCTCGACCTTCAGGGTCGGATCACCCGCGGCGCTGAACCGCTCGAAGAGCGACGGCGCGCGAAAGCCGGTGCCGACCACGGCGCGGACCGTCGTGTCCGGCCGCGCGCGCCAGGCGAGCGCGACGCGCCCGGAGGTATTGCCGCCGAAATCGTCGTTGTCGTCGTAGCGCAGCGAAACCGCGACATCGAGGTCGTCCCGCGGACGGAAGATCGCCTCGGCCAGCGCCGAGGTCGTCACCGAAGAGCCCGCGTCGAAATCGGTCTCGTACTCCTCCTCGGTGCGGTCGAGCCCGAAGCTGAGCGTGGTCCCGCCCGACAGCTCCGTCGTGCCGAGATAGGAAAGCTGGTCGCGGTCGCCGTCGAACGCTTTGATCACGCCGCCCGGGTCGCGGCGTTCCGAGCGGAAGGTCGAATAGCTGAAGGTGTGATCCACACCGAAGGCCGCGATTTCCGCGAAGACGCGCGCGCCGGTCTGCTCCAAGAGATTCGTGCCTATGGGGTCAACGACATATCTGCCATTGGCGTCCACGATGGGATTGAAGCTGGCGTCAAAGACCAAGTTGTCGATTTCCGCCTCGGCGTCACGGTGGAAGGCGGAAAACCCGAGCACGACACCCTCGCCCACCTCGTAATCGCCCGAGAGCGACATGAACGTCTCCTCGTAGCCGTCGTCCTCCGAATCGCCCGCGCGGGCCGAGATACCGTCGGTCTCGGTGCGCGCGAGGTTGAAGGCGAGCGCGCCGCGCTCGCCGCGGGTCGCCACCCCGACCGAGCCCCGCGCCGTGCCGAAACTGCCGCCCTCGGCGAAGCCCTTGACGAAGGTGCCGGGCTCGCTCGCGCGGAAGGTGGTCACGTCCACCACGCCCGCGATCGCCTCGGAGCCGTAAAGCGCCGATTGCGAGCCCCTCACCACCTCGACGCGTTGCAGGCCCGCGCTGGTCAGGCCGCCGAAGTCGAAGCCGAGCTGAACCGCCGACGGGTCGCTCACGTCGATGCCGTCGATGCGCACGCCGACATAGGCGCTGCCGAGGCCGCGAATCCGCACGGTGCTGGCGCTGCCGAGGCCGCCGTTGGAGGAAAAGGACACGCCGGGAATGCGATCGAGCGTGCGCTCGAGCGTCAGCGGCGCCTCGTCGAGCGCCTCTTCGTCGAGGACGTCGACGATGGCGCCGGTGCGGTTGACCTCTTGCGGGACGAGCGCGCCGGAAACGACGATCTCCCCAAGATCGAAGCTTTCCTGGGCCAGGGCCTGGGAGGCGGAAAGAAGCGCCGCGACGGCGGCGGATGCGGAGAGTGGAAGGCGGGTCATGGATCTGTCCCTTCATGGCGGCCCGGGGGCCGACGGCCGGTGAATGCCCGCGACGGACGGCATGACCGGCCCCTCGCGGACGACGAAACGATTGTCACCTCGACGGAAGGGTCCGTTGCCCGTGGCGCGCCCCGCGCCAGGACAGGGTGATCGCCTCGGCAGGTCTCCTGGCTTGCGGGTCGTCGCTTGGCCGGGCCTTCCCGCCGCGCCCCTAGGCGCCGCAGTGGCATGTTCCGGCTTCGCTCTCCGCTCACAGTTGCGGGGGCAGCCGCAGATTCGGGCCGGCGCGAAGCCGGGTTCTCACTGCGTTCCCTTTTCATCCGACGCCGAAACGCCGGAACCGAAGCAGGGCGAAGGTGCCCGCCGCCCGGCGCGGTTGTCAAGCGCGTTCGACCCGGCGGCGGCCACGGCGCCGCGCTGTCGCTTTTCGGCTTAGCGCGGCAGCGATTCTGTCTTATGCCTCGCCCCGACTGGAAACTCGGGGCCTGGTGATGACGAGGATGATGCCGAAGCGAGCTGCACCGTCGCGGCGCGGGAGGGGTGCGCAATGACGCTTTACCTGCGCTGGGTGCTCGAGACCGAACTGCGCGGCGCGCCGGACGACGATCTGGCCGCGATCGCGCAGGACCTGCTTTACCAGGCCCGGGAGGAGGAGGCGGGCACGCTGCAATGCGATGTCCATCTTTCGGAGGATGGCGAACGGCTGCATCTGCTGATGGGCTTTTCGAACGATACCGCCGTGGTCGAGCATTTGCAGGGGTTCACGCGGCGTTTCGCGCGCCCGCTGTTTGCGCTGGTGCGTCCGTTGCGCATGACGGTCTATGGCGATCCGTCCCCCGAGGTGCGCGAGGCGCTCGGCGCGTTGCAGCCGACCTACATGCCGCGCCTGCAGGACGGCTAGAGAAGCCCCCGGAGCGCCGAGGCGCAACGCTGCAGCGTGGCCTCGATCCGCGGCCGGAATCCCGGCATCTCGTAAAAGGACCCTTCCGCGGAGTGGCCGACCGCGGCGATTTCCCCGCCCGAGCAGCGAAACCCGATCGCCGTGGCGGTGACGCCCGGCTCGAACTCGCCGTCGCAGTGCATGATCCCGCTGGGCGCGGCCCCCTCGATGAGGCGCATCACGGCGGCGCGGTCGGTGATGGTCTTCTCGGTCCAGGCCGCGACCGGTGCCTCGGCCACCAGCTGCGCGCGGCGCTCGGGCGGTTCCTGCACGACGAGGGCGCGGCCCATCGCGGTGGCGAGAAGCGGCAGCCGGCTGCCCACGGTGAAGCCCAGCCGCGGCGCCAGCCCGTCGCCGCCCGTGTGGGCAAGGAAGATCGCGTCTTCCCCGTCGCGCATCGCCATGGAAAGCGGCTGCCCGCACTGCGCGGCGAATCCCTCGAGCACCGGCTGGATCGCAAGGCCGAAGCGGCGCCCCTGCAGGAACCCGCCCGCCAGGACGAGAATGCGCGGCGACAGGGAATAGCTGCGCCCGGTCTGCCGGACATAGCCCAGCCGCACCAGCGTGAGCACGAGCCGGCGCGCCACCGCGCGGTCGATGCCGCAGCGCCGGGCGATCTCGGGGATGGTGAGCTGCTGCGCGTCGGCGTCGAAGCATTTCAGCACGCACAGCCCCTTGGCGAAGGTGAGCGACGTGTCCGAGGTGGAGATCTCTGTGGTTCCGGCCATCGCCGCGACCCTCCCTCGCGCGCTTGACAGTCCCGCGCGGCTGACTCAACATTCCGATAATGTATCGCCAGTGCGATTTTCGCGCAAATGCCAATTCACGCTTGGCAAGGAGGCCCGGATGATCAGCCAGGAACTCAACGACAGGATCACGCGCGTGGAGCAGGGTACCGGCGCAGGGGCTGTCCTGCGCCTCTACTGGCAGCCCGCCGCGCTTTCGGAAGAGTTGTCCGGGCCGCGCCCGGTGATTCCCGTGCGGCTGATGGGCGAGGATCTCGTGCTGTTCCGCGACACGTCCGGCGAACTCGGGCTCATCGGGCGGCATTGCCCGCACCGCGGCGCCGACCTCTGCTACGGCCGGCGCGAGGACGGCGGCCTGCGCTGCCCGTTCCACGGCTGGCATTTCGACCGGACCGGCCAGTGCGTGGAGACGCCGGGCGAGCCCGAGGGCTCGCCGCTTGCCGGGAACATCCGCACCACCGCCTACCCGGTGGTCGAGAAGAACGGGATCGTCTGGGCCTACATGGGGCCGGGCGAGCCGCCGGCCTTCCCCGATCTCGACTGCTTCCGCGCGCCCGAAAGCCACGTCTTCGCCTTCAAGGGCCTGTGGGAGTGCAACTGGCTGCAGGCGATGGAGGTGGGCATCGACCCGGTGCACGCCTCCTTCCTGCACCGCTTCCTCCAGGACGAGGACCCGGCCGAGAGCTATGGCAAGCAGTTCCGCGACCGGGCAGGGCAGACCGACATGCCGATGACGCAGCTTCTGCGGGAGTATCCGCGCCCCGAGATCAGGGTCGAGGAGACCGATCACGGCCTGCGCCTTGTCGCACTGCGGCACATGGAGGACGGGCGCAGCCATGTCCGCGTGACCAACCAGGTCTTCCCCGAGGCGATCTGCATCCCGATCTCGAACGAGATGACCATCACCCAGTGGCACGTTCCGGTGGATGACACCCACTGCTACTGGTTCTCGATGTTCACCAGCTACACGGACCCGGTGAACCGGGAACTGATGCGCGAGCAGCGCCTGAAGGAGCACCGGCTACCCGATTACGCGCCGCTCAAGAACCGGCGCAACAATTACGGCTACGACCCCGAGGAGCAGGTGCGCGAGACCTACACGGGCATGGGGCTCGACATCAACGTGCACGACCAGTGGGCGGTGGAGAGCATGGGTGCGATCCAGGATCGCACGCAGGAGCATCTGGGCAAGACCGACGTCGCCATCATCCGCTACCGCCGGATGCTGCGCGCGGCCATCGACAAGGTGGAGGCGGGCGAGATCGACGACCTGCCGCTGCGCGGCGCGGGCGCGGAGCGGGTGCAGGGGCCGGTGTCCATCGACGCCATCGGGCCGACCGATCGCTGGGACGCGCTCTGGCGCGAGGCCGACGCCCATCGCCGCGCCCATTGCGACTGGTCCGCACCGCTCGCCGCGGAATGAGCGCTGGAGACCTCGAAGGGGGGCGCACGGCGCGGCTTGGCCTCTACGACGCGGCCGCGCTCGCGCGCGCGGCGGAGGTGCTGGAGGAGGTGCAGCGCCGCGGGCTCGAGGTGGTCCGCCTCTCCTTCGTGGACCAGCACGGCATCCTGCGCGGCAAGGCGCTGGCGGCCGCGGCGCTTGCCTCGGCCTTCCGCTCCGGCGTGGCGATGACCTCCACGCTCTTGCTGAAGGACACGTCGCACCGCACCGTCTTCCCCGTCTGGGAGGGCGGCCCCGGCATCGGAGACGGCCGGCTCAACGGCGCGGGCGACATGCTGATGCTGCCCGATCCGGAAACCTTCCGTGTCCTGCCCTGGTCGCAGCACAACGGCTGGATGCTGTGCGATCTGCGTTACGCCGATGGCGGCGAGATGCCGTTCTGCCCGCGCTCGATCCTCAAGCGGTCGGTGGCGCGCCTTGCCGCCGACGGCCTGCGCATGACCTGCGGGCTCGAGGTGGAGTTTCACGTCCACCGGGTCGAGGACGCCCGGCTCGCCCACGCCGATGCCGGCATGCCCGGCGCCCCGCCCGAGACGGCGCTTCTTGCCCAAGGCTACCAGTATCTCACCGAGGCGCGCTACGACGCGCTGGAAGAGGCGATGGACGCGATCCGCCGCGCGTCGCAGAAGCTCGGCCTGCCCGTGCGCTCGATGGAGGTCGAGTTCGGGCCGTCGCAGTGCGAGATGACGTTCGAGCCCGCCGACCCGCTGTCGCACGCCGACGCGATGGTGCTCTTCCGCCACGCCACCAAGGAGGTCTGCCGCCGCATGGGCCTCCATGCGAGCTTCATGTCGCGCCCGCGCCTCGAGGGCGTGGTGCCCTGCGGCTGGCACCTGCACCAGTCGGTGGGCGACGCGGGCGGCCGCAACCTCTTCGCGCCCGAGGGCGACGGGCTGACGCCGACGGCGTCGGGCTGGATCGCGGGACTTCTGGAGCGGGCAGAGGAAAGCTGCATGCTCACGACGCCCACGGTCAACGGCTACAAGCGCTACCAGCCCTTCATGCTGGCCCCGGACCGCATCCAGTGGGGCCGCGACAACAAGGGGGCCATGATCCGCGCGCTGATCGCGCCGGGCGACGCGGCGAGCCGGGTCGAGAATCGCGTGGCCGAACCGGCCGCCTGCCCGCACCTCGTGTTCGCCGCGCAGATCGAGGCGGGACGAGACGGGACGGCGCGCGGGCTTCCGGCACCCGAGCCGGTCGAGGATCCCTATGGCAGCGACGCGCCACGGCTTCCGGCCGATCTGGGCGCTGCGGTCGACGCGTTCGAGGCCTCCGACCTCTGGCCCGCCGTCTGGGGCGCGGATACCGTCCGGTGGCTTTCCACGATCAAGCGGGCGGAATGGCGGCGCTACCTCGCCACCGTCTCCGAATGGGAGCAGCGCGAGTATTACGGGCTCTTCTGAGCGCGGGCAGCCGCTCTTCGCCACAGGGGCCCATGGGGCCAGAGCTTGACATCTCTGCCCACGGGCAATGAACTGGGCGCGCAAACGAGGGGCGGGGCACACCCGCTCCCGGCAACTGGGAGGACGACCATGAAACGATTCATGCTCGCCGCGGCGGCTGCCGTGGCGCTCGGCTCCGGCGCGCAGGCGCAGGATCTCGCCATCGCCACCGGTGGCACCGGCGGCACCTACTATCCCTACGGCGGCGGCCTTGCCGAGCTGATCGGCCGCCACGTCGAGGGCGCCTCGGCCACGGCGGAGGTCACCGGCGCCTCGGTCGAGAACATGGCGCTCATCTCGCGCCAGGACGTCGACATCGCCATCGCGCTCGCCGACACCGTGGTGGATGCCTACGAGGGCGCGGGCCAGTTCGAGGGACGCGCCGTGGACGCCCGCGCGCTCGCCTCGATCTACCCCAACGCGATCCAGATCGTGACGCTTGCCGACAGCGGCATCGAGGGCCTCTCGGATCTCGTGGGCAAGCGCGTCTCGGTCGGCGCGCCCGGCTCGGGCACGGAGGTCAACGCCCGCCGCATCCTCGAGGCGAACGGCATCACCTACGACGACATCGACGAGCAGCGGCTGAATTTCAACGAAACCGCGGACGCGCTGCGCGACGGCGACATCGACGCCGGCTTCTGGTCGGTCGGGCCGCCGACCTCGTCGATCATGAACCTCGCCGCGACCCGCGACATCCGCCTCGTGCCGCTGACGGACGAAGAGGTGGCCGCGGGCCAGGAGCAGCACGGCACCTTCGCGGCCTACACGCTCCGCGCCGGCATCTACGAAGGCGTCGAGGCGCCGGTGCCGACCATCGCGGTGCCGAACGTGCTCGTGGTGAACGCGGCCATGGACGAGGAGCTGGCCTACCAGATCACCATGAACATGTTCGAGAACGTGGACGAGCTGATCGCGGTGCACCCGGCGGCGAACGACACCACGGTGGAATTCGCCCTCGGCGCGACGCCGATCCCGATGCACCCGGGCGCCCTGCGCTACTACGAGGAGACGGGCGCGGAAATTCCCGACCGTCTGCGCGACTGAGCCGTGCAACGCCGATGGGGGCGGCCGGTTGCGGCCGCCCTTTTCCTTGCCGCCGCGCCCGCCATGGCCGACATGCTGACGGTCGAAGGCGCGGACGGCCACGTTCTGCTGGCGGAACGCGCGCCCGAGGGCGGGGAGTGGTGCCTGCGCTGGAACCATTCGGTCACGGGCGGCGAGGTGGCGGACTGTTTCGTGAACGACGGGGGGCAGATGGTGCTTCGGCGGTCCTACCTGCATGATTTCGCCGCAGGTCTCGGCACGGTCGAGGGGCGCGGCGGCCGGCTCGTCTCGGCGCCGCGCGGCGGCTACTGGATCGAGGGCCTCCGCGAGGCGATCCCCGACAACGCGCTCAGCCTCCGGGTGGGCTCCGAGCGGGTCGATCACCGCCTCGTCACCGGCGGCGCGGCGCACCGACTGTCGCCGCGGGCCGCCGGCGCACGGGTGACGATCCGCCTCGTGCCGGAGGACTGACCGGATGAGCGCCATCCCCGCCGACACGACCCGCCTCGTCGCCCCAGTGGGCGCGCAGCCCCGCGCGGTCGCGGTGGCGGTTTTCCTTGTCGGGATCGCGCTTTCGCTCTTCCAGCTCTACGGGGCGGGAATCGAGCCGCTGGGGCTTTTCTACCAGCGCACGATCCATCTCAGCTTCATCCTGGTGCTCGCCTTCCTGATCTTCCCGGTCACCGGGCCGGACCGCCCGCGCGGCCCCCTGGCGTGGCTGGTCGACGGGGCCTTCCTCGTGGCGGGCGCGGTCGCCGGCGGCTACATCGCCTGGAACCTCGACGCGATCATCAACCGGGCGGGGTTCTGGTCGCAGACCGATATCTGGATGGGCATCCTCGCCACCGTCACCGTGCTGGAAGCGAGCCGGCGCGCGGTGGGCCTGGGCATGACCGTGATCGGGCTCGCCGCGATCCTCTACGCGCTCGCGGGCTCTCGCGGGGAACTGCCCTGGCTCGGCGAGTGGCTGCCCGGCATCCTGGAACATCGCGGCGCCTCGCTCGACCGGCTGGTGGGGCAGCTATACCTCGGGCAGGAGGGGATCTTCGGCCTGCCGCTCGGCGTGGCGGCGACCTACGTCTTCATCTTCGTGCTCTTCGGGGCGTTTCTAGAGGTCACGGGCGCGGGCAAATTCTTCATCGACCTCGCCTACGCCGCCACGGGGAATCGGCCGGGCGGGCCTGCGAAGGCCGCGGTGGTCGCCTCGGCGGGCATGGGCTCGATCTCTGGCTCGGCCATCGCCAACGTCGTCACGACTGGGGCCTTCACGATCCCGCTGATGAAGCGGCTGGGCTACCGCCCCGCGCAGGCGGGCGGCATCGAGGCGGCGGCGTCCACCGGCGGACAGATCACGCCCCCGCTGATGGGGGCGGGCGCCTTCCTGATCTCGGAATACACCCGGATTCCCTATGTCGAGATCGTGCTGATGTCGATCTTTCCGGCCTTCCTCTATCTCGGCACGGTCTATCTCTTCGTGCACATCGTCGCGATGAAGGCGGGGATGAAGGGAATGCCGCGGGACGAGCTTCCGACCTTCGCCCGGGTCATGGCGGAGGGCTGGCAATTCGTCATCCCGCTTTTCCTGCTGGTCTATCTGCTGCTGAACAACCTTTCGCCCATGCGGGTGGGGTTCTGGGCGATCCTCGCCATACTGGGTGTCGCGGGGCTCCGCGCGGCGCTCGACATCTTCGTGCTCGAGCCGCGGGCGGGACATCCGGCCACGGCCGAGCGGATCCGGACCGCGCTTGGCAACGGGGCGCGCCTGGTGGCGCAGGCGCTGGCGCTGGGCGCGCGGAACGCGGTCGCGGTCTCGGTGGCCTGCGCCGTGGCGGGCATCATCGTCGGCGTCGTCGGGCTCACCGGTCTGGGGCTCAAGTTCTCGTCCATGATGGTGGCCTTCTCGGGCGGGAACATGGTGCTCGCGCTGTTCCTCGTGCTGATCGCGAGCCTCGTGCTGGGCATGGGGCTGCCGGTGACGGCGGCCTACATCGTGCTGATCGTGCTGGTGGGGCCGGCGCTCACGCAGGAGTTCGGCATCCCGCTCATCATCGCGCATCTGGTGGTGTTCTGGTACTCGCAGGACAGCAACGTGACGCCGCCCATCGCGCTTGCGGGGTTCGCGGGCGCGGCCATCGCGGGGGCGAAGCCCATGGCCACCTCGGTGCAGGCGTGGAAGTTCGCAAAGGGCCTCTACCTCATCCCGCTCTTCATGGTCTACAACCCCGAGATGGTGCTGGGCGGGCCGCCTCTGGTCGTGCTCTGGACGGGCGTCACGGCGATCCTCGCGCTGGCCGCCTTCGCCGCTGCCATTGAAGGCTGGCTGTTCGGCCGGATGGACATCTTCTCGCGCGTGGCAGTGATCCCGGCGACGGTGGCGATCTTCTATCCCGACCTCCGCGTCGAGGTTCTGGGCGCCGCGGTCATCCTTGCCGTGCTGTCGTGGAACTGGATGCGGGCGCGCGGCGGCTCGGACGGGCCGGCGCGAACCGACGCGCGCCGCGCCTGATCCCGTGCCCCCCTCAGCGCGCGGCGCGAAGCGCGAGGCTGGCCACGCCGGACACCGCGAAGATCAGCGCGGCCACCGTGACGATCGTGGGCCCGGTGGGCGTGTCGAAGGCGAAGGAGGCCTGCAGCCCTCCGAGCGCGGCGGCGACGCCGATCAGCGCGGCGATGGCGGCCATCGTCTCTGGCGTGCGCGCGAAGGGGCGCGCGGCGGCGGCCGGGATGATGAGAAGCGCCGCGATCAGAAGCACGCCCACGACCTTGATCGCCACCGCGACCACGACGGCCAGCGCCACGGTGAGGACAAGCTGTTCGCGTCCGGGCCGGATGCCCGCCGCCCGTGCGAGGTCGGGGTTCAGCGTCGCCGTCAGCAAGGCCTGCCAGCGCCAGCCCATCAGCGCCACCACCAGCGCCGCGCCCGCCCAGATCACCGCGAGGTCGGTGCGGCTGACGGCGAGGATGTCGCCGAAGAGATAGGCCATCAGGTCGATCCGCACCCCGCTGAGGAAGGAGGCCGACACGAGCCCGATCGCCAGGGCGGAATGGGCCAGCACGCCAAGCAGCGTGTCCATGGCGAAGCCGCGCCCGGACAGCGTGGACACCGTGCCCGCCATGGCGAGCGCCATGGCCAGTGCGCCGGCGAAGATCGAGATGTCGAAGGCGAGCGCCAGCGCCACGCCGAGGATCGCGGCATGGGCGGTGGCGTCGCCGAAATAGGCCATGCGCCGCCAGACCACGAAGCAGCCCAGCGGTGCGGCGGCAAGCGCGACACCCACCCCGGCAAGCGCCGCGCGCAGCAGGAAATCGTCGAGCATCAGCCGACCGCCTCTTTCGCGGTCTCGTGCGCGGCCGGCAGGTCGTGGGTGTGGTCGTGCTCGTGGCGGTAGAGGGCGAGCGCGCCCTGGGTCCCGGTGCCGAAAAGCGCGCGGTATTCCGGGGCGGAGGCGACGGCGTCGGGCCGGCCCTCGCAGCAGACGTGGCGGTTCAGGCAGATCACGCGGTCCGACGCGCTCATCACGACGTGAAGCTCGTGGCTCACCATCAGCACCGCGCAACCCATTTCCTGCCGCACCTCCTCGATCCGGCGGTAGAACGCCGCCTGCCCGGGCTGGTCGAGCCCCGCAGTCGCCTCGTCGAGGATCAGCAGGTCGGGCCGCTCCAGCAACGCGCGGGCCAGAAGCACGCGCTGGAACTGCCCGCCGGAAAGATCGGACATCTGCCGCCCGCCGAGACCTCCGGCGCCCGCGCGCGCCAGCGCCGCGTCCGCCTCGGCCCGGGGCACGCGCCGGGGCAGGTTCAGGAACCGCGTCACCGTCAGCGGCAGCGTCGCGTCGATGTGCAGGCGTTGCGGCACATAGCCGATCCGCAGGCCGGGCGTGCGCGTGACAGTGCCTCCCGCAGCCCCGACCGCGCCGATGAGCGCGCGCAGAAGCGTCGTCTTGCCCGATCCGTTGGGGCCTACCACGGTCACGATCTCGCCCGGCGCGATCGCCAGGCTCACGTCCTTCAACACCGTGTCCCGGCCAAGCCGGACGGTCAGGTCGCGCGTCTCGATCAGGCTCATCCCGCGTGGCCTTCGCGGCAACGCGCACAGACGCCCTCGGCCTCGACGACGGCGCGGTCGACCCGGAACCCGCTGTCGCGCGCGGCGGAAGCGAGCATCCCGGTCGCGCCCTGGGCCTGCGCCTCGGCCACCGTGTTGCAGGCGCGGCAGATCAGGAAGACGGGGCTGTGGGTCTCGCCGGGATGGGCGCAGGCGGTGAAGGCGTTCAGCTTCTCGACGCGGTGGGCGAATCCGTGCCGCACGAGGAAATCGAGCGCGCGATAGGCGACGGGCGGCTGCGCGCCGAGTCCTTCCTCGCGAAGCACGTCGAGGATCTCGTAGGCGCCCATGGCGCGGTGCTGCGCGAGCAGCAGCTCGAGCACGCGCTGGCGCACCGGGGTGAACTGCAGCCCGTTCTCGGCGCAATAGCCTTCCGCGGCGGCGACGGCGCTTTCGATACAGCTTGCGTGGTTGTGGTGCTCGAATCCGATGAGGGACATGCGGCTCTCGTTTCAGGGCTTGCGATGTTATAATATACCAATTATCAGCTAGGCGATGTGTTACATAATCACAAGGGGCCTTCCGATGTTCAAGCGTCTTCTCGCCGCCACCGCGCTCGGCGCCGCGTCCTCTCCTGCTGCGCTGGCAGAGCCGCCGCGCGTCGCCGCCGACGTCGCGCCGGTGCACTCGCTGGTCGCGCAGGTGATGCAGGGCGTCGGCACGCCGTCGCTGCTGATGCCTGCGGGCGCGTCGCCGCACGCTTACGCGCTGCGCCCGTCCGAGGCGCGGGCCTTGTCCGAGGCCGAGCTGGTGGTCTGGATCGGCGAGGACCTGTCGCCGCAGCTCGGGCGCGCGGTCGGGACGCTGGCCGAGGGCGCGGTGGTGCTGGAACTTCTCGAGGCGGAGGAGACACGGACGCTTCCCTTCCGCCAGACGGTGCTCCTTGGCGGCAAGCCGGTTGACGGAGAGCATGACCACGACGCGCACGGCCACGACGATCATGCACACGAGGACCATGGCCACGAGGAGCAGGCACACGAGGACCATGGCCATGATGACCATGCCCATGACGAGCAGGCTCATGACGAGCAGGCTCATGACGATCATGCGGGGGCGCACGATCACGCCCATGACGGGACGGACCCCCACGCCTGGCTCGACCCTGAGAACGCGAAGGCCTGGCTCGGCCTGATCGCGGACGCGCTCGCCGACGCGGATCCGGCCAATGCGGAGGCCTATGCCGCCAACGCCGACGCGGGCCGTGAGGCGATCGACGCCGCCGTTTCGGACATCGAGAAGACGCTCGCGCCGGTGAGGGACCGCACCTTCGTGGTGTTCCACGACGCCTACCAGTATTTCGAGGATCGCTTTGACCTGAACGCGGCGGGGGCCATCGCCCTTGCCGATGCGACCGATCCCGGGCCGGCACGACTGTCCGCGCTGCGCCGGTCGATCGCGGAGCGCGGCGTGTCCTGCGTTCTCGCGGAACCCCAGTTCGACCCGGGCCTCGTGGCGGCGGTCGCCTCGGAAAGCGAACTCGACACCGCGGTGATCGACCCGCTCGGCGTGGCGCTGGAGCCCGGCCCGGCGTTCTACCCCGCGCTGTTGCGCGGCATGGCGGCCAGCATGGCGGAGTGCCTCTAGGCGCCGCTCGCGCGGGCCTGATCGATCGGCCTGCGCCATTCTCCGATTTTATGGCGACAAAAAGAATCAGGATTGACTCGGCAAAGTGAAACGCTCAGGATTTCGGGAAGAGGGCCGCGCGGGCCCGCCCGTCACGTCAGAGTGGAGGATCTGCCATGCAGGAAAGGACCGAACCCCAGCCCCGGCAGGCGTCCCGACAGCCACTGCCCGGCTGGCACGAGGTGGTCCAGCAGGCGCTTGACGGCGCGCTGCCCGGCGAGCCGGATCTCGAAACCGTCCTCGAGCGCATAGAACGGGCGGCGCGATGAGGGGCGGTGCCCCCGTGGCGCGGCTCGACGATCTCGGCGCGGGCGAGGCGCGGGTCGTGCAGGCGTTCCGCCACTGGTGCGACGGTCCGCAGGGGCTCGCCACGTTCGGCCCGGCGCTCAAGGCGCGGTTCGGCCCGCGCCGCGCGGCTGCGGCGCTTTCGGGTCTCGATACCTGTTGCCGCATCGTCACGGGCCACGCGCGCCGGCCACTCGCGCGCCATTCTGCGAACTGCCCCTGCGTGGGCGGGGACGAGGCCGCCTTCGCGCGGCTCTGCGCCTCGGCCGCCGCGGGTGAGCGCGAGGACGCGATGCTGATCGCCTGCCTGCTCGTGCGCGCCGACATGGCGGGCGCGCTGGCCGCCGCGGCCGAGGTCGCTGGGCTGGCCCTTGCCGTCTGCGACACGACCCCGGAGGAGGCGACCGGCCGACCCGGCGCCCAGCCGAGAGGGGCGGCCGGGGCGCGCTGGCACTAGCGTTCGCCGATCCGCGTGAACGCCTCGCGGAGCGCCCCGCTCCAGGCCGCGCTCATCGCCGCGAAAGCCTCGTCGCTGGGCTCGATGCGGCGTTCCTCGGCCACCGCGAAGGCGTCGCGCTCGATCACCACGAGATCGAGCGGCATCCCCACGCTGAGATTGGACCGCAGGGTGGAGTCCATCGACAAAAGCACCGCCTTGCGCGCGTCGGCAAGCGACGTGTCCGCGGTGACCACCCGGTCGAGGATCGGCTTGCCGTATTTGTGCTCTCCGATCTGCAGGTAGGGCGTGTCCTCCGTGGCCTCGATGAAGTTTCCCTCGGGATAGACGAGGAACATCCGCATCGGGCCGCCCTGGCGCTGGCCCGCCACGATGAGCGAGGCCGAGGCGCTCTGATGCATGCGGTCCATGCGCTGGGTCGTCTCGACCATCACCTGCGAGAGCATCTCGCCGGCGATGCCGGCGACGTCCAGCATCGTCGGCGCCCGCAGGATCGAGCGCGCCTCGCAGGCCTCGGGGTCGTTCGCCGCCTCGGCGAGGCGCGCCAGCGTGGTCTGCGTCACCGACAGGTTGCCCGCCGTCATGATGGCGATCACGCGCTCGCCGGGACGCTCGAAGGTGAACATCTTGCGGTAGGTGGCGATATTGTCGAGGCCCGCGTTGGTGCGGGTGTCCGACAGCAGCACCATGCCCGCCTTCAACAGCAAGCCCACGCAATAGGTCATGGACCGTTCCCCTTCGATTGGCGCGAACGATAGGGCGCGCCGGCGCGGCCCGCAACGGGGTTACTGCTGCGCGTCCTCGACCGCGACCCGCACCTCGAGTTCTTCCCTCGCATCGCCGCGCACCACGCCGCGGATCGGCGCGGCCTCGGCCGCGTCCCGCCCCGAGCCGAGGCGCACGTAATGCCCGTCCGGGCAGCACCGGTTGGCCGGGTCGAAGCCCACCCAACCGAGGCCTGCGATATGAAGCTCGGCCCAGGCATGGCTCGCCTCGTGGGGGGTGCCGTCGGCGCTGGCGAAGAGATATCCGGTGACGTAGCGCGCGGGGATCCCCGCGAACTGCGCCACGGAGATCAGCGCCTGCGCGTGATCCTGGCAAACGCCCGCGCCTTGCGCGAGCGCCTCTGCAGGGGTGGTGTGGGCCGAGGTTTCGCCGGGGCGGTAGGCGATCGCGTCGGCCACCGCCGCCGCGAGCGCATGCGCCCGTTCGAGCGCCGGGGCCGCGTCTAGGCCCGCAAGCGCGGCGCGCGACAGCTCGGCCAGCGCGCGGTCGGGCTGCGTGCGCCGCGTGGGCCGGGTATAGGCCAGGGGCGGCACCGCCTCGCGGTGGCCGCGCAGGACGCCGGCGGTGTCGCGGGTCTCGACGGTGCCCAGGATCGCCACCGCGACCTCGCTGATCGGGCCGCGCACACTCATCGTGCGGATGCTGTTGCCCGCACCGTCGCGGAAGGGCGCGCCCCAGGTCGCGCCCTCGACCTCCACCGACCAGTCGACGACGCGCTGGCCGTCGGTGTCGACGGGGGTGAGGTTGTGGCTCTGGACCGCGCCGCGCACGGGCTGCGCAAAGCGGTAGCGGGTCAGATGGGAAATCCGGATCCTCATCGGGCCTCCCCGGTCAGGTAGACGTCGTGCACGGCCTGGGCGAGCGAGGCGGTCTCGCCGATGAAGCGGGTGAGGAACTCGTGCAGCCCCTCGTCGAAGATCTCTTCGACCTGCGCCTCGGCGAGCCCCGCGAGAAGCGCGCGCGCGCGCGCCTGCGCCGCGGTGGAGCGCCCGTAGCCGCGCGAAAGCGCCTCCAGGTGCTCTGCCGCCATCCCGGCGCAGGTCAGCAGCGAGCGCGGCAGGGCGCGGTTCAGGATCAGGAAATGGGCGATGCGCGTGGCCGAAAGCTCTCCGCCATAGGCCCAGTTGTAGGCGCGGTGCGCCGACATCGCGCGCAGCAGCGTGGTCCACTGGTAGTTGTCGAGACCCGAGCCGACATAGGTGACGCTGGGCAGCAGCACGTAATACTTCACGTCCAGCAGCCGCGCGGTGTTGTCGGCGCGCTCGATCGCGTAGCCGAGGTTGAGGAAATGGTAGCCGTCGTCGCGCAGCTGCGTGGCGTCGATCGCACCGCGGATCAGCGCCGTGGTCCGCGTCACCCAGTCGGTGAGTTCGGGCAGGGGCAGCTTGGAGCGTTCGGTCCGGGTCATCTCCCGGAATTCCTGGAAGCCGGTGTTGATCGCGTCCCAGACCTGGCTGGTGAGCGCGGTGCGCACGATGCGCGCGTTCTCGCGGGCCGAGGCGAGGCAGGCGCCCACCGAGGACGGGTTGTCGAGGTCGAAGAAGAGGAAGGTCTCGACGTTGCGCTGCACCGGATCGCCGTATTTCTCGGAAAAGCGTTGCGCCACGCCCTTCGCCTGGAGGATGGCCTCCCATTCGTTGCGCAACCCCCCGTCGGTGTTGGGCAGAAGCGCGTTACGGTGTCCCACATCCAGCAGCCGCGCGGTCGTTTCCGCCCTTTCGAGGTAGCGTGCGATCCAGAAGAGGTTGGCGGCGGTGCGGCTCAGCATCGGCTCATTCCGCGATCACCCATGTGTCCTTGACGCCGCCGCCCTGGCTGGAATTCACCACGAGGGACCCGTCGGCGAGCGCGACCCGGGTCAGGCCGCCCGGCACCAGCTCCACGGTTTCGCCCACGAGGCAGAACGGCCGCAGGTCGACATGCCGGGGCGCGACGCCCTCGTCCACGAAGGTGGGACAGGTCGAGAGCGCAAGCGTCGGCTGCGCGATGTAGTTCGCCGGCGCCTCGCGCAGTTTCGCGGCGAAGGTCGCGCGCGTGGCCGCGTCGGCCTTGGGGCCGATGAGCATCCCGTAGCCGCCCGAGCCGTGCACCTCCTTGACCACGAGCTCGTCCAGCCGGTCGAGCACGTAGGCCAGGCTGTCGGGCTCGCCGCAGCGCCAGGTGGGCACGTTCTCCAGAAGCGGCGCCTCTCCGAGATAGAAGCGGATCATCTCGGGCACGTAGCAATAGACCGCCTTGTCGTCGGCGACGCCCGCGCCCGGCGCCGAGCAGATCGCCACCCCGCCCGAGCGGTAGACGTTCATGAGGCCGGGAACGCCCAGCGCGCTGTCGTGGCGGAAGCAGAGCGGATCGAGGAACGCGTCGTCGATGCGCCGGTAGATCACGTCGACCCGCTGCGGCCCCTCGGTGGTGCGCATCCAGACATGGTCGCCTTCGACGAAGAGGTCCTGTCCTTCCACGAGTTCCACGCCCATCAGGTCGGCGAGGAAGCTGTGCTCGTAATAGGCGGAGTTGTAGGGGCCGGGCGTGAGTACGACGACGCGGGGATCGCCCGGACATCTCGCGGGCGCGGTCGAGGCCAGCGTGCGCTTGAGCAGCCGCGCGTACCCGTCCACCGGCGCGATCCGCATCTGCTGGAAAAGCTGCGGGAACATGCGCATCATGATCTCGCGGTTCTCCAGCATGTAGGAAACGCCCGAGGGCGTGCGGCAATTGTCCTCGAGCACGTAGAACTGGTCGGGGCCAGTGCGCACGAGGTCGATCCCGACGATGTGGCTGTAGACGCCGAGCGGAGGCCGCACGCCGGCCGCCGCGATCTCGTAGGCCTCGTTTCCATAGACCAGCCGGGCCGGGATGCGGCCCGCGCGCACGATCTCGCCCCGGTCGTAGATGTCCGACAGGAACGCGTTCAGCGCCCGGGCCCGCTGCTTGATGCCGCGTTCGAGCCGCCGCCATTCCGTGGCCGTGAACACGCGGGGGAACATGTCGAAGGGAATGAGGCGATCGGGATCGCCGCCCTCGCCGTAGACCGCGAAGGTGATGCCGAAGCGGCGAAAGAGCGCCTCTGCCTCGACTTGCTTGAGATGCCGCAGCTCGCCCGGCATCTCGCGGTGCCACGCTTCCAGCGCGCGGTAGGGCTGCCGGGGCGCGCCTGCCTGGTACATCTCGTTGAAGAAGTTTGCGTCCATCCGACTCCGTCCGTTCCGTCGCCTTCATCAGATGGCGCGCCCGCCGCCGGGGAAACGGCGCAGCACGCCGAAAAGCCGATACGCGCTGGATGCCGCGGCAATCGAAGGCACGATGCCCACTTGTTGGGCGCCTCGTCAACGAGACCGGGGGTTGGGCGCCGGCCGAGAGTGTCTATTGTGGCGCGAAATGCCAGACCGGAGCGCCCGACCCGACCCATGACCTCGACCTTCGACGCGCGCCTTGCCGACCTGATTTCCGCCATCTATCCCGAGGCGGACGGCGCGGCCCTCGCCGCGGAAATTCGCGACGCGTTCTGGCCCGACGACCGGCCGAGGCGGCGCCGCGCGCGCGTGCCGTCCAACAACTTCTGGTCGGAACGCGACGCGCTCGTCATCACCTACGGCAATTCCATCGTGGACGGGGTGCACAAGCCGCTCGACCTCTTGCAGGATTTCCTGCACCGCAACCTGAAGGGCACCGTGGACGGGGTGCACATCCTGCCCTTCTTTCCGTTCACCTCCGACGACGGCTTCGCGGTGACGGATTATCGCGCCGTGAACCGCGCGCTCGGGGACTGGTCCGACATCCGGCGCATCGCCGGCGACTTCAAGCTGATGTCGGATCTCGTTCTGAACCACGTCTCGAGCCAGGGGCCCTGGTTCACCGCATATCTTCAGGGGCACGCGCCCTACGACCGCTTCTTCCTCGAGGCGGACCCGGAGGCGGATCTTTCGATGGTGGTGCGCCCGCGCACCCATCCGCTGCTGCGCCGGGTCGAGACGGCGAACGGGCCGCGCCATGTCTGGTGCACCTTCAGCCACGACCAGGTCGACCTCGATTTCGGCAACCCCGAGGTTCTGCTGGAGTTCCTGCGGATCATGCGGCTGCACATCGACCAGGGCGTGCGCATCCTGCGCCTCGACGCGGTGGCCTTCCTCTGGAAGGAGATCGGCACGCCCTGCATCCACCTGCCGCAGACCCATGCGATCGTGCGGCTGATGCGGCTTCTCTGCGATTACGCGGTAGAGCCGGTCATCCTGCTCACGGAAACGAACGTGCCGAAGGCGGAGAATCTTTCCTATTTCGGAAACCGGAACGAGGCGCACGCGGTCTACAACTTCTCGCTGCCGCCGCTTCTGCTGCATGCCCTCCAGTCGGGCACCGCGCGCTGGCTCATTCGCTGGCAGGCGACGATGCCGCCCGCGCAGATGGGCTGCGCCTACCTCAACTTCTCGGCCAGCCATGACGGGATCGGCATGCGTCCGGCCGAAGGCGTCCTGCCCGCCGAGGAGATCGCGCGTATGACCGCCTGCGCGAAGGGGCAGGGCGGGCTCGTGTCGATGCGGACGATGCCGGACGGCTCCCAGCAGCCCTACGAGCTCAACGTCACCTTCTTCGACGCGCTGGGCGCGACCTTCGACGGCGAAACCGCGTATCACGTCGAACGCTTCCTCGCCTCGCAGACCATTGTCATGGCGATGGAAGGCATTCCCGCCTTCTACATCCACGCGCTGCTGGCCACCGGCAACGATCACGCGGGTGTCGAAAAGACCGGCATCGCGCGGGCGATCAACCGTCACCGCTGGCACTATCCCGACCTTCAGGCGCGGCTGAAGGATCCCTCCTCCGTGCAGGCGCGCGTGCTGGGCGAGCTCAAGCGGCGCATGGCCCTGCGCGCCCGCCAGCCGGCCTTCCATCCCAACGCCACGCAGTTCACGCTTCAGCTCGACGAGCGCGTCTTCGGCCTCTGGCGGCAAAGCCTCGATCGCGCGCAGTCCGTCTTCGCGTTGCACAACGTGAGCGCGCAGGAGGTCGAGATCGATCCGACGGCCGTCAACCTGATCGAGGGCGACGCCTGGCGCGATCTGCTGTCGGGCGAGCCCGTGGCACCGGTGGGCGACGCCATCAGGCTTCGGCCCTACCAGTGCCGGTGGATCTCGAACCGGGGCTGAGGCCCGGGCGCGCGGCGGTCACCGCGCGAGCGCACCCGCGGTCTCGAAATACACCTCCGAGATGCTGCGCACCTCGGCCTCGTCGTAGTCTTCCGAGGCGAGGTGGAGGTCCTCGAGCGTGACGGCCAGCGCCGAGAAGTCCTCGTTCATCTTCGCCAGCGCCGCCTCGATCGTGTAGGTGTACTGGTGGATCTCCTACATGTCGGCCTCCGAAAGGTCGTCGCGGTCGAGCAACGCCCGTACCTTCTCGTTGTATTCGACGAAGTTCGTGACCGCCTCCTCGATCGTCTCCGAGGATTCGGCGGCGTAGTGATCGATCTCGTCCGAGGCGAGGGCGGGCGCGGCAGCGAGCGCCAGAGCGGCGGCGGCGAAACCTCCAAAACGGGTCATGGTCTGGTCCTTTCCTTCAGTTGGACGGGCCGGCCCGGCCGCCGGCCCGGTTGCGGGGTCCTGTCGCCAGCGAGGGGCCGTGCACCGTCGAGGCACGCTCTTTTCGTTCGCAGTTTCTCGCCGGGGGAAGATCCCGGTGCGCGGGCCGTTCGGTCTCCATGCGATCCTGCCGGTTCCTGTTGCGAGAGCGAATCGACTGCGTGCATCTGGCTACGCCCTATTACTGACAATTTTAGTCAGTAATTGTGGCGCGGCGGCGCTGTCAATATCCGAGACGCCTCCGGACCGGGCTCGTCGCCGGCGCCACCGCTGCGCTTTCGGGACGCGGGCGCATTGTGCGAAGGGCGGTGGCCGCCGGGGCGTTGTCCCGGGCGCCGGGCGCCCCGCTCGGCGACGGCCAGGAAGGCGCCGCTCGATGGTTGGCGAGCCGAAAGTCGACGCCGCGCATAACCGCAAGAAACGTCGGGGACCGTGTCGGAAGCCCGGGCGCGATCGGGGCCGATCACTCCTGCTGGATCGAGTCCAGGTAGTAGACCAGCGACAGGAGCCGGCCGCGGGTGATCGCCTGCGCGACCTCGGCGCTCATGCCGGGGAACTGCGCCATCGCCACGCTTTCGGACGCACTCATGTAGCGGTCGCCCCAGATTGGCATCTCGCTGCCATGGGCCCTTAGGTCGTTCCGACCGTCGATGGTCAGAAGCGTCTCTCGGAACGGGAAGCGCCCCCCGGCCTGTGCGGCAAGCCGGGTCAGATCGGGCGTCGTGATGTCGATGAGCTGCGCGATCGGACCGTCGCCCTTGCCCGTTGCGCCGTGGCAGCCGGCGCAGGCCACCACGTACTCCTTGCGTCCCAATTCGGTCTCGTTCGATGACGTATCCTGCGCCTGCGCCGGGGCTGCCGCGAGGCAGGCGGCGATCGCCAGAAGCACCAGATCCTTCATACCCCTATCCCCCCTGCTCGCGCGCCGCCGGGCCTGACCCCGGGCGGCCCGTCCAGATTGACGCGGATGCGTGGCGGTTCATTGATCACCGTCAACGCCACGCGACCGCCCGCCTTGTCGCGACGTTTCGCGGCGGTCTCATGCGATGTCGGCCAGATCTTCCTCGACCGCCCGCAGCATGTCGGAAAGGAGCTCCGGGTCGGCCGAGTTCACGCGCGACCAGGTCGGGATGAACGGCGTTTCGAACGGGTTCTCGAGGAAGACCTGGCCCGCGCGCATGATGTTCTCGGCGAAAAGCTCGATGGACTGCTCTTCCTTGTGGCGGTCGATCGAAAGCCCGTTCATCGCGGCATCGTTGTAGTAGCTCTCCAGCATGTCGAGCGCGGCGCGGTAATAGACGGCCTTCAGCGTGCGGAAGGTGTTCTGCGTGAACACTGTCCCGTCCGCGGCGAGCTTGCGCACGATCGCCTTGCAGATGTCCGTGGACATCCGGTTGAGCCCGGTGGCCGCGTCATCGGGCGACAGGTCCTGGTGCTTGTGGTCGTAGGCGTCGGCGATCTCGACCTGGCAGACGGCCTTGGGCGCGAGGTTGCGCCACGCCTCGGACAGCACGCCGATCTCCAGCCCCCAGTCCGAGGGAATGCGCAGATCCGGCAGCATCACGCTGCGCATGGCGAACTCGCCCGAGAGCGGGTAGCGGAAGGAGCGCAGGTAATCGATGTAGTCGCGGTCGCCGATCACCTTGCGCAGCGCCACGAGAAGGGGGCTGACCAGCAGCCGCGTCACCCGTCCGTTGATCCGCCCCTCGCCGATCCGGGGATAGAACCCCTTGGAAAGCTGGTAGGGAAAGTTCGGGTTGACCAGCGGATAGACGAGCCGCGTCAGCATGTGGCGCGAGTAGGTGGTGATGTCGCAGTCGTGGATCGCCATCACCGCCGTGTCGCGCCGCGCCAGAACGTAGCCGAGGCAGGTCCAGACATTCTTTCCCTTGCCGGGCTCGGAGGGGTAGAGGCCGTGCGCCTTCAGCCTTTCGCCCAGCGCGCGCTGCCGCGGGCTGTCGTTCCAGATCACGACGTGCTCCTGCGGCAGACGTGCGAAGAACTCGATGGCGTGGGCGTATTGCGCGGCGTCGGCCTGGTCGAGCCCGATGACGATGCGGTGCAGGTAGGGAACCTGGGCCAGCTCGTCGAGGATGCCGGAAAGCGCCGGGCCCTCGATCTCGGAATAGAGCGAGGGCAGAACCAGCGTCACGGGGCGGTCGCGCGCGAAGGTGGCGACGGCATGGGACAGCGTGTCCGGGTTCACGGACCGCAGGTCGTGCAGGGTGGCGACCTGTCCGTTCTGGTGGAAATCCGCCATCTCTCCCTCCGCCTCAGATCCGATACCCGAGACGCGAGAGTAGCGCCTCGAGCCCCTCGGCCCAACCGTCCGGTCCCGGCTTCGCCGTCCGGGTGATGCGCCCCTGCCGCTCTCCGGCCAGTTCCGGCAGCGGGGCATGATGCGGGTTCGCGACGACGATGCCGTGATCGGCGGTCTCCAGCATCTCGACGTCGTTCGGCGCATCGCCGAGGGCCACGGTGACGCGGGCCACGAGACGCGCGGCGATCCCGGCCATCCGGCCGGCCTTCGTGCCGCCCATGGACAGCGTGAGAAAGCGCCCGCCCTCCTGCGCCGCAACGCCCCGCGAGGCAAGGGCGTCGATGAAGGCGCGGCGCCGCGGCTCCGGCCCCGTCCAGAGCCCCGGCTCGGTGTGAGTGCGGGCGCGGGCGCGGGCGGCCGCATCAGAGGGCAGGCCCGTGCAGGCCGCGACCTCGGCCACGCTCATCTCGGCAAAGCCCCGGAAGCCCGCGCGCAGGTCCGTCGGCAGGCTGGCGAGCGCGGCAAGGAGGCGATCGCGGGCGGTGGTATCCTCGGGCGGCTCCGCCCCGGGGCCCAGCACCCCGGCGCCGTTCTCGAAAATCGCGGGCGAGGCCGCGAGTCCCAGCGCCCGGCGAAGCGGCGCGATCTCGGCGGCCGTCTTCGAACTGGCGATCACCACCGGGATGCCGGCCCGCGAAAGCCGCCCGAGCAAGGGCCGCGCGGGGCCGGCATCATAGCTTTCGTGGTCGAGAAGCGTGCCGTCGAGATCGGTGAAGATGGCCAGCCCGTCCATGCGCCTTTCCCTCGTCTTTGGCCGTCTATGCCACGAACGCGCCGGGGGGACGAGCGGCGCTTGACAAGACCAACTGTTTTCGTCAGCAATAAGGGAACGAGGTCAGTCGGCAGATCGGTCGGTTGAGTCGCCCGGGCGCCCCACGGGGCGCGGATCCCGCACCTTGCGCGAGATCAAGGCGCGGCCGGGCAGGCGCGCCAAAGGTCGTCCGAGGAGTAGGCCCGGCCACGGCGCAGGAGGAGCGTACATGATCGTCTGCCATTGCATGGCCATCAGCGAGGACGAGATCCGCAAGGCGGTGGACTGGATGCGCGCCTCGGATCCCGAAACGCTCATCACGCCCGGCAAGGTTTACCGGGCGCTCGGCAAGAAGGCCGATTGCGGCGGATGCCTGCCACTTTTCGTGGACGCGATGCGGCGATGCGAAAGCTTGAAAGTTCCGGCCGAGCTTAGCAATTTGCGATCGCAACCCACGGAAGGAGACAGGCGTGAAGGGCGACGAGAAGGTCATCGAGTATCTTAACAAGGCGCTGCGCAGCGAGTTGACCGCGGTCAGCCAGTACTGGCTGCATTACCGGCTTCAGGATGATTGGGGATTCGGGCGGATCGCCAGGAAATCCCGCGAGGAAAGCATCGAGGAGATGCATCACGCCGATCGCCTGATCGAGCGCATCATCTTCCTTGAGGGGCACCCGAACCTTCAGAAGCTCGACCCGCTTCGCATCGGCCAGACCCTTCGCGACACGCTCGAATGCGATCTTGCGGCCGAACACGAGGCGCGGACGCTCTACATCGAGGCGCGGGAGCACTGCGAAAGCGTCGGCGACTACGTGACGAAGGATCTCTTCGAGACCCTCATCGCGGACGAGGAGGGGCACATCGACTTCCTCGAAACGCAGCTCGACCTCTTCGAGAAGCTCGGAGAAGAGCGTTACGGCCTGCTCAACGCGGTACCGGCCGACGAGGCGGAGTGACGTCGTTGGCGCGTGGTTCCGCGTGACCGGCCCGGGTGGCCGGTGGTAAACGCGAGGCGACTCGCATCAACCCGGAACCGACATGACTGCCAGCGACGACGACAGCGGCGGCGGGGCCGAACGGCTTCGTTTCGACGACGATCCGGGCTCTCGCCGCTCGAAATGGCTGGCGGCGCTCCTGGTCGTCGCGCTCGTGGCGTGGATGGGCAGCGGCTACCTGCTGCCCGGATCCAGCGGCGACGAGGCGGCCGCGCCCGGGCGCGACGCCGCGCCCGAGGCGGTCAGCGTGGCGGTGCGCGCGTCACGCGCGGAGTCCGTGACCACGGTCTTCGTGGCCGAAGGCGAGGGCGTGCCCGAGCGCGATACGCAGGTGCGTGCCGAAACCTCCGGCAGCGTGGCCGAGGTGCCGGTGCGCAAGGGCGCGGACGTTCGCGCCGGCGACGTGATCGCGCGCATCGCCCCCGCGCAGCGCGAGGCCGATCTGGCCCGCGCGGAAGAGGAACTCGCCCGCGCGCGGCGGGACTACGAGAATGCCGAGACGCTACTGGAGCGTGGCGTCGCGACCGTGGACCGGGTCGCGGAAACCCGCGCCGCGCTCGCCGCCGCCGAGGCGCAACTCGCCTCCGCGCGGGAGGCGCTGCGCGACACGGCGATCCGCGCGCCCTTCGACGGGCGGCTCGAGGCGCTGACGGTCGAGAGCGGGGAATTCGTGCAGGCCGGCGGGGCGGTGGCGCGCGTCGTCGATCTGGACCCGCTCACCGTCACCGTTCGCGTGCCCCAGCAGATCCTCGCGGGCGTGCAGACGGACCAGGCAGCCGAGGTCCGGTTCATCACGGGCGAGACGCGGCCCGGCACGGTCAGCTTCGTCGCCGCGGCGGCCGACGCCGAGACCCGCACCTTCGCAGCCGAGATCGAGGTGGAAAACGCCGATGGCGCGATCCCCGCGGGGCTGAGCGCGCGCGTCCGCGTTCCCACGGGCGAGGTGGAGGCGCATTTCCTGTCCCCTGCGATCCTGTCGCTCGATCCCGATGGCCGGCTCGGGGTCAAGGTCGTCGAGGAGGACGATCGCGTCGCCTTCCATCCGGTCGAGATCGTCCGCGCCGAGACGGACGGTGTCTGGGTCTCGGGCCTGCCCGCCGAGGCGCGGATCATCACCGTGGGGCAGGGCTTCGTGAACGCGGGCGAAAAGGTCGCGCCACGGCCCGAATCCGAGGCCGCGGTCTCCCGCGCGCCCGAGGACGTGCGCCCCGCCATGGCCGGGGACGACACGGAATGAGCGTGATCGACGCCGCCTTCGCCCGCACGCGGGTCGTCGTCATGACGCTCGTGTTCCTGCTGGCTTTCGGAACGGTCGCCTATGTCCAGATCCCCAAGGAAAGCGCGCCGGAGGTGCCGATCCCGGTGGTCTACGTCGTCACCACGCTCGAGGGGATCGCGCCGCAGGATTCCGAACGCCTGCTCGTCCGCCCGCTCGAGACGGAACTCGCCTCCATCGACGGGGTGAAGGAGATGCAGGCCAGCGCGGGCGAGGGCTATGCCTCGGTCACGCTGGAGTTCGACCCGGGCTTCGACAGCGGCGAGGCGCTCGACGAGGTCCGCGAGGCGGTGGACCGCGCCAAGGCCGACCTGCCCTCCGACGCCACGGAGCCCTCGGTCAACGAGGTCAACACGGCGCTCTTCCCGATCCTGACGGTGATCCTCTCGGGGCCGGTTCCCGAACGTACCCTCAACGAGCTGGCGGAGCGCCTGCAGGACCGCATCGAGGCACTGCCGGGCGTGCTCGAGGTGGATGTGGGCGGCGCGCGCGACGAGCTTCTCGAGGTCGAGATCGACCCGACCGTCTTCGAGACCTACAACATTTCCTTCGACGAGCTCATCGGCCAGATCCAGCGCAACAACCGCCTGGTCGCCGCGGGCGCGATCGAGACCGGGGCGGGGCGTATCGTGCTCAAGGTGCCGGGCCTCGTGGAGAACGTCCAGGACGTGATGGACCTGCCCGTGAAGGTGCGCGGCGACACCGTCGTGACCTTCGCCGACGTGGCCACGATCCGGCGCAGCTTCGAGGATCCGACGAGCTTCGCGCGGATCGACGGGCAGCCGGCCCTCGCGCTCGAGGTGAAGAAGCGCGTGGGCGCCAACATCATCGAGACGGTGGAGGACGTGAAGACCGCCGTGGCGGAGGCACGCGCGGGTTGGCCCGACTCGCTGCGCGTGGATTACCGGCAGGACCAGTCCGAGCAGGTGCGCGAGGTGCTGGGCGACCTGCAGGCCAACGTCATCACGGCCGTGATCCTTGTCATGGTGGTGGTGGTGTGGGCGCTGGGGCTGCGGTCGGCGCTTCTGGTGGGGCTGGCGATACCGGGCGCGTTCCTCACCGGCGTCGGCGTGCTCTGGGCGATGGGCTACACGATGAACATCGTGGTCCTGTTCTCGCTGATCCTCGTCGTGGGGATGCTGGTGGACGGCGCCATCGTGACCACCGAACTCGCGGACCGGAAGCTTCAGGAAGGGCTTGCCCCGCCCGAGGCCTACGCCTTCGCCGCCAAGCGCATGGCCTGGCCCGTGATCGCCTCGGCGATCACCACGCTCAGCGTGTTCTTCCCGCTCCTGTTCTGGACGGGCACGGTGGGCGAATTCATGAAATACCTGCCGATCACCGTGATCCTGACGCTCACGGCATCGCTCGCGATGGCGCTGATCTTCATCCCGGTCCTCGGCGGGCTGATCGGGCGGGTGCAGCCGCAGACCGCCTCCGAGAAGGCCGCGCTGGAGGCGGCCGAACGCGGCGACCCGCGCCGCGCGGGCGGCTGGACGGGGCGCTATGCCCGCTTCGTGGAGCGGGCGGTGCTGCGGCCGGGCACGACGCTGGGCTTCGCGCTCGCGGTGCTGCTGGGCGCCTTCGCGCTCTATGGCGAGTTCGGACGGGGCATCAGCTTCTTTCCCTCGCCCGAGCCGGATTTCATGCAGGTCACCGTGCGCGCCCGCGACAATTTCTCGATCCACGAGCAGGATGCGCTGGTGCGCGAAGCGGAGCGGCGGCTCGTGTCCCGCGACGAGATCGCCTCGGTCTATGCCCGTACCGGCGGCGGGCAGCGCGACGACGAGGAGGTGATCGGCACGATTCAGCTCGAGCTTGCCGAGTGGGACACCCGCCGCCCCGCGGCGGAGATCGGCACCGACATCCGCGCCGAGATGGCCGAGATCCCCGGCATCGCCGTGCAGGTCCAGACGCAGGAGCAGGGCCCGAGCCAGGGCAAGCCGGTGCAGCTGGAGCTGCGCGTGGCCGATCCCGAGACGCAGGCGCGGGCCGTCGAGACGGTGCTGGCCGAGATGGCGCGGATCGGCGGCTTCACCGACATCTCCGACTCACGACCGCTGCCGGGTGTCGAATGGGCGCTGCGCGTGGACCGCAGCGAGGCCGCGCGTTTCGGCGCGGACGTGACGCTGCTCGGACAGGCCGTGCAGCTTCTGACGCGCGGCATCACCGTGGCCTACTACCGCCCCGACTACGCCGACGGATCGGTGGACATCCGCGTGCGGTTTCCCGCCTCGGCCCGCAGCCTAGAGGAGTTGCGCGGCCTGCGCGTGCCGACCTCGTCCGGGCTCGTGCCCATCGGCAATTTCGTGAGTTTCGATCCGGTCCCGCGCACGGGCACGATCAAGCGCGTGGACCGAAACCGCGTCGTCACCGTCGAGGCGGACGTGGCGCCGGGACTACTGGTCAACGACCAGATCACCGCGCTGCGCTCGGCGCTTGAGGGCGCGGATCTGCCGCCCTCGGTCACCTGGTCCTTCGGCGGCGAGGCCGAGGAGCAGCAGGACGCCATGCAATTCCTCAGCATCGCCTTCGCGGTCGCCATCGCGCTGATGTTCACGGTGCTGGTGACGCAGTTCAACAGCTTCTACCAGGCCTTCGTGGTGATGTCGGCGATCGTCTTCTCGGTGGCCGGTGTGCTTCTGGGGCTCGTCGTCACCGGACGGCCCTTCGGCGTGGTGATGGGCGGCATCGGGGTCATCGCGCTGGCCGGCATCGTCGTGAACAACAACATCGTCCTCATCGACACCTACAACGACCTGAAACGGGCGGGGCAGAGCCCGCTCGAGGCGGCGCTGCGCGCGGGCGCGCAACGTCTCCGCCCCGTCGTGCTGACCTCGGTGACCACCGCGCTCGGCCTGATGCCGATGGTGATCGGGCTCAAGATCGATTTCTTCGGCCGCGAGATCGTCTACGGCGCGCCCTCCACCCAGTGGTGGACGGAGCTGAGCGCGGCGGTGGCGGGGGGCCTGACGGTGGCGACGGTGCTGACGCTGGTGCTGACGCCGGCCATGCTGATCCTCGGCGAGCCGCGCGAGAAGCGGGCGGTGGCCGCGGCCGGCGCCCCGTCGCCCGCGTGAACCGGCGCCGCGCAAGACGCGGGCCGCCCCGGCGGGCCATTCCCTGATTGCACCGCGCGCGGGCGCCGCGACGGTCATCCTCCAGATCGCAGGGACGTGCGGCGCACCGCCCTTTATTGCGGTAGGCGATCCCTTGCCCCCCAACTTCTTGGGGTGTTCACGAAAATATCGCTTTACAGCCCATCATGCACGCAGCACCATATTTGGTGAGGTAAGCGGCCATGAACCGCTTTTCCTTGAGCAGGCACCAAGCGCTTGGGGCGGGCTTGCCCCGGCGCACAGGCAGAGAGGTGGCCCCATGTCCGTGTCCGAGCAGTTCCTGGAAGAAGACATTCACCCCATCGACATCGTCGAGCACCTGGCCGAGCACCACGACTGGGATTTCGACCGCATCGCGGAAGACCAGATCGCCATGGCGGTCGAGGGGCAGTGGCGCACCTACTCCATCACGCTGGCCTGGTCGGCCTATGACGAGACGCTGCGGATGATCTGCACCTTCGAGATGGAGCCCCCTGCGGAGCGCCTGCCGGCGCTTCACGAGACGCTCAACCTCGTCAACGATCGCTGCTGGGCCGGGGCCTTCACATGGTGGCAGGCGCAGAAGCTCATGGTCTACCGCTACGGCCTCGTTCTCGCCGGCGAGCAGGTGGCGAGCCCCGAGCAGATCGACACCATGATCACCGCCGCGGTACTGTCGGCCGAGCGCTACTACCCGGCCTTCCAGCTCGTGCTTTGGGGTGACAAGACCCCGCCGCAGGCGCTGCAGGTCGCGATTGCCGAGGCCTACGGCCGGGCGTAAAACCGGGGCCTGGCGGCAAGAACTGGCGGAGGGCCGATGGACTTCGACGACATCGCGCGGCGCGGCCTCGTCCTTCTGGGCTGCGGCAAGATGGGGTCCGCGATGCTCGCGGGGTGGCTGTCCCGCGGGCTGCCGCCGGAGGCGGTCTGGGTCACGGACCCGAACCCGTCCAACTGGCTGACGCGGCAGGGCGTGCACCTGAACGAGATGCCGGCGGCGCCGCCCGCGGTTGCCCTCGTGGCCGTGAAACCCCAGATGATGCGCGAAGCGCTGCCCGTGCTCGAGGGCTACGCGGGGGGCGAAACGCTTTTCGTGTCGGTCGCGGCCGGCACGCCGATCCGTTTCTTCGAGGATGCGCTCGGCCCGGGAACGCCGGTCGTGCGCGCCATGCCGAACACGCCCGCGGCCGTGGGCCGGGGCGTCACCGCCATCGTCGGCAATGCCGTGGCGGGCCGGGCGGCGCTCGACCGGGCGGAGGTGCTTCTCTCGGCGGTGGGCAAGGTCGTCCGGCTGGACAGCGAAGACCAGATGGACGCGGTGACCGCCGTCTCCGGGTCGGGTCCCGCCTATGTCTTCCACATGATCGAGGCGCTCGCCGCCGCGGGGGAGGCCGAGGGCCTGCCGCCCGCGCTCGCGATGGAGCTTGCCAAGGGCACGGTCGCCGGGGCTGGCGCGCTCGCCGAGGCTGCCGAGGAGGCGCCGGACCAGCTGCGCCGCAACGTCACGAGCCCGGGCGGCACGACCGAGGCGGGGCTTTCGGTCCTGATGGACGAGGCGGCGGGCCTGCGTCCGCTCTTGCGCCGCAGCGTTTCGGCGGCGGCGCGCCGCTCGCGGGAACTGCGCGATGGCTGAGATCGGCATGGACGACTTCCTTGCCGTCGATATCCGCGTGGGCACCGTGACCCGCGCGGCCCCCTTCCCCGAAGCGCGGAAGCCGGCCGTGAAGCTCTGGATCGATTTCGGGCCGGAGATCGGGGAACGGAAAAGCTCGGCGCAGATCACGGTGCATTACGATCCCGATACCCTGCCCGGGCGGCAGGTCGCGGCCGTGGTGAATTTCCCGCCGCGGCAGATCGGCCGGTTCCTCTCGGAGGTGCTGGTGCTGGGTTTCGCGGACGCCGATGGCGCCATCGTCCTCGTCTCGCCGGATCGGCCGGTTCCCAACGGAGAGCGCCTGCAATGACCCGCATCCTGATCACCCGCCCGCTTCCAGACCGCGTGATCGAGGCCGCGACCGACCGCTTCGAGGTGGAGGTGCGCCGGAACACGGCGCCCATGAGCGTGGCCGAGATGCGGTCGTCCCTGGTGCTATACGACGGTGTGCTGCCCACGCTCGGCGACCGGTATTCCGAAGAGGTCTTCGCAGAGTTCACGCAACCGCGCTGCCGGATCCTCGCCAATTTCGGAGTGGGCTACAACCACATCGACGTCGAGGCGGCCCGGGCGCGCGGCCTTGCCGTGACCAATACGCCCGGCGCGGTCACGGATGCCACCGCCGACATCGGCATGATGCTGATCCTGATGAGTTGTCGCCGCGCGTCCGAAGGCGAGCGGATGGTGCGTGCGGGCATGTGGGAGGGCTGGCATCCGACGCAGATGCTGGGCCTCCACGTCACCGGCAAACGCGCGGGCATCGTCGGCATGGGCCGGATCGGGCAGGCGATCGCGCGGCGTTGCCATCATGGCTTCGGGATGGAGGTCGCCTATTTCAACCGCTCCGCGCGGGACCTCGACTTCCCGGCGCGCCGCTGCGACACGCTCACGACGCTGGCGGAAACGGTCGATGTTCTGGTCGTCGCGCTGCCGGGCGGGGCAGAGACCCGCCACATGATCGGCGCCGAGGTGTTCGCGGCGATGCCGCGCCATGCGCATTTCGTCAACATCGCGCGGGGCGACATCGTGGACGAGGACGCGTTGATCGCGGCGCTCAAGGCGGGCGAGATCGCCGGCGCCGGGCTCGACGTCTACGAACGCGAGCCCAAGGTGCCCGCGGCGCTCAACGCGCTGGAGAACGTCACGCTGCTGCCGCATCTCGGCACGGCCGCCCTCGAGGTTCGGGAATCGATGGGGCTGATGGCGGTGGACAACCTTGTCGCGTTCTTCGACGGGCGGGACGTGCCCAACCCCGTTTAGCAAGAAGGTTCGATCGAACCTTCGCGGCGGGTCTCTCGGGCTTGTGCACGGCGAAAGGTTTTCGATCGAAAACCTTTCTTCGCCCTAGACCTCCGGCGCGTCGCGCGGTGGCAGCGGGCCGTAATCTCCGGGCTCGGCGTCGGGCTTCCAGTCCGGGTCGCGGCGCTTGATCCTGCGGGAGATCAGGTAGGCCGTGGGCCACGCCAGCGCGAAGCCGATCGCGGCCGCGATGCCGATCGCGAGCCAGTTGTAGTAGCCCAGACTCAGCACCGCGATCACGAGGCTGCCGGCGGCGACGGGGCCGCTTGCGAGGGTGAGAAAGATGCTCAGGCGGTCCAATTGGGCCTCCTTTCGCTCGTGTGGATTTCCCGGCGCGGGGATCAGAGACGGCGGTCGCCCATCTCTTCCCGCCAATGGCGCCTGCACAACGAGACGTAGGTCTCGTTGCCGCCGATGCAAACCTGTGCGCCCTCGGTCAGCGCCGCCCCATCCGCGCCCCGGCGCACGACCATGGTGGCCTTTCGCCCGCAATGGCAGATCGTGCGCACCTCCCGCATCTCGTCGGCCAGCGCCAGAAGCGCCGCGGAGCCCGGGAAAAGCTCGCCCCGGAAATCGACGCGCAGCCCGTAGCACATCACCGGCAGGTCGAGGTCGTCCACCACGCGCGCGAGTTGCCAAACCTGGTCCGGCTCCAGGAACTGGGCCTCGTCCACGAAGACGCAGGCGAGCGGGCCCGCGGTGCGCCGTGCCGCAATCTTCGCCTCGAGGTCCTCGCCCGGCGCGTAGGTATCGGCCTCGGATCCGATGCCGATGCGCGAGCCGATGCGTCGCCGGCCCGCGCGCGTGTCGAGGGCCGCTGTCAGAAGATAGGTGTCCATGCCCCGTTCGCGGTAGTTGTGCGACGCCTGCAAGAGCAGCGTCGACTTGCCGGCGTTCATGGTCGAGTAATGGAAATGGAGCTTCGCCATGCCCGCGTTCTTCGGCGAGGCGCGGCGGCGATGCAAGCCGCCTCAGGCGCGGGCGCGCGCCTTTCGGCGCAGATGCCACCGGTAGATGAGCGGGGCGAGCACGTAGTCGTAAAGTGCGGAGGCCGCGTGGCGCACGCCCGGCAGCGCCACCGCCCGTGCGAGCCAGCGGTAACGGGGCATCTGCCGCCAGAGCACGAGGAACGCGTCGAGTCCGCCGTGCAGCGTGCCGTCCTTCAGGACGTAGAGCCGCCGCGCCGCGGCGTCCTCCGACAGCCCCCATTGGGCGCGCTCCGGGCCGTTCAGGTCGTCGAACCGGATCGGCAGGTCGCGCGCCTCGGCGTAGTCGCGGTAATGGCCGATCTCGAAGGAGCAGACCGGGCACTCGGCGTTGTAGAGCACGCGGGTATCGGTGTCGCTGGTCATACGTCAAATATGTCGCGCGATCCGGCCGCGGCAAGGGCACGCGTCGGTGCGTCGCGGCTCATGCGATCCTGCCCCAAAGATCGTACTCGCCCGCCTCGTCCACCTCGACGGTGACGATGTCGCCGGGCGAAAGCCGCTCGTGCCCCTCGTCGATGAAGAGGCATCCGTCGATCTCGGGCGCGTCGGCCTTCGTGCGGCAGGTTGCGGCGTCGTCCTCGACGAGGTCCACGATCACCTCCATGCGCTGCCCGACCCGCGCCGCGAGCTTCGCCTCGGAGATCGCCTGCGCCTTTTCCATGAAGCGGTTCCAGCGGTCGGCCTTGACCTCGTCGGGAACGTGGTCGGGCAGGGCGTTCGATCGGGCGCCGGCGACGTTCTCGTACTTGAAGCACCCCACGCGGTCGAGCCGCGCCTCCTCCAGCCAGTCGAGCAGGGTCTGGAATTCTTCCTCGGTCTCGCCCGGATAGCCCACGATGAAGGTGGAGCGGAGCGCCAGATCCGGGCAGACCTCCCGCCAGGCGGCGATCTCGTCGAGCGTCCTTGCGGCGGCCGCGGGGCGCGCCATGCGCCTGAGCGTCTCGGGATGGGCGTGCTGGAACGGGATGTCGAGATAGGGAAGCACGAGCCCCTCCGCCATCAGCGGGATCAGCTGGCGGACATGCGGGTAGGGATAGACGTAATGCAGCCGCACCCAGGCGCCGAGAGATCCCAGATCGCGGGCAAGACGCGTGATCGGGGCCTCCTCGCCCAGTCGCTCCGCGTCCGTCAGGTAGGCGGAGGTGTCCTGGCTGATGACGAGAAGCTCCTTCACCCCCGCCTCGACCAGCTTCTCGGCCTCGCGCATCACGGCGCGGTGCGGGCGCGAGGCGAGCTTTCCGCGCATTTCGGGGATGATGCAGAAGCGGCACTTGTGGTTACAGCCCTCGGAGATCTTGAGATAGCTGTAATGCCGGGGCGTGAGCGTCACGCCCGAAGCCGGCAGCAGGTCGACGAACGGGTCCGGCGCGGGCGGCACGGCGGCATGCACGGCGTCCAGCACCTGTTCGTACTGGTGCGGCCCGGTGACGGCGAGGACCTTGGGATGCGTGCCTGTGATGTAATCGGGCTCGGCGCCGAGACAGCCGGTGACGATCACCCGGCCGTTTTCCTTCAGCGCCTCGCCGATCGCGTCGAGGCTCTCCGCCTTGGCGCTATCCAGAAAACCGCAGGTGTTCACGATGACCGCGTCCGCCCCGGCATACTCCGGCGAGATGCCATAGCCCTCGGCCCTGAGCCGCGTGAGGATGCGCTCGCTGTCCACCAGCGCCTTGGGACAGCCGAGCGAGACCATGCCGATGGTCGGCTGGTCGGCGCGCCGCGTCTCGGTCAGGCGGGCGCGGGCGAGGTCGGGGCGCAGATCGGGCGGGTTTGCGGTCATGAGGGCGCATATAGGACGCCGCGCCCCGCCGGCACAAGGCGCCTCGCAAGGCGCTTCCAAGCGCCTTGCCACGCGGCTTAGCGCCCTCGAGGCCATCTTCCGGCCCCGGTGCTATCGCCGCCGGTCGCGGCGCGAGCTCATCGGCTGGAACGCCACGCTGACATGCGCCTCGCAATAGGGTTTGCCGGGCTGGACGGGCAGGCCGCAGAACCAGAAATTCTCTGTAGCGGGGTCGCCCACGGGCCACTTGCAGGTGCGCTCCGTCAGTTCCATCAGCGTCAGCTTGCGCGCCTTCTTCTCGATCTCGGACACACGGGCGAGCGCCTCGGGGCTGATCTCATTGGCCGAGGGTTGCGGCGGCAGCGGCTGGCCCGCGGGCACGATCGCCTTGCGCGCGGCCTGCGGCGGCGCGGCGGGCTCCGCCGGCTGCGGCGGCGCGGCGGGCTCCGCCTCGACCGGTTTCGGCTCGGGCTGCGCGGCGGGCCTGGCCTTGGCGTCGGCCTTGGGCGTGTCGGCCTTGGGCGCCTTGGCCGGTTTCGCGTCCGCCGCGGCGGGCTGCGGCGCCGCGGCCGCCGCCGCCGCCGTCGCGGCGCCGGCGCGGTTCGACAGGCCCAGCCGGTGCACCTTGCCGATCACCGCGTTGCGGGTCACGCCGCCAAGTTCCTTGGCGATCTGGGAGGCGGACTGGCCCTCGCTCCACATCTTCTTCAGCAGCTCGACGCGTTCCTCGGTCCAGGACATGCGGTTTCCTCGGAGTAATGCAATGAAAGGGGCGGTCGCGTCGCCGCGCCGCCCGCCTCTTTCCGGTCGGTCCCCTATTCTAACCCTTCGCGAGCGGGTTACAAGGCCGCGACTCGCCCCTCGTGGGGCGGCAAAGCCAGAGGGAGATCGGCATGAGCGGGACGGGTGCGCACGGCATGGGGGTGCGGCGGTTCGGAAGGGTCAACTGGCTCGGTCTCTGGACGCTGTCGCTGCGCGAGATCCAGCGCTTTCTTGCGGTCTGGTTGCAGACGCTCATGGCGCCCCTGGTCACCGCGGGTCTCTTCATGGTGATCTTCTCCATCGCCATCGGCCCCACCCGGGGCGAGGTGATGGGCGTGGCCTTCACCACCTTCATCGCGCCCGGCATCCTGATGATGATGGTGATCCAGAACGCCTTCGCGAACTCCTCGTCCTCGCTCGTGGTGTCGAAGGTGCAGGGCAATATCGTGGACACGCTGATGCCGCCGCTCTCGGCGGGGGAGATGGTGATCGGCTACCTGGCCGGCGCGGTGGCCCGCGGCCTTTTCGTGGCGCTTTCGATCGGTGCGGGATACCTGCTTTTCCTGGGCCTCGGCGTGGCGCATCCCGTCTGGGCGCTCGGCTTCGTGGTGCTGGGCTCGGCCCTTCTGGGCGGGCTGGGGCTGCTTGCGGGTCTCTTCGCCCAGAAGTTCGACCAGATGGCCGCGATCACCAATTTCGTCATCACGCCGCTCGCCTTCCTGTCGGGCACCTTCTACTCGGTGGAGGCCCTGCCGCCCGTCATGTGGGAGATCACGCATGTGAACCCGGTCTTCTACCTGATCGACGGCGCGCGCTACGGGATCATCGGCGTGTCCGACAGCTCGCCCGCGCTCGGGCTGGTGATCTGTGGCGGCGCGACACTCGTGGTCAGTCTTCTGTGCTGGGTCCTCTTCCGGACGGGATACCGGCTGAAGGCATGACCGGCGGCGGCGGCGCCCGGCGGCGGCCCTCGCGCCAGGCGAGTAGCGCGGCGCCCGCGACGATTACCGCGGACCCGGCCACGGACACCGCGTCCGGCCGCACCCCGAACACGGCCGCGTCGTAAAGCGCGGCGAAGATCAGCGCGGCGTAGAAGAAGGGCGCGACGAAGCTCGCGTCGGCGCGGGCCATCGCGTTGACGAAGCAGGCCTGGGCCCCGGCCATGAGCACCCCGATCCCGGCGAGCGCCGCCCATTGCGCGGGCGACGGCGCGACCCAGGTCCAGATTGCCGCGACGGAGGAGATCGCAAGCCCGATCGCGTTGTTCACGAGAAGGATCTGGTGCGGCGGCTCCCGGCCGGCGAGGCGCTTGATGAAGATGAGCTCGAGCCCCATGGCGAGCGCCGCACCGAGGGCGAGCAGGGCGGCCGGGCGAAAGCTTTCCGGCCCCGGCCGCAGGAGGATGGCCGCGCCGGCAAGCGCGATCAGCGCGGCGGCCCAGCGGATGCGGCCCACCCGCTCGCCCAGAAGCGGGATGGCGAGGAGCATCCCGAAGACCGGGTTCAGGAAACTGATCGCGGTCGCGTCGGCGAGCGGGATGTGGGCCGCCGCCGCGAACATGAGCGTGACGCCGCCCCAGCCGCAAAGCGAGCGCACCGCGTGGGTGGACAGGTCCGGTCGCATGAGGCGCGGGCGCAGCACCAGCGCCGCGAGGCCGATGGCGAGCAGCGCGAAGACGAAGCGCCCGTGGCTGATCTGCAGCGGATGAAGCGCGGGGCCGAGCGCGCCCGCGCCCAGCGCCTTGGCCAGAAGCGTCGTGCCGGCCGCGAAGGCCGCGGCGGCTGTGGTCAGAAGCGCGGCGAGCGCGGGATTTGCGGCGGGCTGCATGCCGTGGGGCATGCCCGTTCCGTCGCGCCGCGTCCAGATGCCGTCAGCGGCGGGCCGGCAGGATTTGCTGCGCGGCTCCCGCCCCCAGCAGATAGACGGAGCAGACAATCAGGCCCCAGTGCGCCCATGTCTCGGGGTCGAACTGCACCCAGGCCGCCCAGCCCGCGAATCCGGTCCATGCAAGCGCCACCGGCAGGGTCACCGCGCGCCAGCGCCGGGTGCGCACCGGGTGGACGAATTTCACCGGCAGGAACATCGCCACCGCAAGCACGCTCACGAGGCCGAGGATCGCCCAGAAATCCGGCCGTACCGCGAAAAGCACCAGCGCGACCATATTCCAGGCGCCGGGAAATCCGCAGAAGGACTTGTCTTCCGTCTTCATCCGGGTATCCGCGAAGTAGAGCGCGGAGGCGAAGGTGATGAGGATGATCGCCACCCAGCCCGTCCATCCCGGCAGCAGGTCCGACTTGAAAAGGGCGAAGGCCGGGATGAAGACGTAGGTCAGGTAGTCGATGATCAGGTCGAGCAGTTCGCCGTCGAAGCGCGGTGCGTTCCGCTTGACGTGGTAGCGGCGGGCGAGCGGGCCGTCCACGCCGTCCACCGCGAAGGCCACCACGAGCCACAGGAACATCATGGGCCAGTCGGCATCGGCCGCCGCCAGCATCGCGAGCATGGCGAAGACCGCGCCGGTGGCGGTGAAGACATGGACGAAGAGCGCGAGAAGACCGGGCGTCATGAAACCGTCATGGCCCATCGCCGGACGGTGTGCAATGGCGGGGCCGGGGGGCAGATTGCTCCTCGCGCGCGAAGCGTGATACCGTTGCACCAACACGCAGAAGGAGGCCGGGCAGCCCCCATGACCGCGCTCGAGGAGTTCGAGAGGCTCGAGGCCTCGGGGGTGTGGCGTGCGGATGCCGCGTCGCAGCGCCGTGACGTGATCGTCTCGCTCGGCGATGCCACGCTGACCATCACGGACATGTCCGACCGGCCGCTCGCGCACTGGTCGCTCGCGGCGGTGGCGCGGGCCAATCCGGGCGAGCTTCCGGCGATCTTCCATCCCGACGGCGATCCGGACGAGGAGCTGGAACTGCCCGCCGATGAAACGGTGATGATCGACGCGATCGGGCGGCTCATGCGCTCGATCGACCGACGCCGCCCGCAGCGCGGCCGGCTTCGCCTTGCCGCCGGGCTCGGCAGCGCGCTCGCGATCCTGGCATTCGGGGCCGTGTGGCTTCCCGGCGCGCTGCTCGGGCACACGGTTTCGGTGGTTCCAGAGGCCAAGCGCGCCGAGATCGGCGCGGCGCTTCTGGGTCATGTCGGCCGGGTCGCGGGCGCGCCCTGCAACGATCCCGAGGGTGTCGCCGCGTTGCAGCGGCTGGCCGCCCGTGTGCTGGGCGAGACGCGCCGCCGCGATCTCGTCGTGCTGAGCGACGCGCCCGCGGTCACGGCGCACCTGCCCGGCGGAAGGATCCTGCTCGGGCGGGCCCTGGTCGAGGGTCCCGACCAGCCGGATGTCACGGCCGGTTACGTGCTGGCCGAGGCGGTGCGAGAGGCCCGGGGCGATCCGCTGCGCCGATTGCTGTCCGAGGGCGGGATGGGAGCGAGCCTGCGGCTTCTGACGACCGGGACGCTGCCGGAGCCGCTGCTCGAGCGGCACACCGAAACGCTTCTGTCCGCCGAGCCCGCGCCGGTTCCCGACGAGGCGCTGCTCGCGGCGTTTCAGGCCGCCGGGATCAGCAGCACGCCTTACGCCTTCGCCCGCGACGTGACGGGCGAAAGCGTGCTCGGCCTCGTCGAGGCGGACCCTTACGCGGGGATCACGCCGCGCCCGGTGCTCGGCGACCCGGACTGGCTGCGCCTGCAGGCAATCTGCGGCAACTGACCAAGGAACGGCGCGCTCAGCGCCGCGGGACGATGTGGTCCATGCCCGCGGCGCGGGCGCTTTGCGCGGCGCGCGACAGGCCGGCGGCATCGGCGAACGGGCCGGCGACGAGGGTCGGCGTCCGCTCGCTTCCGCGCACGAGCGTGCCGAACCGCACGGTCATCCCCAGCCCGGCAAGCTGCCGCCCGGCGGCGTAGGCTTCGTCGCGGCTGCCGAAGAGCCCGATCTGAAGGTAGCGGTGATCGAGCGTGCCGAACCCGTCCCCGCCCTGCGTCGCGGGGCGGCGAACCGCGGCCGCGGAGCGGCTCGAGACGGTGCCGGCGGCGGCGTCCGCATCGCGTCGCGGCACCAGCTTCACCCGCCCGTCGGCGGCTTTCAGCACGAGAACCCGGCCCCGCATCGACAGGTACGCCTCCTGCGTTTCCATGTCGGTGAAGGGGTAGAAGAGCTCCGGATTCCGGTCCCTGACATCGCGGCCGGTGCGGGGATCGACGAGGCGCCGCGGCACGGTGTCCGTCCAGACCAGGCGCATCGCCGCACGTCCTTCCGCCGTCCGCTCTCCACGCTGCGGGTTCAGCCGGTCGTCCTGCCAGGCCGGCTTGTAGCCCTCGGGCACCCGGACGCGCCGGTGCGATGCGTCCGCGGCCTGGTAGACGCGGCGCGGAACGATGCGGGCCTTGCCGGAAACGGTGCGCCCGTCCGCGGTCCGGTAGATGATCGTCGTGCTGTGGCCGGGCATCTCGCGGCGATGGCCGCCCAGGTCCGCGACGCGGCCGGTTTTCGCCGCGGCGCCGGGCCCGCAGCGCAGGCGCACGCCGTTCGCCGCGGCCACCCTAGCGCCGCCGCGCTCCGCCACCGCATCGCAGGTGAGGATCCGCACGCGCTTTCCCGCCGAGGCGCGCAGCTGCGCCGAGAGTTCGGCCTGCCGCCGCGCCTCCGCCTTGCGCCGGGCCTCGGCCTGCCGTGCCGCCGCGGCGCGGCGCGCCTCGGCCTGCCGGCGCGCTTCTGCCTGTCGCCGGGCGGTGGCCGCACGCCGGTCCTCCGCGGCCTGTTGCGCGTCGGCTACGGGCGCTGTGCTGACGGGCTCTTCCGCGGCTTCGGCGACTTGCGGCTCGGTCTGGGGGGATGCCGCCGGGGCGGCCTGGGCGAAGGTGGGCTCCGCGCCGCAGATGTGCTGGCGGTCGGGGGTGACGCGGGGCACCCAGGTGACGTTTCCGTCGACTCCCGCGCGGATGTAGACGCAGCCCCGGCTGTCGACATATTCGCGCCCGTCAAAGGATGCCGGCGGCAGTTCGGCCGGCGGGCCGGCGTCGCGCAGCGCCTGGGACAGGCCCGGCGTGGCGGTGAACAGGACGCAGAACGCGACGGCGGCTGCGGGCAGCGATCGGCAGAATGACATGGCGGCCCCCTCAAGCTTGACGTGAGGATGCCCCAATATCGGCGCTTCGTAAAGCGCGCATCCCCAGCATCACGGGGATCTCTCCCTCATTTTGTGCCGTACATGCGATCCCCGGCATCCCCAAGCCCCGGCACGATGTAGCCCTTCTCGTTCAGCCGCTCGTCCAGCGCCGCCGTGATCACCGGCACGTCGGGATGCGCCTCGTGCATCCGCTCCACGCCCTCGGGGGCGGCGAGCAGGCAGAGGAATCGCACGTCCCGCGCGCCGGCCTCCTTCAGCAGGTCGATCGCCTTGGCCGAGGAATTGCCCGTGGCCAGCATCGGGTCCACCACGATCACCGTCCGGTCCCCGAGCCCGTCGGGCACCTTGAAGTAGTACTGGACGGGCTGCAGCGTCTCCTCGTCGCGGTAGAGCCCGACGAATCCCACCCGCGCGGAGGGCACGAGTTCGAGCACCCCGTCGAGGAGCCCGTTGCCCGCCCGCAGGATCGAGATCAGCGCGAGCTTCTTGCCGGCGAGCACCGGCGCGTCCATCTCCGCCATCGGCGTCTCGATCGGCATCGTCGCGAGCGGCAGGTTGCGGGTGACCTCGTAGGCCAGAAGCTGGCTGATCTCGCGCAGGAGGCGCCGGAACCCCGCGGTCGAGGTGCTCTTGTCCCGCATGTGGGAGAGCTTGTGCTGCACCAGCGGATGCGTGACGATCGTGAGGGTTTCGTGACGGGCGGTGTCGGTCATCGGGCGATCCTGCGCTGTTGTCGGCCCCTTTCTAGAGCCTCCCGCGCGCGGCGGAAACCGCCGATGCGCGGCGCCCGAACGGCCGTCCCGCCCGCTTGCCCCGCGTCGGGGCCGGACATGACGGCCGTTCAGACCGCGCCGCCGATCCGCTTCATAAGCCGCGCGCGGGTCTCCGCGTCGCAGAACGCGGCGCCGAGGGCCGTGCGGTTCAGCTCGGCGAAATCCTCCTCCTCCCAGCCGAAGGCCGCGTGCAGCGCGGCGTATTCCGCGGTCAGGGCGGTGCGGAAGAAGGGCGGGTCGTCGGTGGAGACGGTCACCGGCACCCCCGCCGCGCGAAGCGCCGCGATGGGATGGTCCGCGACGGATGCGTAGAGCCCCAGCGCCACGTTGGAGCCGGGGCAGACCTCGAGCGTGATCTGCCCCTCCGCGAGGCGCGCCACGAGGTCGGGGTCTTCGACGGCGCGGACGCCGTGGCCGATCCGGGCCACCCGCAAATCGTCGAGTGCCTGGCGCACCGAATGGGCGCCCGCCCATTCCCCGGCATGGGTTGTAAGGCCGAGCCCGGCCTCGCGCGCCATGTCGAAGCCGTAGGCGAAATCGCCCTGCCGCCCCCGCCGTTCGTCGCCGCCCATGCCGAAGCCGGTGACGAAATCGCCCGCCGTCTCGGCGGCGCAAAGCGCGGCGCGCTTCGCCGTGTCGGGGCCGAAATGGCGGATGCAGGTGACGACGCCGCGCATCTCGATGCCGTGGCGCGCCCGGGCGGTCACGGCCGCCTCGCGGATCGCGGCGAGATACTCGCGCCACGCGGCCACGTCGCCGCCGCCGCAGAAATCGGGGCTGAGGAACGCCTCGGTGTAGATCACGCCCTCGGCGGCGCTCGCCTCCAGCACGGCGAGAGTCAGACGGTGATAGTCCTCGGGCGTCGTCAGCACGCTGGTCGCGGCCTCGTAGACCTCGAGGAAGCGGGCGAAATCCGCGAAGGCATAACCGCCGTCCGGCCCGAAGGCCCGCGAGATGTCGGCGCGTTTCTCTGCCGCGACCCGGCGGATGAACTCCGGCGGCGCCGCGCCCTCGAGGTGAAGGTGCAGCTCCACCTTCGGAAGTGCCGCGAGGCTCACAGGAAGCTCCGCCCGGGGCCGCGGGCGGTCAGGCCCAGATGGGCCGCCACGCTGGCGGCCACGTCCGCGAAGGCCACGAGCCCAGCGCTGCCCGTGCCCGCCCCCGCGCAGAGCACCGGCACGCGTTCGCGCGTGTGGTCGGTGCCGGCCCAGGTGGGATCGTTGCCGTGATCGGCGGTCAGGATCAGGAGATCCCCGGGGCCCAGCCGCGGCAGGAGCCGCCCGAGACGCGCGTCGAACCACTCGAGCGCTCGGGCGTAGCCCGAGACGTCGCGGCGATGGCCCCAGAGGCTGTCGAACTCCACGAAATTCGCGAAGGTCAGGCTGCCTTCGGGCGCCTTGGCGATGCAGTCGGCGAGATGATCCATGAGCTCGGCGTCGGTGCCTTTGCGCAGCTCGTCGATGCCCGCCATCGAGAAGATGTCGCCGATCTTGCCGATGGCGATGACGCGCCCGCCGGCCTCCTGCACCCATTCGGTGAGCACCGGCTCGGGCGGCGCGACGGCATAGTCGCGCCGGTTGGCGGTGCGGGCGAAGCCGCCCTCGGGATCGCCGAGGAAGGGTCGCGCGATGACGCGGCCCACGCGCATGGCATGGAGCCTCGGCGCCAGCGCCTCGCAAAGCGCCAAGAGCCGGTCGAGGCCGAACGCCTCCTCGTGGGCGGCGATCTGGAACACGCTGTCGGCCGAGGTGTAGCAGATCGGCCAGCCGGTTTTCAGATGCGCCTCGCCGAGCTCGGCCACGATCTCGGTGCCCGAGGCGTGGCGGTTGCCGAGGATGCCCTCCGTTCCGGCCAGCCGGCACACCTCGGCGACGAGCTCTTCCGGGAAGGCGGGCTCGGTATCGGGGAAATAGGTCCAGTCGCAGGGCACGGGCAGGCCGGCGAGCTCCCAGTGGCCCGAGGGCGTGTCCTTCCCACGCGACGTCTCCGTCGCCGCGCCGCAGAGCCCGGAAGGCTCCGCGCCGAGCCCCGGCGCCTCGGCCCCGCTCGCAAGCCGCACCGCCGCGCCGAGGCCGAGCGCGTCCAGGTGCGGCAGCGAGAGCGGCCCGCTGCGCCCCTCCTCGGCCGCGCCGCGGGCGCAGGCCTGCGCGACATGGGCCACCGTGTTGGCGCCGGTGTCGGGCACGTCGCCGTTGAAATACTCCGCCGCGTCCGGCGCGCCGCCGATGCCGACGCTGTCCATCACCACGAGGAAGGCGCGCGTCACGGCGCGAGCCTCTCGTGGACGAGCGGCGGCGGCTCGGGCGCCTCGGGGGCGAGCGTGACGGCCGCGCGCACGGCGCGCGCCGCCGCCTCCGCCTGGCTCTCGCGGGCGGCATGGACGCGGGCGAGGGGCTGGCCCTTCGCCACGCGCTGGCCGAGGCGGACCACATCCGAAAGACCCACCGCCGTGTCCACCCGGTCGCCTTCCACCTTCCGGCCGCCGCCGAGATCGACCACGGCGAGGCCGAGCGCCTCGCCGTCGATCGCGGCGACATGGCCCGCCTCGCGGGCCGCCACCTCGCGGATCACCGGAGCCTCGGGCAGGAAGCGCGGCCACTCCTCCACGAAGGCTACCGGGCCGCCCTGATGGGCCACCATCCGGCCGAAGCGTTCGGCCGCCGCGCCCGACGAGATGGCCTCCGCGATGCGCGCCGCGCCTTCCGCAGCGTCCGTGGCGAGCCCTGCGCCGGCCAGAAGCTCGCCGCCGAGCGCGGCGGACAGGGCGCCGAGCGCGCCCGCCTCCTGCCCGGTCAGGGCGCGCATCACCTCGGCCATCTCGAGCGCGTTGCCGAGGGCGGGGGCGACCGGCTGGCTCATGTCGGTGACGAGCGCGGTGGCGGGGCAGCCCGCCGCCGTCGCCGTGGTGACGAGGGCGCGGGCGAGCGCGCGGGCGTCCTCGCGGGTCTTCATGAAGGCGCCGGAGCCGAGCTTCACGTCCAGCACGAGGCCATCGAGCCCCTCGGCGAGCTTCTTCGACAGGATCGAGGCGGTGATGAGATCGAGGCTTTCCACCGTGCCGGTCACGTCGCGCACGGCGTAGAGCCGGCGATCGGCCGGGGCGACCCGCGCCGAGGCCGCGACGATGGCAGCACCCGCCCGCGCCACGGTCTCCCGCAGGCGCTGGGCGTCGAGATCGACCCGGAGCCCCGGGATCGCCTCCAGCTTGTCGAGCGTGCCACCGGTGTGGCCGAGCCCGCGCCCCGAGATCATCGGCACGTAGGCGCCGCAGGCCGCCAGAGCGGGCGCGAGGACGAGGCTCACGCAGTCGCCCACGCCGCCGGTCGAGTGCTTGTCGAGCACCGGGCCGTCGAGATCCCAGCGCAGCACCTCGCCGCTGTCGCGCATGGCGAGCGTGAGCGCCGTGCGCGCGCTTTCGGGCAGCGCCACGCGGCAGATGCCCATGGCGAAGGCGCCGGCCTGCGCGTCGCTCATCCGCCCGTCGGCGAGCGCCTCCGCCGCCCAGGCGAGCGCATCGCCCGTGGGCGCCTCGCCGCGGCGAAGCGCGGAGAGAAGCGCGCGCGCCTCCATTCAGCCGCGGTCCATGTGGTCCGCGCCGAAGGCGCCGGGCAGAAGCGCGCCCACCGTGGTCGTTGTCTCGACGCCCGAGGTCGTGGCCAGTGTCACCCTGACGTCGGGCGCGGCGAATTCGGCGAGCTTCTGCCGGCAGCCGCCGCAGGGCGTGACGGGTTCGGGGCTGTCGGCCACGACATAGGCCTCGGCGATCACGGTCTCTCCCGCCGCCACCATGGCCGCGATCGCGCCGGCCTCGGCGCAGGTGCCCTCTGGGTAGGCGACGTTTTCGACGTTGCAGCCGCCGAAGAGGCCTCCCCCCGCGCCGCGCAGGGCGGCGCCCACCTTGAAGCCGGAATAGGGCGCGTAGGCGTTCTCGCGCGCCGTCATTGCCGCATCGCGCAGGGTCATCGCATCGCCTCCGTCAGGGTGCCGGGCCCAAGTTGTGCGGGCGTCGCGGGTGGGATGCAAGGGGGCTCAGCCGGCGGTCACGCGCTCCGCGCTCTCCCATGTGCCCGCCTGCGCGAGGATGCGCTCGGGCGTCTCGTAGGCCTCGCGCAGCAGCCGCTCGTAGAGTGCCCCCTCGGCCGCCCGGTCGAGCGGCGCGGAGGATCCGGTGACGATCCGGAGCGCCTCGTCGAGAGCGGCGACAAGGCCCGATCCCTCGTCGAACTGCGCCTTCTTCCGCCAGACGAGGCTTTCGGGCAGCAGGTCGGCCACCGCCTTGCGCAGGATCCACTTCTCCGTCGTCTCGCCGGTGGACTCGCGCGCCGCCGGATCCGTCCGGCGCATCTTGAGCGTCGCCGGGATCGACTGGGCGAAATCGATCAGGTCGCGGTCGAGGAAGGGCGTGCGCGCCTCCAAGCTTTCGGCCATGGTCACGCGGTCCACCCGCTGAAGGTTGATGTTGTGCATCGCGTTGAGCGAGCGTGTGAGCTCGTCGGCCAGCTCACGCGGGTGATCGACATAGGCGTGGTGGTAGGTGTAGCCCGCGAAAAGCTCGTCGGCGCCTTCGCCGGTCAGCACCGCCTTGACGTGCCGCCGGGCGAGGCGCGCGGCGAAATGGGTGGGCACCGCGGAGCGCACCAGATCCACGTCGGCCGATTCCAGGTGATAGATGACATGGGGCAGAACCCGCGCGACGTCTTCCGGCGTGAAGCTATCCTCGTAGTGGTCCGCGCCGATATGCCGTGCCACCTCGCGCGCGGCGCGCAGATCGGCGCTACCCTCGGTGCCCACGGCGAAGGTCTTGAGCGGGCGTGGCGAGAGCCGCGCGGCGAGCGCGGCGATGATCGAGCTGTCGAGCCCGCCCGAGAGAAAGCTGCCCACCTCCACATCGGCGAGCATCCACTTGGCCACGGCCTCCTCGAGCACCAGGCGCAGCTCGCCCGCCACCGCCTCGATGTCGAGGCCCGGCTCCTCCTCCGCCGCGCCGTGGGGCGTGCGATACCACTGCCGGAGCCCGTCGCGGCTGTCGTAGAGCATGCCCGGCCCGATCGACTCCACCGCGTCCACCGCCACGCCGTCGAAGGCCTTGAGCTCGGAGGCGAAGGCCAGCCCCTCGCCGATCCGCGCCATGTAGAGCGGCTTGATGCCCAGCGGATCCCGCGCCGCGATGATCCGGGTTTTCGTCGCCAGGACGAAGGCGAACATCCCGTCGAGGCGCGAGACCCAGCGCAGCTCGCCCGCGCGGAAGAGGTGCAGGATCGACTCGCTGTCGCTTTCGGTCTCGAAGGCGCTTTCGCCCAGGATCGCGCGCAGGTCGGCGTGATTGTAGATCTCGCCGTTGGCGACCAGAAGATCGCCCGCGTCATAGATCGGCTGGCGGCCGTCCTCGGGGCCGATGATCGAAAGCCGGCAATGCGCCATCACCACCGGCGCGCCGCGGCCCCGCACGACCTCGACCGCGTCGGGCCCGCGATGGGCGATCTTCGTCACCATTTTCTGGGCGAGCGCCTCGTCGCCGATGTTCCAGAGCGCCACGAACCCGCACATGTCGTCCTCCTTCCGCCGTGTCTCCGCCCCTATCGGACCGCACCCCCCCAAGGGGGCGGCATCGGCAGGGGCGGCCATCGGCGCGCCGGGACAGCCTACCGCGTCGGAGCGGCGGCACAAGGGCGCCGCGCGCGGCCCGGCGTGGCAGCGGGCGGCTTTTCAGGCGGCTGGCGGTGGTTTAACGCTGAACCAAAGGCCGGAGGAGAGGCGAGATGACCGACACCACCCGCGAGACGCTGCGCGAGGCGGCGCTGCACTACCACGCCGAGCCGAAACCCGGGAAGCTGGAAATCCGGGCGACCAAGCCGCTCGCCAACGGCCGCGATCTCGCCCGCGCCTACTCCCCCGGCGTGGCCGAGGCCTGCCTCGAGATCGTGAAGGACGAAACGGCGGCATCGCGCTACACCGCCCGCGCAAACCTGGTGGCGGTCGTCTCGAACGGCACGGCGGTCCTGGGCCTCGGCGACATCGGGGCGCTGGCCTCGAAGCCGGTGATGGAAGGCAAGGCGGTTCTCTTCAAGACCTTCGCCGGGATCGACTGCTTCGACATCGAGGTGAACGAGTCCGACCCCGAGAAGCTGGCCGAGATCATCTGCGCGCTCGAGCCGACCTTCGGCGCCGTCAACCTGGAGGACATCAAGTCGCCCGACTGCTTCATCGTCGAGCAGATCTGCCGCGCGCGGATGAACATCCCGGTCTTCCACGACGACCAGCACGGCACCGCGATCGTGGTGGGCGCGGCGGCGACCAACGCGCTGCGCGTGGCGGGCAAGTCCTTCGAGGACATCAAGCTTGTCTCGACGGGGGGCGGGGCGGCAGGGATCGCCTGCCTCAACATGCTGCTGAAGCTCGGGTTGAAGCGCGAGAACGTTTGGCTTGTCGATCTGCACGGCCTCGTCCACGAGGGGCGCGAGGTGGACATGACACCCCAGAAGGCCGCCTTTGCCCAGCCCGGCGGGCCGGCCACGCTCGACGACGTGATCGAGGGGGCCGACATCTTCCTCGGCCTCTCGGGCCCCGACGTGCTGAAGCCGCATCACGTCGCACGGATGAGCGACCCGCCGATCGTCTTCGCGCTGGCCAACCCGATGCCCGAGATCCTGCCCGACGCGGTGCGCGAGGTCGCGCCGGACGCCATCATCGCCACCGGGCGGAGCGACTTTCCCAACCAGGTCAACAACGTGCTCTGCTTTCCGTTCATCTTCCGCGGCGCGCTCGACGTCGGCGCGACGGAGATCAACGACGCCATGCAGATCGCCTGCATCGAGGGGATCGCGGAACTCGCCCGCCAGACGACCTCGGCGGAGGCGGCGGCGGCCTACCAGGGCGAGAAGCTGACCTTCGGGCGCGACTACCTCATCCCGAAACCGTTCGATCCGCGGCTGTCCGGCGTGGTCTCGACCGCCGTGGCGAAGGCGGCGATGGAGACGGGCGTGGCGGTCCGCCCGCTCGAGGATCTCGATGCCTACCGCCGGCGGCTCGACGCGTCGGTCTATCGCTCCGCGCTCCTCATGCGGCCGGTCTTCGAGGCGGCGGCCACGGCGCGGCGGCGCATCGTCTTCGCCGAGGGCGAGGACGAGCGCGTCCTGCGCACCGCGCAGGCGATCCTGGAGGAAACGACGGAGACGCCGATCCTGATCGGCCGGCCCGAGGTGATCGACAGGCGCTGCGAGCGCATGGGGCTGGAAATCCGGCCCGACCGCGATTTCGAGATCGTCAATCCCGAGAACGACCCCCGCTACCGCGACTACTGGGAGACCTACCACGGGATCATGTGCCGCAGCGGCGTGACCCCGGATCTCGCCCGGGCCATCATGCGCACGAACACCACCGCGATCGGCGCCGTGATGGTCCACCGGGAGGAGGCCGACAGCCTGATATGCGGCACCTTTGGGGAATACCGCTGGCATCTGAACTACGTCTCGCAGGTTCTGGGACGGGGCGGGCTGCGCCCGCACGGCGCGCTGTCGCTCATGATCCTCGAGGACGGGCCGCTTTTCATCTCGGACACCCATGTCCACGCCGAGCCGACCCCGGCGCAGATCGCCGAGACCGCGATCGGCGCCGCGCGGCATGTCCGCCGCTTCGGGATAGAGCCCAACATCGCGCTTTGCGCCCAGTCGCAGTTCGGCTCGATGACCGACGGCAGCGGCGCGCGGCTGCGCGAGGCGATGGTACTCCTCGACGCCGAGGCTCCGGATTTCTCCTATGAGGGCGAGATGAACATCGACGCCGCGCTCGACCCGGAGTTGCGGGCCCGCGTTTTTCCCGGGAACCGGATGAAGGGCGCGGCCAACGTTCTGGTCTTCGCCCATGCGGACGCGGCCTCGGGCGTGCGCAACATCCTCAAGATGCGCGCCAAGGGGCTCGAGGTGGGGCCGATCCTCATGGGCATGGGCAACCGCGCGCATATCGTCACCCCCTCGATCACGGCCCGCGGGCTTCTGAACATGGCGGCCATCGCGGGCACGCCGGTGGCCCATTACGGCTGAGGCGGTGACGGTCCGCGATCGGCCGCGGCGGGCCGGTCAGGCCGGCCGCGACAGCCGTGCGTGCAGCCGCAGCGCATGGGACGGGACCGTCGCCGCGACCGGCATGACGGGATCATAGGCCGCGCGGATCACGCCCGCGATCTCGGGGCGCAGGATCATCGTCCCGTCGGCGGCGCGGGCAAGCGGGGCGGTGTCGGTGAAGGCCGTGTCGGACCAAAGCAGGATGGTCTGCGCCATCTGCGCCAGCGCGAGCGTCTGCGCGGGCACCTCCGAGAGTTCCGCGTCGATGCGCAGAAAGACGAAGGCCGCCTTGATGCCGCCCTCCGCATCGAAGCGGAAGAGGCGGTACTGATTGGCGCCCGTGCGCGCGAGGCGCTCGACCAGCGGGCCGAGATCCGGCACCAGCCGGTCGAGCCCCGGCACCTCGGGCAACTCCTGCCAGTCGCGGAAGAAGAACACCATCAGGTTCACGCCGAGTTCCGGGTCCGTCTCGGCCATGGGGTGGCCCGCGAGCGCGGTGATCGCCTCGGCCGCGCCCTTCACGGTTTCGAGCGTCGGCGCGTCCACGCCGAACACCACCGGCGCGATGGGGCGGCCCCAGCGCGCGCAGAGATACTGGCCATCCGACCGCGTGAAGAGGGCTTCGATATCCTTGGCGTCCATGCGCGTGACCTAGACCCTCCGGCCGGCGGCGGAAACCCTCACGCCTCGAAGAGTCCCGGCTGGCCGGGATCGCGGGGCGCGGGAAGGCCGAGATGCGCCCAGCCCTTGCCGGCCAGCATCCGCCCGCGCGGCGTGCGCTGGATCAGGCCCTGCTGCAGCAGGTAGGGCTCGATCACCTCCTCGATGGCGTCGCGGCTTTCGCTGAGCGCCGCGGCGATGGTCTCGATCCCGACCGGGCCGCCCGCGTAGTTCTCGGCGATGAGCCGGAGATAGCGTCGGTCCGCCCCGTCGAGGCCGAGCCCGTCCACCCCGAGCCGGGTCAGCGCCCCGTCTGCGAGCGTGCGCGTCACGTGGCCGTCGCCCTCCACCACCGCGAAATCGACGACCCGCCGCAGAAGCCGCCCGGCGATGCGCGGCGTGCCGCGGGCGCGGCGCGCGATCTCTTCCGCGCCGTCGGGGTCGATGGCCACGCCGAGTTTCACCGCGTTGCGCGACACGATCTCGCACAGTTCCGCCACCTCGTAGAACTGAAGCCGGGTGGGGATGCCGAAGCGGTCGCGCAGCGGCGTCGTCAGAAGCCCCAGCCGCGTGGTCGCGCCGACGAGCGTGAAGGGCTGAAGCTCGATCCGCACGGTGCGCGCGGCCGGACCTTCGCCGATGACGAGGTCGAGCTCGAAATCCTCCATCGCCGGGTAGAGGACTTCCTCGACCACGGGGTTCAGCCGGTGGATCTCGTCGATGAAGAGAACGTCGCGCGCCTCGAGGTTCGTGAGGATCGCGGCGAGGTCGCCCGCCTTGGCGAGCACCGGCCCCGAGGTCATGCGGAAGCTCACGCCAAGCTCGCGCGCCATGATCTGCGCGAGCGTCGTCTTGCCGAGGCCGGGCGGGCCGTGGAACAGGGTGTGGTCCATCGCCTCGCCGCGCGTGCGCGCGGATTGCAGGAAGATGTGCAGGTTGGCGCGCGCCTCGGCCTGGCCCACGAACTCGTCGAGCGAGAGCGGCCGCAGCGCGCGGTCCGCGTCCTCGGGACGCCGGTCGGGCCGCAGCGTTGGATCGGGGCCCGTCATGCGCGCGCACCGGCGCGAGGGTCAGGCGGGGCGAGGGGTTGGCGGCCACCCTGCATCGCTCAGCCTCCCGGCGCGAGGCGCCGAAGCGCGGCGCGGATGAGGGCGGCGGTGTCGGCCTCCGGCGCCTCGCCGGCGGCCTGCGCCACGGCCTGGGCGGCCTCTCCGGGCGTGTAGCCCAGGTTGGCCAGCGCCGAGAGCGCCTCTGCCTGCGCGCCGGCGGCCTGCGCCGCGGCCGCCGGGGTGGGGGCGGGCGGCGCGTCGGCGAACTCCGGTGCCGGCTCCGGCTCCGTGACCTGCGCCGGCGCCGCCATGCCCGCGCCGAGCGCCATCACGGCGGGCGCCTTGTCCTTGAGCTCGTTCACCACGCGCTGGGCGGTCTTGGGGCCGATGCCCTTCGCCGCCTTGATCGCTGTCCAGTCGCCGAGCGCCACGGCGCGGCTGACCCCGTCCGCGCCGAGCGCGCCGAGGATCGCGAGCGACGCCTTGGCGCCCACGCCCTGGACGCTCATCAGCAGGCGGTGCCACTCCTTCTCGGCCAGCGTCAGGAAGCCGTAGAGCTGCAGCAGGTCCTCTCGCACGAGGAGGTCGGTCCAGAGCGCCGCCGCCTCGCCCGGGCCGGGCAGGGCGGCCATGGTGCGTTCCGAGCACTGGACGACATAGCCCACACCGCGCACGTCGATCAGCACGTGGTCCTCCGCGCGGTACTCGATCCGTCCGGCCAGCCGCCCGATCATGCGCCGATCCCCGCCGCGGCGCGCAGGCGGCGCCCGCGCGCGTGATGCGCGTGGCAGATGGCGACGGCGAGCGCGTCGGCCGCGTCCGGCCCGGCGAGATCCACGCCGGGCAGCTGCAGGCGTACCATGTGGGCGATCTGCTCCTTCTGGGCGTGGCCCACCCCCACGACGGTCTTCTTCACCTGGTTGGGCGCGTATTCGCCGATCTCGAGCCCGGCGCGGGCGGCCACCAGAAGCGCGACGCCCCGCGCCTGGCCAAGCTTCAGCGTGCCGGCGCCATCCTTGTTCACGAAGGTCTGTTCCACCGCGGCCTCCTCGGGGACGAAGCGGGCGATCACGTCGGAGAGCTGGTCGTGAAGCTTGAGCAGACGTGCGGCGAGCGTTCCATCGCCCGAGCGGCAGATGCCGTTTCCGAGATGGGAGAGTCGGCTGCCCGAGACCTCGATCACGCCCCAGCCGAGGTTCCGCAAGCCCGGATCGATCCCCAGAACCCGCATTTTCACCTGCTCTTGTTGCGCTCCGGTCTCAGTAGCACGAAACGCGAACATGAGCCAAGCGCAAAGGCGTGGCGCGCGCCCTTGCCGGGGGTGCGCCGCAAATAGCCGGAAATGGTCCGATCACGACATCTGCAGGCTTGGGAGCGACGCCGGACCCGGCAAATTCCTGCCGATTTATCAGCGGTTTGCGCCCTTCCCGACCTATGCGGAAATCGCATGGGACCCATGCCGTCACCATGGCTTGCGGGGCCCTGCCGCGCGGCATAATTCGCGTCGTGGAGGCAGGGCCTCCGAACGCACGCATGTAGAAGGAAACACAGGTATGGCTGCATTCGACACCAACCGCCCGCGCATCGGAACGGCTGGAAATGCCGGCCGTATCGCCCCCGGGTTCGCTTCCCTGCTCGGCTCGCTCGCAGCATGGAACGACACGCGCATGACCCGCAAGGCGCTGTCGCGCCTCAGTGATCGCGAACTGGACGATATCGGCCTCAGCCGCGCCGACATCGACACGGTTAGCGCCCGTCGCTACTGAGCGACCTGCCGCACCGTCGTCGCAGGCACGACGATAAAGCCGCGTCACCTTCCGGGTGGCGCGGCTTTTTCATGCCCGGGCGCGATCAGAAGATGCGCGACCAGCCGTTCTCGGAAATCCAGACGGTCACCGGGTCGGCTTGCATCAGCCAGGCGCCGGCCTGCTCGACCACGGTGCCGGACTTCAGCGCCTCGATGCGGGTGTCGTAGGTCTCCGCCCCCAGATGGGTCAGCACGAGTCCCTTGAACGCAAGCAGCCCCATGGCGAGCAGGAAGAGCCCGCGCAAGGGCAAACGCGGCGCACGCCGGCGCGCGCGATAGGTGATCAGGCCGTTGTCGTCCACGACGGCGACGCGGCCGTTGGACATGCGGCGATGCTTGCGCTCTATTCGACGCAACCTGCGGTCGAACTCTAGAAAGGCCATGGCAGCCTCCGGGTTTTGCCCCCACCGGAGTGCCAGATTTCTAGGACAAAAATGTGGCGGAAATAAGGAAGATCGATTCAACTCGTTGTATCGTGGGGCCAATTATGGCGCGCGGCGAAGACAAAGCGTCGTCCAGTCCCCGATCTTTTCCAGGGACAGGGCTTCGAAGCCCGCACGCGCGTAGACCGCGACGATCTCGTCGGCCTGTTCGTTGAGAAGCCCGGAGAGAATCACGTGCCCGCCGACCGCCGTCCTCGCGGCCATGTCGGGGGCCAGCGCGAGGAGGGGGCCCTTCAGGATGTTGGCGAGAACGAGGTCGAAGGGCGCGGCGGCGTCGAGGGCGGGATGCTCGAACCCTGCGGCCTCCACCAGCCGCACCCGGTCCGACAGGTCGTTCGCGGCGAGATTGGCGGCGGCCACGTCGATCGCGACCGGGTCGATGTCGGAGGCGATCACCGACGCGCCGCCCCAGAGCCGCGCCGCCGCCATGGCGAGAACCGCCGTTCCGCAGCCGATATCGGCCACCGCGGAGGGCGCGACGCCGTCCCGCGCCAGCGCGTCGAGCGCGGCGAGGCAGCCTTGCGTCGTGCCGTGGTGGCCCGTCCCGAACGCCATGGACGCCTCGATCAGCAGCGCCTCGGCGCCTTCGGGCACGGTGTCCGCGTCATGCGCGCCGTGCACGAAGAAGCGCCCGGCCCGCACCGGCGAAAGCTCGCGCCGGACCTTCGCGACCCAGTCGGTCTCGGGAAGTTCCGACACCGCGAAGGGCCTCGCGCCATGAGCCGCGGCCAGGAGCGCCAGCGCCACGTCGTCGGGCGCGGCGTCGAAGTATCCGCCCACCTCCCAAAGCCCCGACCCGTCCTCGATCGCGAAGACGCCGACGCCGCTGGCGGCGGGCTCCAGCGTCTCGAGCGCGTCGCCGAGCGCCTCGGCGGCCTCTCGCCCCGGCAGGGTCGTCAGAGCGGTGAAGGTGGGCATCAGCGCCTCCTGTAGCGGTTGGGATCGCGGTAGGCCCGCCGGATCGCGGGGTCAAGCGCCGGACGCGGCGCCGCGTCGAGGCCGCGCAGGAACATCCATCCCCAGAACCCCGCCGCGGCGCCCGCCAGAACGCCGACGAGCGCCTGGGCGTAGATCACCCCCGCCGCGCCCAGAACGGCTCCGAGCCCCGCCGCGGCGGGGTAGGTGAGCACCCCGTCGCGCACCCAGTTGACCAGCGTGGCCCGGCCGGGGCGCCCGAGGCTGTTGAAGGCGGCGTTTGCGACGAAGAGCGCGCCCGAGACCGCGAAGGCGCCCGCGCCGAGATGGGTGAAGGCGCGCAGCACCCGCGCACCCTCCGCATCGAGCCCGAAGCCGCGCGCGACGGGATCGCTCGCCGCGGCGAGCACCGCCCAGGCGACGAGTGCGTAGCCTGCCGCGAAAATCAGCGCGTCGCGATAGGCGCTGCGCAGGCGCGGGTAGAGCCCCGCCCCGTAATTCTGCCCGAAGATGCCCCCGATCGCGCCGGCGAGCGAGAAGAGCCCGCCGAACGCCACCACCGTGAGCCGCGAGATCACCGCCCAGGCGGCGACGGCGCTGTCCCCGAAACCCGCGATGACCGCGGTGATGACGTAGTTGCCGAAGGGCGTGGACATCTGCGTCGCGATGGCCGGCAGCGCGATGGCGAAATAGGGCCGCCACGTCTCGCGCAGGGCCTGGAGGCGCGGCCGCGCCATGAGGTCGTGGGAGCGGATCGCGAAGAGAAGGCCCATGCCGCAGAGCACGGCGCGGGTGATCACCACCGAGGCCGCCGCCCCGTCGAGGCCGAGGCCCATCCGGTAGATCAGCACCGGGTCGATCACGAGCGCCACCGAGCCCGAGATCAGCGTGACGTACATCGCCCGCGCGCCGTCGCCCTCCGCGCGCAGCGCGGCGGTCGCCACCATGCCGGCGGCCATGAAGGCCAGCGACGGCACCGAGAGGGCGAGGTAGCGCGCAGCGAGCCGCGCCGCCTCGCCCTCGGCGCCGGCGAGGGCCACGAGGTCGTGGCGGAACCCCACCACCAGGGCGGCCACCCCTGCCTGCGTCGCCACCGCGAGGATGGCCGCGGCGCTCGCCTGCTCGCGCGCGGCGGCGCGCTCGCCCGTGCCGATGCTGCGCGAGACGAGCGCGGTGGCCGCGATCATCAGGCCCACACCGGAGGAGACCGAGAAGAACTGGATCGCGAAGGCGAAGCCGATGGCCGCCATCAGCACCGGCTCGCCCAGCCGCGAGATCCAGAACAGGTTGGCCGCGTCCACGAGGAAGACGAAGGTGATGCCGGTCGCCCCGGTGAGCGTCATGCGCACCACGTGGCCCATTGTCGGCCCGTCGAGGAACCGCCCCTGCGCCGCGGTCACGGCGTCACTCCGCCGGGGTGGGCAGCGGCCGCGCCAGCACCGTCTCGTTCCCCGGCTCGGGATGGCGTGGAATGAGCGTGGCCAGCAGGAACGAGATCCCGGCCATGCCCGCGGCCAGGCCGAAAACCGTGCCGGGCGAGATCAGCCACAGATAGCCGAGCGCCGCGGGCAGGAAGACCGCCGCGATATGGTTGATGGTGAAGGCGACCGCCGCCGTGGGCGCGATATCCCCCGGGTCGCCGATCTTCTGGAAATAGGTCTTGAGCGCCAGCGCCATGGCGAAGAGCACGTGATCGATCACGTAGAGCACCGCGGCGAGCGCGACGCCCCAGCCGAACCAGTAGATCCCGCCATAGGCGAGGAAGACGCAGGCGAGCCCCGCGTATTCCACCATCAGCGCGCGCCGCTCGCCCCAGCGCGCGACCGCCTGGCCGATGAGCGGCGCGGCGGCGATGTTCACCACGAGCGTCACAAGGAAAAGGCCGGCCACGTGGTGCACCTCGAATCCGAAACGCTCCACCATCATGAAGCCCGCGAAGACCACGAAGATCTGCCGCCGCGCGCCGGACATGAACTGCAGCGCGTAGTAGAGCCAGTAGCGCCGGCGCAGGACCATCCGCTTCACCTGCGGGTCGGGCGCCTCGAATTGCGGGTAGAGAAACAGCGCGAGCGTGGCGAGCGCCAGCGTCGTGCCGCCGGCGGCGAGGTAGACCGCGTTGTAGCTCAGATCGAAGGCGCGCCATGTCAGCACGAGCGCGCCGTAGGCGACGAGCGTCGCGCCCGAGCCCGCGGCGACCAGCCAGCCCAGCATCTGCGGCGCGCGGTCCCTGGGCAGCCATTGCAGTTGCAGCGACTGGTTCACCGTCTCGTAGTAGTGGAACCCGATCGAGGAGAGCATCGTGACCACGAGAAGCCCGCCGAGACTGGGGAACCACGCGGTGATCGCCGTCGCCGCGCCGAGGAGCATGAGCGAGACCAGCGCCAGCACCTGCTCGCGGATGAACATGATGAGCGCGATGACCCCGATGGCGAAAAAGCCCGGGATCTCGCGCACCGTGTGCAGCCAGCCGATGTCCGAGCCGTCGAAGCCCGCCATCTCGACCACGAAGTTGTTCAGAAGCGCAGACCAGGTGGCGAAGGCGATGGGCATCGCCGCAGCCATGAGGAACAAGAGCGCCACCGGCCGCCGCCACGCGGGCAGCTCGCCGGACCCGGCGAGCGGGACGAAGCCCGGGGAGAGGCGGGAAAGACGCATCCTTGGGCTATACGCCGCCTCGTGCCGCTTGGCGAGAGGCGGCCTGCGAGGTCAGCGGCCGGCGCTGCGTCAGTCGGCCTCTGCCATGCCCGAGAAGCTGTAGTCGACGTCGACGAAGCGCGCGCGGGGGAAGCCGTAGGCGAAGCGCAGCCCATCCGGCCCGCCCTCGACAGCGTGCTCGGCACGGGGCGGGATGTAGATCGCCACGCCCGGCGCGATCCGGTGGGTTTCACCCTCGATCCAGACAGTGCCCTCTCCGGAGAGGCCGAAATAGAACTCGGGCGGGCTGTGGCGATGCGGCTCCAGCCGGTCGCCCGGGCCGAACTCCGCCACGCCGAGAACCATCTCGTCGCTCGGTGTCCGGTCGGCGCAGATGAGCGTGCGCCAGCGGACGGTCCCGAAGCCGCCCGCCTGGTCGTGCTCGAGCGGCGCCTGGGCGCAATCCACCACGACGGGCGCCTGGGGGCGCACCTTCATCGCGCCGGCGATGACCTCATCGATGTTCTGCAACTCGCTCATCGCGCGACCCTTCTCCGCTCCTGGAGACGGCGTTTATGCGGTGCCGGAAGGCGGCTCGCGCCCGCGCGCGACACGGCCCGCGTCGTTTTCGAGCGCGCTCGGCCGCGCGCGCCCCGAAGCTTGCCCATCCGGCGTGCCGCGGGGAGGCTTGCGGCCGGGCCCGAGCGCGAGACCGCGAGGATGAGGCGCGCCGTTGCGGGACGCCGACGCACCCGGCCCCTCGAGGTGATCCTGTTCACGATCGCGGTTACGTGCGGGCGCGGGGGCCCTCATCCAAGGCCGCGCCGCCGTCTGATCTGCATCAAGGCGGGACCGCCCCGGAAGGTTCAGGGTGCCACGATGATTTCGAACTGTCGATGAAGGCGCAGAACATGGACATCATCCCGCTGGTGGAATGGATCGGCGAAGGCCCGGCGGCGGCGCTCTTCGGGCTTGCGACCGGTGTGATCTTCGGTGTGGCGGCGCAGCGTTCGCGCTTCTGCCTGCGCGCGGCGACCGTGGAATTCGCCCGCGGCGCGATGGGCGACAGGGTGGCGGTCTGGCTTCTGACCTTCTCCACAGCGCTTGTCTGGGTGCAGGCCGCCGCGCTCCTGGGGTTCATGCGGCCCGAGGACGCGCGCATGATGGCCGTGCCCGGAAGCTGGTCGGGGGCGATCATCGGCGGGCTGATGTTCGGCGCGGGCATGGTGCTGGCGCGGGGATGCTCCGGGCGGCTTCTGGTGCTTGCCGCCACGGGCAACCTGCGCTCCGTCGTCTCCGGCCTGATCTTCGCGGTGGTGGCGCAGATGACGCTTTCGGGCTGGCTCGCCCCGGCGCGCGACCGGCTTGCCGCGCTCTGGATCACCGAGGGTGGGCAGAACGTGAACCTGCTGACCTGGGCGGGGCTGCCGCAATGGGGCGGGCTCGCGCTGGGCGCGGGGTTCGCCGTCCTCGCGCTCGAGATCGCGCGGCGCAACCGGATCGGTGTCTCGCGGCTCGTCTTCGCCTCCGGCGTGGGCTTCGCGGTGGCGGTGGGCTGGGTCTTTACCTTCGCGCTCAGCCAGATCGCCTTCGAGCCGGTGCCGATCGAGAGCGTCACCTTCACTGGCCCGTCGGCGCGCACGCTCATGTTCACGCTGGACCGTTACGCATTGCTGGAGTTCGACGTGGGGCTTGTCCCGGGCGTCTTTCTCGGCGCCTTTGCCGCGGCCTGGTGGGCCGGAGAGCTGAAGTTCCAGGGCTTCGAGAACGAGGTCAACATGCGCAAGGCGATGATCGGCGCGGCGCTGATGGGCTTCGGCGGGATGCTCGCGGGGGGCTGCGCCATCGGCGCGGGCGTCACTGGCGGCTCGATCTTCGTGGCCACGGCCTGGACCGCGCTCTTCTGCATGTGGATCGGCGCGATGCTGACCGATCTTCTGGTGGACCAGCGGGGGCTGGCGCAGCCGGCCTGACTGCCACCGCTCAGAAGAAGCTCTGCGGGTCGATGTCCACGGCGAGGCGCAGCTCCCCCTTCACCGGGAACTGGCCCACCCAGTCCGCGAGCGCGGGCTGAAGCGCCGCGCTCTTCGGGGCCTTCACGAGCAGCCGCACGCGATGGCGGCCGCGGATGCGCGCGATGGGCGCGGGCGCGGGGCCGAAGACCTGCGCGCCCACGCGGCGCAGCGGCGCGTCGGCGCGGGCGAGCGCGTTTCCGAGGTCGAAGACCTCCTGCAACTCGGGGCCCGACAGGATGATCCCGGCCATGCGGCCATAGGGCGGCATGCCCGCGGCCTGCCGTTCGGCCGCCTCGGCGCGCCAGAATCCCTCCTCGTCGCCGGCCAGGATCGCGTGGATCACCGGGTGCTCGGGCTGGAAGGTCTGCAGCAGCGCCGTGCCCGGACGTTCGGCCCGGCCGGCGCGCCCCGCGACCTGCCGCATCAGCTGGAAGGTGCGCTCGGCCGCGCGCAGGTCCGAGCCCTGAAGGCCGAGATCGGCGTCGATCACGCCCACCAGCGTCAGCAGCGGGAAGTTGTGGCCCTTGGCCACGAGCTGCGTGCCGATCACGATGTCGGCGCCGCCCTCGGCGATGCGCGCGATCTCTTCCTTGAGCGCGCGCGCCGAGCCGAAGAGATCCGAACTCAGCACCGCGAGGCGCGCGTCGGGGAACCGCTCCGCCGTTTCCTCGGCCAGCCGCTCCACACCCGGACCGACGGGGGCCAGCCGGTCCTCCGCGCCACAGGCGGGGCAGGCGGCGGGAATGGGCTCGCTCTCTCCGCACTGGTGGCAGACGAGGCGCTTCAGGAAGCGGTGCTCGACCATCCGCGCGTCGCAGTGCTTGCAGCCGATCTGGTGCCCGCAGGCCCGGCAGAGCGTCACCGGCGCGTAGCCGCGGCGGTTGAGGAAAAGCATCGCCTGCTCGCCCGCCGCAAGCCGCGCCTCGACGGCGCACGCCAGCGCGGGCGAGATCCAGCGGTTGGCGGGCAGCGTCTCGGCGCGCATGTCGATCGCGCGCATCGCGGGCAGGGCGGCGGGGCCGAACCGCGCCGTCAGGTCGAGCCGCGCATACTTGCCGGCCTCGGCGTTCGTCCATGTCTCGAGCGAGGGCGTGGCGGAGGCCAGCACCACCCGCGCACCCGCGAGCGAGGCGCGCAGCACCGCCATGTCGCGGGCGTGGTAGAGCGCGCCTTCCTCCTGCTTGTAGGAGGTGTCGTGTTCCTCGTCGACGACGATGAGCCCGAGCTCGCGGAAGGGCAGGAAGAGGGCCGATCGCGCGCCCACGACCATCGACGCGCCGCCTTCGCCGGCCATGCGCCACGCGCGCCGCCGCTCGGCCATGGTGACGCCGGAATGCCACTCGGCGGGCCGGGCGCCGAATCGCGCCTCGACCCGCGCGATGAACTCGGCGGTGAGCGCGATCTCGGGCAGAAGCACCAGCGCCTGCCGCCCCTGCCGCAGGCATTCGGCGACCGCCTCCAGATAGACCTCCGTCTTGCCCGATCCGGTCACGCCCTTCAGAAGCGTCGTGCCGTAGCCGGCCGCGCGCAGACCCGCGCAAAGCGCCCCTGCCGCCCGCGCCTGATCCTCGGTCAGCGGCTTGCCGGGCGCGTCGGGATCGAGGCGCGGAAACGGCGTGTCGCGCGGCGTGTCCACCTCCTCCACCGCGCCGCGGGCGACGAGCCCCTTGACGACGGAGGGCGACACGCCCGCGGCGTCGGTCAGCTCCTTGAGCGTCAGGCCGGGTTGCGCCTCGAGGGTCTCCAGCACGCGGGCGCGCGCGTCGGTCATCCGGGAGGGCTCCGCGGCGCCGGGCCTGTAGAGCTTGCGCATCGAGGGCGGATCGCCGAGCCCCGGCACCCGCGTGGCCAGGCGCAGCATGGCGGAAAGCGGCGTCAGCGTGTATTCGCCCGCCCGGATCAGGAAGCTGCGCAACTCCTCGCGCATGGGCGCGGCGTCGAGCACGCGGTTGACCTGCCGCAGCTTCGCGGCGGGAAAGTCGCCCTCGCCGGGGCCCCAGACCACGCCCGCCACCCGCCGCGGGCCAAGCGGCACCTCCACGAAGGCGCCCGCCCAGCAGCCGCCCTCGGGCGCGAGATAGTCCAGCACCCGGTCGAGCGGCTGGGTGGTCAGCACGCCCACGCGCGCACCTTCGTCGAAGAAGGAGGGCCGGTCTCCGGTCGGGGGTTTGCTCATCGTGACGACTGGAGTAAACGCGGGGGCGACCGAGGCCAAGCCGCCTCACGCAATGCCAGGGAGCGCGCGCATGAAATTCTTCGTGGACACCGCCGAGATCGACGCCATCGCCGAGCTGAACGCGCTCGGGATGGTGGACGGGGTCACCACCAATCCCTCGCTCATCATGAAGTCGGGCCGCGATATCCGCGAGGTCACCGAGGAGATCTGCGCGATGGTGGACGGCCCGGTGAGCGCCGAGACGGTGGCGACCGACGCCGAGGGCATGATCGCAGAGGGCCGCGAGCTTGCGAAGATCGCCGACAACATCGCGATCAAGGTGCCGCTGACCTGGGCGGGGCTTCAGGCCTGCAAGGTGCTCTCGGGCGAGGGCCGGATGGTCAACGTCACGCTCTGCTTCTCGGCAAACCAGGCGCTGCTCGCCGCCAAGGCGGGCGCGAGCTTCATCTCGCCCTTCATCGGCCGGCTCGACGACATCAATATCGACGGCCTCGAGCTGATCGCGGACATCCGGCAGATCTACGACAATTACGGCTACGAGACCGAGGTGCTGGCCGCCTCGATCCGCACGGTGAATCACATGAGCGAATGCGCGAAGCTCGGCGCGGACGTGGCCACGGCGCCGCCCGCGGTCATCAAGAAGATGGCCGAGCATCCCCTGACCGACAAGGGTCTCGACGCCTTCCTCGCCGACTGGGCAAAGACCGGTCAGAAGATCCTCTGACCGCGCGGCGCGGCGCAGAAAATTGCGGCGCCGCCCCGCGCCCTCTGCTAGGGTCGACAGAAAACAACGTTGCAAGAGGCCGGCATGAGCAGTTCCGCCGTGATCGATGACAGTCTTCGTGCGCGCATCATCGCGGAGCCCGAAAGCATCCTTGACGACACCGACCTCATGCGCGCGCTCGTCGCGGCCAACGAGAAGTCGATGGGCGGCAACATCGTGGACCTGCGGGGCATCGCGATGGAGCGCATGGAGGCGCGCCTCGACCGGCTGGAGGACACGCACCGGGCGGTGATCGCCGCCGCCTACGAGAATCTCGCCGGCACGAACCAGGTGCACCGCGCCATCCTGCGCATGCTCGACCCGATGGAATTCGAGGGCTTCCTGTCGGATCTCGGCGGCGATGTGGCCGGCATTCTTCGCGTGGACTGCATCCGCCTTGTGCTGGAAACGGCGCAGGCGGGCGAGGACCCTGTGCTGCGCCGCTTCAGCCACGTGCTGCGCACCGCGCCCCCCGGCGCGATCGAGGGCTACCTGACCGGGGGCCGCGGCGGCGCGACCCGGCCTGTCACTCTGCGCCAGATCCAGCAGGGGCAGTCCGCGATCTACGGCGAGGCGGCGGCCTGGGTGCGCTCGGAGGCCTGCATCCGCCTCGATCTGGGCGAAGGCCGGCTGCCCGGGCTTCTGGCCATGGGGGCCGAGGATCCGCACCAGTTCTCGCCGCAGCAGGGCACCGACCTTCTGGCCTTCTTCGGCGGAGTGTTCGAGCGCTGCCTGCGCCGCTGGCTGTCGTGACCGGGCCGGACGGGCTGATCTCTCCGGCCGCGCGCGACGCGCTCGAGGACTTTCTTGCCGCGCAACGCGCGCAGCGCGGCGCCGCCGAGAACACGGTGGAGGCCTATGGCCGCGACATCGCGGGGTTCCTGGCCTTCATGGCGATGCATCACGGCGGGGCGGAGGGGCTCGCGCCGCTCGCCCGCATCGATATTTCCGACATGCGGGCGTGGCTCGCGCGGGGCCGGGCCGAGGGCGCGGGGCCGCGCACGATGGCCCGCCGGCTTTCGGCGGTGAAGAGCTTCATGCGCTGGCTCGCCGACCGGGAAGGGTTCGATCCCTCGGCGGTGCTGTCCGCGCGCGCGCCCAAGCACCCGCCGCGCCTGCCGCGCCCGCTGGCCGAGGATGCGGCGCGGGATCTTCTGGACACCGTCGGGGCGCAGCACCCGACCACCTGGATCGCGGCCCGCGACGTCGCCGTTGTGACGCTGCTTTACGGCTGCGGTCTCCGCGTCTCGGAGGCGCTTTCGCTCACCGGGGCCGCGTTGCCCATGGGCGAGGCGTTGCGGATTCGGGGCAAGGGCGGGAAGGAGCGTCTCGTGCCGGTGATCCCCGCCGCGCGCGCCGCGGTGACGCGGTACGCGGAGCTTTGCCCGTGGCCGCCCGCGCCCGATGCGCCGCTTTTCCGTGGGGCCCGCGGCGGCGCGCTCGGCCCCCGGGCGGTGCAGAAGGTGATGGCGGCGACGCGGATGCAGCTTGGCCTGCCGGCCTCGGCCACGCCGCATGCGCTGCGCCACAGCTTCGCCACCCACCTGCTGAGCGCGGGCGGCGACCTGCGCGCGATCCAGGATCTTCTGGGTCATGCCTCGCTTTCGACGACGCAGGTCTACACCGGCGTGGATACGGCGCGGCTGATGGAGGTCTACGAGGCCGCCCACCCCAAGGCAGGCCGCGGGGCCCCGCGCGGGGGCTAGCCGCCCCGCGCGAGGTTGCGCAGCTCGAATTTCTGGATCTTGCCCGTGGAGGTCTTGGGAAGCTCCCGGAACACGACGGCCTTCGGCGTCTTGAAGCCCGCGAGACGTTCGCGCGTGAAGGCGATCAGCTCCTCCTCGCCGATCTCGACGCCGTCCTTCAGTTCCACGAAGGCGCAGGGCACCTCGCCCCATTTATCGTCGGGCTTGGCCACGACGGCGCAAAGCAGGACGGCCGGATGCGCCATCAGCACGCCCTCCACCTCGACCGACGAGATGTTCTCGCCCCCCGAGATGATGATGTCCTTGGCGCGGTCCTGGATCTTCAGATAGCCGTCCGGGTGCTGCACCGCGATGTCGCCGGAATGATAGAGACCGTGGCGGAACGCCTCGCGGGTGGCCTCGGGGTTCTTGAGGTATCCCTTCATCACCCCGTTGCCGCGAAAGACGATCTCGCCCTGGGTGCGGCCGTCCATCGGCACCTGGCCGCCGGTTTCGTCGACGACGCCCACATGCTCCATGAAGGGCATGGCGACACCCTGGCGGGCCTTCATCGCCGCGCGGTCGTCGCCCTCTAGCGCCTCCCATTGCGGGCCCCATGTGCACTCCGTGGCTGGGCCGTAGGTCTCGGTCAGCCCGTAGACATGGGTGATGTTGAAGCCCATGGGCTCGATCGCCGCCAGCGTCGCCGGCGCGGGCGGCGCGCCCGCCGTGAAGACCTCCACCGTGTGGTCGAACTCGCGCCGCTCCTCGGGCTTGGCGTTGATCAGCATGTTGAGCACGATGGGCGCGCCGCCGAAATGGGTCACCTTCTCGTCGGCGATGGCGTCGAAGATGGGTTTCGCGGCGATGTCGCGGCAGCAGACCACGGTGCCGCCCACCACGGGCATCATCCAGGTGTGGCACCAGCCGTTGCAGTGAAAGAGCGGCACGATGGTCAGGTAGCGCGGGCGCAGCGTCATCCGCCAGGAGATCACCTGCCCCATGGCGTTCAGGTAGGCGCCGCGGTGATGGTAGACGACGCCCTTGGGCCGGCCCGTCGTGCCGGAGGTGTAGTTGAGCGCGATGCTCTCCCACTCGTCCTCGGGCATGATCCACTCGAAGTCCTCGGCGCCGGTGCGCAGAACCTCCTCGTATTCGGGATACTCGCCCAGGTGATGGGCGCCGGCCACATCGTCGGCCACCTCGATCACGGCGGGGGCGGGGCCTTCCATCCGCTCGATCGCATCGGCCGCCAGCGGGATGAACTGCGCATCGCAGAGCAGCACGCGCGCCTGGCCGTGATCGAGGATGTAGGCCACCGTGTCGGCGTCGAGGCGCACGTTGATGGTGTTCAGGATCGCGCCGCAGGCGGGCACGCCGAAATGCGCCTCCGCCTGGGCGGGCACGTTGGGCAGAAGCGTGGCCACCACGTCGCCCGGCCGAACCCCGATGCCCTGAAGCGCGGAGGCCAGGCGCGTGACCCGCGCCGCGTAGTCGCGGTAGCTTCGCCGGACGGGGCCGTAGACCACGGCATCCTCGTCGGGAAAGACCTCGGCCGCGCGCTTCAGGAACGACAGCGGCGTGAGCGGCGTGTAGTTCGCCACGTTCTTTTCCAGCCCGGTCTCGTCGGCCAGCCAACCCATGTCGGACCCTCCCTTTCCCTGCACGGGCGGAGCCTATAGGGAAATATTGTTGCGCCGCAAGACGGCCTTGCGACAGGATCGGAAGAGAGCGCGAGGCAGCGATGATCATCTCGCCCGGGCGGACCTATGTCTTCGTCCACATTCCCAAGACCGGCGGCACGTCGCTTGCGCTCGCGCTGGAGGCGCGGGCGATGCGGGACGACATCCTGATCGGCGACACGCCCAAGGCGCGGCGCCGCAAAAGGCGCCTCGAGAGCGTGCGGACCCGCGGCCGGCTCTGGAAGCACGCGACGCTCGCCGACATCGACGGGCTCGTCAGCGTCCAAGATCTCGACAGGCTTTTCGCCTTCACGCTGGTGCGCAATCCCTGGGACCGGCTGGTCAGCTACTACTGCTGGCTGCGCGCGCAGCGTTTCGATCACGAGGCGGTTCGCCTCGCGCGAAAGCTGGAATTCGCGGCGTTTCTCGCCCATCCGCACACGCAGGCGAGCCTGCGCGCCGCGCCCTACGGGTACTACATGACCGACGCGCGCGGGCGGGAGCGGGCCGACCTCTACATCCGGCTCGAACGGTTCGAGGAGGACGCCGCGCCGCTTTTCGCCCATCTGGGGGTCCGCATCGACCTGCCCCGCGTGAACGCCTCAGACCGCGACCGGGATTGGCGCGGCTACTACAGCGACGAAACGGCCGCGCTCGTGGGCGATCTCTGCGCCGAGGATATCCGTCGCTTCGGCTACACCTTCGACGGCTGAAGCGCAGCGATCCGGCGGACGGCAAAGCCGTTCGGCGCGCCCGGGCCGGGGCGCCGTCCGGGCGCGACGGACCCGGCCGGCGCGGTCCCTCGTCCCGATATCCGCCCTGGCGTCGTTGATCCCGCGCCTGTGGCGAAGAGACCGCATCCGGCCGCCCCGATGCCCCGCACCGGAGCGGCGGCCCGACCGTGATTGCCGCGTCAGGCGGCCTCTGCCGATCCGGGGCCGAAGCGGCCGTAGAAGCTTTGTCCCTTCTCCGCCATTTCCCGCAGCAGCGCCGGGCAGGCGAAGCGCGCGCCATGTGCTGCCTCGAGCGCGTCGCAGCGCTCGGCCGCGTAGGGCGCGCCCAGCATGTCGAGCCAGCCGAAGGGCCCGCCCGACCACGGCGCGAAGCCCCAGCCGAGGATGGCGCCCACGTCGCCTTCGCGTATGTCCTCGAGCACGCCTTCCTCGAGCGCGCGCACGGCCTCCAGCACCTGCGCGAACATCAGCCGATGCTGCACCGCTTGGAGGTCGGGCTGCGCCTCGGCTTCCGGATATTTCCCGGAAAGCCCCTCCCAGAGACCGAGCCGCTTGCCGCTCTCGTCGTAGGCGTAGAAACCGGCATTGGCCTTGCGCCCCAGCCGGCCCTCGTCGGCCATCCAGAAGAGCACCTCGTCCACCGCGCCATCCGGGTAGGCGTCGCCCATCGCGGCCCGCGTCGCCTTGGCGATCTTCACGCCGAGGTCGATCGAGGTCTCGTCCACCAGCTGCAAGGGCCCCACCGGGAAGCCGAGCTGGCGCGCCGCGTTCTCCACCAGGGCGGGCGCGACGCCCTCGCCCACCATGCGGATGCCCTCGTTGATGTAGGGGATGATGCAGCGGTTGGCGTAGAAGAAGCGCGCGTCGTTCACCACGATGGGCGTCTTGCGGATCTGACGCACGAAATCGAGCGCCTTGGCCACCGCGCGGTCGCCGGTCTCGCGCCCCTTGATGATCTCCACCAGCAGCATCTTCTCGACGGGAGAGAAGAAGTGGATGCCGATGAACTGTCCGGGCCGCGCGCTGGCCCGGGCCAGATCGCTGATCGGCAGGGTCGAGGTGTTGGTGGCGAAGACTGCGTCCTCGCCCAGCACGGCCTCGGCCTTCTTCGTGACCTCGGCCTTGACGGCAGGATCCTCGAACACCGCCTCGATCACGAGATCCGCGCCCGCGAGCGCCGCGTAGTCGGTCGTCGCGGTGATGCGGCCGAGCACCTCTTCCTTCTTCTCCGGCGTCGTCTTGCCCCGCTTGATGCCCTTGTCGAGATGGCTCTCGCTGTAGGCCTTGCCCTTGTCCGCGGCCTCCTGGGCCTGGTCGACGAGCACGACCTCGATGCCCGCCTGCGCCGCGACGAGCGCGATGCCCGCGCCCATCATGCCCGCGCCGAGGACGCCCAGCTTTTTCACGGTCTGGTCGGGCGCCTCGGGCCGGTTCGCGCCCTTCTCGAGCGCCTCCTTGTTGATGAAGAGCGAGCGGATCATCGCGGCCGAGGTCGGGTTCATCAGGATGTTGGTGAACCAGCGCGCCTCGACCTTCAGCGCGGTGTCGAAGGGCACGAGCGCGCCCTCGTAGACGGCCGAAAGGAGCGCCTTCGCCGCCGGAAAGGCCCCGAAGGTCTGCGCGTTCACCATCGCCGAGGCGCCCACGAAGGTCATGAAGCCCGAGCGGTGATAGGGCGTGCCGCCCGGCATCTTGTAGCCTTGTCTGTCCCAGGGCTTCACGATGTCGGCGTCCTTGGCTTCGAGCACCCAGGCCGCCGCCGCGGCCACCGGGTCCTCGGCCACCTCGTCGATGAGGCCCGCGCCCTTCGCCTTTTTCGGATCGACCAGCTTGCCTTCCAGCAGGTAGGGAGAGGCGGCCATGGCGCCGAGCTTGCGCACGAGCCGCGTGGTGCCGCCTGCGCCGGGGAAGATCCCCACCATGATCTCCGGCAGGCCGATCTTGGCCTTGGGATTGTCGGCGGCGAAGATGCGGTGGGTGGCCAGCGGGATCTCGAGCCCGATGCCGAGCGCCGTGCCCGGCAGCGCCGCGGCGATCGGCTTGCCGCCCTTCAGGGTCTTCGGGTCCATGCCCGCGCGCTCGATCTTCCGCAGAAGCGCGTGCATCCGCATGATGCCCTCGAAGAGGCCCCTGGCCGGGTCGTCGCCCGCCTCGTCCCGCATCCGGGCGAGGATGTTGAGGTCCATGCCGCCCGCGAAGTCCTTCTTCGCCGAGGTGATCACGACGCCCTTCACCGCGTCGTCGGCGAGCGCGGCGTCGATCAGCCGGTCGAGATCGGAAAGCCCCTCGAGGCTCAGGACGTTCATGGATTTCCCGGGCACGTCCCAGGTGATGATGGCGACGCCGTCGGCGCCGGTTTCCATGGTGAAGTCGGTCATCTCGTCTCTCCCCCTCACACGCGTTCGATGATGGTGGCCGCGCCCATGCCCGAGCCGATGCAGAGCGTGGCGAGCCCGGTCTCGCGGTCCGACCGCTCCATCTCGTCGAGCAGCGTGCCCAGGATCATCGCGCCCGTGGCGCCCAGCGGGTGGCCCATGGCGATCGCGCCGCCGTTCACGTTGACTTTCGCGGGGTCGACCTCGAAGGCCTGCATGAAGCGCATGACCACGGCGGCGAAGGCCTCGTTCACCTCGAAAAGGTCGATGTCGCCGATCTCCATCCCGCTTTCCCGAAGGATCTTCTGTGTCACCGGCACCGGGCCCGTGAGCATGATGGTCGGATCGGTGCCGATCTTGGCCGTCGCCCGGATGCGGGCGCGGGGGGTGAGCCCGTTCGCCTCGCCCCATTCCTTCGAGCCGATGAGCACCGCCGCGGCGCCGTCCACGATGCCCGAGGAATTGCCGGCGTGATGGATGTGCTCGATCCGCTCGAGATGCGGGTATTTCAGCATGGCCACCTTGTCGAAGCCCGGCATCACCTCGCCCTGGTCCTTGAAGGAGGGCTTGAGCGCGCCCAGCGACTGCATGTCCGTCTCCGGGCGCATGTGCTCGTCGCGGTCCAGGATCGTGAGCCCGTTGACGTCGCGCACCGGCACTACCGACTTCGTGAACCGCCTGTCGTCCCAGGCCGCCTTCGCGCGCTTCTGGCTCTCGACGGCGAGCTCGTCCGCCTGGTCGCGGGTGAAGCCGTATTCGGTGGCGATGATGTCCGCCCCGATGCCCTGCGGGACGAAATACATCTTCATCGCGACCGAGGGGTCCGCCGCGATCGCGCCGCCGTCCGAGCCCATGGGCACGCGGCTCATGCTCTCCACGCCACCGGCGATATAGGCCCCGCCCGCGCCGCCGCGCACCTGGTTCGCGGCCATGTTCACCGCCTCGAGCCCGGAGGCGCAGAAGCGGTTGATCGAGACGCCCGGGATCGACTCGTCGAGCTCCGAGGCGAGTACGGCGGTCCGCGCGAGGCAGGCGCCCTGCTCGCCCACCTGGGTGACGTTGCCCCAGATCACGTCCTCCACGGCATGGCCGTCGAGCGCGTTGCGCGCCTTGAGCGCGTCGAGCGCGGTGGTCGAAAGCCGAAGCGCGGTCACCTCGTGCAGGCTGCCGTCCTTGCGGCCCTTGCCGCGCGGCGTGCGCACGGCGTCGAAAATGTAGGCGTCGGTCATGGGAAGCCTCCGTTCAGGCCCGGTCCGCGGGGCGGCCGGGCATCAGGTCATAGGGATGTTTCCAGCCCGGCAGCGCCGCGATGCGCCCGAGCCAGGCGTCGATGGCGGGCCAGTGGGCCCTGTCGAACCCAAAGGGTTCGGGATAGTAGAGATAGCCGCAGCAGGAGAAATCGGCGTTGCTGGGGCCGCAGCCCGCGATCCAGTCCCGGCCCTCGAGATGGCGGTCGAGAACCTGGTAGGCGCTCTTCAGCCGGCCCTGCATGAAGCCGATCACCTCGGCGGGCCGCTTTTCCTCGGGCAGGAAATTCATCAGGAACCGCGTCATGCCCGCGACGCTCGAGAGCTTGTGGTTGTCCCAGAGCACCCAGCGCAGGATTTCGCGCCGTTCCCTTGCGCCACGCCCGCCGAACCTGCCCGATTTCTCCGAGACGTAATCCTGGATCGCGCCGGACTGGGTGAGCACGTCGTCACCGTCCACCATGACCGGCGCCTCGCCCATGGGGTTGAGCGCGCGGTAGTCTTCGGAGCGCGTGGCGCCCGCAAAGAAATCCACCTTCACTGCCTCCCAGTCGAGGCCCGAGAGTTCGAGGGGCAGGGCGGCCTTGTAGGAGTTCCCGCTTTCTCCGAAACAGTGCAGCTGGATGGTCATGGGCTTGCGCTCCCTTGTTCGGCGGCGCCGGGGGTTTCACACCCCCGGACCCCCGTGGAGTATTTTTCCAAGAAGAAGGACGTGACGGTTCCTGTTCACCTGCTTTTAACCACCATCGGTCTATCCGGACTCTGCGGTACAGGCGGGAGCGCCGATGACCGCCCAAGGAGAAGCTCCGCCGTGCCGCTCGTGCTGCATGCCCGGGTCGCGCGGCGGAGTGGACCGAGTGCTGCCCGCGGCGACCTCAGGGTCCGATGTGCGGTCCTGTTTCTTCTTCTTGGCCGGAAATACTCCGCGGGGGTGTGGGGGCGCGAAGCCCCCACCCATGGCGATGCAGGCCGCGCTGCGCCGGGGCTGGTTTCCTCTGCGTGGAGGCGCGATCGGAACCGTCGCGATGCTATTGGCGACATCGCCGGATTGGCGTCCGCAGAGGCTAGTCGATCCCAAGACTCCATGACCCAAACCGCGATCCGGGTTAACAAGGCAGGGCGCGGCCGTTGTCGGCACCGCGTGAGTAAGCGTTCCTTGGGGGGGAGCGCCGTATCCCGATCGGCCGCAGGGCGCCCATTCAGGTTCATTGCGGAGCGCCCTGCCGGAAGGACCGCTCCGTCCCGTGAGCGCGTCTCCTGGTGGTTGCGGGTGGGGCGCGACGCGGCGCGGCCGGTGACGGGGAAGTCTTGCAGCGATCGCCGCGCCACGCGGTCGCGTACGTCGCGCCTTTCGGCGGTCGTGTGCGATGCGGCCATCGGGGCCGGGACGGGCGCCGACGTTCCGGTCGCCCTTGCGCGGTCCCTCTTGGTCGTCCCGTCGCTGGTCATCGTCATGCGAGCCTTGCCTCGTCAGCGCTTCCGCGCGTCGAGCTCGGCATTGAAGAGCCGGAGCCTGTGGGTGAGGTTGTCGTCGTCGGTGACGCTATCGAAGTTTTCGAAAAGGAAGGAGAGCGCCTCGCCCTCGTCGAGCCCGGCCTCCTGCGCGAAGCGGCGCAGGCGGCGGTGCCCGTCCTCGGTCATCGCGACCTGGAAGCGGCGGGTCAGGCGGAACCGTTTCGGCATGTCTCCTCCCTTGCCGGTGCGTGCGCGGGCGTAGGGTGCGTGCTCGGCAAGCACCGCTCCCGTCAGAAATTCGCCGCGTCGAGCGTCATCACGGGCTCCGCACCGCTCTCGATTCGCGCGAGGTGCATGCCCGTCGCCGGGAGCTGGCGCGCCATGTAGTAGCGCCCCGTGGCGAGCTTGGCCTCGTGAAAGGCGGCGTCGTCCGCACCGGCCTCGATCGCCTTGCGCGCCGCGAGCGCCATCTTCGTCCACATCAGCCCGAGGCAGACATGACCGAAGAGGTGCATGAAGTCGTAGCTTCCCGCGAGCGCGGCGTTGGGGGTCTTCATGCCATTCTGCATGAAGAACGTGCCCGCCGCCTGCAGGTCCTTCGACGCCGCCTTGAGCGGTTCGAGAAAGTCCCGGTCGAACGCGTCGTCCTGGCCTGCGTGCTCCTTCGCGAAGGATTTCACCATCTCGAAGAAGGCCATGATCGTCTTGCCTCCGTTCTGGCCCAGCTTGCGGCCCACGAGGTCGAGCGACTGGATGCCGTTCGTGCCCTCGTAGATCATGGTGATCCGCGCGTCGCGAACGAACTGCTCGAGCCCCCATTCCCGGGTGAAGCCCGAGCCGCCCAGCGTCTGCTGGGCGAGCACCGTGGTCTCGAAGCCCCTGTCGGTCAGGAAGCCCTTGATGACCGGGGTAAGCAGCGAGATCATCGCCTCGGCCTCGTCGTCGCCGTTGCGGTGGGCGCGGTCGATCATCTGCGCGCCCCAGAAGGTGAAGGCGCGTGCGCCCTCGACGAAGCTCTTCTGGTGCATCAGGTTCCGCCGCACGTCGGGATGGACGATGATCGGGTCGGCGGGGCCGTCGGGGTTCTTGGGCCCGGTCACGTCGCGGCCCTGCAGGCGATCCTTCGCGAAGGCCAGCGCGTTCTGGTAGGCGACCACGCCCTGTGCGTAGCCCTGAAGTCCCACGCCGATACGGGCTTCGTTCATCATGGTGAACATCGCGCGCATCCCCTTGTGGAGTTCGCCCACGAGGTAGCCGGTCGCGCCGTCGTAGTTCATCACGCAGGTGGCGTTGCCGTGGATGCCCATCTTCTTCTCGAGCCCGCCGCAGGAGACCGCGTTGCGTTCGCCGAGCGAGCCGTCCTCCTTCACCATGTATTTAGGCACGATGAAGAGAGAGATCCCCTTCGTGCCCTCGCCGCCGCCGGGGGCCTTGGCGAGCACCAGGTGGATGATGTTTTCCGACAGGTCGTGCTCGCCGGCCGAGATCCAGATCTTCTGGCCGGTGATGCGGTAGGTGCCGTCGTCCTGCGGTTCGGCCTTCGTCCGGATGAGGCCGAGATCGGTGCCGCAATGCGGTTCGGTCAGGTTCATCGTGCCCGACCAGATGCCGTCGACGAGCTTGGGCAGATAGGTGCGTTTCTGCGCCTCGGAGCCGTGGGCGTGGATCGCGGAATAGGCGCCGTGGGTCAGGCCCTGATACATGTTGAAGGCCATGTTGGCGGAGACGAACATCTCGCCCACCGCGGAGCCCATGAGATACGGCATGCCCTGCCCGCCGTAGTCGGGATCGGCATCGAGGCCCAGCCAGCCCCCGGCGCGCAATTGCTCGTAGGCGTCCCTGAAGCCGTCGGGCGTCCGGACCACGCCGTTTTCCAGCGTGCAGCCCTGTGCGTCCCCGACGGGGTTCAGGGGCGCCAGGACCTGCTCGGAAAGCTTGCCGGCCTCCTCGAGGATCGCCGCGGTGGTCCCCCGGTCGAGCTCGTCGTAGCCGGGAATGTCCGCCTCGGCGACCTTGAGCACGTCATGCAGGACGAATTGCATGTCCTTGATGGGGGCTTCGTAGATCGGCATCTCTTTCCTCCATGCGGCGGCCGCGAGCGGATCGGCTTTCTACTCGGCTGCCTTTTTCGTTCCATCGAGGGAGGCGAGCATCTTCTCACCCCACTTGAGCTGGTCCCTGAGATCGTCGATCGCGGCGTCGAGTTCTTCGCGCTGCCGCTCGAGATCCGCGAGGCGGTCGCGGGCCAGCTCGTAGCTGCGCGCGAGCTGGGTGTGCTGCTGGTCGCCCAGGTAATAAAGGTCCAGCAACTGGCGGATCTCCTCCAGGGTGAAGCCGAACCGCTTTCCCCGCAGGATGAGCTTCAGCCGGGCACGGTCGCGCCGCGTGAACAGGCGCTTCTGGCCCTCGCGCATCGGGAAAAGCAGTTCCTTGGCTTCGTAGAAGCGCAGGGTGCGCGGCGTCACGTCGAACGCGTCGCACATTTCGCGGATGGTCATCGTTTCTTCGGACATCGTCTTTTTTCCTTGTAACTCCTGCTCTCGGTGACGACGTCCGACATGATCCTCGTGAACACCGGTTACAACAGGATCCGAGGTTGACGTAAGCGGGACGCCGCGTCACTTCCGTGAAGCCGCAACTTTTCGAATTCGCGCGATGGCTGCAAGGCAAGATTGCGTCGCGGCAATCGGGCGCTCGGGCGGGGGCGCGGGGCCGTCAGGCGCGGCGTGGCGGCAGGCCGGCCTCGCGGGCCGACCGCGCCCGCATCTGCCGAAGTTCCTCGATCGCGTCCTCGATCTGCGCCTTCTGGCGCTCCAGGTCGTCGAGCTGGCGATCGGCCAGGTCCACGAAGGCGCGCATCTGCGCCACGGTGCCCTCGTTCTCGTAGATCTGCAGCCACTGGCGGATTTCCTCGAGCTGGAAACCGTAGCGGCGACCGCGCAGGATGAGGGTCATGCGGGCGCGCTCGCGCGGGCCATAGAAGCGCTGCCGCCCCTCCCGCTCGGGCTGGAGAAGCTCGATATACTCGTAGTAACGCAGCGTGCGCGGGGTCACGTCGAACGCCGCGCACATCTCCTTGAAGGACAACCGGTCGGTCATCGGGATCTCCCTCCGAACGCAACCTAGGCCGGGGGCGGTGCCGGAGCAACTGTCTGCCCCTTGCGCCCCCGGCCGCAGGGCGCGAGACTGCCGGCGCAGCATCCCCGAGAGGTCGGCACATGGCCGTGGACAAGACCAGGATGGCCCGGCAGTTCACCGAGGCGATCCCGCACGCCCGGGCGCTCGGCATGGAGTTCACCCATGTCGGCGAGGGCGAGGCGTCCATGCGGATGCCCTACGACGCCCGCTTCGTGGGCGACCCGGAGACCGGGGTGATTCACGGCGGCGCGGTCTCCGCGCTGATGGACACCTGCTCAGGCGCGGCGGTGATGAGCCATCCCGCCTCGCCCGGGGCGACCGCCACCATCGACCTCAGGATCGACTACATGCGGCCCGCGACGCCCGGGCAGGACATCCGCACCCACGCGACCTGCTACCGCGTGACCCGCTCGGTCGCCTTCGTGCGCGCGACCGCCTTCGACGACGACGAGAGCCGCCCCGTGGCCACGGCGACCGGCGCCTTCACGGTGGAAGCCCCGCGATGAGCGCGAGCCGACCCGACCCGGTGCAGGCGGTGAAGCAGCGGCGCGACGCGGCGCTCACCGCGCTCGTCGAGGGTGTGCCCTACATCCAGTATCTGGGCGTGCGGTTCGACCGCCGTGGCGACGAGCTGACCGCGCTTCTGCCCTTCGACGAGAAGCTGATCGGCAATCCGATGCTGCCGGCCATCCATGGCGGCGTGACGGCGGCCTTCCTCGAGGTCGCCGCGGTCATCGAACTGTCGTGGCAGATGCTCTGGCCCGACATCGAGGCGGGCGCGCTCGACCCCGACAGGCTGGCCGCCGGTGAACTGCCGCGCCTGCCAAAGACCATCGACTTCACCGTGGACTACCTGCGCCCGGGCCTGCCGCGCGACGCCTATGCCCGGGCGCGCGTCAACCGTTCGGGCCGGCGCTATGCCAGCGTCCACGTGGAGGCGTGGCAGGACAACCGCTCGCGCCTCTTCGCGCAGGCGACCGGCCATTTCCTGATGCCCCCGCGCGACGATGACGGCTGAGGCGACGCCGCGCAGCCCGCGCCCCGTCACCCATGCCCGTGTGCTGAAGATCGCGATCCCCATCGTGATCTCGAACGCGACGATCCCGCTTCTGGGCGCGGTGGACACCGGCGTGGTGGGCCAGATGGGCGAGGCCGCGCCGATCGGCGCGGTGGGCATCGGCGCCATCGTCATCTCGGCCGTCTACTGGGTCTTCGGCTTTCTGCGCATGGGCACCACGGGCCTTGTCGCGCAGGCCGAGGGGGCGGGGAACGGCGCGGAGGTGGCGGCGCTTCTGACGCGGGTCGTCCTGATCGGTCTCGCGGCCGGCGCGGCGCTCGTTCTGTTGCAATTGCCGCTCTTCGCGGCCGCGCTGGGCCTCGCCCCGGCAAGCGCCGAGGTGGAGGCGCTCGCGCAGGGCTACCTCTCCGTCCGCATCTGGAGCGCGCCCGCCGCGATCGCGATCTACGGGCTGACCGGCTGGCTCATCGCGCTGGAGCGCACGCGCGCCGTGCTGGTGCTGCAGGTCTGGATGAACGGGGTCAACATCCTGCTCGATCTTTGGTTCGTCCTCGGCCTCGGCTGGGGCGTGGAAGGGGTGGCCTTCGCCACCTTCCTGGCGGAGTGGTCCGCGCTGGCGCTGGGCCTCTGGCTCTGCCGCGACGCCTTCCGCCGGCCCGAGTGGCGCGACTGGGCCCGCGTCATGGACGGCGAGCGGCTGCGTCGCATGGCGGTGGTGAACACCGACATCCTGATCCGGTCGCTGCTCCTGCAGGCGGTGTTCGTGTCCTTCGTCTTCGTGGGCTCGGATTTCGGGGATGTCACGCTGGCCGCGAACCAGGTGCTGATGCAGTTCCTCCAGATCACGGCCTACGCCCTCGACGGCTTCGCCTTCGCCGCCGAGGCGATCGTGGGCCAGGCGATGGGGGCGCGGAGCGTGGCCGCGTTGCGGCGCGGCGCGGTCGTCTCCAGCATCTGGGGCGGGCTCTCTTCGGCGGGCATGGCGGTGGCCTTCGCGCTGGGCGGCCCCGCGATCATCGACCTGATGGCGACCGCGCCCGAGGTGCGGGCCGAGGCGCGCGTCTTCCTGCCCTGGATGGTCGCCGCGCCGCTTCTCGGGCTGGCAAGCTGGATGCTCGACGGCATCTTCATCGGCGCCACCCGCACCGCCGACATGCGCAACATGATGGTGCTGAGCTTCGCGATCTATCTGGCGGCCGCGCTGGCGCTCGTGCCTGCCTACGGCAATCACGGGCTCTGGGCAGCGCTGCTGGTGTCCTTCGTGGCGCGCGGCGTCACGCTCGGGCTTCGCTACCCCGCGCTCGAGCGGGCGGCGGCGCGCTAGAGCCAGTCGTCCCGGCCCGTCCCCACCGCCTCGGCGACATTCGCGAACCCCGCCCGGGCCAGAATGTCGTCGAGGCCGCGGGCGATGTCCTCCACGAGCGACAAGCCGCGATAGGCGAGCGCGGTATAGAGCTGCACCGCCGAGGCGCCGGCGCGGATCTTGTCGTAGGCGTCGCGCGCCGACGCGACGCCGCCGACCCCGATCAGCGGCATCTCGCCGTCTGTGAGCCGCGACAGCTGTGCCAGCACCGTGGTCGATCGCTCGAAGAGCGGCCGGCCCGAAAGGCCCCCGGTCTCCTCCGCGACCGGGCCCGAGACGCTGATGCGCGAGACGGTCGTGTTCGTCGCCACGATCCCGTCGACGCCGGCCGCGCGCGCCACCGCGGCGATATCGGCAAGCTCGGCGCCCGACAGGTCTGGCGCGATCTTCAGGAACACGGGAACCGGCCGCGCGAGCGCGTCACGGGCCTCGAGCACGCCTGCGACGAGCGCGGCAAGCGCTTCCGGCCCCTGAAGGTCGCGCAACCGTTCGGTATTGGGCGAGCTGACGTTGATCGTCGCGAAATCCAGCCAGCGGCCGCAATGGGCGAGCACGCGGGCGAAGTCGCCGGCGCGGTCGGCGCTGTCCTTGTTCGCGCCAAGGTTGAGGCCGATCACCGTGTCGCGCGGGCGCTCGGCGAGGCGCGCCGCCACCGCCTCCATCCCGTCGTTGTTGAAGCCGAAGCGGTTGATGACGGCCTGCGCCTCCGGCAGCCGGAAAAGGCGCGGGCGCGGGTTGCCGGGCTGCGGGCGGGGCGTCACCGCGCCCACCTCCAGAAAACCGAAGCCGGCGCGCCCGAGTCCGTGCAGCGCGACGGCGTTCTTGTCGAAACCGGCGGCAAGGCCGATCGGGTTCGCAAGCGCAAGCCCCGCGACGCTCGTGCGCAGCCGCGGCGAGGTGACGAGGCCGGGCATGGGCACCGCGCCGGCCCGAAGCGCGCGAAGCGCAAGACCATGCGCGGTTTCGGCGTCGATCCGGCGCAGGAGCGCGAGCCCCGCGCGTTCCACGGCCCTCACGGGATGTCCCGCCCGAAGCGGTGGCGCCCGTCCGGGCCGAGGGGCAGCGGCGCGTGCCACAGCACCGCGTCCCGGCGCAGCGGGGCGTAGAGATGCGGAAAGAGCGCGCCGCCGCGGGAGCGCTCCCAGCGGAGCGCCGCGCCGAGGGTGTCGGCCTCGATCGCCACCAGCACGAGGTCCTCCTCGCCGGCGAAATGCCTCGCCGCCGTCTCGCGAAGCTGCTCGGCGGTGGAGAAATGGACAAATCCGTCGTCCACGTCCACGGGCGCGCCGCGTGTCTCGCCCCGGGCGTCGAGCGCCGCCCACTCCGCGGGCCTCAGGATCTTGTAGATCAACATGGCGGCACTCCTGCCGCGCGGGCGGGCGGCGGTCAAGCGCTCCGGCGCCCGGGCGCGCTCCGCGACGGGCGGCGGCCCAGAATACCGTTGCCACGCGCGCCCGCGCGCGGCACCGTTTCACGGCAAGAACCCGCGAGTGAGGACACAAGATGCTTCCAAGATTCTTCTGCGGCGCCGCGGCCCTGGCCCTTTGCGCCGGGGCGGCGGTTGCGGACGACATGCTGCACATCCTGCACGTCAACGATTTCCATAGCCGGATCGAGCCGATCAACAGGTTCGACAGCACCTGCGCGCCCGAGGACAACGCCGCCGGAGAGTGCTTCGGTGGCGCGGCCCGGCTGGCCGCCGCGATCGAGGCGAAACGCGCCGAGATCGGCGATGCGCCGCTTCTGGTGCTGGATGCGGGCGACCAGTATCAGGGCTCACTCTTCTACACGACCTACAAGGGCCGGGTCGCGGCCGAGATGATGGAGCGGATCGGCTTCGACGCCATGGCGGTCGGCAACCACGAATTCGACGACGGCCCCGAGGGGCTTTCCGTCCTGCTCGACAACGTGAGTTTCCCGGTCGTGTCCGGCAACCTGGACCTCTCGCGCTCGAACCTGCTCAAGGGCCGGGTCGGCGGGCCGGTGGTCCTCGAGGCGGGCGGGCAGAGGATCGGCATCGTCTCCGCGCTGGCCACCGACACCGCCGAGACCGCGAGCCCGGGCCCCGGCGTGATCTTCCAGGACGAGATCGAGAGCCTGCGCGCGCAGGTCGAGGCGCTCGAGGCCGAGGGCGTGGACAGGATCGTGGCGCTCACCCATGTGGGGCTGCCGAAGGACCGCGAGATCGCCGGCGCGGTGCCGGGGATCGATGTCATCCTGGGCGGGCACTCCCATACGCTGATGTCCAACACCACCGAGGGCGCGCTTGCCTATCCTCAGCTGGAAAACGGCGTGCCGATCGCGCAGGCCTATGCCTACGGCAAGTATCTCGGGCATCTCGTCGTCACCTTCGATGCGGCCGGTCAGGTCGTTTCGGCCGAGGGCGACACGCTGCTTCTGGACGCCTCCGTGCCCGAGGACGCGGCGATCGCGGCGCGGGTCGCGGAGTTCGCCCAGCCGCTGGAGGAGATCAAGGCGCGGGTGGTGGCCGAGACGGCGGCAGCGATAGACGGCGACCGGTCGAGCTGCCGCGCGGGCGAATGCGAGATGGGCAACCTGGTGGCCGACGCCATGCTGGCGCGGGTTCGCGACCAGGGCATCCAGATCGCGATCCAGAACGGCGGCGGCTTGCGCGCCTCGATCGACGCGGGCCCGGTGACCATGGGCGAGGTGCTGACCGTGCTGCCCTTCCAGAACACGCTCGCCACCTTCCAGCTCGGGGGCGCCGACGTTCTGACCGCGCTGGAGAACGGCGTGAGCCAGATCGAGGAGGGCGCGGGCCGGTTCCCGCAGGTGGCGGGGCTGCGCTATGCGTTCGACCCGGCGGCGCCGCCGGGCGCGCGGGTGAGCGACGTGCAGGTGATGGTGGACGGCGCGTGGCAGCCGCTCGACCCCGAGGCCACCTATGGCGTCGTGTCCAACAATTACATGCGGGGCGGCGGCGACGGCTACTCGGTCTTCGCCAGCGAGGCCATGAACGCCTATGATTACGGGCCAGGGCTCGAGGAGGTGGTGGCCGACTACCTGGCCCGGAACGGCCCCTACACGCCCTTCACCGAGGGCCGCATCACCCGCAAGTGACCCGCCCCGCCCCGGCCCCCATGCGGGGCCGGGGCGTGCGCCGCGTCCGCGCGGGGCTGGAGCGTGCCGGCGCCGCGCGCTAGGCTCGCGCCCCATGTGCGGACGCTACGCCCTGACGCTGCCCCCCGACGCCATGGCGCGCCTCTTCGAGGCGCAGCCCGCAAACGACCTGCCGGCGCTGCCCGACTACAACATCTGCCCGACGACGGGGGTGGCCACGGTCTGGCGGGAGGAGACGGGCCGGCGGCTGGGCGCGATGCGCTGGGGGTTCCTGCCGCAATGGTACGACACGCCGACGGACGGGCCGCTTCTGATCAATGCGCGGGCCGAGACCGTGGCCGAGAAGCCCGCCTTCGCCCGCGCCGCGCGCGAGCGCCGCTGCCTCGTGCCGGCCTCGGGCTTCTACGAATGGACGAAGGACGAAAGCGGCGTGCGGCTGCCCTGGTATCTCGCGGGCCCCGAGGGCGGCATGGCCTTCGCCGGGATCTGGCGCGACTGGACCGACGGCACGCAGACGGTGCGCAGCTGTGCCATCGTCACCTGCCCGGCCAGCGCCGACATCGTCCACATCCACGACCGGATGCCGGTGATCCTGTCCCCCGAGGACTGGGCGCTCTGGCTGGGCGAGGCGGGCCACGGCGCGGCGCGGCTCATGCGGCCGGCGCCCGAAGGCACGCTGCGCGCCTGGCGCGTGGACCGCCGGGTGAACTCGAACCGCGCGGAAGGGCCCGGGCTGATCGAGCCGCTCGACGACGGGGCGTGAGCCCGCGCCGAGGGCGCCGGTATCTTGACCGTCCCCGCGCCATGTCTTAATCACGAGATCGGCGCGGGCATGGTGAAATGGTATCACACGAGCCTTCCAAGCTCTTGGTGCGGGTTCGATTCCCGCTGCCCGCTCCAGCCCCGGAACCCGCCGCTCCGCCCGACCCCGCTTGACCCCCGCGCCCGGCGTGGCATTAACAGGCGGTGTCTTAGGAGAATTGCATGGCCGACGCCCCGCCGAAGCAGGATGCCGATCGCGCGAAGTCGCGCCGGATCGGCGCCTTGTCCGAGCTCTGGCCCTTCATCGCCCCTTACCGCGTGCTGCTGGGCGCCGCGCTCGTCATGCTGGTGGCGACGGCGGTCGTATCGCTGATCCTGCCGCTGGCGGTCCGCCGGGTGGTGGACAATTTCGGCGTGGAGGACGGCCGCATCCTCGACCAGTATTTCGCCGCGGCGCTGGCCATCGCGGGGCTCTTCGCGCTGGGCTCCGCGGTGCGCTACATGCTGGTCACGCGCCTCGGCGAGCGCGTGGTGGCCGACATCCGCAAGAGCGTGTTCGACCGGGTGATCGGCATGAGCCCGGCCTTCTACGAGAAGCTGATGACCGGCGAGGTGCTGTCGCGCATCACCACGGACACCACGCTGATCCTGTCGGTGATCGGATCCTCGGTGTCGATCGCGTTGCGCAACACGCTCATCTTCGTGGGTGGGCTCGCGCTCATGCTGGCCACCTCGCCCAAGCTCACGGCGATGGTGCTGCTGATCGTGCCGGCCGTGGTGTTCCCGATTCTCCTGCTTGGCCGGCGGCTGCGCGCGCTCTCGCGCGAGAACCAGGACTGGATCGCCGCCTCCTCGGGCAGCGCGTCGGAGGCGCTTTCCTCGGTGCAGACGGTGCAGGCGTTCACCCAGGAACGCCAGACCCGCGGGCTTTTCGCCGATGTCACCGAAAAGAGCTTCGACGCCGCGCGGCGGCGCATCGAGACGCGCGCGCTGATGACGGCGATCGTGATCTTCCTGGTCTTCACCGGCATCGTCGGCGTGCTCTGGATCGGCGCCCGCGACGTGCGCGGCGGCGGCATGACGCCGGGCACGCTGGTGCAGTTCGTGATCTACTCGGTGATGGTCGCAGGCTCGGTTGGCGCGCTGTCGGAGATCTGGGGCGAGTTGCAGCGCGCCGCGGGCGCGACCGAGCGGCTGGTGGAGCTTCTGCGTGCGACCGATTCGGTGCGTGACCCCGAGACGCCCGCGCCCGTGCCGGCCCCGGTGGCGGGCGAGATCCGCTTCGAGGATGTTCATTTCGCCTATCCCGCGCGGCCCGGCGATCCCGCGCTCGACGGCGTCGACCTCCGCATCGCGCCGGGGGAGACCGTGGCGCTCGTCGGACCGTCGGGGGCGGGCAAGACCACGATCATCCAGCTTCTGCTGCGCTTCTACGATCCCGACAAGGGGCGCATCCTGCTCGACGGGACCGATCTCGCGGCGATGCGCCGCCGCGACTTCCGCGCCGCGATCGCGCTGGTGCCCCAGGATCCGGTGATCTTCGCCGCCTCGGCGCGCGAGAACATCCGCTTCGGGCGGCCCGACGCGACCGACGCCGAGGTGGAGGCCGCCGCCCGCGCCGCCGCCGCGCATGATTTCGTCGAGCGTCTGCCGGATGGTTATGACAGCTACCTCGGCGAGCGCGGCGTGATGCTGTCGGGCGGGCAGAAACAGCGCATCGCCATCGCCCGCGCGATCCTGCGCGACGCGCCGGTGCTGCTTCTGGACGAGGCGACCTCGGCGCTCGACGCGGAAAGCGAGCGCGCGGTGCAGCAGGCCGTGGACCGGCTGAGCTGCGATCGCACGACGATCATCGTGGCGCACCGCCTCGCGACCGTGAAGAAGGCGGACCGGATCGTCGTGCTCGAACAGGGCCGCGTCGTCGCGGAGGGGCCGCATGACCGGCTCGTCGCCGAGGACGGGCTTTACGCGCGTCTCGCGCGGCTTCAGTTCACCGACGGCATGGCGGCGGAATAGAGCCGCACCGCGACACGCTCGCGCCCGCGGTGACGTCGCGGCCAGGGCAATTTGCGCGGTTGCGCGGCCGGCGGGTTTTGTGTCGCATGGACGCGTGTCGGGCCCCTGGCCCTGGAGGGAGGAGACACCGCATGGCTTTCGCGTCGTTGCAGGACAAGCACGCCATAGAGAACGAGATGAGCTGGGAGGCGCGCGACCTTCCCCGGACGATCCATGGCTTTCTCGACGCCGTGGCGGGGAAGTTTCCCGACCGCCCGGCCACGAGTTTCCAGATCCTGTCGGGCCCGAAGGACAAGGCGGAAACGCTGAGCTGGCGCGAGCTGCGCGCGCGGGTGAACCGCGCCGCCAACCTTTTCCGGGATCTCGGCGTGGGCGAGACCGACACGGTCGCTTACGTCATGCCCAACTGCAACGAGACCATCGTCACGCTTCTGGGCGGCATGGTCGCGGGCGTCGTGAACCCGATCAACCCGCTGCTCGAGCCCGAGCAGATCGGGGCGATCCTGCGCGAGACCGACGCGAAGGTCGTCGTCACGCTGAAGCCCTTCCCTAAGACCGACGTCGCGGAAAAGGTGGCCGAGGCAGTGCGCCACGCGCCGCGCGTGCACACCGTGCTCGAGGTCGACCTCAATCGCTACCTGACCCCGCCCAAGAGCTGGATCGTGCCGCTCATCCGTCCGAAGCCGCCGCACGGCCACCACGCCGACGTGAAGGATTTCGCGAAGGAGGTGGCGCGCCATTCCGACACGCTCGGGTTCGAGGACGCGTCAGGCGATCGGGTTGCCGCCTATTTCCACACGGGCGGCACCACCGGCATGCCCAAGGTGGCGCAGCACCGGTATTCGGGAATGATCTACAACGGCTGGGTCGGCAAGCGCCTCCTCTTCACCGAGGAGGACTCGATCATGTGCCCTCTGCCGCTCTTCCACGTCTTCGCCTGCCACGTCATCGTGATGGCCGCGCTCGCCTCCGGCGCGCATGTCGTCTTCCCGACCCCGGCGGGCTATCGCGGCGAGGGGGTTTTCGACAATTTCTGGAAGCTGGTGGAGCGGTGGCGCACCACCTTCGTGATCACCGTGCCGACCGCCGTGGCGGCGCTCATGCAGCGCAAGGTGGACGCCGACATCTCCAGCGTGAAGACGTCCTTCTCGGGATCGGCGCCGATGCCGCTCGAACTGTTCAACCGTTTCGAGAAGGCCAGCGGCGTCACCATCGTCGAGGGGTACGGGCTGACCGAGGCCACCTGCCTCGTCTCCTGCAACCCGCCGGAAGGCACGAAGAAGGTGGGCTCCATCGGAATTCCGTTCCCCTACACCGACGTCAAGATCGTCAAGCAGGAGAACGGCGGGCCGCGCGAATGCGACGTGGACGAGATCGGCGAGATCTGCGTCTCGAATCCGGGCGTCTATGCCGGGAAGACCTACACCGAGGACGACAAGAACCGCGATCTCTTCCACGAGGGGCGTTACCTGCGGACGGGCGACTTGGGCCGGGTGGACGGGGACGGGTATCTCTGGATCACCGGCCGCGCCAAGGACCTCATCATCCGCAGCGGGCACAACATCGATCCGGGCGAGATCGAGGAAGCGCTGCTGGCCCATCACGACGTGGCCTTCGCCGGCGCGATCGGTCAGCCCGACGCCTATGCCGGGGAGCTGCCCTGCGCCTTCGTGGAACTCGTCGAGGGCGGAAGCGTGAGCGCCGAGGAGCTGATGGAGCATTGCAAGGTGCACATCCACGAACGCGCGGCCTTCCCCAAGCATATCGAGGTGCTCGACGAATTGCCGAAGACGGCGGTCGGCAAGGTGTTCAAGCCGGACCTCCGCAAGCGCGCCATCCGGCGCGTCTACGGCGAGGCGCTGGAGAAGGCGGGCCTCGACGCGCGCATCGTGGACGTCGTGGACGACAAGAAGCGCGGACTGGTGGCGCAGGTCGAGGGCACGGCCGACGACGAGGCCGTCGGGCATGTCCTCGGCGCCTTCACTCGCTCGTGGCAGCGGGTTCCCGCGCAGGCCGGCACTGCTGCCTAGGATGTCTCGGCGCTGGGGGTGGTGTCAGCCCGCCCGCCGTTCGCAGAACAGCCGGTAGAGCAGGCCGATGACCTCCTGCGTGCCGTCGTCGGCGAGGCGATAGTAGATGGTCTTGCCTTCGCGCCGCGTCCGCACCAGCCCCTCGTCACGAAGCCGGGCCAGCATCTGGCTTACGGCCGCCTGGCGAATGTCCAGCAACTGCTCCAGCGCGCCCACGGATTTCTCGCCCGATCCGAGATGGCACAGGATCATCAGCCGGCCCTCGTGGGCCAGTGTCTTCAGGTAGGCCGCGGCGTCGGCTGCGTTGCGCGCCATCTCGTCCGGGGGGGCGGCCGGCGCCGACATCGCCGCGATCTTTTCCATTGCCGGATCGGCCATGGCAAGCGACTCCATTCGTATCACACGGAAAGAATATGACGCGAGGCGGGCGCGAATCAAGGGAGCTCTGGTGGCGCGCCTCCGAGGAAGACATTTCCATCACGGTAATTGCAGGGCGCCTCCTGCATCTCGAGGTGCAGCTGCCCGCCGGTGTAGGGATGCGCGCGCGCCAGCGCCTCGTCCACCTCGATGCCCAGCCCCGGCGCCTCGGGCGCGGGCACGAAGCCATCGTCGACCGCGATCGCGCCGCGGATCAGGTCGCGATGGAACGGCGTGTCGATGGTCTCCGCCACGAGCAGGTTCGGGATCGACACGGCAAGGTGGATGTTGGCGGCCCATTCCACCGGGCCGGCATAGAGGTGGGGCGCCATCTGCGCGTTGAAGACCTCGGCGATCGCCGCGATCTTCTTGGCCTCCCAAATGCCGCCCGCGCGTCCGAGTGCGGGTTGCAGGATGCGCGCCCCGCCCGTGCGCAGAAGTGCGGCGAATTCCGCCTTGGTCGTCAGCCGCTCCCCGGTGGCGACGGGGATCCGCACTGCGCGCGCGACCTCCTGGAATTCCAGAAGGTTGTCGGGTGGGATCGGCTCTTCGAACCAGAGCGGCGCGTAGGCCTCGAGCGCCTGGCCGAGCCGGATCGCGCCGTCGGTCGTGAATTGCCCGTGGGTGCCGAAGAGCAGGTCCGCCCGGTCGCCCACCGCCGCGCGGATGGCCCGGCAGAAGGCCACCGATTGCGAGATGTCGGACATCGCCGGCTGGTGCCCGCCGCGCATGGTGTAGGGGCCCGCCGGGTCGAACTTCACCGCCGTGTACCCCTCCTCGACGAGGGCCACGGCGCTCTCGGCGGCCATCTCGGGCGAGGTCCAGAAAGCCGTCATGTCGTGGCCCGGGCGCGGGTAGAGGTAGGTGTAGGCGCGTACGCGCTCGTTCATCCGCCCACCGATCAGCGCCCAGACCGGGCGGCCGCGATCCTTGCCGAGAATGTCCCAGCAGGCGATCTCGAGCCCCGAGAAGGCGCCCATCACCGTCGGGTCCGGGCGCTGGGTGAAGCCCGCGGAGTAGGCACGGCGGAACATGCGCTCGACGTTCTCGGGATGCTCGCCCTCCATGTGGCGGGCGAAGACGTCGCGAAGCACCGCCTCCATCGCCGAGGGGCCGACCGCGCTTGCGTAGCATTCGCCCCAGCCGGTGATTCCGGTGTCCGTCGTCACCTTCACGAGGATCCAGTAGCGCCCGCCCCAGCCGGGGGCCGGCGGCGCGGTCACGATGACGTCGAGGTCGGCCAGTCTCATCCGGGCTCCTTTCGCTGTCGCCTTGCATGCGGTGTCGAGACGATCACGTTTCGCCGCGCGCCGCCAGCGCCCATGTCCGGCGCGACGCCCCCTGCAAGCCGATCGCCGGCATCCCGAAGCGGCCCGGTGGGTGCGCCGCGGCCTGCTTTCGCGCCGGGTCTTCGTTCCGGGCCGCTTAGCCGGACGCAGGCCCGCAGCGCAGGAAGAGGCCCAGGGCCAGCGCGACCAGCGCGGCCGAGAGCAGGAACGCCGCGCCGGGCAGGTAGACGGGCGCGGCGGGGTGGGTAAAGGCGGCGAAGGTGCCCGTCATGACAAGCGGCGCGAGGATCACCGCCACCGCGTTCACGCTGGTCAGCACCCCTTGCAGCGCGCCCTGCTCGTCGCCCGGCGTGGCGCGCGACATCAGCGATTGAAGCGAGGGCGCCACCACTGCGCCGAGCGCTGCCGCCGGGATCAGCGCGAGCGCGACCCGCCCGTCGGTAAGCGCGGCGAGCGTGACGAAGGCGGCGATGCAGAGCGAGAGGCCCAGTTGCACCATGCGTGGCTCGCCGAGGCGGCGCTGGGCGGGCCGGATCAGGACACCCTGAACGCCGGCCATCGAGATGCCGAAGACGGCCAGCGACACACCGATGAGGCCCGGATCCCAGCCGAACCGCGCTTGCGTGAAATAGGCCCAGGTGGCGGGATAGACGTAGAAGGCCAGCTGGTAGAGGAAATAGACGGCAAGCAGAACGCGCACGCCGTCCAGCCGCCCGAGATGGCGCACCGCGCCAAGCGGGTTGGCCGCGCGCCAGCGGAAGGCGCGGCGGGTCGCGTCGGTCACCGTCTCGGGCAGGACGAGCCAGCCCAGTGCGAGGTTGAGCGCCGCGAGCGCAGCGGCGGCGTAGAAGGGCGCGCGCGTCCCCATCTCGCCGAGCAGACCGCCGAGGAGCGGGCCCAGCACGAAGCCGAGGCCGAAGCTCGCGCCGACAAGGCCGAAGCGCACGGCCTTTTCGTGCGGCGCGGAAATGTCGGCCAGGAACGCCGTGGCGGTGGACTGGGTGGCGGCGGTGACGCCGGCGACGACGCGCGCCCCGAGCAGAAGCCAGATGGTGCCCGCCAGCGCCATCACGAGGTAGTCGAGCGCCATAACGCCCACCGAGACGAGAAGCACGGGCCGCCGCCCGTAGCGGTCCGACAGCGTTCCCAGAAGCGGCCCGCACAGGAACTGCATGACCGCGAAGGAGGTCGAGAGGATGCCGCCCCAGATCGCCGCGGCGGCGAGCGTGCCGCCGTTCAGCTCGAGGATGAGATCGGGCAGCACCGGCAGGATGAGGCCGATCCCCATGGAGTCGATCATCACCGTCATCATGATGAAGAGGATCGGCAGGCGCGAGGTCGCCGCCCCGGCCTCGCCCGGGGCGCTCATGCCCCGCGCCGCGCCACCGCCGCCGCGAAGGCTCGCGCCTCGGCGGGCGCCTGGCCCAATTGCCGCGCGGGCGTGAAGAGTGCGGGGTCGAGCCCGGGATGGGCCCCGCGCGCGAGCTCCGCGAGCGGGCGGCCCCGTGCGGCGGCCTCGGCGGCGAGGCGGCTGGCCTCGGCCTGCGCCTCCGGGCGCGGCATCTCCCCGGCGAGCGCGAAGCTCAGCGCCTCGGCATAGGGCGCGCCGCCGCTTGCCGCGAGCCCGGCGGCCATGGCGCCCGGATCGGGGGCGAGCGTCCCCGCGATCTCTCGCGCGCCGTGGGCGGCCGCCAGCGTGGCGCGCCAGAGCTCCGGCAGGGCGAGCCATTCGGTGAACCAGGCCGCGCCGTCGCGGTTCTGCCGCGGGCTGCCGGCCTGGGCCAGAAGCGCCGCTTCCGCGCGCGCCTTCCGCGTCAGCGCGAAAAGCGCCGAGGGGCCGACGGGGTTCGCCTTCTGCGGCATGGTGGAGGAGCCGCCCGTCTCGCCCAGCCGAAGCTCGGCAAGGCCGCTCTGGGTCATGAGCAGGAGATCCTCGGCGAATTTGCCGAGCGCGGCGGCGAGCCGTTCCGCCCAGCCCGCGAGGCGCAGCACCGGGCCCCGGTCGGCGTGCCAGCTTCGGCCCGGATCCTCCAGCCCCAGCGCGGCGGCGAGGCCCGCCCGCGTTTCCGCCGCTGCCGCGCCCAAGGCGGCCGCCGTACCCGCCGCGCCCGAAAGCGACACCCAGAGGCACCGGGGACGCAGCGCCCCCAGCTCCTCGACGAGGTCGAGAAGGGGCCAGCCCCACCCGGCGGCCACCGCGCCGAAGCTCGTGGGCGTCGCGACCTGGCCGTAGGTGCGCGCGGCCATCGGCGTTTCGGCATGGGCCTCCGCGAGCGCCCCGAGCGCGCCCGCCGTCTTCGCGAGGGCGTTTTCGGCGAGCGTCAGGGCCTGCCGCAGCCGCAGCATCAGGGCGGTGTCCTGGATGTCCTGGCTCGTCGCCCCCCAGTGGACGTATTGCGCGTGCTCGGGCGCGCCCATCGCCTCCCGGAAGGCGGCCACGAGCCCCGGCACGGTGACGCCGTTCCGGCGCGTCGGCTCGGCCAGCGCCGCCGGGTCGAGCGTCACCTCGAGCGATGCCCGGTGGATCGCGGCGCCCGCCGTCTCGGGAATCACGCCGAGCCGGCCCTGCACCTGCGCCAGCGCGCCTTCGACGAGGAGCATTGCGCGCAGCTCCGCCGCGTCGGTGAAGAGGCGCGCGCCCTCGCCCGCGTCGAAGAGCCGCCCGTAAAGCGTGGACGTCCCGGTCATCGCCCACGCTCCGCGATCCGGGCGAGGCGGGCGGCGAGCCCTTCGGGATCGGCGAAGAAGGGCGAGTGGCCGGTCGGCATGTCCTCGACGCTGCCCTCGGGCCAGCCCTCGGTCATCGTCACCTGGTACTCGTAGGGGATGGTGCCGTCCTCGGTGCAGCGGATGTAGCTCTTGGGCAGGCTGGTGGAGCGGTCCGTCAGCGTGATCGGCATGGCCTGCGGCGCGATGGCCTGCGGGCAGAGCCGCGGGACGGCAAAGGCCACCGCCTCCTCGGGGCAGTCCTGGTAGAAGACGCCCGCCGCCGCCTCGGGGCGCACCGTGAAGCTCTGCCCGTCGGCCGATTTCTCGAGCGCATGAAGAAGCGGCTGGCGCGGCGCCTCGCGCCGCATCTCGACAAGCGAGACGCCGCTGCGCGGCGCGTAGGCGCAGAGATAGACGAGATGCGCGATCTTCTCGGGGGCCTTCTCGGCCGCCGCGGTGATCGCGAAGCCCGCCATGGAATGGCCGACCAGGATCGCCGGGCGGCCGAGCGCGGCGAGGATCGCGTCGGCATAGGCGTCGAGCGTGACCTCCGCGAGCGGCGTGGCGTCCGCCCCGTGGCCCGGAAGGTCGATGGCGCGCGCCTCGTGGCCCAGCGCGGCGAGGGCCGGGATCAGGTCGCGCCAGCACCAGGCGCCGTGGCAGGAGCCGTGGACCAGCAGGACCTCAGACATGCCCCACGCGCCGCAGGAACTCCGCGAGGATCTCGGCATATTCCCCGGGCTTCTCGACGCAGGGGAGGTGCCCCGCGCCGCGGATGAGCCGGAACTCCGCCCCGGGGATGAGCTCTACCGTCTCGCGCACGAGGTCGGGCGGGGTGGAGCCGTCGGCGTCCCCCGCGATGCCGAGGGCCGGCAGGCGCAGCCCGCTCGTCGGCGTGTAGAGATCGGTGCCCGAGATCGCCGCCGAGCAGCCGGCGTAGCCGTCGGCCGGCTGTCGCACCAGCATGTTGCGCCAGAGCGCGAGCTCGGGCGTGGCGCGGAAGGCGGCGGAGAACCAGCGCTCCATCACCGGGTCGGCGAGGCCCTCGATGCCCTGGGCGCGCACCGTGGCGATGCGGTCCTCCCACATCTCCTTGGTGCCGATCTTGGCGGCGGTGTTCGACAATACCACGGCGCGGATCTGGTCCATCCGCTTCACGGCGAGGCCCTGCGCGATCATTCCGCCGATCGAGAGCCCGACGAAGACGCAGTTCCGCACGCCCAGATGGTCGAGCAGCGCCTCCGCGTCGCTCACGAGCTGGCCCATCGCATAGGGCGCGGGCGGCGCCTCGGAAAGGCCGTGGCCGCGCTTGTCGTAGCGGATGATCCTGAGCCCCGCGGGCAGGTGCGGGAGAACCGCGTCCCAGAGCCGCAGATCGGTGCCGAGCGAGTTGGCGAAGACCACCGGCGCGCCCTCGGGGTCACCGTCCTCGCGCCAGTGCAGGCGCACCCCGTTCACGTCCGCCGCGCGCATCAGTAGGGCAGCCCGACATAGCTTTCGGCCATGGCCTTCTGCGCGGCCTCGTTGTCGCGCAGGAAGGCGAGCTCGGCCTGCTGCATGCGCAGGTCGAACCCAGACTGGTCGGGATAGCGGTGCATGAGCGAGCTGAACCACCAGCTGAAGCGCTCGGTCTTCCAGATCCGCGCAAGCGCGGTCTCGGAGTATTTCTCCAGCCCTTCATCGTCCCTGTCGTGGTAGAAGTGCCTGAGCGCGTTGAAGAGGTAGTGGACGTCGGAGGCGGCGGTATTCAGCCCCTTCGCGCCGGTCGGCGGCACGATATGCGCCGCGTCCCCGCACAGGAAAAGCCGCCCCCAGCGCATCGGCTCGCAGACGAAGCTGCGCAGCGGCGCGATCGACTTCTCGATGGACGGCCCGGTCACCAGCCGGTCGGCGGCCTCTTCCGGGATGCGGCGCTTCAGCTCGTCCCAGAACATGTCGTCGGTCCAGTCGTCCGGGCTGTCGGAGAGGTCGCACTGGATGTAGTAGCGCGACAGGCTGTCGTTGCGCATGGAGCAGAGCGCGAAGCCGCGCTCGGAATTGGCGTAGATGAGCTCGTCGGCGACGGGCGGCGTTTCGGACAGGACGCCGAGCCAGCCGAACGGGTAGGTCTTTTCGTATTCGGTCCGCTCGGCCGTCGGGATCTCCTGGCGCGAGGGGCCGTGGTAGCCGTCGCAGCCCGCCACGAAATCGCAGTCGAGCCGGTTCACCTTCCCGTCGTGGAGGAAGGTGACGAAGGGAGCCGCGGTGTCGAGGTCGTGGGGCTTCACGCCCCGGCATTCATGGATCACGGTGCCGCCCGCGGCATCGCGCGCCTCGTAGAGGTCGCGCGTCACCTCGGTCTGGCCGTAGACCATGACGTGCCTGCCCGTGAGCGCCTTGAAATCGATCCGGAACTGCTCGTTCCCGTTGGCGAGAAGGGTGCCGTCATGGACGAAGCCCTCGCGCTCCATCCGGTCTCCCACGCCCGCCTCGTGCATCAGGTCCACGAGGCCGGTCTCCAGCACGCCCGCGCGGATGCGCGAGAGCACGTAGTCGCGCGAGCGGCGCTCGAGCACGACGCTCTCGATCCCCGCGCTGTGCAGAAGCTGCGAAAGAAGAAGCCCCGACGGCCCGCCCCCGATGATCGCGACCTGCGTGCGCATGTGCCCTCCCTGGATTTCCTGCGCGGAGGAAATCCGCTCGGCCAAGGCAAGTCAATGCGCGCCGGGCTCAGCCGAAGCGTTCCAGCACGCGGGCGAGGATCCCGGGATCCGCGTTGCCGCCCGAGATCGTCGCGATCACGGCGTCCCCCTCGATCTCGTCGGCGTGGAAGAGCGCGGCGGCCAGCGCCACCGCGCCGCCCGGCTCCGCCACCAGCTTGAGCCGCGTGGCGGCCAGCGCCATCGCGCGCATCGCCTCCTCGTCGGTCACCACGAGGCCGGGCCCCGCGAGGCGCCGGAGGACGGGGAAGGTCAGCTCGCCGGGCGAGGGCGTCAGGATCGCGTCGCAGAGCCCGCCGGCCTCGGCCGCGTTGCGCTCCCGCCGCCCCGAGGCGAGCGAGCGCGCGGTGTCGTCGTAATCCTCGGGCTCCACGGTGCGCACGCGCAGCCCCGGCGCGCGCATCTCCAGCGCGACCGCGATGCCCGCCGAGAACCCGCCGCCACCGCAGCAGACCAGGACGTCGGCCGCCTCGATCCCCTCCTCCGCCGCCTGCGCCGCGATCTCGAGCCCCGCGCTCGCCTGTCCCGCGATCACCTGCGGATCATCGTAGGGCTTCACGAGGGTGAGGCCCCGTTCGGCGGCCAGGCGGCCGCCGATCTCCTCGCGGCTGTCGAAATTCGCGCGGTCGTAAAGCACCACCTCGGCGCCGAGCGCGCGGGTGTTCTCGATCTTCAGGCGCGGCGCGTCCTTGGGCATCACGATCACCGCCGGCACCCCGTGCCTCCGCGCCGCCAGCGCCACGCCCTGCGCGTGGTTGCCGCTGGAATAGGCGATCACGCCGCGCCCCCGCGTCTCGGGCTCCAGCGCCGAAAGGGCGGACCATGCGCCGCGGAACTTGAAGCTGCCGGTGTGCTGAAGGCATTCGGGCTTCACCAGCACGCGCCGGCCCGCGATCTCGTCGAGAAAGGGCGAGGACAGAAGCGGCGTGCGCCGCACGACCCCATCGAGCCGCGCCTCGGCAGCGGTTACCAGTTCGGGCGTCATCCCGCGCGCTCCAGGTAGGTCTCGATCAGCTGCACCGCCTCGGGCTCGTCTAGGAACGGAACGTGCCCCCGGTCCGGGATTTCTGCGAAGAGCATGTCGGGCCTGCGGCGGCGCATCTCGGCCGCCGTGGCGGCGCTCAGCAGGTCCGAGTTCGCGCCGCGAACGAGGCCGAGCGGGATATCGCCCAGACCGTCGAAAAGGGTCCAGGGATCGGGCAGCGACCCGGTGGCCGACTGCTCCAGAACGGCGTCGCGCAAATGCGCGTCGTAGCGGATCTCGAGCCCCTCGGGCGTTTCGGTCCAGAGCCGTTCGGCATGGGCGCGCCAGGTCTCTGCCGGCACGTTGCGAAACCCCGGGGCCATCGCCGCGGGCAGCGCCCACGCGGCCTCCGCGATCGTGGCATAGGCGGGGCGGCGCCCGAGATAGTCCATGATCGCGGCCAGGCCGTCGGGCTCGATGACCGGGCCGATGTCGTTCAGGATGATGCCGCGCACGCGCTCGGGATGGGCCACGGCGAGCCACATCGCGATCAGGCCGCCGCGCGAGGTGCCGAGGATGCTCGCCGAGGCGATCCCGAGATGGTCGAGCAGGGCGAGCGCGTCCTGCCCCTCCCGGACGATGGTGTAGTTGCGCCAGTCCGGATCGTGGTCCGACCGGCCCCGGCCGCGGCTGTCCAGCCGGATCACCCGCGCGCACCCGGCGAAGCGTTCCGCGACGGGCGCGAAATCCTCCATGTTCCGGGTGAGCCCGGCGAGGCACAGCAGCGGGTGGCCCGTGCCCGTGTCGTCATAGGCGAGCGTGAGCCCGTCATCGGAGCGGAACTGTCGCGTCATGCCGACCTCGCGAGTTCGGGGATGTCGGAGAGGTCCCGAAGCACATGGGCGGGCCGCCACGGCAGGCGGTCCATTGGCGCGCCCGCGCGGTTCACCCAGGCCGTCACGAAGCCGTATCCCGCGGCGGCCGCGGCGTCCCAACCATTCGACGACACGAAAAGCACCTCGCCCCGCGCCGCGCCGAGACGGGCCTCGACGAGGTCGTAGACCGCGCGCGCCGGCTTGAAGATTCCGACCTCCTCGACCGAAAGCACCGCGTCGAGCGCGTCGCCGATGCCCGCGCTCTCCACGGCGCCGGCCAGCATGTCGGGACTGCCGTTCGACAGGATCGCGCATCGCCTGCCGCCGGCCTTCAGCGCGCCGAGCACCCCCGCCACCTCCGGATAGGCGCCGAGTTCGCGGTAGAGCGCGAGAAGCCTGCTCCGCAGCTCGTCGTCTCCGTCCAGCCCCTCGGCCTCGAGCGTCCAGTCGAGCGCCTCGGCGGTCACGGTCCAGAAATCGGCATGTGCGCCGGTCACCGCCCGGAGCCACGAATATTCCAGCTGCTTGCGCCGCCACGCCTCGGCGAGCGCCGCCCAGCGTTCGGCCAGTGCCGCCCGGCCGGGCTCCCCGGCGGCCTCGCGGGCAGCGGCGGAGACATCGAAAAGCGTGCCGTACGCGTCGAACACGCAGGTGGTGATGGCCATGCTTTCCCTCCCGGTCGGGCCCGGAGACTGGCACGGCGCGCCGCAGCGGGAAAGGCGAAAAGCCGGGGCGGCGGGGTTTACATCCGGGGACGGAAACCTCACCTTTGTGCGATCAACACGAGAACCCGCGGCGTGAGACGCGGCCTCGAAAGCACGACTCCCCCCCCCAAACAACTGATGGAATTACCATGACCGAGGTCAAACAGGGCGATACCGTCCGCATTCACTACACCGGCCGCCTGGCCGACGGCTCCACCTTCGACTCGAGCGAGGGGCGCGAACCGCTGGAGTTCACCGTGGGCTCGGGCCAGATCATCCCCGGGCTCGAGGCGGCCCTGCCGGGCATGACCGTCGGCGACACCAAGAAGGTGGATATCGTGGCGGACGATGCCTATGGCCAGCACGACCCGAACGCCCGTCAATCCGTCCCGCGCGGAGAGATCCCCGACAACATCCCGCTCGACGTCGGCACGCAGCTTCAGGTGCAGACGCCGCAGGGGCAGGTGATGCCCGTCACCGTGGCAGAAGTCACCGACGCGGAGGTGGTGCTCGACGCCAACCACCCGCTGGCGGGCAAGGATCTGAGCTTCGACATCGAACTGGTCGAGATCGCCTGAGCCCCAGGCCCCAAGCGCCATGACGGGCGCCGGCGGTGGGCAGAATGCGCGCCCCGGTCCCCGCACCGCCGGATGCACTCCGGCCTCCATCGCGCCTTCGGGCGCGATTTTCCTTTCCGTCATGCGCGGATGGCGTGCCGCGCCGGGTCAGCGGGGCGACGCGAAAAGCCCCGTCAGCGCGCGCTTCACGATCGAACTCACCGAAGGCCGGGACAGCCGGCGGAAGGGCAGGGGGCGGCAGACCTCCAGCGCGGCCACGCCCACACGCGCGGTCAGCGCGCCGTTCACCACGCCCTCGCCGAAGCGCCGCGACAGCCGGCTCACCAGCCCGCCGCCCGCAATGGAGGACAGCATGTCGTCGCCGACGGCCACCGCGCCGGTGGCCACCAGGTGCGTGAAGACCGCGCGCAAGAGACGCAGGCTGCCCAGCGTGCCCGACCGGCCGCCGTAGATGTCCGCGATGCGCCGGATCATGCGGGTGTTGGCGGTGAGCGCGCCGATCACGTCCGCAAGCGCCAGCGGCACGATGGCCGTGATGGCGGCCACCTGCCGCGCCGCCGCCTCGATCTCGCGGCGGGCGGCGGCGTCGAGCGGGGCGAGCAGTTCGGCCTCCGCGAGCCCCAGAAGCGCGTCGGCATCCAGCATCTCGGCCTCGCGCTCGGCCAGACGCGCGCGCGCCCACCCGGTATCCCGACGCTGGCGGTAAAGCCCCTCGAGACGGCGAATCACCGCGCGGGCACCGTCGAGATCCTGACCTGCGAGCGCGGCGTCGGCCTCGCGCTGGAGCCGGTCGATCCGCCCGAGCCGCGCGATGGCGGCCGCCTCCCGCACGACGATCACGGCGAGCAGGACAAGGATCGCGGCGCCCATCCCCGCCAGCGTCCAGCCCAGCACCGGCAGCCGCGCGATGAGGCCGGTGATGAAATCCCACGCGGCCAGGGACACCGCCGTGGCCACGAAGGCGAGCAGAAGGCCCCAGAACCACGCGCCGAGTCGTCCGCCGCGGCGCGCGGCGAGCGTCGCGGCCGTCTGCATCGCGCGACCCTCGGCGGCGGGTGCGTCGAGGTCGGGAACGGGCGGCGCGTCGGCGGGCGATGCGCCGGGCGCCTCCTCCTCGTCGATCTCGATCAGGACCGGACCTTGTTTGCGGCTCATCCCGCCTCCTCCCGCTGCCAGGCGAGCCGCATGTCCGGCAGCTCCGCGTCGTTGCCTTCGCCGCGGCCGAGGCGCACGGCGTGAAACCCCTCGCGGGCATAGAACCGCCGCGCCCCGTCATTGGCCTGCGTGGTCCAGAGCGTCAGCCGGTCGGATCGCGCCTTTGCCTCGTCGAGAAGCCGCTTTCCAAGGCCCTGCCCGCGCGCGCCGGGCGCGACGTAAAGCGCATGGATTTCCGTGTCTCGGCGGGCGAGGAAGGCCACCGGGCCACGCCATGTTCTGAGCGTGACCACGTCGCTTTCGCGGATGAGGCGGCAGAGGGCGAGGCGGTCCTCCGCGGTGTCGAGCGGCTGCTCCATCCAGGGCGTCTCGCGGCTCCACGCGCCGAGGATCCGGGCGAGCGGGCGCGCGTCCCATGGGCGCGCGGGGGCGAGCGCGACCTTCACAGCCGGTCCCCGAAGAGGATCTGCGCCGCCCGGTCGAGCCGGATATGGGGCGGCCCATCGCCGGGTTTCAGGGTCAGCGGCGCGGGCGCGAAGCGCATGTTGGAAAAGTCCGCCTCCAGCCACTCCGCGCGGCCCTCGCGCGCGGGGGCGAGCAGGTCTGCTGGATTTTCGGGCAACGCGCCGGGGTGGAAGACCGCCTGCCGGCCGGTTTCCAGGAGGCGGCCGCGCACGCAGGGCAATTCCTCTCCCTCGTGGGTCACCGTCTCCTCGGTGGTTGCGCGCAACGCCGCGATGGAAAGCGCGGATGTCTCCGCGCCGGCGAAATGGGCGCGCTCGCGCGCCTCGCGCATCATCGCTTCGATGATCGCCGTGAGGCGCGGGTGCTGCCTGTGGTGCAGGTGGTCGGCCTTCGTCGCGGCAAAGAGAATCTTCTCGACCCGCTTGCCGCGCAGGATCTGGCGCAGGAAGTCGTTCCGCCCGGGGCGGAAGGCCGACAGGATGTCGGCCATGGTGCGCCGCAGGTCCTCGACCGCGCGGGGGCCGGCATGGATCGCGCCGAGCACGTCCACGAGCACCACCTGCCGGTCGATCCGGGCGAAATGCTCGCGGAAGAAGGGGCGCACGACGGCGCGCTTGTAGGCGTCGTAGCGCCGCTCCATCTCTCGCCAGAGCCCGCGGCGGGGCGGCGACGCCTCGGGCGGCAGCGGCGCGAAGGTCAGCGCCGGGGAGCCCGCGAGGTCGCCGGGCATCAGGAACCGGCCCGGAGAGAGATCCGAGAACCCCGCCGCGCGCGCCTGGGCCAGATAGGCGGTGTAGGCCTCTGCCAGCGCCTTCGCCTCGGGCTCTTCCCAGTCGGCGCGGCCGGACGCGGCGGCGGCAGCGCGCAGGTAGTCCCCGCCACCCGGCCGCGCGTCGAGCCGCGCGAGCGTTTCCTCGGACCATTCGCGGTAGCTGCGTTCCATCAGCGTCAGGTCCAGAAGCCATTCGCCGGGATAGTCCACGATATCCAGATGGACGATGCGCGGCCCCGCCAACCCGCCCAGAAGCCCCGTGGGCCGGACCCGGAACGACAGGCGCAGCTCGCTGACCGAGCGCGTGCTTTCGGGCCAGTGCGGCGCGGCGGCGGTGAGCGCGGCAAGATGCGTCTCGTAGTCGAAGCGCGGTACCGTGTCGTCGGGCTGCGGTTGAAGGTAGGCGGCCTCCATCCGTCCCTCGGCGGCGGCGGCGAGCCCGCTCATCCGGCCGCGCTCGATCAGGTTGGCCACGAGCGAGGTTATGAAAACGGTTTTGCCCGCCCGCGACAGCCCGGTCACGCCAAGGCGGATGACGGGCTCGAAGAAGGTCTCGCTGATCCTGTCGCCGACGCTTTCGACCCCGCGGGCCAGCCCGTCGGCGAGCGTTCCGATGACCAAGGCGCGATGCTCCCCTCTGACGCCGGGCCACGATAGACACCGCGCCGGGCGCTGGCCAGAGGCCGCGGACCGGCCCGCTTTCCGATTGCCGGCGCGCGCCCGGCGCGGCAGTCTGGCGCCGACCCGGAAGGAGGTTCCGCCCATGCCCGCGCTCAAGCCCACGGGGATCTTCGGCACCGTCACCTGGATCGGCCGCGTGGCCGATCGCGAGGCCGCCCTCGCCGCCGAGCCGCTGGCGGAGGCGGAGCTGACCTTCGCCGGGATCGCCGGGGAAAGCCACGGCGGCCTGACGCGGCGGTCCTGCTCGCGCGTGGTGGCGCAGCACCCCAAGGGCACCGAGATCCGCAACGTGCGCCAGCTTTCCGTGCTCTCCGCCGAGGAGATCGCCCTGATCGCCGCCGAGTTGGGGCTTGCCGCCCTCGATCCCGCCTGGCTCGGCGCGTCGCTCGTGGTGCAGGGGATCGCGGATTTCTCGCATGTCCCGCCGTCCTCGCGCCTGCAGGCGCCGGCGGGCGCGACGCTCGTGGTGGACATGGAAAACCGGCCCTGCCACCTGCCCGCGAAGGTCATCGACGCGGTCGCGCCGGGGAAGGGCCGGACGTTCAAGGCAGCCGCGCGCGGCCGGCGCGGCGTGACCGCCTGGGTGGAGCGGGAGGGCGAAATCCGCCTCGGCGACGCGCTGCGCCTGCATGTCCCCGACCAGCCGGCCTGGGCGCCTCCCGACGCCCGGCGCGCGGTCTGAGCCGGCCGGCGCGCGCGGCGTTTCCGATCCGAAACGCGAGCCGCGACACCTCGCCGCAAGCGCGACCGGAAATGTCGGAAACGCGCGCCGCCCCCCGGGGCCCGCGCGGTATAGGCGGGCCGGACCCCCGCCGGCGCGACGCCACGCGCCGGCCAGAGACAAGGACAGCCGAGCCATGAGCCACAAATCCGACATCGAGATCGCCCGCGAGGCGCAGAAGAAACCGATCCAGGAGATCGGCGCGAAGCTCGGCATCGGGGCCGAGGACCTGCTGCCCTATGGCCACGACAAGGCGAAGGTCAGCCAGGCCTTCATCGACCGGGTCCAGGGCAACGCGAACGGCAAGCTCATCCTCGTGACCGCGATCAACCCCACCCCCGCGGGCGAGGGCAAGACGACCACCACCGTGGGCCTCGGCGACGGGCTGAACCGGATCGGCAAGAAGGCCGCGATCTGCATCCGCGAAGCCTCGCTCGGCCCCTGCTTCGGGATGAAGGGTGGGGCCGCGGGCGGCGGCTACGCGCAGGTCGTGCCGATGGAGGACATGAACCTCCACTTCACCGGCGATTTCCACGCGATCACCTCGGCGCACAACCTGCTTTCCGCGATGATCGACAATCACATCTACTGGGGCAACGAACTCGGCATCGACGAGCGCCGGGTGGTCTGGCGCCGCGTGCTCGACATGAACGACCGTGCGCTCCGCGACATCGTCACCTCGCTCGGCGGCGTGGCCAACGGCTTCCCGCGCCAGACCGGCTTCGACATCACCGTGGCCTCGGAGGTGATGGCGATCCTCTGCCTCGCCACCTCGCTTTCCGACCTCGAGCGCCGGCTGGGCGACATCATCGTGGCCTACACCCGCGACAAGGCGCCGATCACCTGCCGCGACCTCAAGGCCGACGGCGCGATGGCGGTGCTGCTCACGGACGCGATCCAGCCCAACCTCGTGCAGACGCTGGAGAACAACCCCGCCTTCGTCCATGGCGGACCCTTCGCCAACATCGCCCATGGCTGCAACTCCGTGATGGCGACGAGCACCGCGCTCAAGATCGCCGACTACGTGGTGACCGAGGCGGGCTTCGGGGCCGATCTGGGCGCCGAGAAGTTCATGAACATCAAGTGCCGCAAGGCGGGCCTCGCGCCCGCGGCGGTGGTGGTGGTGGCCACGGTGCGCGCGATGAAGATGAACGGCGGCGTCGCCAAGGCCGATCTCGGCGCGGAGAACGTCGACGCCGTGAAGGCGGGCTGCGCCAATCTCGGCCGGCACATCGAGAACGTCAAAAGCTTCGGCGTGCCGGTCGTCGTCGGCATCAACCATTTCGCCGGGGACAGCGAGGCCGAGATCGCGGCGGTGCAGGACTACGTGGCCGGGCAGGGCTCCGAGGCGATCCTCTGCAAGCACTGGGCCGAGGGTTCGGCGGGGATCGAGGAACTGGCGACCCGCGTGGCCGAGATCGCCGACAAGGGCGAGGCCAACTTCGCGCCGCTCTACCCCGACGAGATGGGCCTTCTCGAGAAGGTCGAGACGATCGCCAAGCGCATCTACCGCGCGGACGAGGTGCTCGCCGACCAGAAGATCCGAACCCAGCTGAAGGAATGGGAGGCCGCGGGCTACGGCAATCTGCCGGTCTGCATGGCCAAGACGCAGTATTCCTTCACCACCGATCCCACCCGGCGCGGCGCGCCCAACGGCCACTCCGTACCGATCCGCGAGGTGCGCCTTTCGGCCGGCGCGGGCTTCGTGGTGGTGATCTGCGGCGAGATCATGACCATGCCGGGCCTGCCCTCGGCACCCGCGGCCGAAACCATCCGGCTGAGCGACGAAGGCTTCATCGAGGGGCTCTTCTGACCGGGGGATAAAGGGAATATGCGTGCGAGCACGCACCCTGCGCCAGGCGCTGCTGTCGGGTGCGTGCTCGCATGCACCCGCTATGGCAGACGCGGGACATGACAGCAGAACACAGAGCGAGGATCGGCATGACGGCGACAATCATCGACGGGAAGGCCTTCGCCGCCCGTATCCGCGGCGAGGTGGCGGAGCATGTGGCGCGGCTGAAGGAGGCGCACAGCATCACGCCGGGTCTCGCCGTGGTACTGGTGGGCGAGGATCCGGCGAGCCAGGTCTATGTCCGCAACAAGCACGCCCAGACGCTCGAGGCCGGGATGGAAAGCTTCGAGCACCGCCTGCCCGCCGACACGCCCGAGGCCGATCTTCTGGATCTCGTGGCCCGGCTCAACGCGGACCCGGCGGTGCACGGCATCCTTGTGCAGCTACCGCTGCCCGGCCATGTCGACGCGGAAAAGGTCATCAACGCGATCGACCCGGCGAAGGACGTGGACGGCTTCCACATCTCGAACGTGGGGCTGCTGGGCACGGGGCAGAAGGCGATGGTGCCCTGCACGCCGCTCGGCTGCCTGATGATGCTGCGCGACCACCTGGGCAGCCTCTCGGGGCTGGAGGCGGTGGTGATCGGGCGCTCGAACATCGTGGGCAAGCCCATGGCGCAGCTGCTTCTCGGCGACAGCTGCACCGTCACCGTCGCCCATTCGCGCACCCGCGACCTGCCCGGGGTGGTGCGACGCGCCGACATCGTGGTGGCGGCGGTGGGCCGGCCCGAGATGGTCGAGGGCGACTGGATCAAGCCCGGCGCCACGGTGATCGACGTGGGCATCAACCGCGTGGACGCACCCGAAAAGGGCGAGGGCAAGACGCGCCTCGTGGGCGACTGCGATTTCGAGAGCTGCGCGGCGGTCGCGGGCGCCATCACGCCGGTGCCGGGCGGCGTCGGCCCGATGACCATCGCCTGCCTCCTCGCCAACACGCTCACGGCCTGCTGCCGCGCCAACGGGCTGCCCGAGCCCGAGGGCCTGACCGCCTGAAGCCTAGCCCTGCCCGCGGGGCGCGACCGCGACCATCGTGCCCTGCAGGAGCGCCACCTGCGTCTCTGCGTCCCAGACCTCGGCGCTCACCACGCTGAGGCGGCGCCCGGCGCGCACGACGCGCCCCGTCGCCGTCAGCAGCGGGCCGCGCGCCGGGGCGAGCAGGTTGATCTTGATCTCCGCGGTCAGCACCTCCGCGCCCTCGGGCATGAGCGTGAGCGCGGCGTAGCCCGCCGCGCTGTCGCCGATGGCGAAGGGAAGCGCCGCGTGGGCATAGCCGTGCTGCTGGCGCGCGCCCTCTACCACCGGGGCCTCGATCACCGCCGCGCCTTCGGAAAGACGCACGAGACGCGCGTCGAGCGTCGTCATCATGCTCTGCGCGGCGAAGCTTTCACGGATGCTGGCCTCGCGCGCGGGCCCGAGCGGCGGGGTCGGGGCGGGATCGGGCATCGGCTCTCAGGCTCCCTTGCAGTGCGCGCTCAGTTTCGCCCGCCGCGGCCCAATGTGGCAAGCGGGCGGGGCCGGGCGCGCCCATGACGCATGGGCACCGCCACGGGCCGCGCCCCCGTCAGTACCGCGCGGGCGTCCGGCCCCATCAGCGCCTGCAGCGCATCCGCGTCCGTGCGCAGACCGCCCGTGTAGGTGCCGTAGGCGGGCAGGATCGCGCGGTGCGTGTCGATCAGGAAGGCCGGCCGCGTGATGCGCGCGCCGCGCCCCGAAAGGCTCGCCTTCGGGTGGTAGTGCCCCGAGACCTCGCCCTCCGCACCGGGCCCCGCGATGTGGCGGAAGACGAGCGGCGGCTCGGCGGCGTCCACGAGATGGGCGCCCCCCAGCGTCACCGGCCCCGGATCGTGGTTGCCGGCGATCCAGATCCAGCGCCGCCCCGCCTGCATCCGCGCGATCCGCAGCAGCACCTCTTCGGGCAGGGCGGCGGCCGCGTCGTCGTCGTCGAAACTGTCGCCGAGGCAGATCACCGTCGCGGCCCCCGTCGCGGCCAGATCGGCGGCGAGCCGGTCGAGCGTGTCCTGCGTCTCGTAGGGTGGAAGCGTCGGACCCCCGCGCCGCGCCACCCGCTCGGCCTTGCCCAGATGGAGGTCGGAGACGCAGAGGAGCCGCCGCGCCGGCCACCAGAGCGCGCCGGAGCCCAGCGCCTCAAGCGCCGCGCCGGCGAGGGTGAAGGCGTACCCGTTCATGCATTGTTCCCTGCCCCGTTTCAGCGCGCGAGGCAAGGGGAGAGACGCGGCCAGGTGCGCGCGCCCGGGCGCCTCAGGGCGGGAGGCCCGCGTCTTCCATCAGCTGCGCCGCGGCCTCCTCGAGCAGGCGCTCGCGCCCCGCCCCCTCCACCGGCACGCGCCCCGGCTCCAGGAAGAGCGGCGCCGAGAGCGGGCTGAGACGGTTCAGCGCGACGTGGTCGATCCGCCCGGCCACGCGTTCGGTCATGGCGCGCAGGCGCCCGAAATCCACGAGCCCCCGCATCGCCTCGTCGCGCGTGATGCGCATGAGCAGATGATCGGGGTCGTATTTGAGCAGCGTGTCGTAGAGGATGTCGGAGGAGAAGGTGGCCTGCCGTCCCGTCTTGCGCTGGCCGGGCATGTTGCGCTCGATGAGGCCCGCGATGGTCGCCGAGGCGCGGAACGTCCGCTTCATCACCGCGTTCGCGGCAAGCCAGCGCGCCAGGCCCCGCTCGAGCGCGTCGGGATCGAAGAGCGGCGCGGGGTCGGCCACCGCCTCGAGCCCCCAGATCAGCGTGGCGTAGTCGGTGGCCACGAAGCCGAGCGGCGCAAGGCCATCCTCTTCCATCCGCTTGGTGAGGAGAAGCCCGAGCGTCTGCTGGGCGTTCCGCCCCGCGAAGCCGTAGGCGACGAGATGGGCGCGCCCCTCGTGCGGGAAGGTCTCGACCAGTAGGCGCCCGGGTTCCGGCAGGCGCGAGACCTCGCGCTGAAGCGCCAGCCACTCCGCCGTGTGGGCGGGAAGCTGCGGCCAGCGCCCGGCGGCGAAAAGGCGCAGGATGCGTTCGGAAAGCTGCGTGGAGGTGGCGAATTTCGTGCCGCCGAACACGGCGATCCTGGGCGTGCCGGTGGCGGCGTTCGAGACCTCCAGCGTCAGTTCGCGCAGCCCCTCGTAGCGCACCACGCGCCCGCCGATGAGAAAGGTATCCCCCGGCGTCAGGGTCGCAGCGAAGGCCTCTTCCACCTCGCCCAGCGACGGGCCGCGCCCGCGCATCCGCACCTTCAGAAGCTCCGCGTCCTGGATGGTGCCCGCGTTCATGCGGATGCGCCGTGCGGTGCGCGGGTCGCGCAGCGCCCAGCGCCCGTCCGGCCCCTGCCGAAGCCGTTGCCAGCGGTCATAGGCGCGCAGCGCGTAGCCGCCGGTCGCCGCGAAATCGAGGCAGGCTTCGAAATCCGTCCGTGCAAGATCCGCGTAGGGTCCGGCGCGGCGCAGCTCGGCGAAAAGCGCGTCGGCATCGAAGGGTCCCGCGCAGGCCGTCAGCAGGATGTGCTGGCAGAGCACGTCGAGGGGGCCCGGGCCGCGCGGCGCCCCGTCGAGCTCGCCCGCGCGCACCGCCTCGAGCGCGGCCACGCATTCCACCACCTCGAAGCGGTTGGCGGGCACGAGACGCGCCTTCGACGGCGCGTTGTAGCGGTGGTTCGCGCGCCCGATCCGCTGCACGAGGCGCTTGACGTTCTTCGGCCCGCCCACCTGGATGACGAGGTCCACGTCGCCCCAGTCGATCCCGAGATCGAGCGAGCCGGTGCAGACCACGGCGCGGAGCTCGCCCGCCGCCATCGCCGTCTCCACCCGCTCGCGCTGGGCGCGGTCGAGGCTGCCGTGATGGATGCCGATGGGAAGCCCGTCGTCATTGGCCATCCAGAGCGCGCGGAAGAAGATCTCCGCCTGCGCGCGGGTGTTGTGGAAGACGAGCGTGGTGCGGTGGCGTCGGATCTCCCGCAGGACGTCGCCCACGGCGTAGACCCCGCCGCCGCCGGCCCAGGGCGGCGCCTGCGCCGTGTCCAGCATGGCGATGTCGGGCGCGGGGCCCGGATCGGCCGCGAGCACGTCGCAGGGGACGGGATGGGGCGCGAGAAAGCGGGCCAGTGCGGGCGGATCCTCCACCGTCGCGGAAAGCCCGACGCGGCGCAGCCCCGGACGCAGCGTCTGCAGGCGGGCGAGGGCGAGCGCCAGCTGGTCGCCGCGCTTCGATTCGGCGATCGCGTGGATCTCGTCGACGACGACCCGCTCGAGCCCGGCGAAGATCCGCGGCGCATCCTCGTAGGAGGTCAGGAGCGCCAGGCTTTCGGGCGTCGTCAGCAGGATGTGCGGCGGGTCCGCGCGCTGGCGCGTGCGCCGGCTCTGGGCGGTGTCGCCGGTGCGGTCTTCCACGCGCACCGGCAGCCCCATCTCCTCGATCGGCCGGGCGAGGTTGCGGCGGATGTCGGCGGCGAGCGCCTTGAGCGGCGAGACGTAGAGCGTGTGAAGACCGCGATGCGTCCCGTCAGCGAGCTCTGCGAGCGAGGGCAGGAAGCCCGCGAGCGTCTTGCCGCCACCCGTCGGCGCCACGAGCAGGAGCGCGCGCGCGTCCTTGCGCGCCAGCAGCTCCAGCTGGTGGGGATGCGCCTGCCAGCCACGGGCGGCGAACCATTGGGCAAACGGGGCGGGCAGGGCGGTCATGCGCGACAGATAGGGAAGGGCCCAAGAGTTTTCGAAAACTCTTGAGAAAATTCTTCGAAGAATTTTCCGCCCGCCCGGGCCGGGCGGCTCACTTCACGATCTTCTCGTCCCGCACGAACATGTTGGCCCAGGCCCGGTCGACGAGTTCGGGCGACATCTGGTAGGGGATGCCCTCGAACTCGCAGATCGAGATCATCTGGTCGATCAGGAAGATCGGCTGGTAGTTGGCGTAGACGTTCCCGATCGTCGGATACTTGTTCTGAAGCAGGTGGATGAGCGCGTCCTCGTCGAGCGGCATCTTCTTCTTGCGCGCCACGAGCGCGAAGATCTTCAGGAAATTCTCCTGCGTCGGTCCGTCCACCTTGATCTTGAAGAAGATCCGGCGCAGCGCGGCCTGGTCGAAGATCTCGTTCGGGTGGAAGTTCGTCGAAAAGATCACCAGCGTGTCGAAAGGCACCTCGAACTTCTCGCCCGACTGCAACGCGAGGATGTCTTTCGATTCCTCGAGCGGCACGATCCAGCGGTTCACGAGCGCCTGGGGCGGATCGGCCTGGCGGCCGAGGTCGTCGACGATGAAGATGCCGCCCGAGGCCTTCAGCTGAAGCGGCGCCTGATAGGTCCGCGCTGTGGGATTGTAGACGAGATCGAGCATGGAAAGCGAAAGCTCGCCCCCCGTGATCACCGTGGGCCGCTCGCAGCGCACGTAGCGCGTATCGAAGGTGCGTCTGCGGCGCAGGCTCGTCGGGTCGTCCACTTCCTCCTCGGCGGCGGAGTGCACGATCGGGTCATAGACGGTGATCACCTGGCCCGCGTATTCGATCGCGCGGGGCACGTAGATCTTGTCGCCCATCGCGTCGCGGATGCCGTTCGAGATCGACGATTTCCCGTTGCCCGGCGGCCCGTACATCAGGATCGACCGGCCCGAGCTGACCGCGGGGCCGAGATGGTCGAGCAGATCCTCGGGCAGAACGAGGTGCCCCATCGCGTTGACGAGCTGGGCGCGGGTGATCTGGATGTCGCGGATCGACTGGCGGCGCATCTGCTCGCGGTAGGCCTGAAGCGGCACCGGCATGGCACCGAAATATTCCGACTGCGAGAGCGCGTCGAGCGCGCGGGACTTCCCGGCATCGGTCAGCTGGTAGCCCATCTCGTTGCCGGCATTGGCGCTCAGCGTGCCGGTCGCCTCGACCAGCTTCTGCTGGCGCGCGAGGTCCACGAGTTCCTGCGTGACGTTCACCGGAAGGCAGACCGCGCGGGCGAGATCGGAGGCGAGGTCGAGGTTCTTGCGGAACATCGTCTTGAGCAGGATGTCGCGCATCATCACGAGCGGAAGTTCCATCTCGTCCAGGCGCCTGGGCGGCGGTGGCGGTTCCACTCTCGTGCTCGCGGCGGGTTGCATGTTCATCGGCGGTCCCCCGGTTTTGCCTGCACGGCGGCGAAGATGCGTCCGGATCGCGGGCGCGACAGGGAATAACGGTGGCGTTTTCGTGGCATTTCGTGCCGTCCCCTCCTCTCAGCTGCCCCACACGGCGCCGAGCGCCAGATAGGCCGCGAGCGTGCCGCCCAGGGCGAGGCCCATGGGGAAGTCGCGCCCGCGGGTCCAGCTTTCCCAGTCCGGCGCGAGGCGGCGCAGCGGCGTCGCGCGAACGAGGCGGTGCGACACGAAGGCGGCCAGCAGGACCGCCGCGAAGAGCGCGATCAGGAACCGCATGTCGCCGGGATGAATGAAGGGCGCGGCGGCGGCGGCGAACTTGGCGTCCCCCGCGCCCATGACGCCGGCCGCGTTCAGCACGATCCCGAGCGCCAGCACCACGGCAAGTTGCACGAGCCGCCAAGGGTACTCCGCAAGTGGCAGCGCCACGAGCCCCACGGCGAGGAAGATGCCCAGCAGGGCCAGCACCGCCCGGTTGGGGATCTTCATGGCGCGCATGTCCGACCAGCAGACATAAAGGCAGACCGGCACCACGAAGGGCAGGAACCACTGCGCTGACGCGGCGCTGATCTGCAGCATCTGCGGGCCGTCCCGGTCAGCCGCGGGTGTTGCCTTCGAGCGCCGCCAGGCTTCTTGCGGCGGCCTCGAAGTGCTGCGGATGGGTCTCGATGGCCTCGCGGAAGATGCCCTTGCCGGTCTCGGTATCGCCACGCTTCACCGCGGCGAGCCCGAGGGTATGCAGCAGCTGGGCGCGCTCCACCTGGCTCATCGGGATGACGGGGAGGGTGTAGTTGCCCTGTGCGCCCCGGGCCATGACGAGATTGTTCTTGGCGGTGAAAAGTTTTTCGTCCTGCCGGATCGCCTCGAGAAAGAGCCGCTCGGCCCCCGCGTAATCGCCGCGCGAGAGTTTCGAGAAGCCCCAGTTGTTCATCACGTTCGCGGGTTGTGTGGTCAGCCCCACCGCCGTTTCGTAGAAACTGTCGGCCTTCTTCCAGTCCTTCTCGCTGTCGGCGATCATCGCTTCGAGGCGGTAGCGCCGGAACGTCTCGTGCGTGGGCGGGATCGAGTCGAGCACCTCGCCGGCGCGTCCCCACTGGTCCGCCCGGATCAGCGCGTCGGCGAACGCGACGCTGTCCTCGTCGGTGGCCTCCTCGTGGGCCGCCACCTTTTCCCAGGCCGGGACGGCCTCGGTGTTGCGCTTGGCGCGCACGAGCGATGTGGCGAGACCGCGCAAGAGGTCGATCCGCTCCGGCTCGGCGGCGCTGGCCCTCTGGAAATAGTTCACCGCCTCGCCCGGGTCGGCGGATGTCAGCATCACGTCGTTGAGGTTGCTTTCATCGACGACGTTGAGATCGGCCAGCTTGCGGTCCACGGCATTGCCGTTCGTCCCCGCGCAGCCGGACAGGGCGACGGCCCCCGCCAGGCAGAGGGACACGAAGATGGGGTGGCGCATTTGCCTGCGTCCTTTTGCTGCTCTTGCCTCTCAAGGTACGCGGCGGATCAGGTATTCGCTGCTTCCGCGGCGCACCAGCTTGTAATTTTGCTGCTCAGCGTCCACAGCATACGCGGTTTCGTCGAGTTTTGCGAGCGCAAGTCGCAGATTGTCGCGAATCGCGTCACTTTCGCCATCGTCGAGCGCGTAGGCCTTTCGCAGGATCTGTACCGCCTCGGCCGTCTTTCCGCGTTCCAGCAGCACCACGCCGAGATTGTTCCAGACCTCGGGCCATGCGTCGCCGCTGTCGGTCGCGCGCCGCAGGAGCGTTTCGGCCTGATTGAGGCGCCCCAACCCGAGATTGGCCGATCCGAGCGCGCTCAGCACCTCGGGCGTGAGGCCGTCGCGCGCCCCCGCGCGCCGGAACGCATCGAGGGCAAGCTCGTATTCTCCGGCCTCCATCAGGCGGTGGCCGACCACCAGCCCGTCGACGGCCTCGCCGCGCGGATCGATGGCAGGGGCGAAGGGGGTGGCCTCGTCGGGCGCACCGGGCAGGACGGAGCAGGCGCCGAGGGCGAGCGTCAGCGATATCGTCGGAAGCGCCCCCGCCCGCCTCATCGCTAGTTGCCGGACATCTCGCCCAGCTTCGCGATGCCGATGGCCGAGGGGCCGATGAGGATGATCAGAAGCGGCGGCACGGTGAGCATCATGGTCGTGAGCGTCATCTTGGTCGGCAGCTTATTCGCTTTTTCCTCGGCGCGCATCACCCGTTTGTCGCGCATCTCGGCGGCGTAGACCCGGAGCGCTTCGGAAATCGACGTGCCGAAGGTCTGGCTCTGGATCAGCACCGTGACGAAGCTCGACACGTCCTGGACGCCGCAGCGCTCGCCCATGTCGGTGAGAACCTGCGCCTTGTCCTTGCCCGCCTTCATCTCGTGGCTGACGATCTCGTATTCGTCGGCAAGCGAGGGGAAGGAGGCCCGCAATTCCCTGGCGACCCGGATGATCGCCTGGTTAAGGGACTGCCCGGCCTCGACGCAGACGAGAAGCATGTCGAGAGAATCGGGAAAGCCGTCGGTGATTTCCTCCTTGCGCTCCTCGACGCGCCGCGTGACCCAGTATTTCGGCAGCAGGTAACCCGCCGCGCCAGGGCCGAGCACGTACAAGGCGAGCTGCTGCGGGCTCGTGTTATCGGCGTCCCCGAAGGCGAGCAGGTAGGCGACCCCGAGGACGAGGCCGAACAGGCCGAACGCCATCTGGGCGAAGTGAAAGATGCGCACCGCCTCGCGCGAGCGGTAGCCCGCGCGCAGAAGCTTTAGCTTGATCGCCGAGAGTTCCTTCGCGTCCTGGGGCTCCAGGAAGTTGGCATAGCGCTTGAGTTTCTCGCCCTTCTCGCGCTGCCGCAGCGCGGCCTGATTCTCGCGGTCGGTGTCGCGCTTCTCGCGGGTCGCATCCTTCAGCTTGTCCAGCGGATCCTTCTTCACGTTCAGCATGAAGGGAACGGTGAGAAGCACGAGCAGCAGGCCGAGGCCGCCCACCGCGATCATCGGGCCGAGCGGACCCAGCATTTCGATCAGGACGTCGTTGATGGGCGCGAGAGGGTTCATGGACTCAGACCTTGATGTTGATCAGCATGCGCATGACGAAAAGGTTCGCCGTGAGGAAGATGCCCACCAGGAAGCAGGCCGGCACGAACCACGGGTGGTCCAGGACCTCGTCGTAGTAGTTGGGGTCGAGGATGTTGATCGCGATCAGCGCGACGATCGGGAAGGCCGAGAGGAACTTGCCCGACCATTGCGCCTCGGCCGTGATCGCCTTGACGCGACGGAAGAGGCGGAAGCGCGCCCGGATCACCTGGGCGAGGCCAGCGAGGATCTCGGCCAGGTTGCCGCCCGACTGCTGCTGGATCGTGACGGCGACCGACAGGAACCGGAGGTCCTGGATGTCGAGGCGCTCGGCCATGTGGCGCAGCGCCTCGCCCACGTCCCGGCCATAGGCGGCCTCGTCCGCGATCACGCCGAATTCGGTGGCCAGCGGGTCCGCGATCTCCTTTGAGACGATCGAGATGGCCGAGGAGAAGGGATGGCCGACGCGCAGCGAGCGCACCATCAGCTCCACCGCGTCGGGGAGCTGCTCCTCGATCATCGCGATCCGCTTCTTCGCCTTGGAGTTCACCCAGAAATAGACGCCGCCCACGCCCATGGCGACCGCGGTCACGAGGCGCACCGCAAGGCCCGTCTCGGTGGCGACCGAAAGGCCGATGAACGCCACCATGGTCAGCGCCACCATGATCAGGATGAGTTGCTTCGGCGTGAAGGCGATGGCGGCCTTCTGCGCCCGGTCCGCGAGCAGCGAATAGAGCGGCACGGAGCGCGAGCGCATGTGCTGGTCCATCTCCTTGCGGAGCTTTGCCAGCACCTCCTCGCGCCGCCCGCCGGACTGAAGCATCTCGAGCCGGCGATTGACCCGGTTGTTGAGGCTGATCGACTTGCCGAAAACGGTCAGGTAGATCCCCTCGACAAGCACGAGGACGCTTACGAAGATCGCGCCGTAGATGAGTGGTTCTGCCGAGACTTCCATGGCTTACTCCGCCGCCACAGGGTCGAAGATGGCCGGCGGCAGGTCGTAGCCCCACATCCGGAAACGCTCGGCGTAGTGGCTGCGCACGCCGGTCGCGGTAAAGTGTCCGATGATCTTGTTTTCGGGCGTCAGGCCCACGCGCTGGTAGCGGAAGACCTCCTGCATGGCGATCACGTCGCCCTCCATGCCGGTGACCTCGGTGATGGACACCATCCGGCGCGAGCCGTCCTGCAGGCGGCTCGCCTGCACGATCAGATGCACGGCGCTGGCGATCTGGCTGCGCATCGCCTTCAGCGGCATCTCGATGCCGGCCATCGCGATCATGTTCTCCAGACGCGAGACCGCATCGCGGGCGTTGTTGGCGTGGATCGTCGTCATCGAGCCGTCGTGGCCGGTGTTCATGGCCTGCAGCATGTCGATGACCTCCTCGCCGCGCGTCTCGCCGACGATGATCCGGTCGGGGCGCATCCGGAGCGCGTTCTTCAGACAGTCGCGCTGCGTGACGGCGCCCTTGCCCTCGACGTTGGGCGGGCGGCTTTCCATCCGGCCCACATGCGTCTGCTGCAGCTGGAGTTCGGCGGTGTCCTCGATCGTCAGGATCCGTTCGGCGTCGTCGATGAAGCTCGACAGCGCGTTGAGCGTCGTCGTCTTGCCCGAGCCGGTACCGCCCGACACGATGATGTTGAGCCGGCAGGCCACCGCGGCCTGAAGGTAGGCGGCCATCTCCTCGTTGAAGGCGCCGAAGCGGATCAGGTCGTCGATCCCGAGCTTCTCTTTCTTGAATTTCCGGATCGAGACGAGCGAGCCGTCCACCGCCACGGGCGGAACCATCGCGTTGAAGCGCGAGCCATCCGCCAGGCGGGCGTCGACGTAGGGGTTGGACTCGTCGACGCGGCGGCCCACCGCCGAAACGATCTTGTCGATGATTCGCAGCAGGTGACGCTCGTCCTTGAAGGTGACGTCGGACATCTCGAGCCGGCCGTTGCGCTCCACGAAGATCTGGTGCGGGCCGTTCACGAGGATGTCGTTGACGCTGTCGTCCTGGAGAAGCGTCTCGAGCGGGCCGAGGCCGCGGACCTCGTCGTAGAGTTCCTGGGTGAGGGTGGCACGATCGTCGCGATTCAGGACGATGCCGCGTTCCTGAAGGTATTCGCCGGCGATGTCCGAGATCTCGGCGCGAAGATCGGCCTCGGTGGCGTGCTCCAGCGCGGCGAGGTTCAGGTTGTCGAGCAGCTCGCGATGCAGGTCGAGCTTGATCTCGCCCATCTTCTCCTTGCGCTTCTTTTCCTTGTCCTGCGGACCCGCCTGCGCGGGCCGGTAGGGCATCGGCTTGCGGATGACCGCAGGCTGGTCGACGGGCTGGGCGCGCGGGATCTCGGCGACCTTGGGGCTGCCACCGCCGGGCTTCTGGGCCGGTTCCTGACCGGGCTTCTTGTAGCGCGAAAACATGGGGGCTCCTTCGGGTGCGTCAGGCGGCGGCTTCGGCGTTCGACTGGCCGATGTCGTAGAGCGACTGCGCGAGCTTCGCGATTTCGCGGCGGAGCGGGTTCTTCGCGGCGGAACTGGCCAGCGGAAGCCCGTGGTCGCCGCTCTGCATCACCGGGCGCCCGCCGTCGGGAAGCTGAAGCTCGATGGAGATTCCGAGCGATTCGGCCATCCGCTTCACGCGAGACTTGCCGTTGAGGTCGGTGAACTTGGGCGCGCGGTTGAGCCCGAAGCGCAGCTTCTCGAAGGGCAGCTCCTCGGCCTGCAGCGCCCGCTTCAGGCGCAGCGCGTTCTGGGCCGAGCGCATGTCGAGCTCGATCAGCGCGAAATACACATGCGCGGCGCTCAGGACCGTCTCGGTCCATTGCGTCACGGTGGAGGGCATGTCCACCAGCACGAAATCGAAATGCCGCGCCGCGGTGTTCAGCAGCTTTTCCACGTCGGGCGGCCCCATCAGGTCGAGAGGCACCAGTTCCGACGGGGAGGTGAGCACCTGCATGCGATCCTCGAAGGACATGAGCGCCTGCCCGAAGGCCTCGGCGTCCATCGCCTCGATGTCGGAGATGAGTTCCAGCACGGCCTCGCGGCGGGGTAGGTCGAGGTAGGTGGCGACCGTGCCGAATTGCAGGTCGAGGTCGATCACGCAGACACGCGGCGGATCTTCCTTGACCACGTTGGCGAGCTCCCAGCCCAGATTGACCGCGAAGGTCGTGGCGCCGACACCGCCCGCGAGGCCGTGCACCGCGAGGATCACGCCGTCGCCTTCGCCACTTTCCGCAAGCGGGCTCGCCGCGGCCTGCGCGGCGGGCGGCGGCGTGCGCAGCCGGCGCACCGCGGCGGCAAGCTCTCCTTCGGGAAGGGGATAGGGCACGAATTCGTCCGCGCCCTGGCGCAGAAGCTGGTGCAGCGCCGCCGGCGTGACGTCCTCGGCGATCACGACCACCTTGATCTTGTGCTTGGCGGCGGCGGTGATGACCTCGGCCAGAAGGTCGAGGTTGCGCTCGTCCTCCTCGTCGATGGCGAGCGCCACGAACTCGAGCGCGCCGGCCTCGGGCTGCGAGAAGAAGGTCAGCGCCTCCGCGAAGCCGAGATCGCCCCACGCCTCTCCCAGAACCGCTTCCATGTCCTCGATCAGAAGGTCGAAATGCTGGACATCCCGGCTTACCGTGCAGGCCAGGATCGGACTTGGCTCGGTTTGCAGCGTCGCGTTACTCGTCATCGCCTCTCGTCCTTTGCCTTGTGCCGCAGATGCAGTCGTGCAGCCTTGGGCGGCAGGGTCCGCGCATGGATCGCACGGCCCCGGAAGCTCGGGCCTGTCCCGGCTTTGGGGTGGCCCACCAACCCGTTAGAGGGAAAGTGTCTGAGAAGTTGGGCAAGATTAGGGCCGAAAGATCGTATTTGTTCGATCCGCGGCGACGGTCGGCCCTCGCCCCTGGGTTTGTTTACAGATCGCCCGCAGTGGTCCCTTCGAGGCCCGATGTCGGCACCGCGCTCGCGACGTATTCGCGGTAGACAACCTGCGCGTATTTGCCGTCCAGCACGCTGGGGTGGCGCTCGTAGAAGCCCGAGACCTCGGTGACCGTGCGCCGATTCAGCCGCTCGCGGCCCGGCGTCGGGATCAGCGGCTGCGTCTCGCCGAAGGAGGCCACCGCCTCCAGCCGGTCGCGCGAGATGCCGAGGCTCGCGAAATATCCCACGACGGCCTGCGCCCGGCGCAGGCCGAGCTGCTTGTTGTAGGCCGCGCTTCCGACCAGGTCGGTATGGCCGTAGACGCGGAAGCGCAATTCGGGGAACTGGCGGATGAAGTCGGCCTGCGCGCGCAGGGTCTGCTGCGCGTCGGCGTCGAGCACCGCGCTGTCGAAGGCGAAATTCACCGTTGTCGGCACGGCCTCCGCGAAGCGGTTGGCGAGGTTCGTCGCCGCGCTTTGCTGGCCGGTCATCACCAGCTTGTTGTTCATCGTGGCCGCGCCAAACCCGCCCTGTGCGTCGGTGATGGCGCCGGCGGGCCTGTCGAAGGCGCGGGTGCCCGGGTTCCCGGGATCGGAACAGGCGCCAAGCGCCACCAGTCCGATCGGGGCGAGATACTTCATCATGGCGCGATCTCCTGTTCGCTGTCCCGTGCCTCAGTCCATCACGTAGCCGTAGGACCCGCTGAAATCCTGCCGTGCGACCTCGCCCGCGCCGCCGCGCATGTTGGCGTTACGCTCGCTCGCGACGCGCCCGAAGAGGAAGAGGTCCCGCTCCGTCGGCGGCGTGACGCGGTCGGTCGGCAACGCGAGCGCCTCGCCGCGCGTCGGCGACACGAGATGCGGCGTCACGATGATCACAAGCTCGGACTGCTCGCGCTGATACTCGGCGCTGCGAAAGAGCGCGCCCAGAACCGGGATGTCGCCCAGCCACGGCACCTGGCCGTTCAGGTCGCGGAAATCGTCCTGAAGCAGTCCCGCGATGGCAAAGCTCTCGCCGTCGCGCATCTCCACCGTGGTGGACGCTTCGCGGCGGCGGAACGCGTCGATGCGGAAGGCGTCGATCGAGATGCCGTTGGCCGGATCGATGGCCGAGACCGCCGCTTCCAGCTCGAGGTTGATGAGATCCCCGTCCACGACCCGGGGCGTGAAGTTGAGCTCGATGCCGAAGGGCTTGAATTCCACCGTCACGTTGCCGTCGTCCTGGGCGATCGGCACCGGGTATTCGCCACCGGCGAGGAACTGGGCCTCCTGCCCGGACAGGGCGGTGAGGTTGGGCTCCGCGAGCGTACGCACCATGCCCTTCGACTCCAGAGCCTCGAGCAGGATGCCGACCTCGACCGAGCCCACGTCGAACCCGAAGAGGATGGCGCCGTTGTTGGAGTTGGACGCCGGCAGGTTGCCGTTCAGCGTGCTTTGCTGGCCCCCGAAGGGAATTGCGGTGTTGGTGCCGGACTGGATGCCCAGCTCGTCGTCGAACGCCGCGCCGCCGAGGGCGACCGAGCTGCTCAGCGACTTGGACACGGAGCGCTGCATCTCGGCGAACCGCACCTTGAGCATGACCTGCTGAACACCGCCCACGCTCATCAGGTTGGAGACGCGGTCGGGCGCGTAGCGTTCGGCCAGGTCGAGGGCGCGCTGAAGCCTCTGGGAAGAGGAGACCGTGCCCGAGAGCACGATACCGTCATTCGCGGTGCGCACCTCGATTCGCTCGCCCGGCAGGATCTGCTGAAGGCGTTCCTTGAACTCGGTCACGTCCGCGGCGACGCGGACGTCCACGTTGGTGATGAGCTGCCCGGCCGCGTCGAACAGCGACAGCGTCGTGACACCGGGCGCGCGGCCGAGCACGTAGATCGTGCGGTCGCTCAGAGACGAGATGTCGGCGATCTGCGGATTGGCGATCGACAGCTCCGCAAAGGGCACGTCGCTTTCGACGACCACGGCGCGGCTGACCGCGACGTCGAGGCGCGAAGACGTGCCTTCGCGAATCACGCGGACGGTCTCGGCGGCGGCCGGTGCGGGGGGATTTGCTGCGGCGGCGGCCAGACCAAGCATGGCGGCCGTGACGACTCGGTTAAATTGCATGTGACCTGCCTCTCGGATCACGGGGATGGAGCGGTCTCGTCGCCGCCTTTGAACCGACCGTGGCCCATTTTCCGATTTCAATCAAGAATCAAAGGGTTCGCCTTTGCAGCTTATGTGGACAAGTGGCAACACGTGCACCGAGAATGCAAGATCGCCCGCACGCTTTGCGCGTGCGGGCGATCCGCAACAGATTGAAACTGTTTCAGTTTGTGCAGGGGATCGGGATTTCGACGACCTCGTTGCCACGGCGCGTCCGGACCGTGCACACCTCCTTCTCGGGGGTCTTCTGCATGGTCGGCTCGGGCTTTTCGATGCCGAGAAGTTCCATCTGGTCCACCTCGATCGCCTCGGCGACGGTGTCGTCGTTGACGCCGACGAGCGACAGCGCGAGGCGCCCGGTCGACTGCGCCTGCGCCAGCGCCGCCACCTGCTGCGGCCATGCCGCCACCGTCACCGTCCGCGCGATGGTCGTATCCGAGATCTCGGCGCTGTCCGCGCTCTGGTCCACCGCGATGAGTTCGACACCGGTCTCGATGAGCTTCGTCATGTCGCCGCCGCCGGAGCCGACCGCCCGGCCGGTCCAGTAGATGTCCACGCGGTCGCCCGGGCGCAGGAAGCCCGAAACGCCCGAGGCCACGTCCACCTTGATCGCGAAGGCCCGCATCCCGCGGGGCAGGCGCGTGGTCAGCCCGGCCGCTTCGCCGGGCTCGGTGACTTTCACGGCAAGGATCGCCTCGTTCTCTTCCATGGCGCGGGTCACGGTGCGCGGGCGGTCCTCGCCCTCGTCGAAAAGCGATCCCGCGCTCGCAAGGAAGACGCCCTCGGGCAGGGCGGCCTTGGGCCACGCGACCGTGCGCACGTCCTCGGGCGTGAGGATCTCTCCGTATTTCAGCGCGCGGGCCGCGACGAACACCTCCTCCGTGGGCACCGGCGCGGGACGGGCCGCGCGCTCCTGCGCCAGCGCCGTCTGGTATCCTTCGATGTAGTTCTTGGCCATGAAGACCGCCCCGCCCGCCAGGGCGAGGCCGAGGATCAGCACGAGGCCGAATACGAGTCGCATGTCATATCCTCACTGCTTGTGCGGGGCCGCGGCGCCCACGAAAAATTGCCGATTGTCACGGCACGCGAAGTCTTCGATCGGATCGTGCCGCCAGATTGTGTCGATTTCTGGGAAAACCGCGGGAAAACGCGCGACCGCGGGCGTCGGGCCCCGGCGAGCGTGCCCATCCCGTGGCGGGGCAAGCCGGGCCGCCCGCGCCGCGCCTGCCCCATATGGGGCGCGGCTGCCGCGTGCGGCGGACTCAATATTCCTTGAGATCCGTCGGGATCTGGTTCGCGGTGGCCGTGCTGAGGGTCATCGCATTGTCGTTGATGTTCACATAGGCGACGACGGCAAGGGCCACGACCGCCGCGGTCAGGACCACCCAGTCCACGGTGACGGCGCCGTCGTCCCTCTTTCGGAAGGTCTTCAGGAAATAAAGCATCATCAAATCTCCGGTTCGAAGCGTTGCTCGGCGACCACCGCTTCGCAAATTTCAGCAGCCTTTCGATCCGCCGCCCCCGTTACGGTTGACGTAGAGTAGACGTGAAAATTCGGGCGCATTTTTGGCGTGAATGGTTTGAAATGTGCCCGCGCGAGCGCGCGGGGCGTTGCACCGGCACGAATTTTCGGTCCTTTCCGGGGAGATCCGCCGCGATGCGGGGATTGGCCCTGGTCCGGAAAAGGATCGTTTCGGGCATGTCACGTCATCCGGGGCATGGGGCGAGCTGTCTGGCTGCCAGGCGCCGCGGCCCGATCCCACGTGCCGAAGCCGGGTGACCTCCGCACGGCATGACCTTCGTCCGTCTGCCCGTGGGCCAAAGAAGAAAGCCCGGCGCTGGAGCGCCGGGCTTTTGCGGCCCCGCAGGGCCATCCGTTCGTGCGACTTAGCTACCGCCGCCGTAGGTCGGGGTCGAGCTGGCGACGTCGCCTGCTGCGGTCTGAGCCAGGTTGAACGCGTTCTCGTTGATGGCGCCGTAGGCGGCGATGGCGAGGGCCACGACGGCTGCGGTCAGCACGACCCAGTCCACGGTCACGGCGCCGGCTTCGTCCTTGCGGAAGGTCTTGAGGAAGTTCATCATTGTCTCGTCTCCATATTGCGATGACATCGTCGCGTTTCACTTTGCACCGTCCGGAGCCTGCGGGCTGGTCTGTTTGGCAGCGTTGCCCCGTGTCGGCTGAGGTAATGAATCGCCTCGAAATGTGGTTCGACTGAGGCGCAACTGGCACAATTAGAAGAAATGTCAGCCGGTCGCGGTTCCCGCTCACGGATGCGGGCGCCAGGGCGTGTAGGGTGGTTCTGGCCGCACGCGATGCGTGGCGGAGCGGAGAAAAACACGATGACCGGCGCGCCAGGCGCCGGCGAGGCAGAGCAGGAGCGACCCCCATGCGAGGCAGGCTGATCGCCGTCGCCGCCATGGCGCTGGCCGGCATGGCCACCGCCGAGACCGCGCCCGAGGAGCCCGGGGTGTCGCCCCGGTTCGTGAAGCCGCCGGCCCCCGGGGAGCGGCCGCGCGTGACCGTCCAGATCACGCCGGAGGACATGGAACGCGCCTGGGGGCCGCTCGAGCCGCGCGAGCCGCGCGCGCGGACACCCACGCCCGGTGAGGGTGCGACGCCGCCCGACGCCGGGCGCCACGCATGGTTCTGGGAGGCCGTCTCTCCGGGCCGGGCGCAGGGCGGGCCGGGCCGGCTCGACGCGGCGCTTGCCGCCCTCGGGCGTGCCTCGGGCGACGGGGCGGTGCGCGCGCCGCGCCTGCAAAGCCTGCAGAAGATCGCGCGCGCCCATGGCGCGGCGATCCTGCGGGCCACCGCCGGAACCCAGGTGTCGCCCGCCCTCGTGCTGGCCGTGATCTCGGTGGAATCGGGCGGGCGCGCCGACGCGGTGAGCCGTGCGGGCGCACAAGGGCTGATGCAGCTTATCCCGGCGACCGCCGCGCGCTTCGGCGTGACGGACAGTTTCGACACGGCGCAGAACATTGACGGCGGGGTCGCCTATCTGGACTGGCTTATGCGCCGTTTCGACGGCGACCCGATGCTGGTGCTGGCAGGCTACAACGCGGGCGAGGGCGCGGTGGACGACCACGCGGGCGTGCCCCCCTTCGCCGAGACGCGCGACTACGTGCCGAAGGTGCTGGCCGCCTACGAGGTGGCGCGCGGCCTGTGCATCACCCCGCCCATGTTCCTCAGCGACGGCTGCGTCTTCGCGACGAACGTCGCTGCGAACGGCAACTAGCCCGCGCGCGCCGCGCGCAGGGCAGGCGGCGCCGGCCCCGCGCGGGATCGCGCGCCTCAGACGATCGCCGCCTCGGTCTTGGCGATGATCTCCTCCCGCGTCACGCCGGGCGCGGTCTCGACGATGTGAAGCCCCTTGTGCGCCACGTCGAGCACGCCGAGATTCGTGATGATCCGGTCCACGACGCCCTTGCCCGTCAGCGGCAGGGTGCATTCCTTGAGGATCTTCGCGGCGCCGGCCTTGTTGGTGTGATCCATGACCACGACGACGCGCTTCACGCCCGCCACCAGGTCCATGGCCCCGCCCATGCCCTTCACCAGCTTGCCGGGGATCATCCAGTTGGCGAGGTCGCCCTCCTCCGAAACCTCCATCGCGCCCAGGATCGCCATCGCGATCTTGCCGCCCCGGATCATGCCGAAGCTGGTCGCGCTGTCGAAATAGGCGGTGTGCGGCAGTTCGGTGATCGTCTGCTTGCCGGCGTTGATGAGATCGGGATCCTCCGTGCCTTCGACCGGAAAGGGGCCCATGCCGAGCATCCCGTTCTCCGACTGGAGCGTGACCTGCACGCCCTCGGGGATGTAGTTCGACACCAGCGTCGGGATGCCGATGCCTAGGTTGACATACATCCCGTCCTCGAGTTCCCGAGCGGCCCGCTCGGCCATCTGATCGCGGTCCCAGGGCATCAGCTCTTCTCCGGGTAGAGGTGGAACATGCGGCCGCTCCGGCCGTCCTGATGGATCCGGTCGCCGAGGCGGTAACCGTGCGCTTTCGCGAGATTTTCGAGGTTGCCGTGACCGGTGTCCATCTCGACCTCGGCGTCCTCCATCTCGATGAAGACCTCCGAGCTGGCGCTGTCGGCCAGAAGCTTCTCGATATCGCTGGCCCTGAGGGTCATGCCGGCGCCTCCTCTTTCTTGCGGACCGTCCGCTGTTCGATGCGCTTCTCGTGATCGCCCTGGATCAGGCGATGCACGTAGATGCCGGGCAGGTGGATGCCGTCGGGGTCGAGCTCGCCCGGCTCCACGATCTCCTCGACCTCCATGACGCAGACCTTGCCGCACATCGCGGCCGGCGGGTTGAAGTTGCGGGCGGTCTTGCGGAAGATCGCGTTTCCGGTGGTGTCGGCCTTCCACGCCTTGACGATGGACAGGTCGGCGAAGATGCCGCGCTCGAGGATGTAGGGCTCGCCGCCGAACTCCTTCACCTCCTTGCCCTCGCCGATCTGCGTGCCGTAGCCGGTCTTGGTGTAGAATCCGGCGATGCCCGCGCCGCCCGCGCGCATCCGCTCGGCCAGCGTGCCTTGCGGGTTGAACTCCAGCTCCAGCTCTCCGGACAGGTACTGCCGCATGAATTCCGCGTTCTCGCCCACGTAGGAGGAGATCATCTTTTTCACCTGCCGGGTCTGAAGCAGGATGCCGATGCCGAAATCGTCCACCCCGGCATTGTTCGAGGCGAAGGTCAGATCCTTCGTGCCCGCCTCCTTGATCGCCTGCAAGAGCAACTCGGGGATGCCGCAGAGGCCGAAGCCGCCCGCCGCGATGAACATCCCGTCGTGCAAGAGCCCGTCGAGCGCCTCGGCGGCGCTGCCATAGACCTTGTTCATGCCGGTCTCCCTGATGGCCGAATATCGCGGCGAGTTGTGGCCGCGCGTCCGCGGAGTGTCAACGGCGCAGCGGGGCCCGTCGCGGGCCGGGAACCGGTTTCAGCCGCCCGCAGCCTTGCGGCGCGCCGTGGAGCCGCCGCCCGACGCGGCGGATTTCTTCGCCGTGCCGGATTTCTTCGCGCCGCCGGATTTTTTGGCGGAGACGGGCTTCTTCGCCGCCGTCTTGCCGCCGCCCTTCTTCGCAGCCTTCTCGGCCACGAGCTTCACCGCCATGTCGAGCGTCACGTCGGCGGGATCGGTGCCCTTGGGCAGCGTCGCGTTCACCTTCTCCCATTTCACGTAAGGGCCGTAGCGGCCATCCATCACGGCGATGGGCCCGCCGTTCTCGGGGTGCTCGCCCAGCTCCTTGAGCGGCTTGGCGGTGCTCGCCCCGCGCGTCTTCTTCTGGGCCAGAACCTCGACGGCGCGATTCTGGCCGATTTCGAAGACCTCCTCGACGCTGGTAAGGTTGGCGTATTTCTTGCCGTGCTTCACGAAGGGCCCGTAGCGTCCGATCCCGGCCTCGATCATCTCGCCGTCGTCGGGATGGGGACCGACCTCGCGCGGAAGGCTGAGCAGAAGGAGCGCCTTTTCCAGGTCGATCTCAGACGGCTCCCACCCCTTGGGCAGCGAGGCGCGCGGCGGCTTGGGCTGCGCCTCGCTCGCTTCGCCGCGCTGCACGTAGGGCCCGAACCGACCCTTTCGCAGCGTGATCGCGTCGCCCGCGTCATGGCCCAGCAACTTGCCGTCGGGGCCGATCTCGTCGCCGTCCTCCATGCCCGGCGGGCCGAAGGGGCGCGTGAAGCGGCACTCGGGGTAGTTCGAGCAGCCGATGAAGGCGCCGCCCGCCCGCGAGGTGCGCATGGAAAGCCGCCCGTTGCCGCAGATGGGGCAGGCGCGCGGGTCGCCCCCGTCCTCCTGCGGCGGGTAGAGATGGGGCGCGAGCACCTCGTCGATCTTGTCGAGCACCTCCGAGATGCGCAGGTCCGACGTTTCGGCCAGCGCCGCGGAGAAATCGCGCCAGAACCGGTCCAGAACGTCCTTCCAGTCCCGCTCGCCCGCGCTCACATCGTCGAGCTCGTCCTCGAGCTTGGCGGTGAAGTCGTAGCCGACGTATTTGCGGAAGTAATTGACGAGGAAGGCGGTCACGAGCCGCCCCTTGTCCTCGGGGAGAAGCCGGTTCTTGTCCTTGCGGACATAGCCCCGGTCCTGGATCGTGGTGACGATGGAGGCATAGGTCGAGGGCCGGCCGATGCCCAGCTCCTCCATCTTCTTCACCAGCGTCGCCTCGGTGTAACGCGGCGGGGGCTGGGTGAAATGCTGTTCGGGCTTGATGTCGCGCTTCTCGGCCGCCTCGCCCTCGGAGATCTGCGGCAGGCGGTTGCCGTCTTCGTCCTCGGCGTCGTCGCGGCCTTCCTCGTAGATCTTGAGAAAACCGTCGAAAAGCACGACCTGGCCCGTGGCGCGCAGGCCCACCTGGCCGTCGCGGCTGCCGATCTCGACGGTCGTCCGCTCCAGCCGCGCGGCCTCCATCTGGCAGGCGAGCGTGCGCTTCCAGATCAGGTCGTAGAGCTTGCGCTGGTCGGCGTCGGAGAGGCGTAGCGCCGCGGCATCCTTCGTCATGTCGGTGGGGCGGATGCACTCGTGCGCTTCCTGCGCGTTCTTCGCCTTGTTCTTGTACATGCGGGGCGATTTCGGGACGTAGTCCGCGCCGAAACGGTCCGCGATCGCGTCCCGCGCCGCGTGTACCGCCTCGGGTGCCATGTCGATCCCGTCGGTTCGCATGTAGGTGATGTGCCCGGCCTCGTAGAGCCGTTGCGCCGTGCTCATCGTCTGGCGCGCGCCCATGCCGAACTTGCGGCTGGCCTCCTGCTGGAGCGTGGAGGTCATGAAGGGGGGCGCAGGGTTGCGGGTGGCGGGCTTGGCCTCGACAGAGCTGACGGCGAGATCCCGCGAGGTGATCGCCTGCACCGCAAGTTCGGCCTGCGTGGCGTCCGCGACGTCGAACTTGTCGAGCTTCTTGCCTCCCAGCACGGTAAGTCGCGCCGCGTAGGTCTGGCCGCGCGGCGTGGCGAGTTCGGCCGTCACCGTCCAGTATTCGCGGGGCCGGAACGCCTCGATCTCCATCTCGCGCTCGACGATGAGGCGCAGGCAGACCGACTGCACGCGGCCCGCCGATTTCGCGCCGGGCAGCTTGCGCCACAGCACGGGGGAGAGGTTGAACCCCACGAGGTAGTCGAGCGCCCGGCGCGCGAGATAGGCCTCGACCAGCGGGGCGTCGATGTCGCGCGGGTTCTTCATCGCCTCGGTGACGGCCGACTTGGTGATCGCGTTGAAGACGACGCGGCGCACTGGCGTGTCCTTTTTGAGGGCACGGCGCTTCCTGAGCGCCTCCTCGAGGTGCCAGGAGATCGCCTCGCCCTCGCGGTCGGGGTCGGTGGCGAGGATGAGTTCGGGGTCGTCCTTGAGCGCCTCGGCGATGGCGCGGACATGCTTCTGGCTGTCGCTCGCCACCTCCCATTTCATGTCGAAGCCGTGCTCGGGATCCACCGATCCGTCCTTGGGCGGCAGGTCTCGGACATGCCCGTAGGAGGCCAGAACGGTATAGTCGTCGCCCAGATACTTGTTGATGGTCTTGGCCTTGGCCGGGGATTCGACGACGACGACGGGCATGCTGGGGGGCGGCTCCTGCGGTTTGTGCCGGGATATGGACGCGCAACACTTGGCGTGCAAGCCCCTCGAGTCAATCGGCGCCGCGCGGCCCTGCCGCCCGCCGGGCCCGTCAGGTCCGGGTGAGAAGGCCGCCCGGCCGCCGCGCGATCCGGCCGTCGAGTTCGAGCTCCAGAAGCGCGGGGGCGACCTCGGCCGCGGGCCGCGCGAGGTCGCGCACAAGCTGATCCTCGGCCAGCGGGGACGGGCCCAGCCTGTCCAGTATCTCGTCCCGGAGCGATGCGATCCCTCGCGGGGCACCGCAACGCGGCGCCGCGGGCGGCGACCCTTCCGCCTCCGGCGGTGTCCTGGCCGCGGGCGGCGCCAGGGGCAGGTCCGGCTGGCCGGTCGGGTGGTCCCCGGGCAGCCCTATCGCCTCGATCACGTCCTCGGCCCGGCGCACCAGCCGCGCCCCGTCGCGGATCAGCATGTTGCAGCCCGCGGCGCGCGCGTCGAACGGGTGGCCGGGCACGGCCAGAACCTCACGCCCCTGGTCGAGCGCGGCGCGCGCGGTGATCAGGCTGCCCGATCGCGCCGCCGCCTCCACCACGACGACCGCGCGCGCCAGCCCCGAAACGATGCGGTTGCGCGCGGGGAAGTGGCGCGCTTGCGGGACCCGGGCGGGGGGCTGTTCCGAAAGCCGCAGCCCCTGCCGCCCGATCATCTGGAAAAGCTCCGCGTTTTCGGCAGGGTAGGCTACGTCGACGCCGCCTGCCAGCACGGCGATCGTGCCGGTTTCCAGCGCGGCGTGATGCGCGGCGGTGTCGACCCCGCGGGCAAGGCCCGAGACCACGGCATAGCCCGCCTCGCCCAGGCCGCGCGCCAGCGCGCGGGCCATCCGCGTGCCGAGCGAGGAGGCGTTTCGCGCCCCCACGAGTGCGACGAGCGGCCGCGCGAGGCTGTCGGGGCGTCCGACCGCCCAGAGCGCGGGCGGCGCATCCGGCAGATCGGCGAGCGCGGTCGGATAACCCGGTTGTCCGAAGCGCAGGAGCCGCGCGCCGGCCGCGTGCCCTGCCGCAAGTTCGGCCTGCGCGACGCCGGGGGGGCAGGGCTGGTAGTGTTCGATCCCGGCGGCGCGGGCGATCCCAGGCAGCGCGTCAAGCGCGGCCGCCGCCGAGCCGTGCTCCGCCATGAGCCTGTGGAACGTGGTCGGCCCCACCCGCCGCGAGCGCAAGAGGCGAAGCCACGTGACCACGTCGTCTTCCATGGTGTGTGGGAGTGGGGGGTGAGTGGAAGAAACTGATGTTCCGGCCATCGCCGCTCCGCCGTCTTGCAGAATCGCTTGTAGGCCCTCGAGGGTTAACGGCGCGTAAACTCTGGTCGCGGCGTCAGCGGTCCTCGGGTCTCATCCGGTCCGGCCCGACCGCCCCGCGCAGCGTCAGCCAGTAGGCGGCGGCTGCCATGACCGAACCGGGCAGCACGATCCCGGGCTCGAGCCCGACCGCAAGGTCTGCGCCCACACCCAGCGCCGCACCGGCCCCCAGCGCCACGGCCCAGCCGGCCAACCCCGCGCGCAGCGCCAGCACTGACAGCGGCACGCCGGCCAGGAGGCCCGCCCAGGACAGTCGCACCGACGACACGAGAAAGAAGCCCTCGACGCTCAGAGCCGTCGGGCCGGGCCCCGGCGGCAAAAGGTTGCCCAGCACCAGCAGCGCCGCACCGGCCGCCGGCGGCGCGATCCATGCGGCGAGCGCAGCGGCGGCGAGCCGTTGCAGGGGCGGCCGCGCGACCGGTTTCGTGCGCAGCGCCGGCCAGCGGGCGGAGTCGATCACCCCGCCTGCGCGCCACCCACGGTCAGCCCGCCGATCGTCACGCTCGGCTGGCCCACGCCCACGGGCACCCACTGCCCGTCCTTGCCGCAGGTGCCGATGCCCGGGTCGAGCGCCATGTCGTTGCCGACCGCGCGCACGTTGCGCAGCGCCGTCGCGCCGTCGCCGATCAGCGTGGCGCCCTTCACCGGCGCGCCGATCTTGCCGTTCTTCACCCGGTAGGCCTCGGTGCAGGAGAAGACGAACTTGCCGTTGGTGATGTCGACCTGGCCACCGCCGAAGCCCACGGCGTAGATGCCGTCCTTCAACTCGGCGATCATCGCTTCTGGGTCGGCATCGCCGCCTTCCATGATCGTGTTGGTCATGCGGGGCATCGGCGCGTGGGCGAAGCTCTGGCGGCGGCCGTTCCCGGTGGGCGCGACGCCCATCAGCCGCGCGTTCTGCCGATCCTGGAGGAAGCCCACGAGGACACCGTCCTCGATCAGCACGTTCCGGGCGCTGGGCGTGCCCTCGTCGTCCACGGTGATCGAGCCGCGGCGATCGGGAAGCGTGCCGTCATCGATGACGGTGACGCCCTTCGCCGCCACCTGGCTTCCCATCAGCCCGGCGAAGGCCGAACTGCCCTTGCGGTTGAAGTCGCCCTCGAGTCCGTGGCCCACCGCCTCGTGCAGCAGGATGCCGGGCCAGCCGGGGCCGAGAACGATGTCCATGACGCCTGCCGGCGCGGGCTCGGCGCGCAGGTTGACCCGCGCGATCCGAAGCGCCTCGTCGGCGCGCTCGCGCCAGGCCGCGGGGTCGATGAGCGACTCGAGGCCGATGCGGCCACCGCCGCCGGCGCTGCCCGCTTCGCGGCGGCCGTTCTCCTCGAGGATAACGGAGACGTTGAGGCGCGCCATCGGCCGCACGTCTCGCACATGGGTCCCGTCGGGGCGCAGGATCTCGACCTCCTGGCAGGCGGCGGCCACGTTCGCGGTCACCTGCACCACGCGCGGGTCGGCCGCGCGCAGGTAGTCGTCGATGGCGCGGAGCGTCTCGACCTTCACGGGAAACTCGGCGCCGGCGATCGGGTCGATGTCGGAATATAGGTGCCGGTTCGTGGCCGCGGGCGGCTCCGACCAGGTGCCGCCGCCCGCGCCGACCGCAAGCCGCGCGGTTTCCGCGGCGCGGTCGAGCGCCGCGGCGCTGATCTCGGTGGCGTGGCCATAGCCTGTGACCTCGCCCCGCACCGCGCGCAGCCCGAATCCTTCGGACGCGTCGTAGGAGGCGCTGCGCAGGCGGCCGTCGTCGAAGACGAGGCTTTCGCTTCTGGCCCGTTCGAGGAAGATCTCGCCGTCATCGGCGCCGTCCGTGGCGGCGCGAAGCGCGGCGAGCGTCGCGTCGCGGTCGAGATGCGTATCGAAGGGGCGGAAAGCGCTATGCGACATTGGCTTACGGTCCTCGGATTTGATCCAGATCAAAAAAAGCGGCCCTTTGCCGCAAGGATGGTGCTTTATCTGTCTTTCGGAATATGGTTTCTACCAGCCGCGAGACAACCGGCACCCACCGACCCGCCAGCCGGGACCAGTGCCAGCCAACGATCAGGGTGATTCATGCGACCGATCAAGACATTTTCCGCCGCTCTGACTGCGATGACCGCCCTTCCCGCAGCCGCGCAGGACATGAACGCCGCCACCGAAGGGCTGGAGATCATCGGCCGCCCGGTGGACCGCGCCACCGGGTTCCAGCCCGCGGCGACCGAGCTCGCACGCGACCTGCAGTGGCTCGACGGGATGCTCATGGTGATCATCACCGCGATCGTGCTGTTCGTCACCGCGCTGCTGGCGGTCTCGATCGTGCGCTACAATCGCCGCCGCAACCCCGAGCCCGCCAAGTTCACCCACAACACGCCGATCGAGGTCGCCTGGACCGTCGTGCCGATCGTGATTCTGGTATTCATCGGGTCCTTCTCGCTGCCCGTGCTCTTCAAGCAGCAGGAGATTCCCGAGGCCGACATCACCATCAAGGTGACCGGCTACCAGTGGTTCTGGGGGTACGAATACGTCGACGAGGGCTTCGCTTTCGACAGCTTCATGCTGCAGCGCGACCAGCTCGAGGAGTACGGCTACAGCCAGAGCGAGTACCTTCTGGCCACGGACACGGCCGTCGTGGTCCCGAGCGGCGCGACCGTCGTGATGCAGGTGACCGCCGCCGACGTGATCCATTCCTGGACGATCCCCGCCTTCGGCGTGAAGCAGGACGCCGTTCCCGGCCGCCTGGCCGAGCTGTGGTTCAACGCCGAGAAGGAGGGCGTCTACTTCGGCCAGTGCTCCGAGCTTTGCGGCAAGGACCACGCCTACATGCCGATCACGGTGAAGGTCGTGAGCCCCGAGGCCTACGAGCAGTGGCTCGACGGCGCGCGGGCGGAATACGCGGGACAGCCCGCGGCCTACGACGTGGCCGCGGCGGAGTAAGCCGACGCACGTCTCGACAGGCGGGCCCTGCGCGGCCCGCCGCCATCGAAGGAAGACCATGACCGACGTCAGCCTCCAGAGTGCGAGCGGACCGCAGGAAGCGGGCTTCGGCGACTATTTCGCGCTGCTGAAGCCGCGCGTGATGTCGCTGGTGGTGTTCACCGCGCTCGTCGGATTGCTGGCCGCGCCGGGCGGCGTGCATCCGGTGATCGGCTTCGCGGCGATCGTTTTCATCGCGGTCGGTGCGGGCGCCTCGGGCGCGCTCAACATGTGGTGGGACGCCGACATCGACGCCGTGATGCGCCGCACCCGCCGGCGCCCCGTGCCGGCCGGGCTCGTGACCCCCGACGAGGCGCTTGCGGTCGGGCTCGGTCTGTCGGGGCTGTCGGTGGGGCTGCTCGGTCTCGCGGCGAACTGGCTCGCCGCCGGTCTGCTCGCCTTCACGATCTTCTTCTACGCGGTCGTCTACACGATGTGGCTGAAGCGTTCGACGCCGCAGAACATCGTCATCGGCGGGGCGGCGGGCGCCTTTCCGCCCGTGATCGGCTGGGCCGTGGCGACGGGCGGCACGAGCCTAGAGCCGTGGCTGATGTTCGCGCTGATCTTCATGTGGACGCCGCCGCATTTCTGGGCGCTCGCGCTTTTCATGCGGTCCGACTACGACGACGCGGGCGTGCCCATGCTGACCGTGACCCATGGCCGGCGGTCGACGCGGCGGCACATCTTCGCCTATACCGTGGCGCTGGCCGCGCTGGCGCTCTGGGTGGCGGCGACGCCGATCGGCGGGCCGGTCTACCTCGCCGCCGCGGTGGTGCTGAACGCGATGTTCCTTGTCGGGGCGTGGCGCATCTGGCAGCGCGACGAGGCGACGGCCGAGGCGGATTCCTACGCGGTGGAGAAGCGCTTCTTCCGGCTGTCGCTGATCTATCTCTTCGCGCATTTCGGCGCGATCCTCGTCGATGCCGGGCTGACACGGCTGGGGGTGTGGGCATGGCTCTGAGCCGGACGCACGACCTGCACAAGCGCCGTCTCGGGCGCAATCTCGGCGTGGGCCTCGCGCTCGCCGCGCTCGTCGTCATCGTTTTCGCAGTGACGGTCGCGAAGGTGTCGGAGGGCGAGTACGAACCGCCCAAGCTGGAGGAGGGATACGGATGAGCCTGCGCAATCCATTCGCCGCGCTCGAGCCCAAGACCCGGACGGTCGTGCAGGTCTGCTCGGCGCTTCTCTTCATGGGCGCGATGGCATGGGCGTCGGTACCGCTTTACGATCTCTTCTGCCGGGTCACGGGCTATGGCGGGGAGACGAGCCGGGCAGGTGCCGATTCTGACGTGATCCTCGATCAGACGATCACCGTTCGGTTCGACGCGTCAAAGGCCCGCGACATGCCGTGGGAGTTCCGCCCGGTGCAGCGCAGCATGGAGGTGCGCATCGGCGAGACGGGGCTGGCCTTCTACGAGGCCTACAACCCGACAGACCGTCCGGTGGCCGGCACGGCAAGCTACAACGTGGCGCCCTTCGAGGCGGGCGGGTTCTTCGCCAAGATCGACTGCTTCTGCTTCGAGGAGCAGGTGCTGCAACCCGGCGAGAGGGTGGAGATGCCGGTGACCTTCTTCGTGGACCCCGACATCGTCGACGACCGCGACGCCAAGCATTTGCCGCACATCACGCTCTCTTATACGTTCCACGAGATTCCGCTGCCCGACGCGACCACCCAGGCCGCGCTGACGCAGCCGGACGCGACGACAGTGAAGTAAGCGCTCCAGCGAGGGACCCGTAATGGCGCATGAGAAAAACCACGACTACCACATCCTGAACCCCTCCATCTGGCCGTTCCTCGGCGCGGTCGGGGCTTTCGTGATGCTGTTCGGGGCCGTTCTGTGGATGCACGGCAGCGGCCCGTGGATGGCACTGATCGGCTTCGCCCTGGTGCTTTACGTCATGTATGCGTGGTGGGCCGACACGGTGGCCGAGAACCTGCAGGGCGACCACACGCCGGTGGTGCTCATCGGGCTGCGCTACGGCTTCATCCTCTTCATCATGTCGGAGGTGATGTTCTTCGCGGCCTGGTTCTGGAGCTTCTTCAAGCACGCGATCTACCCGATGAACGAATACGCGGGCTCCAGCTACGTCCCGCCGGAATTCTATCAGGTGGATGCGTTCCACCTGCCGCTCATCAACACGCTCGTGCTTCTGCTGTCCGGGACCGCGGTCACCTGGGCGCACCACGCGCTGGTGCACAACGGGCCCCGCAAGGACGTGGCGAACGGGCTTCTGATCGCCGTGATCCTGGGCGTCGCCTTCACCGCGCTTCAGGCCTACGAGTACCGTTACCTGCTCGTCGAGCAGGACTGGACCTTCGGCGGGGACAAGTTCTTCTCGAACTTCTTCATGGCCACGGGATTCCACGGCCTGCACGTGATCATCGGCACGATCTTCCTGTTCGTGTGCTACCTGCGGGTGCGGGCCGGGCATTTCACCGCCGAGAACCACATGGGCTTCGAGGCGGCGGCCTGGTACTGGCACTTCGTCGACGTGGTCTGGCTGTTCCTCTTCTTCGCCGTCTACATCTGGGGCATCTGACCCGCGGCGGGCCGAAAGGTGCCGCGTCCGGTTGCAAATCCGGTCGCGGGCAGGTTCAAGACGGGGCGCGCGGGCAGGGGTCGCGCGCCCCGATCCGTTCCGGGAGAGTTCGTCATGCGCCGTATCCTCGGCCCGCTGCTCATCGGCATCCTCGGCACCGCCGTCCTGATCGCGCTCGGCGTCTGGCAGGTCCAGCGGCTGGCGTGGAAGGAGGGCGTGCTCGCCGACATCGAGGCCCGGATCGCGGCGGAGCCCGTGCCGCTGCCGGCCGAGCCGGATCCCGAGGCGGACCGCTACCTGCCCGTCGCGGTGTCGGGCGAGATCGGCGAGGACGAGCTGCACGTCCTCGTCTCCACGCGGGCCGAGGGGGCGGGCTTTCGCGTGATCGCGCCGCTTTCGACCGAGGCCGGGCGGCGCGTGATGGTCGATCGGGGCTACGTGCGCAACGAGGCCAAGGAGGCCGATCGCCCGACCGGCGCGGCCGATATCGTCGGCAACCTGCACTGGCCCGACGAGGTGGACGGCTTCACGCCGGAGCCCGACCTCGATGCGAACATCTGGTTCGCGCGCGACGTGCCCCGGATGGCGGAGGCGCTCGGAACCGAGCCGGTGCTCGTCGTGGTGCGGGAAACGTCGCTTTCGGCGCCGGGCCTGACGCCGCTGCCGGTGGACACTGCCGGCATCCCGAACGATCACCTCGAATACGCGGTCACCTGGTTCGGGCTGGCGGCGGTCTGGGCGGCGATGAGCATGTTTCTTGTCTGGCGCACGCTCGGCAGGACGGGACGGAGGGACACCCGGTCATGAGATACGTTTCCACGCGGGGGCAGGCGCCCGTTCTTGGCTTCGAGGACACGATGCTGACGGGGCTTGCGCGCGACGGCGGGCTTTACGTGCCCGAGGCCATCCCGCGCATGGCCGAGGGCGACATCGCCGCGCTGGCGGGGCTTCCCTACGAGGAGGCGGCGGTGCGCGTCATGTATCCCTTCCTCTCGGAAAGCTTCACCGAGGACGCCTTCGCCGAGCTTGCATCGCGTGCCTATGCGGGCTTCGGCCACGCGGCACGCGCGCCGCTCAAGCAGCTGGCGCCGAACCATTTCCTGCTCGAACTCTTCCACGGGCCCACGCTGGCCTTCAAGGACTTCGCGATGCAGCTCATCGGGCAGCTCTTCGAATCGGCGCTGCAGCGCCGGGGCGAACGGGTGACCATCGTGGGCGCGACGAGCGGCGACACCGGCAGCGCGGCGATCGAGGCGTTCCGCGGGCTCGAGGCGGTGGATGTCTTCATCCTTTTCCCGAACGGCCGGGTGTCGGAGGTGCAGCGCCGGCAAATGACCACGCCGGTGGAAGAGAACGTCCACGCGATCGCGCTCGACGGCGACTTCGACGCCTGCCAGGCGCGCGTGAAGGACATGTTCAACGATTTCGCCTTCCGCGACGCGGTGCGGCTGGGCGCCGTCAACTCGATCAACTGGGCGCGGGTCCTCGCGCAGGTCGTCTACTACTTCTCCGCCGCGGCCAGCCTCGGCGCGCCCGGCCGCCCCGTCAGCTTCACGGTGCCCACCGGGAATTTCGGCGACGTCTTCGCGGGCTGGGTGGCCCGCGCCATGGGGCTGCCGATCGAGCGCCTGGTCGTCGCCACCAACCAGAACGACATCCTGCACCGCTGCCTCGCCGCCGGCGAGTATCGCACCGAGGCGGTGATCCCCTCGGTCAGCCCGTCCATGGACATCCAGGTGAGTTCGAACTTCGAGCGCGCGCTCTTCGACGCCTATGACCGCGACGGTCGTGCGGTTGCCGCGCTGATGGACGAGCTGAAGACCGAGGGCGGCTTTGCGGTCAGCCAGGGCGCGCTCCAGCGCTTGCGCGAGGTCTTCGCCTCGGGCCGCGCCACCGAGGCGGAGACGCTCGAGACGATCGAGCGCACGCTCGGCCGGACCGGGGAGCTTCTCTGCCCCCATTCCGCGGTGGGGGTGAAGGTCGCCGAAGAGCTGCGGAATCCCGGCACCGCGATGGTCACGCTCGCCACGGCGCACCCGGCGAAGTTTCCCGACGCGGTGGAAAAGGCCACCGGGATCCGCCCGGGGCTTCCCCCGCGCATGGCGAACCTTTATGAGCTTGACGAACGCGTGACCGAGGCGCCCAACGACCTCGCCGCGCTGGAAGACATCGTAAGAGAGCGTATCCGGAATTGACGACCCGACTCGACACATTGCCCAACGGCCTGCGCGTGGTTTCCGAACACATGCCCGGGCTGCAATCCGCCGCCATCGGCATCTGGGTCTGCGCCGGCGGGCGCGACGAGCGGGAGGAGCAGAACGGCATCGCCCATTTCCTCGAGCACATGGCCTTCAAGGGCACGGAGCGGCGCACGGCGCTGCAGATCGCCGAGGCGATCGAGGACGTGGGCGGCTACATCAACGCCTATACCTCGCGCGAGGCCACGGCCTACTACGCACGGGTTCTGGGCGAGGACGTGCCGCTGGCGCTCGACCTCATTTCCGACATCCTGCTCGCGCCGCGCTTCGAGGAGCGCGAGATCGAGCTCGAGCGCGGCGTGATCCTTCAGGAAATCGGCCAGGCGCTCGACACGCCCGACGACATCATCTTCGACTGGCTTCAGGAAGTGGCCTATCCCGGCCAGCCCATCGGGCGGCCGATCCTCGGCCCCGCCGAGAAGGTGGGCCGTTTCGGGCGCGAGGACCTCGCGCGGTTCGTGGCCGAGCATTACGGGCCCGGGCGCATGATCCTCGCCGCGGCGGGGGATATCGACCATGACTGGCTGCTGCGCGCGGCCGGGGACCGGTTCGGGCATCTCGTCCCGCGCGCGGCGCCCGCGCCCGCCGGCGCCGAGTTCCGCGGCGGCGAAATGCGCTGCGAAAAACCGCTCGAGCAGGCGCATCTCGCCCTGGCCTTCGAAAGCCCTGCGCAGACCGATCCGGAGGTCTACGCCGCGCAGGTCTATTCCGTCGCACTCGGCGGCGGCATGTCGAGCCGCCTGTTTCAGGAACTGCGCGAGCGGCGCGGCCTCTGCTACACGATCTTCGCCCAGGCCGGCGCCTATGCCGACACCGGCATGATGACGATCTATGCTGGCACCGGCGGCGACCAGCTTGGGGGGCTCGCGCGGATCACACTCGACGAGATGAAGCGCGCCGCCGACGACATGACCCCGGACGAGGTGGCGCGGGCGCGCGCGCAGATGAAGGCGGGGTTGCTGATGGGCCTCGAAAGCCCGTCGAACCGTGCCGAGCGCCTCGCACGCATGGTGCAGATCTGGGGCGAGGTGCCCACGGTCGAGGACACCGTGGCGCGGGTCGATGCGGTCACCACCGGTGACGTGCGCGATTTCGGTGCGCGGCTCGTCACCGGGTCGCGCGCCGCGCTCACGCTTTACGGGCCCGTCTCGGGCGCGCCCGGCCTCGACGAATTGCAGGCGCGACGGGCGGCGTGATGCTTCTTGCGCGGCGTACGGTGCGGCTCGAGACCGAGCGGCTGACCCTGCGCCCGCCCCAGCATGCCGATTTCCGCAACTGGACCACGCTGCGCCGCAACAGCGAAGCTTTCCTCGCGCCCTGGGAACCCGCCTGGGCCACGGACCACCTCTCGCGCAAGGCCTTCACCAACCGGGTCTACTGGGCCAGCCGCGCGGTCTCGGGCGGCACCGGGGTGCCGCTCTTCATGATCCGGCGCGACGATCAGGTCCTCGTGGGGGCGATCACGCTCGACAACATCCGGCGCGGGCCGTCGCAGTCGGGGACGCTGGGCTACTGGACGGGCGCGCCTTACGCGCGGCAGGGCTACATGCGCGAGGCGATCGACGCGGTGGTCCACCACGCCTTCGACCGGCTCGACCTCAGCCGGATCGAGGCCGCCTGCCTGCCCGAGAACGTCGCCTCGCGCGGGCTTCTGGAAAGCGCGGGCTTCAAATACGAGGGTGTCGCGCAGAGCTATCTTCAGATCGCCGGGCGATGGCGCACCCATGTGCTTTACGCGGCGCTGCGCGCCGATCGCCGGGGCCGGACGGATGCGGGATGAACGGGCGCTGCGCGGACACGGCGGTCCCGGGCCGCGCGGCGCCCGCGGACCGGCCGGGCCGAGGGACACCTTCGGATGGAGGATCGCGCCATCCGTGCTATCGTTTCAATCAGGAGGTGCCCTGATGATCCGGATTGCCGTTGCCGTCGCGCTCGTCCTTTTCGCCCTGCCGGCCGCCGCGCAGGAGCGCCGCGCCAGCCACTGCATCGCCGTCGCCGAGCAGGCGCCGGGGCTACACTACCTGCACCGCGCTTCGGCCGCCGGGCCCGAACGCCTCTGGCGCGCCCACGAGGGCACCCACGCGGCAGGCGGCACGGCGTCCCATACCGAGCCCTTGCCAGAAAACACGGTGCGGCTGCATTTCATCGCGCACGCCTCCTTTCTGCTGCGTACCCATGGCGGGCTTACGGCGGTCACGGACTACACCGGATTCATCGGGAACACCGCGCTCATTCCCGATGTCGTGACGATGAACCACGCCCATGAAACGCACTGGACGGCCAACCCCGACCCGGCGATCCCCCATGTGCTGCGCGGCTGGGGGGAGGCGTTCGGGGAAGGAGTCGACCATCACCTCGATCTCGGCGAGATGCTGGTGCGCAACGTGTCCACTGACATCCGCTCGGGCTTCGGCGGGGCCGACGAACCCAAAGGCAATTCGATCTTCGTCTTCGAGGTGGCGGGGCTCTGCATCGGGCATCTGGGGCACCTGCACCACGTTCCCACCGACGAACAGTTCGCCGCGCTCGGACGGCTCGATGTCGTGATGGCGCCGGTGGACGGGGGCTATACGCTTCGGCTGTCGGACATGATCGCCACGCTGAAGCGCCTGCGGTCTTCGGTCGTGCTGCCGATGCACTGGTTCTCGGGCCAATCGCTGGGCGCGTTCCGCGCGGGCATGGCCGACGAATTCGCCATCGTGGATCAGGGCGCGCCCTACATCGACATCAGCCTCGCCACGCTTCCGGACCGGCCCACCGTCGTGTTCCTCCAGCCCGCCTGGCTGCGGGACGAGTGATGGCGGACGGCCAGCCCCATCTCGTCTCCGCCGACGCCGGCTTCGCGGAACGCCTTTCCGCACGGCTGGGGGCGGGCGCGATCGGCCCGCTCGCGCCGGGCTATCTCGAAGAGCCCCGCGGACGCTGGCAGGGGCAGGGCGGCGTGCTGGTGCGCCCCGCCAGCGCCGAGGAGGTCGCGGCCGTGATCCGCGCCGCCGCGGAGGCGCGGGTGCCGGTCCTGCCCTATGGCGGCGGCACCGGGCTGGTGGGCGGGCAGATCGCGCCGGAGGGCCCCGCCCCGGTCATCCTGTCGCTGGAGCGGATGACCGCGATCCGCTCGGTCACGCCGGAAGAGAACGTCCTCGTGGCCGAGGCGGGCGCGATCCTCGCCGACGTGCAGGCCGCCGCGGCCGGCGCCGGGCGGCTTTTCCCACTCTCGCTCGCCTCGGAAGGCAGTGCGCGCATCGGCGGGCTTCTGGCCACCAACGCGGGCGGCGTCAACACGCTGCGCTACGGCAACGCCCGGGCGCTCTGCCTCGGCCTCGAGGCGGTGCTGCCCGACGGTTCGCTCTGGCACGGCCTCACGCCGCTCAGGAAGGACAACGCGGGCTACGATCTGCGCGACCTGCTGATCGGCTCCGAGGGCACGCTCGGCGTGATCACCGCAGCCTCGCTCGCGCTGCACCCGCGCCCGGCGGGCGAAGGCACGGCGCTTCTGGCCGTGAAAAGCCCCGCGGCCGCGCTTGGGCTGCTCGCGCTGGCCCGCGACCAGCTCGGCGACGGGATCAGCGCCTTCGAACTGATGCACCGGCAGGGCTTCGACTTCCTGGCCGAGACCATGCCCGAGACGCGCCTGCCCTGGCCGGAGCCGCCGGAATGGTCGGTGCTGATCGAGGTGGGGCTGCCGCGCGGGCTCGACCCCGCCGGGGCACTGGAGACGCTTTTCGAACACGCGCTCGAGGCGGGTCTGTCGGATGACGGGATCGTGGCGCAGTCCGAGGCGCAGCGCGCCGAGTTCTGGGCGGTGCGCGAGCGCATACCCGAGGCCAACCGCCACATCGGCGCGATCTCGAGCCACGACATCTCCGTGCCGCTGGCCGCGATCCCCGAACTCATCGACCGCGCGGGCCCCGCGCTGGCGAAGATCGGGGCGTTCCGCCTCAACTGCTTCGGCCATGTGGGCGATGGCAACCTGCACTACAACGTCTTTCCCGTCGCGGGGCAGGGGCGCGCGGATGACGCGGCCCGGCGCGACGACATCAAGCGCTGCGTGCACGACCTGGTGCACGCGCTCGGCGGGTCGGTTAGTGCCGAGCACGGCGTCGGGCGCCTCAAGGTCGAGGATCTGGAACGCTACGCCGACCCGGCCAAGCTTTCGGCCATGCGCGCGATCAAGGCGGCGCTCGATCCGATGGGCATCATGAATCCGGGCGCCGTTCTGCGGGCCTGACGCGCGCCTGCCTCAGAAGCTTTCGCGCGCGGTAAGCTCCTCGCGCCGGTCCTGCACCGCGCGCTTGCGCGCGAACACCTCCATGCGCGGCTGCCAGTCGTAGCGGACATCCTCCGCGATCGGCGACCAGAAGAGAACGCCGCCCTTGCGCCACGGATCCACGACGATGCCGTCATACATGCTGTCGCCGCGGCTGCTGAGGATGGCCGTGCTGTGCTCGATCCGGAAGGGGTTGAAGGCGTTGGCGATGGCGTAATGCACCTCGAGCGTCTCGAAGTTCTCCTGCTCGAGCCGCGCGCCCAGATCCACCGACCAGTGCCAGCAAAGGCCGCGCGGTTTAAGACCCGCATTCACCTTCGCGTTGTGCACGAGGGGCGGATCCACGATCCGGTATTCGAGGGCGAGGCGATGCGTCGTGTCATAGGTCAGCCGCGCCGCGCGGGCGGCCTCCTCGGGGTCGACGTCGGGGCCGAGCGCCAGAAGCCCCAGGCGCAGCTCATCGATCTCGGCGGCGGTGCCGGGGGGCGGCGGGCCCTCGCGCGGTGCGGCGCACCCCGCAAGGCCAAGCGCGGTGACGAGAAGGCAAAGACGAGCCAGGGCAGGCAGGATTGTCACGGCACTCGCACGATCTTGGACGGGTTGCTTAGCTGGCTATCGCGGTCCCCGCGGCCTGTCGAGCCGACTTGCGCGCGCCTCACGAATTTGTGGCGGCGCATGCGGCCCTGGGGGTCTCAAGCGCCCTCGAACGCGCAAAGCGCGTGCACGTCCATGCCCAGCGCCTCGAGCTTGCGGCGTCCGCCAAGTTCCGGCAGTTCGATCACGAAGGCGCAGCCGACGATGTCGCCGCCCAACCGCTCCACGAGGCGGATGCCGGCCTCGGCGGTGCCGCCGGTGGCCAGCAGATCGTCGACGATCAGCACAGACTGGCCGGGCGCGATCGCGTCGTCGTGCACTTCCATCACCGCTTCGCCGTATTCGAGCGTGTAGCTTTCCGAGATCGTGGCGGCCGGAAGCTTGCCCTTCTTGCGGATCGGCACGAAACCCGCGCCGAGCTGGTGCGCGACGGCGCCCCCCAGGATGAAGCCGCGTGCCTCGAGGCCCGCGACCATGTCGATGCGCCGGCCGGCATGGGGATGCAGCATCCGATCCACCGCCATGCGAAACCCGCGCGGGTCGGCGAACAGCGTCGTCACGTCGCGAAAGAGAATTCCTTCATGGGGGAAGTCCACGATGGTGCGGATGTAATCCTTGACGTCGTTCATGCGAAACTCTTCCTGCAGGAATGTGGGGGCGCGGCGCGCGTCGGCGTGCTTGCGGTGTCAATCCAGCACCCGGCCCGCGATCGGGCGCAGCCGGCCCACCATCTCGGAGTCGCGGGCGTCCCGCGCGGTGATGATCGCGTGTTCGAGCGCCCGGTCGCACCCTTCCGGGCAGGGCGCGTGCGGGCCCAGAAGCCCGGGCAGCGCGGCGAGCATGCGGCGCGCGGTCTCGGCATTGGCGGCGGCGGTCTTCAGGATCTCGGTCACCTCGACCTCCCCGTGGTCCGGATGCCAGCTGTCGTAATCTGTGACCATGGCGACGGAGGCGTAGCAGAGCTCCGCCTCCCGCACGAGGCGCGCCTCGGGCATGTTGGTCATCCCGATCACGTCCGCGCCCCACACATCGCGGTAGAGGCGGCTTTCGGCCAGGGTGGAGAACTGCGGGCCCTCCATGGCGAGGTAGGTGCCGCCCCGGTGCACGGTCGCGCCCGCCGCCGCCGCGGCGGCCTCGGCCGCGTCCATCAGCCGGCGACAGGTGGGGTGGGCGAGGCTCACATGGGCCACGCAGCCGGGGCCGAAAAAGCTTTGCGCCCGGCCCTTCGTGCGGTCGATGAACTGGTCCACGATCACGAAGTCGCCGGGCTTCATGGCCTCGCGGAACGAGCCCACCGCCGAGACCGAGACGAGGTCGGTCACGCCCAGCATCTTCATCGCCGCGACGTTGGCGCGATAGGGCACCGAGGCGGGGTCGAGTGGGTGGCCGCGCCCGTGGCGGGGCAGGAACGCCATGGCCACGCCGTCGAGCCGCCCGGTCAGGACCGAATCCGAGGGCGCGCCCCAGGGTGTCTCGACCGTGCGCCAGTGCGGCTGCGCAAGCCCCTCCACCTCGTAAAGGCCCGAGCCCCCGATCACCCCGATCATGCGTTCCGCCATCCGTGCCGTTCCCTTTGCTGGCTTTCCCCGCGCAGTCTTGCCCGCAGCCGGGCGAAAGGAAAAGGGCAAGAGCCCTCCCTGCAAGGTCGCGCGTCTAGGCGAGCGCGGCGCGCAGCGGGGCGAGATGTGCGGCGAAGTCGCGGTCCGAGACCGTGGCCTCGCGCACGAGCCAGTCGAAATGCTGCACGAAGGCCTGCACCCGCGCGCTGTCGCGGAAGGCGAGGTAGTTCCGCCCGACATAGAGCACCGCCAGCATCGGCCCGAACACCGTGACCGGCGCGGAATAGACCCGCCGCGCATCGAACAGGAAGATTCGCAGCCGCGGATAGAACTGGTCGTTGAGCTCCAGCAGACGGTCGATCTGGCCCAGGCGAATCTCTCGTGACAGGCCGGAATAATACCCTTCGGCGGCGGCGAAGCTGTCGATCTCGAAAAGCGGCATCGCGATCTCGTAGTCCGATTGCGCGCTCCGCATCCAGGCCAGCCGGTCCTGCGCGGCGCCGATCGCCTGCTGCGCGGTGCGGCCCAGATGGGGCGAATACTCCCATTCGAGCATCGCTTGGGTCTTGAGCATGTCGGGCAGCCCGGCGGGAACGTGGCGGATCTTGTAGCCCTCCGCCTCGCGATGCCAGGCGAAGATCTGCTCGTCCACGAGCGCCCGGGGCGCCTCTGTCAGGGTGAGTGAGTTGGCCATGATCTCGGCCGCGCTTTCGGGCCGGTCGGAGAGCGAGAGCAGCCAGTCCGCCGAGACGCGCAGCGCCGCGGCGCATTCGCCGACCACCTGCGCGTTCGGCAGCCGCGCGCCGCCCTCCTTGAGAAGCTGCGAGACGGTGGAGCGGTCCACGCCGATCGCGCGGGCGAGCGCGCTCTGGCTGGTCTGCGTGACGTCCATCGCCTGGCGGAGCCGTTGGCGGAATTGTTCCGCGCGGCGGCGTTTGTCGATAATCTGCGTCATGTGGTGATTTGTATCACATTCGCGGCGTTTTGTTAATCATATACGGAATTCCGCAGCACATCGTCCGCTGATACTCGTTCTGCGGTTTCAGACAATCGGAGACGTGAATGACGACGCAACCACGCGGCTTGCAACGTGACGCCCTGTGCCCGGATGCCCGGGCGGCGACGACGGACCTTTCGGGGCCCGTTCTCTCCGCCAAGGCCCCTCCGGACGCCCGCGCGCATCCCCGCACCGCCCGGAGGGTGGAGTGGCCCACGCTCGCGCTTCTGGTCGGTGCCTACGGCGTCTGGGCGCTCGGCACCACCTGGGCCGCGGCGTTCTGGCTTCCTCTCGGCATCGTGCTGGTGGCGCTTTCGGGGGCGCTGCACTCCTCGCTCAGCCACGAGGTGCTGCACGGCCATCCGTTCCGCAATCCGCTTCTGAACGCGGCGCTGGTCTTCCCCGCGCTGACGCTCGTCGTGCCCTACCTGCGCTTCAAGGACACGCATCTCGCCCACCACAACGACGCGATCATCACCGACCCCTACGACGATCCGGAAAGTAACTACCGCGATCCGCGGGTCTGGGCGCGGCTGCCCGCGTGGCAGAAGCGCCTGCTGGCGTTCAACAACACGCTCGCCGGGCGGCTTCTGGTGGGGCCCGCCATCGGGCAGTGGGCCTTCATGGCCACCGACTGGCGCGCGATCCGCGCGGGCGACCGCCGGGTGCTGGCCGGCTGGCTCCTGCACGTGCCGGCGGTGGCGCTGGTCGTCTTTTGGATGGGCGCGGTCGCGGCGATGCCGTGGTGGGCCTATCTCGCCTCGGTCTACGGCGCGCTCTCGATCCTGAAGATCCGCACCTTCCTCGAACACCAGGCGCATGAGAAACCCCGCGCGCGCACCGTGATCGTGGAGGATCGCGGGCCGCTTTCCCTGCTGTTCCTGAACAACAACCTGCACGTCGTGCACCACATGCACCCGCGCGTGCCCTGGTACCGGCTTCCCGCGGTCTATGCCGCGAATCGCGCGCATTACCTCGCGCGGAACGACAGCTACCGCTACGCGAGCTACGCAGAGGTGTTCGCGCGCTACTTCCGCCGCGCCAAGGATCCCGTGCCGCATCCGCTCTGGCCAAGGGGCTGAAACCGCGCCAGTAGGAAGCGATGGAGCTCTGGATCCTCGTCACCCTCCTGGCCGCCGCGTTCCAGACCCTGCGTTTCACGCTGCAGAAGGTGCTGCGCATGGGGGCGCTCAGCACCGTCGGCGCGACCTTCGCGCGCTTCGCCTACTCCGCGCCGCTGGTGACGCTCGCGCTCTCGGCCTACCTCGCAGTCACCGGCGGCGGCCTTCCTGCAACCGGCGCGCTTTTCTGGGCCTACGCCTTGGCCGGCGGCACCGCGCAAGTGCTGGCCACGGCCTGCGTGGTCGCGCTCTTCGGGGCGCGGAACTTCGCTGTCGGCATCACCTTCAAGAAGACCGAGGTCGTTCAGACGGCGGTCGTGGGGGTTGCGCTTCTGGGCGAGCGCATCTCCTGGGCGGCCTTCGCCGCGATCCTGCTCGGGCTCTTCGGCGTCTGGCTCCTTTCGGCCGCGCCGGGCGAGGTGGTGCGCGGCTGGCGGCGCCTGGCCAACCGCGCCGCGGCGCTCGGGCTGGGCTCGGGGTTCCTGTTCGCGATCTCCTCCGTCTGCTACCGCGGCGCGACCCTCGAGGTGGCGAGCGAAGACCCGCTCCTCCGCGCGGGCGTCACGCTGGCGGCCGTGACCGCGGCGCAGATGATCGGGATGGCGTTCTACCTGCGCGCCTGCGAGCCCGGCCAGCTCGCCGCGGTCTGGGGCGCGCGCTGCGTGGCGCTCTGGGTCGGGCTTTCGAGCATGGCGGGCAGCTTCTGCTGGTTCCTCGCCTTCACGCTCCAGACGGCGGCGCTCGTGAAGGCCGTGGGGCAGGTTGAGCTCATCTTCTCGCTGGCGATCACCGTGCTCGTGTTCCGCGAGCGAGTGAGTCGCACGGAACTCGCCGGGATCGCGCTGCTCTCGGCCTCGGTGGTGAGCCTCGTCCTCCTCGCCTGACGCGCCTCAGCCCGCCGCGAGCGGGCTCTTGCCCCGCAGCCGCAGGAACAGGCTTTCCTCGTCGGTGTTCCGGAAGAAGGGGACCGAGGGCGGCGGGCCGGGATCGGCGAGCCGCCCGGCCACCTCGGCGAGGACCACCTCGGTGATGAAGGGCAGGTCCACCTCCCGCGCGCGGGCGAGCGGCACCCATTTCAGATGGCTCAGTTCGTCCTGCGCGCGGCTGAAATCGTCGGGGTCCGAGGCCAGCCGGTCGGCGTCCACGAGGAAGAAGCGCGCGTCGAAGCGGCGCGGCCGGCCCGGGGGGGTGATCGCGCGGAAGACGAAGCTGAGCCCCGCCGCGCTGGGCACGTGGCCGGTGGCGGCGAACTCCGTCCAGTCCACGCCGGGCGTGCCCTGCCAGCGTCCGGGCGCGCCCAGGATGAGGCCCGTCTCCTCCCAGAGTTCGCGCACGGCCGCCGCGGTGAGCGCGGGGCCGAGGTTCGGGGCCGCGTCCTCGGCCAGCCGCGCGGCGCAGACCTCGTGAAGCCCCTCTGCCAGCGGGACCTCGGCGTCGCGCGGATCGACCGCGCCGCCGGGAAAGACGAACTTGTTGGGCATGAAGGCCGCGGCCGCCCCGCGCTGCCCCATCAGGATGCGCGGCTCCGTGGCCCGGTCGCGCAGGACGATCACCGAGGCGGCGTCGCGGATCGGCGTGCTGTCGGCGGTCATGGCTCCCCCTGGATGGCGGGTCAGGCCGGATCCTCGCCGAAGCCGTGCATCAGCCGCGACCACTGGAAGGCCACCACCATCCCTTTCAGTCTCGGCAAGAGATACAGCGAGAGGCCGACGCAGCCAACCGCGAAGATGGTGAAGAGAACCAGCGGCTCGGGCCGCCACGCCATGAACACCATGAGCAGAAGCGGCGCCATCACGTGTCCGACGATGAGGATCGTGAGATAGGCGGGTCCGTCATCCGCGCGATGGTGGTGCAGCTCCTCGCGGCAGACGGTGCAGGCGTTGCGCACCTCGAGGTAACCCGAAAGCAACGGGCCCTGGCCGCAGCTCGGGCAGCGCCGCCGCCATCCGCGCCAGAGCGCCGGAAGGGCCGGGCGCGGGTCGGGAATGGTCGTGTGATCTTGCATCGTCTCACCTCGCTCGCGTGCCGCCCACACTGCCCTGCCATGCCCATGCCCGAAACGCGGCAGCCTGTCCTTGCGGCGGGATGCCGCGCTCGCGGCGGCCCCCTTGCGGCGGCATTCGGCGATGGAACGCGCGCCGCGCGTCGTACCAGCCTGCGACCCCGGACGCAAAGGACCCGGGTCCTGACCAAAACGCGACACCAAGGAGACCAGACATGACCCGTTCGTTCCTGACCCCCGCCGCCCTTCTCGGCGCGCTGGCAGCCCTCGCCCTGACCTCCGCGGCCGGCGCGGCGCGCGCGCAAGACGGCGCCCGGGAGACGCCCCGTTTTGAGGCGCTCGACGCCGACGGCGACGGCACGCTGTCGCCGGCCGAACTCGAGGCGGCGGCCGAGCGGCGCCGCGCCGAGCGCATCGCGCGCATGGTGGCGCGGCTCGACATGAACGGCGACGGTGCGCTCGACCGGGCCGAGCTTGCAGCGCGTCGCGGCGCGGACCGCATGTTCACGCGGCTCGATGCGAATTCCGACGGCGCGCTCACGCGGCAGGAGTTCGCCGCCATCCGCGGGATGCGCGGGGCGCATCACGGCGGGGTCGGCCGGCCCTGAACCGGGCGGCGCGGGCCACATCCGGCGGGGGGCGCGCTTCCCGCCGATTGCGCCGGGCAGGACTTGCGACTACGCCGGAGCGACATGGCGATGCCTCAGGACGCTGGCCCGGAACTGGACGACGCGGCGCTGCTGGCCGCGACCGCCCGGGGCGACCGGGCGGCCGCGCGCCGTCTGACGGATCGGCTCCTGCCGGTGGTCTACGCCCATGCCGTCCGCCTTCTGGGCGATGCGGCCGAAGCCGAGGACGTGGCGCAGGAGGCGATGCTCCGGCTCTGGCGGGTGGCGCCGGAGTGGCGGGCGGGCGAAGCGAAGGTGACGACATGGCTCTACCGGGTGACGGCCAATCTCTGCATCGACCGCCAGCGCCGGACGGCCCGGCCGGGACCGGGCGGCGCGCTCGCGCTCGACCAGGTGCCGGAGCCCGCGGACACGTGGCCGGGCGCCGAGGCGGCCTTGCAGGAGACGGCGCGCGCCGAGGCGCTTCAGGCCGCGCTCGCCACGCTCCCGCCGCGCCAGCGCCAGGCGGTGGTGCTGCGCCATATCGAGGGGCTTGGAAACGCCGAGATCGCCCGCATCATGGAGATCGGCCCCGAGGCGGTGGAAAGCTTGACCGCCCGGGGCAAGAGAGCGCTCGCCCGCAGTCTGTCCGGGCGGCGCGAGGCACTGGGATACCGCGATGAATGACATCGACCGCGAGACCGAGGCGCTGCTCGAGCGCCATTTCGCCGCCGCGCGGGCCGCGAGGCCCGAGCCGCCCGCGGGTCTCTCCGAGCGCGTGCGCGCCGATGCCGCGGCGCTGAATTCCGCGCCCGCCTCGCGGCGCGCCCGCGCGCCGGGGCCGCTTCTGGAGATCTGGCGGACGCTCGGCGGCTGGCCCGCGGCGGCGGGGCTCTCCGCGGCGGCGCTCGCCGGGGTCTGGATCGGGGTGGCGGCGCCGCGGGCGCTCGACGGTGGCCTCGCCGCCCTCGCGGGCGGCGACGCGGCGATGCCCGGGCCCGCGGCCGGGTTCGAGCTGGCGCTGGAGGAGCTTTGAGCGATGACCGAGTCGGAAGCGGAACGCGGCAGCCAATGCGGCGACGGCCGCCCGGGGACGCCGCTCTGGGTGAGGATCCTGCTTGTGGGCTCGCTTGCGCTCAATCTCCTCGTGGTGGGGATGGTGGCGGGCTTCGCCCTGCGGGGCGAGGGGCGCGCGCCGATGGCACGCGACGGCGGCTGGCCCTACGTCGCGGCACTGCCGGTGAGAGACCGCCTGGCTGTGGGCCGGGACATCCGGCAGGCCCTGCGGGCCGGCGGCATGACCCGCGAGGCGCGACGGTCGAGTTTTGACGAGGCGCTTTCGCTCCTTCGGGACGATCCCTTTTCGGTCGAGCGGTTCGAGGCGCTCCTCTCCCGCCAGTTCGCGGCGGCGAGTCTCGTACAGGACGCCGGTCGGCGCGCGCTTCTTGCGAAGATCGCGGCGATGCGCCCGGAAGAGCGTGCGCGCTATGCCGACCGGCTTGCCGAGGCCATGCGCGGCGGCCGCCATGGCGGCGCGGGTCGCCCCTGAGGCGCGTCGGACGTCACGCGGCGGGGCGGCCGAGGCGGACGCAGTTCCGTCCGCGCGCCTTGGCGCGATAGAGGGCGCGGTCGGCCTGGACGAGCAGCGCTTCGGGTTCGGCATGTCCCGCCGCCATCGGGTCGGGCCCGACGGCGAGACCGATGGAGATCGTCACCCGCACCGCACCCTGGCCATCGGGCAGCGCGAAGGGTCTTTCGGCGACGGCGGCGCAAAGACGTCGTGCCGCGGCCTCGGCCGCGTGGCGCTGCATGTCCGGCACCACCAGCAGGAACTCCTCGCCGCCGATCCGCGCCGCGAGAGCGTCGGCCCCGATCCCGGCGCGCAATCGCTGCGCGACCTCGGTCAGCACGGCATCGCCGGCGGCGTGGCCGTGCCGGTCGTTGACCTGCTTGAAATGGTCGAGATCGGCGATCATCACGGCGAAGGGCCTATCCTCCTGGCGCGCCGCCGCCGCGATCCGGGCAAGCTGCGGGACCGCGTATCGGCGGTTGTGCAGGCCGGTGAGCGGGTCGATGACGGCCGCGGCAAGACCGGCCTCGAGCGCCGCGCGCATCTGGTCGGCGCGCCGCTTCGCGGCCAACCTGCCCCGCAGCCGCAGGGCGAGCTCCTCGACCTCGAAGGGGCCGGGCATTCCGTCATGCGCCCCGAGGTCGAGCGCGCGCGCGACGGCGCGACCGCCCGCGTCGCCGCCATGGACCACGATGGCGGCGCGGCGCAAGACGTGCTGCGCGCGGAGCGCCGGAAGAAGTTCCAGCTCCGCGTCGGCGTGGGGCGGCAGCCCGATCAGCACCGCGTCGGGTGCGGGCCCCTGGGCCGTCAGCAGCGCCGCGGCCGGCGTGAGCGGGACCGGTACGCCCAGCGCCGCGGACAGCGCATCGGCCTGCGCCCGTGCGCACACCCCTTCGGCGGCGACGTGCGCGATGCGCGGCGCGGGGGCGAAGCCCGCCGCTGCCTCGGCGCAGCCCATCGCCGCCTCGGCGCTGCGGCGTACCTCCGGCGCGAGCCCGTCGCCCCGGTCGCGTAGCAGGCTGCGCAGCCGCGCGAGGAGAAGCGCGCCGTCGCGCAGATCCGGGAGGGCGTCGTCGAGCCCGGCGGCGAGGGCGGCGCGCCGGCCTGCGCCGTCGGCGGCGGGCCGCAGCGCCACGATCGCGGGGGCCTCGCCCGGCAAGGTGCGGAGCGTGGCGGCAAGGCGCTCGATCTCGGCGCCGGCCAGCCCGGCGCCGAGCACCGCGAGATCCGGGGCGCCCGCCCGTGCGAGCGCGCGCGCCTCGTCCGCGTCGGCGGCGAGGACCGGGTCGGGGAAGGTGCCCGCGAGCCGCGCGCGCAAGGCGATGCGGCGGGTTGTTTCCGGCTCGACGATGAGCAATCTGCCCGGCATGCTCGCTCCTCGCGCGGTTGCGGCGCGCTTGTCTTTCCTGATGCCCACTCTTTATGAAACTGGTTAAGAAAATCTTTCGGGAGGAGGATCGGCATGGCGATGAGCGACGACGCGGCAGAGGCGCTCGCCGCGGAGGCGCTGGCGTGGCTTGCCGCCGATGCGGATCTTCTGGGCGTGTTCATGGGGGCCACTGGGCTGGACGCCGACACGCTGCGGAGCGAGGCCGACCGCCCCGAGACGCTGGCCGCCGTCCTCGACTTCCTGCTGATGGACGATCTCTGGGTGACCGCCTTCTGCGAGGCCACCGGCCATCCCTGCACGCGCCCGGCCGAGGCGCGGGCGCGGCTTCCCGGCGGCACGCAGGTGCACTGGACATGACCGCGCGGCGCGCCGACGCGGTGCTGTTCGACAAGGACGGCACGCTCTTCGGATTCGAGGCGACCTGGGGCCCCTGGGCCGAGCAGGTGATCGGCGCGCTGTCGGGCGGCGCGCCGGCGCGGGCGACCGTTCTGGCCCGCGCGGTGGGCTATGACCTGACGGCCGGGGCCTTCCTGCCCGAAAGTCCCGTGATCGCGGGCACCAACCGCGAGGCGGCCGAACTGCTGGCCGCGGCGCTTCCGGGCGCGGACCCCGCCGCGCTCGAACTCTGGCTGGCCGATCGCGCCGCCGAGGCGCCGCTCTCGGAGGCGGTGCCGCTCGCGCCGCTGATGCAGGCGCTCGGGGCGGCGGGCATGACCCTCGGCGTCATGACGAACGACAGCGAGGCCTCGGCGCGCGCGCATCTAGCCGCGGCGCGGGTGGAGCAGGCCTTCGCCTTCGTGGCGGGGGCCGACAGCGGTCATGGCGCCAAGCCCGCGCCGGGGCCGCTTCTCGCCTTCGCGCGTGCGGCGGGGGTCGCGCCATCGCGGGTGGTGATGGTCGGCGACAGCCCGCACGATCTGCATGCCGGGCGCGCGGCGGGCATGCAGACGGTGGCGGTGCTGACCGGGCCGGCGGGCGAGGCGTCGCTCGCACCGCTCGCCGATGCCGTTCTGCCCGATATCGGGCATCTGCCGGCGTGGCTTGGCCTCGGCACGGCCTGACGGCGTGCGCCGCGGCGGCCGCCTGACGGGGTGCGGGCTAGTTCAGACGCGGCCGGCGCGACGGCGTCGCTGTCGCGCCCGTGCCGGGATCGCGGTTGTCGTTGCAGGGCAGCGCCCGCCACATCCCCACCACGACCTCGTCTTCCGTCGAAAGTGGCCCGAGCGGCACGACGAAATCTCCGAAGAGCGTCATCAGGATGTCCTCTGCCGGGCAGCGTCCCCTTGGCCCGAACGGGTCGTAGGCCCGGCGCGCGCAGGGCGGATCGCGCAGGATACGCACCAGCCCGTCGGCAGTGCGTAGAAGCCGCCAATCCGGAGCGAGCCTTTCCTGTCCGACGACCACCGTCACGATCCGTGCGCCTTTTCCCGGTCATTCCCAACCTGAACGATAGCCGCCCGTTGCGGCGAAAGGATGATCGGATCGCGCCCGTCCGGGGGCGTTTCCGGGCACGCGCCCGCGCGATGGGTGCCCTTGCGTCACGGCATCGCCGCATTCCGGAGCGGGATGAAGAATCGCGACCATATCCGTCGCAAACCGGCACGACCGGGCCGCGCGCGGCGTTTCTTCTGGCCCGGACACCGGCAGGAGGGACCCATGGCCTCGAGCATGCCCAGACCCAGCGAGACCCTCGCGCCCGAGCGCCGCCGCCGCGGCGGCGGGCGCGCGGGCAACGCTGCACGACGCGGCACCGCCGTGATCGAGCAGATGCCCTGGCGGCTGCCCGTGAACATCGACCGCCCCACGGAACCGCTGAGCGAGGACGGCGTTCAGGCCATTCATGACGGCGCCATGCGCATCCTCGAGGAGATCGGGATCACCTTCCTCAATCCCGAGGCGGTGGACATTCTCGCCCGGGCGGGCTGCACGGTGAACGGCCAGAACGTGCGCATGGGCCGCGACATGGTGATGGAGATGGTGGCGAGAGCGCCCCGCCAGTGGGACATCACGCCGCGCAACCCCGAGCGGCGCATCACCATGGGCGGCAAGCACATCCTCTTCGGCAACGTCTCCTCGCCGCCGAACTACTGGGACATGGAGATAGGCCGGAAGGTGCCCGGCACCCGCGAGCAATGCGCCAACCTGCTGAAGCTCACGCAGTACTTCAACTGCATCCACTTCGCCGGCGGCTATCCCGTCGAACCGGTGGACCTGCACGCGTCGGTGCGCCACCTCGACGTGCTCTTCGACAAGCTCACGCTCACCGACAAGGCGATGCATGCGTATGCGCTGGGCGCCGAGCGGGTGGACGACGTGATGGAGATGGTGCGCATCGCCGGCGGTCACTCGCACGAGGCGTTCGAGTCCGGGCCGAAGATGTACACCAACATCAACTCGACCTCGCCCCTGAAGCATGACCACCCGATGATGGATGGCTGGATGCGCCTTGCCCGGCGCAATCAGGGCCTCGTGGTCACGCCCTTCACGCTGGCTGGCGCGATGGCGCCGGTGACCATGGCGGGGGCAGTGTCGCTGAGCCTCGCCGAGGCGCTTTCGGCCGTGGTTCTGGCGCAGGTCATCCGCCCCGGCGCCTGCGTGGCGATCGGCACCTTCACCTCGAACGTGGACATGAAGTCGGGCGCGCCCGCCTTCGGCACGCCGGAATACATGAGGGCCACCCAGATGACCGGCCAGCTCGCGCGGTTCTACGGCCTGCCGATGCGCGCCTCGGGCGTCTGCGCGGCCAACGTGCCCGACGGGCAGGCGATGTGGGAGACCTCCAACAGCCTGTGGTCGGCGGTGCAGTCGGGGGCCAACATGGTCTACCACGCCGCGGGCTGGCTCGAGGGCGGGCTGATCGCGAGCCCCGAGAAATTCGTGATGGACTGCGAGATCCTGCAGATGATCCAGCGCTACATGGAGCCCGAGATCTGCGCCACAGGACCCGAAGAGATCGCCTTCGACGCCGTGGCGGAGGTGGGCGACCAGGGCCATTTCTTCGGTATCCAGCACACGCAGGAACGCTATACCACGGCCTTCTACCAGCCCTTCGTCTCGGACTGGAAGAATTACGAGGCGTGGGAAGCCGCGGGCGCAGTCTGGACCGCCGAGCGCGCGCACCGCGTCTTCAAGGAGATCATCGGCAGCTTCGAGGCCCCGCCGATGGACGCGGCGGTGCGCGAGGAGCTCGAGGCCTTCGTCAGCCTCCGCAAGGCCGAGGGCGGCGCGCCCACCGATTTCTGACCCGGCGGCGGCGCGCGGCCGCCGGGCTTGACACCACCGCGGGGGCGGGGCGGAGTGGCGGCCATGACCGTGCACCCCAGCGATCTCGGCCCGGAAGACCTTGGCGCGCTCGCCGACTGGCGCCGCGCCCTTCACCGCCGACCGGAACTGTCGGGCGCGGAGGCGGAGACCGCCGCGGCCGTGGCCCGGATGCTCGCCGCGCAGGGGCCCGACCGGATATGGACGGGGCTCGGCGGGCACGGCGTGGCCGCGACGTGGGCTGGGGCGGCGCCGGGCCCCGCGATTCTGGTCCGCGCGGAACTCGACGCGCTGCCGATCGCCGAGGAAAGCAGCGTGCCGCATGTCTCGGAATTCTCGGGGCGGGCTCATCTCTGCGGCCATGACGGGCACATGGCGATCCTCGCCGGGCTGGCGCGGCGTCTCGGCCGGGTCCGTCCCGCGAGCGGCCGCGCGATCCTTCTCTTTCAGCCCGCCGAGGAGACGGGCGCGGGGGCGGCGGCCGTGCTCGCCGATCCGCGCTTCGCCGAGATCGCGCCGGACATGGCGGTGGCGCTTCACAACCTGCCGGGCCTGCCGCGCGGCGCGGTCCGGGTGGCGCCCGGCCCGGCCTGCTGCGCGTCGCGGGGGATGCGGATCAGGCTGCGCGGCCGCGAGGCCCACGCCTCCAGCCCCGAGACCGGCCTGTCACCCGCCCCGGCCCTGTCGCGCCTGCTGCAAGAACTGCCCGCGCTTTGCGCCGGGGCAGGCCCCGCGGACCCGGGCTTTCGCATGGTCACGCTCACCCATGCGCGGATGGGCGCGCCCGCCTTCGGCATCTCCCCCGGGCGGGCCGAGCTTTTCGCCACGCTTCGCACCCGGGATGACGACGCGATGCAAACGCTCGTGGACGAGGCCCGGGCGCTGGCCGAGGCGGCGGCCGCGGGGCACGGCCTCGTCCTCGATGTCGGGTGGGAGGATGTCTTCGCCGCCTGCGTGAACGCGCGGGAACCGGCCCGGGCCCTCGCGCGCGGCGCGGCGGCCGCAGGCCTCTCGGTTTCGGACGACGGGCTGCCCATGCGGTTTTCCGAGGATTTCGGCCGGTTCGGCGCGGCGGCGCCCGGCGCGCTTCTGCTGCTGGGCGCCGGGGCAGACCAGCCGCCGCTTCACGACGCGGGCTACGATTTCCCCGACGCGCTCATCGCCGAGGGCGTGGCCCTGTTCTCGGAGGTCCTCGACGATCTGCTGGGGCGTGCCGATGGCGGCTGACCGGCGCCTCCGGCGCGTCGCGCTCGCGGGCCTCGGGGGCGCGGCGGGCGTCGCGGGGTGGCTTCTGCTCGACGTCTTCCGCGACGCCTTCGCCGAACCCCGGCTGCACCTCGTGTCGGTCATCGCCGCGGCGGGCTGGTTCGGGCTCACGCTGCTCTTCACCGGCCCGCTGGGATTTCGGCGCGCCGCGGCGGGGGCGGCGGCGCTCGCGGTCCCGGCCGCGGCGCTCATGTGGTGGGCGGCGCTGGGTTTCGTCTCCGTCCCGCAAACCCTGCGGGCGGGCCATCCGCTCGTCGCGCTCGGCCTTTACGGCGGCTTCGGAGCGCCGGTCGCGCTGGCCGGGCTCGCGGCGCCAGGCGGCTGGCGCGATCCCGCGGCGGTCTTCGACGCGGTCTGGTCGATCGCGATGCGGACGGCGGCCGCGGCGGTGTTCCTCGGGCTGGCCTGGGCGGTGATCGGCCTGTCCGACGCGCTTCTGGGTCTCGTGGGCGTCGATGCGATCGACCGGATCCTCGAGATCGACCCGGTGCCGTGGATTTTCAGCGGCGCGGCGATCGGGCTCGGCCTTGCCGTCGCCGAGGACTACGCGGCGCTTCTGTCGCCCGTGCTTGTCTTGCGCCTTCTGCGGCTTCTCGTCCCGGCGCTTCTTCCGGTGGTGGCGGTTTTCGTGCTCGCCCTGCCGCTGCGGGGGCTCGGGATGCTTCTGGGCGGCCTGTCGCCCGCCCCGGTGCTGATGTCGATGGCGGCGGCGGGCCTGGTCCTCGTCGCGGGGGCGGTGGATCGCGGCCCGCAGGATGAGGTGCGGGGCGCCGCGATGCGGGGCGCCACGCGGATGCTGGCGCTGCTGCTGCCGATCCTGGCCGGCGCCGCGGCGCTGTCGATCGCGCAGCGGGTCGGGTCCTATGGCTGGACCCCGCCGCGCGTGACCGCGGCGTTCGGGGCGGGGCTGCTTTTGGCCTGGACGCTCGCCTTCGCGCTTGCCGCATTGCCCGGCGGCGACTGGCCGGTACGGCTTCGGCGCGCAGCCGTCGTGCTGATGCCCGCAAGCGCGGTGATCGGCGCGCTCTGGCTGACCCCGCTTGTCGCGCCCGAGCGGTGGTCGGCGCAAAGCCAGCTCGTCCGGTACCAGCAAGCGCGCCTGCCGCTCGACGAGGTGCCGCTGTGGGAGATGGCGCATGAGTGGGGAAAACCCGGCGCGCGGGCGGTCGCGCACCTGTCCGCGCTTGCGGAGGAGCGCGACGGTGCGGCGCTCCGGACAAGGCTTGCCGCGCTAGAGGAGGCGGAGGGACCGCGCGGCTTCGCGAGAACGATCGAACGCGCCGAGGCGGAGGCGCTCGCCGCGGCGCTGGCGGGCGTGATGCCGGTGCTTGGCGACGCCGAGCTTCCCCAAGGCGCGCTCGCGGCGCTTCCGTCCGCGGTGCTGCGCGACTGGCAGGACGCCTGCGCCCGGCGCGACGCCGAGGGCCGGCCGGGCTGCGCGCTGCTGGCCGCGCGGCTGCGCGCGGGCGAGGGGCCCGCGCAGGTGCTCGCCTTCCTTCGCAGCGCGGACGGCCCTGTGGAGGTGCGCGCCTACGACCTTCACGACGGCGGGTTGCGGCCTGCCGGTGCGGCGCGGGATCTTGCCGCCGGCACACCCGCCATTCTTCCCGCCGATGCGCTGGAAGCCCTTCGGGAGGGCCGTTTCGAGCTCGTGCCCAGCGGTGCGCGCGCCCTGTCGATCGGCGGCCGACGCCTCGTTCCGGACAATTGAACGCGTTCGGGAAATCTTAAGCCGCGAGCGGCATCCTCGCCGCGGTTTCACCGGCGCGGGACGCGGAATGCATGGTCTGATCAACCGGGCGATACAATCGTTCATCATCGACACCTATGGCGCATCGCGGTGGGACGGGATCGCGCACCGCGCCGGGCTGGAAATGGCCGGGTTCGAGGCGATGCTGAGCTACGATCCGGCGCTCGCGCCGCGCATTCTCTCCGCGGCGGAGGATGTGCTGGACAAGCCGCGCGAGGCGCTGCTCGAGGATCTGGGAACCTACCTCGTCTCCCACCGCAACACCGAGGCGCTGCGCCGGCTGATGCGCTTCGGCGGCGACAGCTTTCTCGACTTCCTCCATTCGCTGGACGATCTGCCCGAGCGGGCGCGCCTCGCCGTGGCCGACCTCGACCTGCCCGAACTCGAACTGGCCGAGCGGGGATCCGGCCGGTTCCGCCTGTCCTGCCGCGGCGGGCCTGCGGGCGTCGGGCATGTTTTCGTCGGGCTTCTGCGCGCCATGGCGGACGACTACGGCGCGCTCGCCTACCTCGAACTCGCCCTCGCATCCGACGAGGAGGACATCATCGACATCACGCTTTACGAATCCTCCTTCGCCGAGGGGCGGCGCTTCGACCTCGGCGCGCAAGCGCTCTGAAACGGATGCGGTTTCCGGACGGGATACTGGATGCGCTCTGCCCGATGCACGCGCGGCTCGACCCCGGGGGGCGCGTCGCGCATGCCGGCCCGACCCTCGCGAAGCTCTTTCCCGACGCGCCGCTGGCCGGCCGGCGCTTTCTCGACCTCTTCGAGGTGACCCGCCCGCGCGCCATGCAGGACATGGACGAACTCATGGCCATGGCCTCCACGAAGCTGCACCTGCGGCGCTGCGCGGCGCCGCACACCAAGCTGAAAGGCGTGCTGGTGGCCCTGCCGGCCGGCGATGGCGCCGTCGTCAACCTGTCCTTCGGGATCTCGATCCTCGACGGGGTGCGGGATTTCTCGCTGACCAGCGCCGATTTCGCGGGCACCGATCTCGCGGTGGAGATGCTCTACCTGATCGAGGCGAAATCCGCGGCGATGGAGGCGTCGCGCAGGCTGAACCTGCGCCTTCAGGCCGCGCGCATCTCGGCCGAGGAACAGGCTTTCACCGACACCCTGACCGGCCTGAAGAACCGCCGCGCGCTGGAGCATGTGCTGGAACGCTTGGCCGCGGGCGGGGTGCGTTTCGCGCTCACGCAGATCGACCTCGATCATTTCAAGGACGTCAACGACACGCTGGGCCACCCGGCGGGGGACCAGGTGCTTCAGGTCGTGGCGCGTGTCCTGGTGGAAGAGACGCGCGCCCGCGATACGGTCGCGCGCATCGGCGGCGACGAGTTCGTGCTCGTGCTCGAGGCTCCGAAGGACCGCGCCGCCGTCGCAGGTGTCGCACGGCGCATCATCGATCGCCTCGCAAGGCCCATCGTCGTGGACGGCCGCGCGGCGCATATCGCGGCCAGTGCGGGCTCTGTCATGTCCGGGGACTATCCCCGGCCGGAGCCTGCCCGGATGCTCGCCGACGCCGATGCCGCGCTTTACGCCGCGAAGAACGCAGGGCGCGGCCGGCATCGTTTCGGCGCACCACGGGAGGCCGACAGCGGCTGACCCCGGGCCGCGGGCACCCCGAATGCCGGGCGCGGCCCGCCCCGTCGCCGGCAAGCGCCCCGCGGCGCCTGCGAAGGCTTGGTCCCGTGGCGGGCCGGCCGTCTTTCGTGACCGCGCAGCACACGCGGCAATTCCGCTGCGCCGGTGCGCGCCGGCAGGCGTGGCGCCCGCGCCCCTGCGCCCGGCGGCGACACGCGTCCTGGCGGCGTGCCGCCTTCTAGCCACCCTCCAAGGCCCGGCGGGGCCCGGGTCAAGGCGGCGGTGGTCGATCAGGCGGCGGCATCGGCCCGCTCGATGCCGGGGCGATACACGAGATGGTGGCGGCGGCCTGCGAAGTGTTGCAGGAAAAGGGGCGTGGCGCGCGATGCGCCGTTCAGGGCCGCGCGTCGCACGCGCCGGGCGGGCCGAGAGGGGGGCGATTCATGGCACGGTTCAAGGCGGCGGTATTCGACTGGGCGGGCACCACGATCGATTTCGGGTCCTTCGCGCCGATGGCCGTTTTCGTCGAGGCGTTCCGCCGCTTCGGGATCGAGGCGAGCGTGGCACAGGCCCGCGCACCCATGGGCGCGGCGAAGCGGGACCATGTCCGGGCCATGCTGGAGATGCCCGGGATCGCCGATCAGTGGCAGGCGCGCTTCGGCCACGCGCCGCGGGCGGCGGACGTCGACAGCGTCTACGAGGTCTTCGTGCCGATGAACGAGGAGGTCGTCGCGGATTACGCCACCCTCGTGCCCGGCACCGTCGAGACCGTCGAAAACCTGCGGGCGCGCGGCATGAAGATTGGCTCCACCACGGGCTACACCCGCTCGATCATGGAGCGGGTGCTGCCGAAGGCGGCCGAACAGGGCTACGCCCCCGACAATCTCGTCTGCGCCGACGACCTGCCCGAGGGGCGGCCCGGCCCGCTCTGCATGTACCAGTGCTTCATCGACCTCGTCGTCTACCCGCCCGCGTCCGTGATCAAGGTGGACGACACCGCGCCCGGCATCGCCGAAGGCGTGGCGGCGGGCTGCGTCACCGTGGGCGTGGCGCTTTCGGGCAACGCGGTCGGGTGCACGCCCGGGGAACTCGCCGCGATGCACGCGCACGAGGTGGAGCGGCTGCGCGCGGGCGCCACGGTAATGCTGAAGGAGGCGGGCGCCGATCACGTCATCGACACGGTGGCGGACCTGCCCGCGCTTCTCGACCGGCTGGAGGTGGCGTGATGCGGCCCAACATCCTTTTCATCACCGCCGACCAGTGGCGCGGCGACACGCTGGGCGCGCTCGGTCATGTCGTGCGGACCCCCGCGCTCGACCGGCTGGCGGAGGAGGCCACGCTCTTCGCGCGGCATTACGCCACCTGCGCGCCCTGCTCGCCGGCGCGCGCGTCGCTCTATACCGGGCTCTACCAGATGAACCACCGGGTGGTGTGGAACGGCGCGGGGCTCGACGCGCGTTTCGACAACCTCGCGCTCGCCGCCCGGCGCGCGGGCTACCTGCCCACCCTCTTCGGCTACACCGACACCGCGCCCGATCCCCGCCACCTCGCGCCGGCCGACCCCGCGCTTGCCACGTTCGAAGGCGTGCTGCCGGGGTTCCGGGTACGGCTCAACCTCGACGATGCGGAGCGGCCCTGGGTGAGCTGGCTCGGCGCGCGGGGCCATGACATCTCTGACCCGGGCGCGATGCACCGGGTGCCACCCGAGGAGGGCGCGCGCATCTCGCGCCGTCCGCCGGTCTATTCGAGCGAGGAGACCCAGACGGCCTTCCTCGCCGACGCCTTCCTTCAGTGGCGGGCCGAGCAGCCCATCGACCGGCCTTGGTTCGCACATCTGAGCTTCCTGCGCCCGCACCCGCCCTTCGCCGTGCCCGAGCCCTATGCCTCTATGTATGGCGAGGAGGAGGGGCCGGAATTCGCGCGTCACGCCGACCCGGACGCGGAGGCCGCGCAGCATCCCTTCGTGGCGGCGATACAAGGCTACCAGCAGCTTTCGGATTTCGTGGGAGGCGGCGCGGGACGGGCACGGGACCTCACGCCGCGGGATTTCGCGCGGCTCCGCGCGCTCTACCACGGTCTCGTCTCGGAAGTGGACGCGCAGCTCGGCCGGATCTTCGAGGCGCTTCGCGCGGCGGGGCAGTGGGAGGAGACGGTGATCGTCTTCACCTCCGACCACGGCGAGATGATGGGCGACCACTGGATGCTGGGAAAGGGCGACTTCTTCCCGCAAAGCTATCACATCCCGCTGATGATCCGCGTACCGGGGCGCGGCGCGGGGCGCATCGAGGCGTTCACCTCGGCCGCGGACATCTTTCCGACCCTTGCCGAGCTGATGGGTGTCGCACCGTCACACGCGCCCGACGGGGCCTCGCTGACGCCCTTTCTCGACGGGCAGGCGCCCCGCCGCTGGCGCGCGGCCGCGCTCTGGGAGTTCGATTTCCGCCTGCTTCTGGGCGAGGACGCGGCGCGCTTCGGTCTCGCCCCGGAGGATTGCGTGCTCCAATGCCGGATGGACGGGCGGCACCTCTACATGGCAAGCCCCGGCCTGCCGCCTGCGCTCTACGATCTGGACGAGGATCCCGACTGCCTGGTGAACCGCGCGGCGGACCCGGCATGCGCGCCCGCGCGGCTTTCCCAGGCCGAGGCGCTTCTGGCCGATCGCGCGCGGCTCATGGACCGCACGCTCGCGAACCGCGCCGTCTGGGACTTCTACGCCGGCTGATCCGCGCCCGAGGCGGCCATCGCCGCGGCGACGGCCCGTTTCCACGCCGCGTATCTCGCCGCCCGGGTCTTGTCGCCCATGGTGGGCGCGAAGCGGCGGTCGCGCGCCCAGGCCGCCATCGCCTCTTCTGGGCCGGGATAAAGCCCGGCCCGGTGGCCGGCGAGCCAGGCCGCCCCGAGGGCCGTCGTCTCGAGGACCTCGGCGCGATCCACCGGCGCGCCGGTGATGTCGGCCAGGAACTGCATCGTCCAGTCGCTCGCGCTCATGCCGCCGTCGACCCGCAGCACCGCCTCCCCGGCCTCGGGCCAGTCGGCCTGCATCGCCTCCAGGAGGTCGCGGGTCTGGAAGCCCACGCTTTCCAGCGCCGCGCGGGCAAGTTCCGCCGGGCCGGAGTTCCGCGTGAGCCCGAAGATCGCGCCCCGGCAGTCCGGCGCCCAGTAGGGCGCGCCGAGCCCGGTGAAGGCCGGGACGAGCACGACCCCGCTCTCGGGGTCCGCCGCCTCGGCCAGGGGCTGCGTCTCCTCGGCGCGGCGCACGAGTCCCAGCCCGTCGCGGAGCCATTGCACCACCGCGCCCGCTATGAAGATCGAGCCCTCGAGCGCGTAGGTCGTCCGCCCGTTCAGCCGCGCCGCGACGGTCGTCAGCAGCCGGTTGCGCGACGCCACCGGCGTCTCGCCCGTGTTGAGAAGCGCGAAGCAGCCCGTCCCGTAGGTGGATTTCACCATGCCGGGCGCGAAACAGGCCTGCCCCATGGCCGCCGCCTGCTGGTCGCCCGCCACGCCGAGGATCGGGATCGGCCGCCCGAAAAGGTCCGCCCGGGTCTCTCCGAAATTGTCCGCGCAGTCGCGGACCTCGGGCAGAACGGCCTCGGGGATGTCGAAGAGCGCGCAGAGCTCCGCGGACCATTCGCCCGCGTGGATGTCGTAGAGCATGGTGCGCGCGGCGTTGGTGGCGTCGGTCGCGTGGACCTTGCCGCCGGTGAGGTTCCAGAGAAGCCAGCTGTCCACCGTGCCGAAGGCCAGCTCGCCGCGCGCGGCCCGCGCCCGCGCGCCTTCCACGTTGTCGAGAAGCCAGGCGAGCTTCGTGGCCGAGAAATAGGGATCGAGCAGAAGTCCCGTCCGCGCGGTGACGGCGGCCTCGTGGCCCGCCGCGGCAAGCGCGCGGCAGGCGGGCGCGGTCCGCCGGTCCTGCCAGACGATGGCGGGGTAAAGCGGCTTGCCGCTGGCGCGGTCCCACAAAAGCGTGGTCTCGCGCTGGTTCGTCAGCCCGAGCGCGGCGATGTCGCCGGCGTGCAGTCCGGCCTGCTCGATCGCGGCGCGCGCCGTGGCCGCGGCGGTCGACCACAGGTCGAGGGGGTCATGCTCAACCCAGCCCGGGGCGGGGTAGCTTTGTGGAAACTCCTGGCTCGCCTGGGCGACGGGGCGGCGGGCTTCGTCGAAGACCACGGCGCGTGTGGAGGTGGTGCCCTGGTCGATGGCGAGAACGTGGCGCATGGGTCCCTACTCCGCGGCCGCGGCCGCCCCACGGGCCGCGCGCATCCAGTCGTCGAGCGCCGCGATCTGGTCGGGCGAGAGCCGCAGGCCCAGTTTGGAGCGCCGCCAGACCACATCCTCCGCCGTCATGGCGAATTCGCGGGCCATGAGCCAGGCGACCTCCGCCTCCGTGAGCGTGGCGCCGAAGGACCGGCCGAGGTCCTCGGCGCACCGCGCGGTGCCGAGGATCGTCTCGGCGTCGGTGCCGTAGGCGCGGAAAAGCCGCCGCGCCCCGTCGTCCGCAAGGAATGGATACGCGGCGCGCAGCGCGGCGATCCGCGCCTCGACCTCGTCGAGCGGAAGATCGCCGCCGGGCAGCGGCGCGCCCGCCGTCCAGGGACGGCCCATCGCAGGCAGGTCGGGCGCGAGCCGCGCCAGCGCCGCCTCGGCGAGACGCCGGTAGGTGGTGATCTTGCCGCCGAACACGCTGAGCAGCGGCGCGCCGACGGCCGTGTCGAGATCGAGAACGTAGTCGCGCGTCGCCGCGGTGTCCGAGGCCGCGCCGTCGTCGTAAAGCGGCCGGACGCCCGCGAAGCGCCAGACGATGTCGTCCCGCGACACCGGCGCGCGGAACCAGCGGTTCACGAAGGCCAGAAGGTAGTCGGCCTCCGCCTCGGTGCAGACCGGGGCGGTATCGGCGTCGGGGTGCGGCGCGTCGGTGGTGCCGATCAGGGTGAAGTCGCGCTCGTAGGGCAGGGCGAAGACGATGCGCCCGTCCTCGCCCTGCAGGAAGTAGGCCCTGTCGTGGTCGAAGAGGCGGCGGGTGACGATGTGGCTGCCGCGCACGAGGCGCACGCGCGCCGCGGCGTTGCGCCCGATCGCGCCCGACAGCACCTCCGCCGCCCAGGGCCCGGCGGCGTTGACGAGGGCGCGGGCGTGAACCTCGCGCGCCGCGCCGGTCCGCGTGCAGCGCAGGCGGACCCGCCAGAAACCGTCCACGGCCCGTGCCTCCACGACTTCCTGCCGGGGCCAGATGCGGGCGCCGAGGCGCACGGCGTCGCGCGCGTTGAGCGCGACGAGACGGCTATCCTCCACCCAGACGTCGGAATACTCGAAGGCGCGGCCCAGGCCGGGCCGCAGCCCCGCGCCCGCCGGATCGCGCGCAAGGTCGAGCGCACGGCTCGCCGGCAGCACCTTCCGCCCGCCCATCGCATCGTAAAGCAGAAGCCCGGCGCGGATCATCGCGGCCGGCCGCCGCCCCCGCGCCCAGGGCATGAGGCGGCCGAGCCAGCGCCCCGCGGGCGTGTCCGCGCCGACGCGCAGCGACGGGTCCACCGGCAGGACGAAGCGCATGGGCCAGGCGATATGCGGCATGGCGGCGAGCAGGATCTCGCGCTCGGCCAGCGCCTCGCGCACGAGGCGGAACTCGAAATATTCCAGGTAGCGCAGCCCGCCGTGAAAGAGCTTCGTCGAGGCCGAGGAGGTCGCGCCGCCGATGTCGCCCTTCTCTGCGAGCCCGACCGACAGACCCCGCCCGGCCGCATCCCGCGCGATCCCGCACCCGTTCACGCCCCCGCCCACGACAAAGAGATCGAGAACGTGGTCGTCGGACGTCATGGGCGGCATCGGAAACCTCGCTGCGGGCGCGTGAAAGCTGAACCACGAAGCATGCGCGCGGGTCAATGGGCGTCGGCGCTAGGGAGCGGGGATGAAGGCGCTGGCAGCCCGTAGGGGAATCGAACCCCTCTTTCCAGGTTGAAAACCTGGCGTCCTAACCGATAGACGAACGGGCCTTGGCCAAGCGTGACGGGTGAATAGGAAAACCGGCGCGGGCTTGCAAGGGGAAAATGTGCCGTTCCGGCCTGCGCGGGGCTTGCCCTCGGGGCGCGGCTCAGGCGCCCGCGAAGGCGGCATCCTCGAGGCGAAGCTGCACCGTCGACCGGCCGCGCCAGTGGTTCATTTCCAGCCGCCCCGCGACATGCACGCGGGCGCCGCCATGGGCTTCGAGGCGGGGCCCGAGATCGCCCTCGAAGGCGCCGAAGGCGATGGCGTCGATCGTGCCGCCCATGCCGTCGGACAGCGAAAGCTTCAGATGCGTCTCGCCCACGCGCTTCGCGTGGCGGATGGCGAGGTCGGGAAAGGCGAATCGCGGCGCCGCCGCCCCGGCGCCGAAGGGGCCTGCCGCCTCGAGCGCCTCCACGAGTTCGGGCGTCGCCGCGCCGGGCATGAGCGTGCCGTCCAGCCTGAGCGCCCGCGGGCCCGCCGCGCCCGCGCCCTGCCGCGCGAGAAGTTCGGCGAGCCGTGCCATGGCGGGCTCGAGGTGCTCCGGCGCCACCGTGAGGCCGGCCGCCATGCGATGCCCGCCGCCCTTGAGGAGAAGCCCCTCGGCGGCGAGCCTCTGCACCGCCGCGCCGAGATCGACGCCCGCGACGGACCGGCCGGAGCCCTTGCCCTCGCCGCCCTCGAGCCCGATCACCACCGCGGGCCGGTTGGCGGCCTCCTTGAGGCGCGAGGCGACGATGCCGACCACGCCCGGGTGCCAGCCCTCGCCCGCCGCCCAGACGAGCGGCGCGTCGAGCCCGCGCGCCTCGGCCTGGGCCATCGCGGAGGCGCGCACCGACGCCTCGATCCCGCGCCGTTCCTCGTTGAGCGCCTCGAGCCTGCGGGCGAGCGCCTCGGCCTCGGCCGCGTCGCGGGTGGCCAGAAGCCGGGCGCCCAGGTCGGCCTGTCCCACGCGTCCGCCCGCGTTGATCCGGGGCCCCAGCACGAAGCCCAGCGCGTAAGGATCCGGCGCGCGGTCGAGCCGCGCCACGTCGGCGAGCGCGACCAGGCCCGGGCGTTCGCGCCAGCCCATCACCTTCAGCCCCTGGCGCACGAGCGCGCGGTTGACCCCGGTGAGCGGGGCAACGTCGGCGACGGTCGCGAGCGCCACGAGATCTAGAAGCGGCACGAGGTCCGGCCCCGTGCGCCCCGCTGCGCGCAGTTGCCGGCCCGCCTCTACCAGCATCAGGAAGACCACCCCGGCGGCGCAGAGATGCGCCAGGCGTCCGTCCTCGTCCTGGCGGTTCGGGTTCACCACGGCATGGGCCGGCGGCAGCGTCTCTCCGGCGAGGTGATGGTCGAGCACGACGACATCCGCGCCTTCGGCGGCGGCCACGGGGTCGTGGCTGAGGGTGCCGCAGTCCACGCAGACGATCAGGTCGTGCTCGGCCGCGAGCGCGCGCATGGCCGGGACGTTGGGCCCGTAGCCCTCGTCGATGCGGTCGGGGACGTAAAGCGTGGCGCCGCGCCCCACAGCGGCGAGCCAGTCGAGGAGCAGCGCCGCCGAAGCGCCGCCATCCACGTCGTAATCGGCGAAGATCGCGATCCGCTCGCCCCGGGTCGCGGCCGAGACGATGCGCGCCGCCGCGCGCTCCATGTCGCGCAGGCCCTTCGGGTCGGGCAGAAGCTCGCGAAGCTGGGGCGACAGGTAGCCCTCGGCCGCCTCGGGCGCGACGCCGGCGCGCGCCAGCGTCGCGCAGACGGCGGGCGCGAGATCGGTGCGCTGGGCGATGGCCTCGGCCTGCCGGAGCAGTTCGGCGTCCGGCCCCTCCCAGCGGCGACCGGTCAGCGAGAGATCGACGCCGAGATAGGCGCTCACCGGGGCGCCTCCAGCAGATCCGCGACGGACAGGGCCTGCGCGAATTCGCCATGCAGATGGGCGACCGCCGCATCGTGGACGGCCTGGGGCGGCATCGGTTCGCCGCCGCACCAGCTCATGTCCGCATTGGTCGCGAAGGCCGCGCAGGCATCATGAGCGAGCCGGACGGAGAAGCCGAGATTGGCGGCCATGCGCGCGGTCGTCGAGACGCAATGCGGCGTGGTCAGGCCGCAAAGCACGAGATCCCGCACGCCGAGCCCCCGCAAGCGGTCCTCGAGCGTCGTTCCGATGAAGGCCGCGTTCACGGATTTCTCGATGACGGTCTCTCCCTCGACCGGCGCGACCTGCGGCTTGAACCGCGTGCCCGCCCCGGCGAGGGGGTTGCCCGGATCGGTCGAGACGTGCCGGACATGCACGACCGGGTCGCGCCGCGCCCGCCACGCCGAAAGCAGGGCGGCCGCGCGCGCCTCGGCGTCCGGGTTGTTGCGCTCGCCCCAGCTCGCGGCGTCGAAGCCGGTCTGGATGTCGATCAGGATGAGGGCCGCCGCCGGCATGCCTCAGCGCAGGGGAGAGCGGTAGCTCACCCGGCGCACGGACCCGGTGCGGGACCGCATGAGCACCGTCTCGGTCTCGACCCAGCCGGGGCGGCGCCGGATCCCGGGCAGGAGCGAGCCGTCGGTGACGCCGGTGGCGGCGAAGATCACGTCCTCGCGCACCATGTCCCCCAGCGCGTAGACGCGGTTCAGGTCGGTGATGCCAGCGCGCGCGGCGCGCTCGCGCTCGTCGTCGTCGTGAAAGACGAGCCGCCCCAGGATCTGCCCGCCCATGCACCGAAGCGCGGCGGCGGCCAGCACCCCCTCGGGCGCGCCGCCGGTGCCCATGTACATGTCGATGCCGGTGATCTCCGCCTCGGCGCAGTGCATCACGCCCGCCACGTCCCCGTCGGTGATGAGCCGGATCGCCGCGCCCGTGGCCCGCACGTCGGCGATCATCCCGGCATGGCGCGGCCGTTCCAGGATGCAGACGGTGATGTCCGCGGTGGCGCAGCCGCGCGCGGCGGCGAGCGCGCGCACCCGCTCCGCCGGGGCCATGTCGAGCGTCACCACGCCTTCGGGATAGCCGGGCCCCACCGCGAGCTTCTCCATGTAGACGTCGGGCGCATGCAGCATCGAGCCGCGCGGCCCCATGGCGATGACGGTGAGCGCGCCGGGCATGTCCTTGGCGGTGAGCGTGGTGCCCTCGAGCGGATCGAGCGCGATGTCGACGGCGGGGCCGTTCCCGGTGCCGACCTCCTCGCCGATGAAGAGCATCGGCGCCTCGTCGCGCTCGCCCTCGCCGATGACCACCCGCCCCGCGATGTCGAGCCGGTTCAGCTGCTCGCGCATGGCGTTCACGGCGGCCTGGTCGGCGGCCTTCTCGTCGCCCCGTCCCACGAGGTCCGAGGCGGCGATGGCGGCCTGTTCGGCCACGCGCGCCAGCCCGAGCGAGAGCATGCGGTCGTTGAAATCTGCGGCGGTGGCCATCTGTCCTGTCCCTCGCGCTGGTTGACGCCTGGCGCGGGTGTAGCCGCCGGGCGGGGGCGAGACAAGGCGCGCGCGCCCGGCTTGCCAAGCCACGGGCGCTGGGGCAGGTTCCGCCCCGGTCACCGCGACGGGAGGATGGGCCATGATCACCACAGCCGAGGCGCGCGGCTTCGACCTGATGGCGCCGCCGCCGGGCTTCGCCGACGATCCGTTCCCGGTTTATGCCGGGCTCCTTGCCCATGCGCCCGTGCTGCGCCAGCCCGACGGTTCGGTGCTGGTGGCGCGCCACGCGGATCTCGACCGCATCTACCGGGACACGCGCCGCTTCTCGTCGGACAAGACGGTGGCGTTCGCGCCCAAGTTCGGGGAGGGCACACCGCTTTACACCCACCACACCACGTCGCTCGTCTTCAACGACCCGCCGCTGCACACCCGCGTGCGCCGGATCATGACCTCGGCGCTCACGCCGCGCGCCATCGCCCGGATGGAGCCGGGGCTTGTCGCGGTCGTGGACGCGCTGCTCGAGCGCATGGCCGAGCGGGGGCGCGGGGGTGCGGCCGTGGATCTCGTGGAGGATTACGCCAGCACGATCCCGATCCAGATCATCGGCAACCTGCTCGACGTGCCGATGGAGGAACGCGGGCCGCTGCGCGACTGGTCGCTCGCGATCCTGGGCGCGCTGGAGCCGGCCCTGTCCGAAGATCACCTCGCCCGGGGCAATGCGGCCGTGGCGGAATTCACGGCCTATCTGGAGGATCTCGTGGCGCGCCGCCGCGCCCGGCCGGGGGACCCCGAGACGGACGTGCTGACCCGTCTCATCCGGGGGGAGGGGGCGGACGGCCAGCTTTCGGAAACCGAGCTTCTGCAGAACTGCATCTTCATCCTGAACGCCGGGCACGAGACCACCACGAACCTCATCGGCAACGCGCTGGCGCTGCTTCACGATCATCCGGACCAGAAGGCGCGCCTGCTGGAGGATCCGGATCTGCTCGGCCCGGCGATCGAGGAGGTCCTGCGCTACGCGTCGCCCAATCAGCTCGGCAACCGGGAGACGACCGAAACGGTCGAGATCGGCGGCGAGACCATCGCGCCGGGCACGAACCTGCACCTCGTGATCGGTGCGGCGAACCGCGACCCCGCGCAGTTCCCCGAGCCCCACCGATTCGACATCGGCCGCACGCCCAACCGCCACCTCGCCTTCGCGGGCGGGCCGCATGTCTGCGTCGGGCTGAGCCTCGCCCGGCTCGAGGGGAAAGTCGCGGTGGGGCGGTTCCTCGCGCGGTTTCCCGGCTATCGCGTCGTTGCCGGCAGACGATCGGGCGGGCGCATCCGCTTTCGCGGCCACGCGCATCTGCCGGCGGAGCTTGCCTGACAGTTTCCGGGCGCTTGCGGCGGGCTGCCTGCCCGCCATGTCCCGCCGGTCAGCGCCTCGACGACGCCGCCCCCTCGATCACGGGCGGCCGGCGAGGCCGCCGTAGGCGCCGCCGAAGAAGATGAGCGGGGATCCCTCGCGGCTGCGGGCGCGCAGGACCTCTCCCACGTGGATCTCGTGGTCGCCGCCGTCGTGGGCCGCGCGCTTGGCGCATTCGAAACGCGCGAGACAGGCGTCGAACACCGGCACGCCCTCCGGTGTCTTGTGCCAGTCGAGAAGGTCGAAGGCATCGGCGTTCTTCGCGAAGGCCTGGCAGATCTCGTCCTGATCGGCACCGAGGACATGCACGGCGAAGTGGCCCGCGGCGTCGAAGGCCGGGAAGCGGTGGGAGCCGCGCGCCGGTGCCCAGAGGATGAGCGGCGGGTCGAGCGACAGGCTCGAGAAGCTGTTGGCCGTCATGCCGACCGGCCCGTCCGCGCCCGCGCAGGTCACGACGGTCACGCCGGTCGCGAAACGGCCCAGCGCGTCGCGGAAGTCGCGCTCCGCGCCGGCGCCCGGCACGAAATCCTGGAACTCGGCATTCGGCACTTGGCGGATCCTGTCTTGCGTCTTGGACCAATCGTCGCGCTGCGGGCTACCTAGCATCCCGGGCCGTGCTGCCAACCCCGATCCGTCAGAGCTCGAGCGGGATCGTCACCGGCCCGTCATTGACGAGGCTCACCTGCATGTCCGCGCCGAAGCGCCCGGTCGCCACGGGCACGCCCTCGGCCTGAAGAGCCGCGGCGAAGCTTTCGTAGAGGCGGCGGCCCTCCTCGGGCGGTGCGGCGGCGGAGAAACCCGGCCGGTTGCCCCGCGATGTGTCGGCCGCGAGCGTGAACTGGCTGATGACGAGCGCCGCGCCGCGGATGTCGAGGATCGAGCGGTTCATCCGTCCGTCCTCGTCGCGGAAGATGCGCAGCTTCGCCGCCTTCGCGGCGAGCTTGCGCGCCTGCTCCTCGGTGTCGCCCTCCATGGCGCAGACGAGGACCATGAGCCCGGGGCCGATCTCGCCCACGACGGCGCCGCCGACGCTCACCGACGCCTCCGAGACCCTTTGCAACACTGCCTTCATGGCGCTTCGCCTCCGTTTCGCCGCCGGGGCACGCTGCCGCGCGGGAGCGGGCGATGCAAGTCTGCGCAGGCTTGACGCCGGTCAAATACGCCGGGCGCGCGCCTTGCCAGACTTGCGCGCGCCAACATTCAAGACGGAGGAGATTCGAATGGTCGAGAAATCCAGCATGTCGGGCCTCTGGCCCTCGCTCTACGAGCCGTTTCGCAGCTTCGGCACCCGCATCGCCGAGATGCTCGCACCGGCGTCGGATGCCTCGGGCAGCGACGAGTCCTACACGATCACGATGGAACTGCCCGGCGTGTCGGAGGACGACATCGAGGTCTCGGTGGATGACGGCGTGGTGACCGTGAAGGGGGAAAAGAGGTCGGAGCGCGAGGAAAGCGGCGACACCTGGTTCTTCAGCGAGCGGCAGTACGGCAGCTTCACCCGGTCCTTCCGCCTTCCCTCGGACGCGCAGCAGGACAAGGTGGACGGCCACATGAAGGACGGTGTCCTGACCGTGACGGTGCCCCGCCGCATGACCGGCAGCGCCGGCGCGCGCCGGATCGACGTCAGGAAGGGCTGATCGCGATCAGAAGCCCTGCTCCAGCAGGTCGGGGTTCGCGGCCAGAAGAAAGCCGAGGGTCCCGGCCAGGAGCAGGCCGGCAAGCACCGCGAGGGCGATCTTCCAGGCCGACCACGGCCGCTCGCCCTGAACGCGCCCGGTCTGGCCGTTGACGACGAAGCGGTAGGTTCGCCCGCGATACTTGTAGGCGGCAAGCCAGACCGGCAGCAGGATGTGCTTGAAGGTCACGTCGCGCAGATCGGTATCGATGGCGTGGATGCGCTGCGCGTCGCCGCCGATGTCGAAGGCCACGTCGCGGCGGATCACCATGTCCATGCGGGCCCGCGCTTCCTCGAAGCCCGGGGCGAGGTCCACCTGGTAGCCCTCGGCCCGGAACCCCGCGAGGAACTCGGGGCGGTAGGGTTCGAGCGCGGCGAGGTCCCAGGGCTCGAGCGCGTCGGTGAAGGTCTTGGGCAGGGAGCGCGAGGCCAGCACCAGCACGTCGTCGAAGAACCGCGCGACGCGGCCCGAGGCGGGCCGCCAGCGGATCTTTCGGATGCGTTGCTGCACACGCTTGCCGTCCCGCATCACGGTGCGCGTCTCGTAGTAGGCGGTGCCGCGCTCGCCCCTGTAGCGGCTCGCCGTGTCGGCGTCGAAGGTCCAGAAGGGCACGTAGATGCCCTGCATCTTCCGGCCCTTTCGGGCATACTGCTTCAGCCCGCCCGGCGCGAACCAGAGCCGGCCCAGCCAGCGCGTCATCGCCTGCCGCGCCGCGCGCTCGTCGAGGGCGAAGGGCACCACGCCGTGCGGCTTGATGTGGCGGTGCATACCGGTGTCGGTGACGACGGGCGTGGCGCAGAACGGGCAGTCCCGGGCATGAAGCTCGGGGTCGAATTCCACCTGTGCGCCGCAGTTGGGGCAGGTGGTGACGCGCGTCTCTTCCATCTCCGCCTGCGGCAGCGCCCGCTCCAGCGCCGCGCGGAAGTCGAGCTCGCGGATGGCCGCGGCGCCGTCATGGGTCTCCATCGGCTCGGTGTTGCCGCAATGATCGCAGACGAGCCGGCCCGCGCGAGGCTCGAAGCGCAGGTCGGCGCCGCAGGCCTCGCAGGGGAAGCGGTGCGTCTCCAGCGGGGCCGCGGCGCGCGCGGGCGCGTCGGGCGGCGGGGGCGGTTCGGGTGCCATGGGCCTGGTGTCCGGCGGGCCGCGGGCCTCAGCTGCCTGGCGGCGGCGGGGGCATCACGGTGAAGAGCTGGGCAAGCTCGGGCACGTCCTCGGCATGCTTCCAGCCATCCTGTCCCTGGGTCCAGACGTAGCTGTTGCGGGCGAGCTCGCCCGCGACGGCCATCCGGCCAAGATCGGCGCGCGAGAAGGGGCCGCGGGTCTGCCCGTTCTCGGCGATGTGCCAGACATGCTCCACCGGCGGCGGGGGCGGCGGCGCGGCGACAGGCTGCGCGCCCTGCCCGGCGCCCGGGGCCGCGCCTCCCCATGGACCGGGTTGCGCCATCCGCGATCCCATCGCCATCCCCATTCCCGCGCCGAGACCTGCGGCCATGCCGCCGCCCGCCGGGTTGTCGGCGGCCCTTGTCATCGCCTCTGCCGCGGAGAACTCCGCGTACCGGCTCAGATCGCCCACGAGCCCCATCGAGGTGCGCTTGTCGAGCGCCTGCTCCACCGCCGGCGGCAACGAGATGTTCTCGATGTAGAGTTCCGGGATCTCGAGGCCGTATTCGACAAGCGTCGGCTGGATCTCGCGCGCGACGAGCTTGCCCAGATCGCGGGTGTTCGCCGCCATGTCGAGCACCGGGATGCCCGAGGAGGCGAGCGCGCGGCTGAACTCCTGCACGATGATGTTGCGGATCTGGAAGCTGATCTCGTCCATCGTGAACTCGCCGTCGGTGCCCACGATCTCCTGCAGGAAGCGGGCGGGGTCCGCGACGCGCACGGTGTAGGTTCCGAAGGCGCGCAGCCGCACCGGTCCGAATTCGGGATCGCGGGCGATGATCGGGTTCTTCGTGCCCCATTTCAGGTCCGAGAAGCGGGTGGTGTTGACGAAGTAGATCTCGGACTTGAAGGGCGAGCGGAAGCCGTGGTCCCAGTGCTGCAGGGAGGTCAGGACCGGCATGTTGTTGGTCTCGAGAAAATAGAGCCCCGGGGTGAACACGTCCGCGAGCTGCCCCTCGTGGACGAAGACCGCCGCCTGCCCCTCCCGCACGGTCAGCTTCGCGCCGTACTTGATCTCGTGCCCCTCGCGCTCGAAGCGCCAGACCATGGTGTCGCGGGTGTCGTCGGTCCAGTGGATGACGTCGATGAACTGGCCGGAGAGAAAGTCGAAGATCGGCATGGCCTGCCTCCTTGCTGCGCGCCGCGGAGACCATACCGCGCGGCGATGGCGAATCCAGTCTCCGCGCGCCCCGTCAGCTTTCCGGAGCGGCGTCGCGGCCCTCGAGGATGTCCCGCAGGATCGGCCGCGCCTCTTCGAGGCGCATGCCGATCTCGAGGCGCGGATCGTAGAGCAGCCGCAGGAGCTCCTCGTCATGAGTGGTGAGCAATGCGAACTCGTCGTCGTCGTTGAAGATCGAAGGACGCGCCCGAGGGCTGTCGTTGGCAAGCCCGAGGCCCTGCGCCATCTCCTCGTGGATGCAGGCAAGGCGCATCAGGTCGGGATGCTCGGCGCGGATGAAGGCGATGGCGCGGGCATAGTCGTATCCGCCCGACGTGCCCGAAAACGCCAGCACCAGGCAATGGATCGAGCGCGGCAGATCGTCGAAGATCGCCAGCGCGTCCGGCGCGATGTCGGGCACGATCCCGCGCACGCGGGCGAGCAGTTCGTCGCGGTCGTCCTCGCCCATGAACAGGACATGGAAGTTGGCGGCGCGCGGCGAACTCACCGAGATCGGATGCCCTGTCACCTGCGCCAGCCGCGCGGCGTAGCCGCGCACGGCGTTGGCGTCGCGGGTGCGTCGGGCGGGCGGCACCGAGGCGCCGAATTCCGCCGCGATGCGCACGGGCCCGGGCCAGCGCTTGAGCCGCCCGGAAACGTTCCGGCCCGGCCGCAGGCCGGCGCCGCGGGTATACTCGTCGAAGAAGGCGATACGCTCGAAGTTGCGCAGGATATCCGCGGACCCGTAGGGCGTGTCGGGGCCGCCGCCGTCGGTGCGCAGCAGGCCCTGCGCCAGAAGGTCGGCCTGCACCCTTGCGTAGTAGGCCGCGAGCTGGCGGCTCTCCGTGGCGCGCGCGGTGGGATCCCCTGCGGGGGCGGGCGGCGGGGCCAGCTCGTCCGGTCGGGCGGGCGGGGCGGCGACCGGCGGCACCGGTGCCGCATCGCATCCCGCCAGCACGACGCAAAGCGCCGCGAAGAGCGCCCGCCGCATCCCGTTCACGACTTGGGAACGGCGGTCGCCGCGGTGTCGCCCGTGCCCGTGGCGCGCGCCTTGGCGGAGGACAGCGTGTCGCGCAGCTCGGACTCCATCTTTCGAAGTTCCTGCTCGGCGGCGGCGCGGCGCGCCTTGCCCTCGTCGGCGATCTGAAGGCTCTCCTCGATCGTGCCGACCAGATCGGCGTTGGCCTTCTTGATGGCCTCGATGTCGAAGACGCCGCGCTCCATCTCCTGGCGGATCGCCTTGTTAGAGGCGCGCAGGTTCTCGGCGTTCGCCGTCAGCAATTCGTTCGTCAGGTCCGAGGCTTCCTTCACCGCGGCCGCGGCCTCGGCCGAGCGCTGGATCGTGACCGCCTGTGCGAGCTGCGTTTCCCACAGCGGCACGGTGTTCACGAGGGTGGAATTGATCTTGGTGACGAGGCTCTTGTCGTTCTCCTGCACGAGGCGGATGGAGGGCAGCGACTGCATCGTCACCTGCCGGGTGAGCTTCAGGTCATGGACCCGGCGCTCCAGGTCGTCGCGCGCCGCGCGCAGGTCGCGCAGCTCCTGCGCCTTCATCACCTGATCGTCCTCGGGCGCCGCGGCCACCGCCTTTTCCTTCTCGGGGATGTCGTTGCCGTCGAGGTCCTTCAGCTTGGCCTCGCCCGCCGCGATGTAGAGCGCGAGCTCGTCATAGAAGCCCAGGGTCTTCTCGTAGAGCATGTCGAGCGACTTGATGTCCTTCAGAAGCCGGTGCTCGTGGTGCAGAAGGTTCTCGGTGATACGGTCGATCTGGCCCTGAACGTCCTCGTAGCGCGCCGCGAACTTCGCGGCCGGGGCCGCGCGTCCGAGCAGGCGCTCCCAGAAGCTGCGCTCGCGGCGCACGTCCAGCTCGGACACCGAGAAGCCGCGGATCGTGGTGACGATGTCGCGCAGCGAATCGCCCGCCGGGCCCACGTCCTTGTTGCGCACGTCGGCCAGCATGGCCTGGCTGATCTCCTGCAATTCGGCCTGGGCGGCGGAGCCGAAGGAGACGATCGAGTTCGTGTCGGCGATGTCGATCTCGTCCATGCGGCGCCGGATCTCGCCGCTCTTGGCGGTATCGGCCTCGTCCAGGGGGACGATCTCGGACGTCTCGGCGGGATCGGGCAGCACCACGGCGTTCATCTCCTCCACAAGCGAAAGGGTCTTTTCCGCCTCCTGGCGGACGTTTTCGGACATCGGCATGGACTCACTCCTGTTGGTAGTCGGCCCGAAGGCCCTCCTGCTTGAGGCGGTCGCGCAGCACCTCGATCTCAACGCTCATGTCGGCGTGGTCATTGGCCAGCAGCTTCTCCGTGCGGGCGGCGAAATTCTGCTCCAGATCGTCGAGCAGCGCGAGGTAGTCGGCGCGCGCCCCCGCGTCGCGGCCGCGCGCATAGACCTCCGCGAACTTTACCGAGGCGTCCCGCGCGCCCATCAGGTAGACCGACAGGAACTTTCGCGCCGAGGTCAGGTCGCGGGGGTCGTTCTCGACCGTGCGGAACAGTTTCCGCGCCGTGGCGAGAAACCGCTCCACCCGCGCCTCGATCTGGCGGTCGCCGGTCCGGGCGATGGCGTCCCGCATCGCCGTGAGGTGCTTTTCGGCCTCGTCCACGGCGCGGGCCACGCGATCCTGCTGGAAGCGGTCCACGCCTTCGATTCCCTTGTCGGTGAGCGGATCGACGCCGAAGGCCGTGACGTGCAACGCCGCCCCGATCACGCCGTAAAGCAGCGCGCCCGGAAGATCCCCGTTGCCGCTGCCCGCGGCGACCGCCGTGCCGATGCCCACCAGGAGCGAGGCGGAAAGCTTGCGCGGCATCGCCGGGCGGCGGGCGACCTTGCGGTCGTGCCAGGCGGCCTCGGCGCGCAGCCCCTCGCGCGTCAGCCAGGCCGCCAGCGCCCAGAGGCTCGCGCCGATGAGCCCCAGGGCAAGCCGCTCGGGCCCGCCGCCCAGCGAGAAGACGGCCAGCACCGCGGCCGGAAGGTAGAGCAGGTTGACGCGGGCCCCGCCGGGCGCGATCCGGAATTCCGTCGCGGTGGTGGACAGGCGATGCGCGCCCTCCGTCTCCTCCGACCCCGCCTCCGGGCTGAACCGTCCGCCGTAGCGCCGCGCCATCAGCCCGCCTCCAGCAGGCCGGTGGCGGTGCCCAGCATGACCGCCATGAGAAGCAGATAGGCCATGCGCTGCACGGCGTTGAGCCGCCCGCCGGGGCGCCCCATCGCGCGCCCGGTGCGCTCCCCCGTCTCGGAGATCACAGCGACGGCGATGGCGGCCAGGGCCGTGACCACGGCCACCAGCACGAGGATTAGCACAAGTCGCGACATGATGCTCCTGCGTCAGGGTCGCGGCCACGATAGGCCATGGCGGGCTTCGGGGCCAGCCCCGGCGGCGGAGCGCCGCCCGTGCCGGAACCGCCCCTTCCGGGCTTGCGCAGACGCGTGTAACGTCCTCGTGACGGCGGCTCAGCTCCGGCGCCGGCGGCGCAGCTTCGGCTTGCCCTGGGCCGCGCTTTTCGTCTCGCCCAGACCCAGCTGGTCGCGCAGGACGCGCTGGCGCACCTCCTCCACGGCGCCCGGCTTCAGCGTGCCCAGCTGAAAGGGCCCGTAGGAGATGCGGATCAGGCGGTTCACCGTCAGGCCCACGGCCGTCATCGCGCGGCGGATCTCGCGGTTCCTGCCCTCCTTGATCGCCACGGTCAGCCACGCGTTCGCGCCCTGCTGGCGGTCGAGCGTGACGGTCATCGGCTGAAAGCGCTCGCCGTCCACGCTCAGGCCGCGCCGCAGCGGCTCGAACGTCTCGTCGGCGGGCGTGCCCTTCACGCGGACCCGGTACTTGCGCGTCCAGCCCGTCGAGGGCAGCTCGAGCCGGCGCTTGATCGCGCCGTCGTTGGTCAGCAGCAGAAGCCCTTCCGAGGTCAGGTCGAGCCGTCCGATGCTCATGACGCGGGGCATGTCCTCGGGCAGCGCGTCGAAGATCGTGGGACGGCCCTGCTCGTCGCGGGTCGTCGTCACCAGACCGGTGGGCTTGTGGTAAAGCCATAGCCTCGGCGGCTCGGGCGCCCCGACGGGCCGGCCGTCCACGGTGATCCGGTCGGCGGGCGTGACGTTGAGCGCCGCGCGCTCCACGCGGCGGCCGTTCACCGCCACGCGGCCCGCCTCGATCATGCGCTCGGCCTCGCGCCGGCTCGCCACGCCGGCCCGCGCCAGAACCTTGGCGATGCGCTCGCCCTCGGGGGTCTTCTCGCTCATGCCCCGCGCATAGGCCCCGCGCGGGCCTTGCGCAAGCGTCGCGCGGGCGGCATCAGGCGCCATGACCTTCCGTTCGCACATGGAGACCGCGCTGGCCGAGGCGCGCGCGGCGGCGGCCCGGGGCGAGGTGCCGGTGGGCGCCGTCGTCGTGGACCCGGCGGGCCGGGAGGTGGCGCGTGCCGGCAACCGGACCCGCGAACTCAGCGATCCGACCGCCCATGCCGAGATCCTCGCGCTCCGCGAAGCCTGCGCGGCGGCGGGATCCGAACGGCTGCCGGGCCATGCGCTCCACGTCACGCTGGAGCCCTGCGCGATGTGCGCGCAGGCCATCGCCTTCTCGCGTATCGCGCGGCTCTATTACGGCGCGTCTGACCCGAAGTCCGGGGGCGTGGCGCATGGGGCGCGCGTCTTCACCCACCCGCAGGCGCATCACGTGCCGGAGATCTATCCCGGCATCGCCGAGGAGGAGGCCGCGGCGCTCCTGCGCGATTTCTTCGCCGCGCGCCGCTGATCCCGGGTTCCCGTCAGCGTTTCAGATACTCCATGACGGCCGCGCGGACCGACTGCTCGCCGCGCTCGCGTGCCCCCTCGATCACCGTGCGCACCTCTCCCAGGTGCGCGCGGCGCAAGAGGTGCTTGACCGGCCCGATGGAGGCCGGGCGCATGGACAGGAGCCGGATGCCCATCGCCGCGAGGCAAAGCGCCTCCACCGGGCGGCCCGCGTCCTCGCCGCAGAAGGAAAGCGGCGTGCCCGTCTCCTCGCAGCGCCGCACGATCTGCTCGATGAAGGTCAGGAAGCTGACATTGAGCGTGTCGTAGCGCCGCCGCACCAGCTCGTTCTCACGGTCGGCGGCGAAGAAGAACTGCTTGAGGTCGTTGCCGCCGATCGAGAGGAACTCCACCTCCTCGAAGAAACGCCGCGGCGCGAAGGCGAGGCTCGGGGTCTCGAGCATCGCCCCCACGTCCAGCGAGGAGGGCAGGGGGTGCCCCAGGATGCGCTCGCGCTCCAGCGCCTTGTCCATCTCGGCGCGCGCCGCGACATATTCCTCGTATTGCGCGATGAAGGGGAACATCACCGAAAGCGGCCCGCCATTGGCGGCCCGCACCAGCGCCTGAAGCTGCATCCGCAGCACGCCCGGCTTGTCGAGGCCCACGCGGATCGCGCGCCAGCCGAGCGCCGGGTTCGGTTCGTCCACGGCCGTCATGTAGGGCAGGACCTTGTCCGAGCCGATGTCGAGCGTGCGGAACACCACGCGCTTGCCATGCGCCGCCTGCATGATCCGGGCGTAAAGCGCCGAGAGCTCCGACCGGCGCGGCATCTTGTTGCGCAGAAGGAACTGCAGCTCGGTCCGGAAAAGCCCAACGCCCTCGGCGCCCGACCCCGCGAGCGAGGGCAGGTCGGCCATGAGCCCCGCGTTCATGTGCATCCCGATCGTGGTGCCGCAAAGCGTCTCGGCGGGCTTGTCGCGGATCGAGGCGTAGCGTTCCTGCGCCTCCGCCTGCATCGCGATCTTGTCGCGGAAGGCGGCGGCGATGCTGTCGTCGGGGCGCAGGTGCACGATGCCCTGCTCGCCGTCCACGGCGATCGGATCGCCGTTGAGCGCCTCCGTGGTGATCCGCTCGGCGTGGATCACCAGCGGGATGGCGAGCGCGCGCGCGACGATGGCGGCGTGGCTGCCCACCGAGCCTTCCTCCAGCACCACGCCCCTGAGCGCGCGGCCGTAGTCCAGAAGCTCCGCGGGCCCGATATTGCGCGCGATCAGGATCGGGTCGGCCGGCATCTGCGCCCCGGTCTCCTTGCCCTGGCCGGTGAGCAGCCGCAGCAGGCGGTTCGACAGGTCGTCGAGATCGTGCAGCCGGTCGCGGAGATAATGGTCGCTCACCTGCGTGAGGCGCGCCCGTGCGGAGGACTGTTCCTTCTCGACCGCGGCCTCGGCGGACAGGCCGCTGGCCACGCTTTCTTCCATCCGCCGCAACCAGCCGGGCGAGTTGGCGAACATGCGGTAGGCCTCGAGCACCTGAAGCTGCTCGGCGTCACCGCCCGCCGCGCCGTCGAGCATCCGGTCCACCCCCACGCGCAGGCGGTCCACCGCCTCGCGCAGGCGCTCCGCCTCCCGGTCGGGATCGTCGGCAATGGGGTTGGCGACGACCACGCGCGGTTCGTGCAGCCAAACGTGACCCATCGCGACGCCTTCCTGTCCGATCGTGCCGCGCAGCGTGACCGGCTGCTGGTGGCGCGCGGTCATCGCCGCGCCTTCGCCCACGAAGGCGCCGAGCTCCGCCATCTCGGCCAGGACCATGGCCACGACCTCGAGCGCGTAGACCTCGTCGGCGGTGAAGCCGCGCGGCTCGCGCGACTGAACGACCAGCACGCCCAGCGTCTCGCCCAGCCGCTGGATCGGCACGCCGAGGAAGGAGGTGTAGGCCTCTTCGCCGGTTTCCGGCATGTAGCGGAAGCCCGGCAGGGCGGGGGCGTTCTCCGTGTTGATGATCCGGCCCGAGCGGCCGACCCGGCCCACGAGGCCCTCGCCGAGCCGCAGCCGGGTCTGGTGCACCGCCTCCGGCTTCAGCCCCTCGGTCGCGCAAAGCTCCAGCGTCTCGCGGTCGCGGAAGAGGTAGATGGAGCAGACCTCGGTGCCCATCGATTCGGCGATCAGCGTGGTGATCCTGTCGAGCCGTTCCTGACCCGCGCTCTCGCCGGCCATCGCCTCGCGCAACCGGCGCAGAAGCTTCCGGCTTTCGCTCTCGCCTCGGTCGGGCATGCCTGGCTGTCGCTCCTCGCCCCGGTCGGTCATCGTCCGGACGCCTTTAGAGCACAACCCGCGGTCGGAAAGAAACGTCTTCCTTCGCGTGCCGCGGCGCGGCGGAACGGCCGGACGACCCCGGGATCAGCGCGGCTGCCCGAGTTCGAAGGCGTCATGCAGCGCCTGCACGGCGAGTTCGGTGTATTTCCGGTCGATCAGCACGGAGATCTTGATCTCGGAGGTGGTGATGACCTTGATGTTGATCCCCTCGTCGGCCAGCACCTTGAACATCTTCGCCGCCACGCCTGACTGGCTGCGCATCCCGATTCCGACGACGGAGATCTTCGCGACCGCCTGGTTCGCGATGAGGTCGTGGAAGTTGATCTCGCCCCGCTCCTTCGCGGCCATCATCGCCTTTTCCGCGCGCAGCACCTGGTCGGTGGGCAGCGAGAAGGTCATGTCGGTGCGCCCCTCCTCGGAGATGTTCTGCACGATCATGTCCACGTTCACGCCCGCCTCGGAAAGCGGGCCGAAGATCGCCGCCGCGATGCCGGGGCGGTCGGCGACCGAGACCAGCGTCAACTGCGCCTCGTCGCGGGAATAGGCGACGCCCGAGACCACGTTCTGTTCCATGATGTCCTCCTCGTCGCACACCAGCGTGCCCGCCTCGTCCGACTGCTCGCCGAAGCTCGAGAGCACGCGCAGCTTCACCTTGTAGCGCATCGCGAGCTCGACCGAGCGGGTCTGGAGCACCTTCGCGCCGAGCGAGGCGAGTTCCAGCATTTCCTCGAAGGCGATGCGGTCGAGCTTGCGCGCCTTCTCCGAGATCCGGGGGTCGGTGGTATAGACCCCGTCCACGTCGGTAAAGATGTCGCAGCGCACCGCGCCGAAGGCGGCGGCGAAGGCCACCGCGGTCGTGTCGCTTCCGCCCCGGCCCAGCGTCGTGATGCGGCCCTCGGGGCTGACGCCCTGGAAGCCGGCGACGACGGCCACCTTCATGCCCTGCGCGAACCGGCGCGAGATGTTCTCGCTCGGGATATCCTCGATCCGCGCGGCGCCGTGGGCGGAGGTGGTCAGAACCGGCACCTGCCAGCCCTGCCAGCTGCGCGCCGGGATCTCCATCTCCTGGAGCGTGAGCGCCATCAGCCCCGCGGTCACGTTCTCGCCGGAACTCACCACCGCGTCGTATTCGCGCGCGTCGTAGAGCGGGGAGGTCTCGTTCACCCAGCCGACAAGCTCGTTGGTGCGTCCGGCCATGGCCGAGACGATCACGATGACGTCGTGCCCCTTGGCCACCTCGACGCCCACGCGCTTGGCCGCGCGGCGGATACGGTCGAGCGTGGCGACGGAGGTGCCGCCGAATTTCATCACCAGAACGGACATGGGGCCATCACCCGGTGTCGAGGTCGCCGGGCGGTGTAGGCAGTCGCGCGGGCGGGCGCAAGCGAAACCCTCCGGGCTTGTGCGGCCCGGGGCGGGGGACTACGGGACGTGGCCATGTGGCTCTACCGCGTGATCTTCGCCGTCGCGGCGTTCCCGCTCGCCGCGCTTTTCGCAGTGCGGACGCTGCGCGGGCGCGAGGACCTGGCCGCGCTCCGCGCGCGGCTCGGGGTCGCGCCCGCGGCCGGCGACCGGCGGCCCACGGTCTGGCTGCACGCCGCGTCGAACGGGGAACTTGCGTCGGTCGCGCCGCTCGTCGCGCGGCTGCGGAGGGCGCGCCCCGATCTTCGCTGGTTCGTGACGGCCAACAGCGTGACGGGCCGCGATCTCGCACGGGGCTGGGGCGTGGCGGCGGAGTGCGCGCCCCTCGATCTGCGCGGGGCGGCGCGGCGCCTGCTGCGGCGGTGGGACGTGCGGCTGCACATCGTCGTGGAGTCCGAGCTCTGGCCGAACCGCCTTTCGGCCTGCGGCGCGGCGGGCGTGCCCGTGGCGGTGCTCGGCGCGCGGATGAGCGCGCGGACGGCGCGGGGCTGGGCGCGCCTTCCGGGTCTCGCGCCCCGCGTCCTGGGGCATATCTCCTTCCTGTCGGCGCAGGACGCCCGCTCGCTCGAGCGGCTGCGCGCGCTCGGCCTGCCGGAGGCGGCCGCCGGGCCCGTGCTGGATCTCAAGGCGCTCTACACCCCGCCGCCGGGCGAACCGGACGGGGCGTTGCAAGCCGCCTTTCCGCGCGCCGGGACGTGGCTTGCGGCCTCCACCCATGACGGCGAGGAGGACATCGTGATCGCCGCCCATCTCGCGGCCCGCGCGGCGCGCCCCGGTCTGCGGCTGATCCTCGCGCCCCGCCATCCCGCGCGCGGCGACGCGGTGGCGGCCCTGCTTGCGCAAGCCGGGATCGACTTCGACCGGCGCAGTCGCGGCGAGGTCACGGGCGCCGAGGTGCTGCTTGCCGACACGATGGGCGAGATGCACCTGTGGTACGCGCTGGCCGGGACCGTTTTCGTCGGCGGATCGCTCGTGCCGAAAGGCGGGCACACGCCCTACGAACCCGCGGCCTTCGGCTGCGCCCTGCTTCACGGACCGCACCTGGAGAATTTCGCGCCCGCCTATGGCCGCATCGCGGAGGCGGGGGCGAGCCGGCGGGTCTCCGGCGCCGGGGAGCTGGCCGGGGCGCTTTCGGACCTTGCCGCGCCGGACGCGCAGACGGCGCTCGGGCAGGCGGGGGCGCAGGCGCTGGGGCACGGCGCGGACGCCGAGGCGGTGGTGGCCACCGTGCAGCACATGCTGCCCCCGGCGGCCAAGGAGAGTTGATCGCCGCGACGGCATCCTTATTTACTGGCCCGACCCGGTCGGCGAGTTGCAGCGATGATCCACTACACTCTGAAATGCGCGAACGATCACAGCTTCGACAGCTGGTTCCAATCCGCCATCGCCTTCGACAAGCTCGAGGCCGCGGGCATGGTCTGCTGCTCGGTCTGCGGATCGACGAAGGTGCAGAAGGACGTGATGTCGCCCCGCGTCGGCAAAACGACGCGACGCGCGCGCCCTGCGCCCGCGCTGAGTGCGCCCGCGCACCCGGCCGAGCCCGCGCTGCGCCGCCTCCGCGCCTTCGTCGAGGCGAACTCGGAGGATGTGGGAGAGAACTTCGTGCGGGAGGCGCGCGCGATCCACGCGGGCGATGCGCCGGAACGCGCGATCCGGGGGCAGGCGCGGCCCGCCGAGGCGCGCAAGCTCGTCGAGGACGGGGTGCCCGTGGCGCCGCTCCCCTTCCTGCCCACCCGCAAGTCGAACTGACATGGCCCGCGCGCCTCACGCCGTGATCACCGGGGCCAACCGCGGCATCGGCGCGGCCCTCGGCACCGGGCTTCGGGATGCGGGCTGGACGGTCTCTGGCACCGCGCGCGCGGGCGACGGGTTCCTGCCTCTCGACGTGCGCGATCCCGAGAGTGTCGGCGCCCTCGCGGCACGGCTGGACTCGGTGCCGGTGGACCTGCTGGTCTGCAACGCGGGCATCTACCCCGACAAGGGCGAGAGCCTCGCCGACGGCTACCCGGCCGAGATGTGGGCCGAGACCTTCGCGGTGAACGTGACGGGCGTGTTCCTCACCGCCCAGGCGCTCCTGCCCAATCTCCAGATCTCTGACGCGCCGCGGATCGCCGTGATCTCCAGCCAGATGGGCAGTTCCACGCGCGCGCCGGGCGGCAGCTACATCTACCGCGCCTCGAAGGCCGCGGCGGTGAACCTGGGGCGCAACCTGGCCACGGATCTCGCGCCGCTCGGGATCGCGGTGGGCATCTACCACCCCGGCTGGGTGCGCACCGACATGGGCGGCGCGAGGGCCGAGATCGGTGTCGAGGACGCCGCCCGCGGCCTGATCGAGAGATTCGGCGAATTGAGCGTCGCTACGACCGGACGTTTTCTGACCTGGGACGGGCGCGAGCACCCGTTTTGAGGCGCCCGGCTCAGATCTTCATGCGCAGCCGGTAGCCTGGCGCGTAGGCCAGCCGCACCCAGGTGACTGGCGCGTCCGGACCCTGGGTGGCGCGCTCCAGCACCATCACGGGCGTTCCGGGCGCGCAGCCCAGATGAGCGGCGGCATCGGCGCTGGCGGGCTCGGCGGCGTAGTCGAGCGTGCCGCGATCGAACGGTGCGTGGCGCACCAGCCACTCGTTCGCGCTGATCTCGTCGAGCGGCGCGGCGGCGAAGCCCGGCGCGGCGGCAAGGTTCACCCAGCGATCCTCGTAGGCGTAGGGCCGCCCGTCGGCGAGGTGGAGCGCGCGAACCCGCTCGGCGCGGGCGCCGGGGGCGAGCCCCAGCGCGAGGCGCGGGGCCTCGGGCACGGGCGCGGCCCCGCGCGCGATCAGCGCGTGGGCGTAGCGCGCGCCCCGTTCCTCGACCTCCTCGCGGACGATCGGAACCGACAGAAGGGCCCGGCGCTGCGGCGCCTCGGCAACGCGTGTGCCGGCGCGGCGGCGCCGCTCCAGCAGCCCCTGCTCGGCCAGCGCGCGGAGCGCGCGGTTCACCGTGGCGCGGGCATGGCCCAACTCGCGCGCGAGCGCCACCTCGCTCGGGATCAGCTCTCCGGGCAGCCACTCCCGGGTCTGGATGCGGCGCAGGGCCTCGTCGTGCACCGCGCGCCATGCCGGGCGCCGCCCGGTCGTCATAGCGCATCCCCGAGCCGGACCATCGCGCCGCGGAACCGCGCCTCGATCCGGCTCCGCGCCACGTGGGCGCCGTCGCGGACCACGTGGCGGCCTGCCGACCAGACGTCGCGCACCAGCCCGTCGCCGGCGGCGAAGATCCATGTGTCGAGCGCGGTGTCGCCGTTCCGTCCAACGAGGGCGGTGGCCTCGGTGTCGAGCGCCACGAGGTCGGCCCATTCGCCGGGCGCGATCGCGCCGCGCCCCCGCCCGAGCGCCTGCGCGGCGCCGGTCGCGGCGGCCTCCAGAAGCTGGCGCCCCGTGGATTGGCCGGGATCGGCCAGCACGGCGCGGGCGCGATCCCGCAACCGCTGGGAATATTCGAGCGCCGAAAGCTCTCCCGAGAGCGAGATCCGCAGGTTGGAATCGGAGCCTACGCCGAGACGGCCCCCCGCGGCGCGCCAGCCAGCCCCGTCGAAGATGCCGTCGCCGAGATTGGCCTCCGTCACGGGACAGAGCCCCGCGACGGCGCCGGTGCGCGCCAACCTGGCGGTTTCGTGCGGGCGCATCTGGGTGCAGTGGATCAGGCACCACCGCGCATCCACCTCCGCGTTGTCCAGAAGCCACTCGACGGGCCGCGCCCCGAGCGCCGACATGGCCTCGCTCACCTCGCCCTCCTGCTCGGCGAGGTGCATGTGCAGGGGCCCCAGCCCCACTTCGGCGATCTGCGCCAGCGCGTCCGGAGAGACGGCGCGGAGCGAATGCGGGGCAAGGCCAAGCACGGCATCCGGCCCGAGCGTCGTCATGGCCCCGGCCGCGCCCTCCACCAGCCGGGAGAAGCGGTCGGTGTCGTTGCCGAAGCGGCGCTGCCCGTCCCCCAGGGGACGCCCGTCGCAGCCGCCCTGGCTGTAGAGCACCGGCAGAAGTGTAAGGCCGATCCCGGTTTCCGCCGCCGCGGCGACGATCCGGTCGGCAAGTTCCGAGAGTCGGACGTAGGGGGCGCCGCCCGGCTGATGGTGCAGGTAATGAAACTCGCCCACGGCGGCGAAACCCGCCTCCAGCATCTCCATCTGCACCTGCGCGGCGATGGCTTCCACCTCGTCGGGGCCGAGCGCGGCGAGAAAGCGGTACATCAGCTGCCGCCAGGTCCAGAAACTGTCCTGCCCCGCGCCGCCGCGCCGCTCGGCCAGCCCGGCCATCGCGCGCTGGAAGGCATGGGAATGCAGGTTGCCCGGCGCGGGCAGCAAGAGCCCCGTGCGGTGATCGGGCGCGGCGCCGGCCGGCGCTTCGGCGAGCCGCCCGTCGGGTGCGATGGCGACGCGGATCTCGCTGGCCCAGCCCTCGGGCAGGAGCGCCTGCGCTGCGTGGATGATCGTCATCGGGGCCTCTTGACGGGGTTAATATGTACAGACATAAAATCGATAAACCCGATTTCACGAGGGTTCAATGTCCGCCTACGTCCTCACCGATGCCGTCCTCGCGACGATGAACGCGTCAGCGCCCTACGGCCTGGTGCCGAAGGCCGCGGTGGCTGTCGAAGGCGATCGCATCGCCTGGGCGGGGCCGGCCGACGCGTTGCCCCCGCCCTTCGACGGCTGGCCGGCGGAGCGGCTGGAAGGGCGTCTCGTGACGCCGGGCCTGATCGATTGCCACACGCATCTCGTCCAGGGCGGCGACCGCGCGGGGGAGTTCGAGATGCGCCTCGAAGGCGCGAGCTACGAGGAGATCGCCCGTGCCGGCGGCGGCATCGTCTCGACCGTCACCGAGACCCGCAAGGCGGACGAGGAGGCGCTGGTATCCGGTGCGCTTCGCCGTCTCGACGCGCTCATCGCCGAGGGCGTCACCACGGTGGAGGTGAAATCGGGCTACGGCCTCGACGCGGAGACCGAGCTGCGCATGCTGCGCGCGGCCCGCCGGCTGGGCGAGGCGCGAAACGTCACCGTGCGCACGAGCTTTCTGGGTGCGCACGCCGTCCCGCCCGAGCAGGCGGGCCGCGCCGACAGCTACATCGACGAGGTCTGCCTGCCCGCGCTTCGCCGGGCGGCGGAGGAGGGGCTCGCCGACGCGGTGGACGGGTTCTGCGAAAGCATCGCCTTCGACACGGCGCAGATCGCGCGCGTCTTCGATCTCGCCGCCGAGCTGGGACTGCCGGTGAAGCTCCATGCCGAGCAGCTGTCCTGGATGGGCGGGGCGCGGCTCGCCGCGTCGCGGGGCGCGCTTTCGGCCGACCACCTCGAATATGCCAACTGGGAGGACGCGGCCGAGATGGCGCGGGCGGGGACGGTCGCGGTGCTGCTGCCGGGGGCCTTCTACACGCTGGGCGAGACGCAGCTGCCGCCCGTGGGCGCGTTCCGCTCCCACCGCGTGCCGATGGCGCTCGCCACGGACTGCAACCCCGGCTCCTCGCCGCTCACCTCGCTGCTTCTGGCGCTCAACATGGGGTGCACGCTCTTCCGGATGACGCCCGAGGAGGCGCTGCGCGGCGTCACCGTTCACGCGGCCCGCGCGCTCGGCCTTGCCGATCGGGGGCGCATCGCGGCGGGCCTCCGGGCCGATCTCTGCGTCTGGGACGTGGACCGCCCGGCCGAACTCGCCTATCGCATCGGGTTCAACCCGCTCCACCGCCGGATCGTCGGGGGGCGCACATGATCCTTTCGCCCGGCGCCGTGCCCCTGGGCGATCTGGAGCGGCTCTGGCGCGAGGGCGAGGCGCCGCGGCTCGACCCGGCGGCGCGCGATCAGGTGGAGGCGGCGGCAGAGCTCGTGGCCCGGGCCGCGTCTGGAGAGGCGCCGGTCTACGGCGTGAACACCGGCTTCGGCAAGCTCGCCAGCCGGAAGATCGCGGCCGGAGACACCGCGCAGCTTCAGCGGAACCTGATCCTGTCGCATTGCGCCGGGGTCGGCGCGCCGATGCCGGAGGCCCTGGCGCGTCTGATGATGGCGCTCAAGCTCATGTCGCTCGGCCGTGGGGCTTCGGGCGTGCGGTGGGAGATCTGCGCGCTTCTGGAAGGGATGCTCGCGCGGGGCGTCACGCCGGTGGTGCCGCACCAGGGCTCCGTCGGCGCGTCGGGCGACCTCGCGCCGCTTGCGCACATGACCGCCGTGATGATCGGCGAGGGCCGCGCCTGGCACCAGGGCCGCGAGATGGCGGGCGCGGACGCGCTGGCGGCGGCGGGTCTCGCGCGGGTGGCGCTCGGCCCGAAGGAGGGGCTCGCCCTCATCAACGGCACGCAGTTTTCCACGGCCTGCGCCCTCGCCGCGCTCTTCGACGCGTTCCGCGCAGTGGAAAACTCCGCCGTGATCGCGGCGCTTTCCACCGATGCGATCATGGGCTCCACGGCGCCGCTGGTGGCGGAGATCCACAGGCTGCGAGGGCATGCCGGGCAGATCGAGGTGGCCTGCGCCATGCGCCGCCTGATGGAGGGCAGCGAGATCCGCGAGAGCCACCGCGAGGGCGACCCGCGCGTGCAGGATCCCTACTGCATCCGCTGCCAGCCGCAGGTGGCGGGCGCGGCGCTCGACGTGCTGCGGACGGCCGCGCGCACGCTCGAGATCGAGGCCAACGCGGTGACCGACAACCCGCTCGTGCTGGTCGGGGAGGGCCGCATCGTCTCGGGCGGGAACTTCCACGCGGAACCCGTGGGCTTCGCCGCCGACCAGATCGCGCTTGCCCTCGCAGAGCTCGGCAGCATCTCCCAGCGCCGCGTGGCGCTGATGGTGGACCCGGCGCTGTCCTTCGACCTGCCGCCCTTCCTCACGCCCGATCCCGGCCTGAACTCGGGGTTCATGATCGCCGAGGTCACCACCGCCGCGCTGATGAGCGAGAACAAGCACCTCGCCAACCCCTGCGTGACGGACTCGACGCCCACCTCCGCCAACCAGGAGGATCACGTGAGCATGGCCGCGCATGGCGCCTGGCGGCTCTTCCGGATGGTGCAGAACCTCTCCGTGATCCACGGCGTCGAGGCGCTTTGCGCCGCGCAGGGGATCGAGGCGCGCGCGCCGCTGCGCAGCTCCGAGACGCTGCGCGGCGTGCTGGCACGGCTTCGGCAGGACGTGCCGCCGCTCGTCGAGGATCGCTATCTCGCTCCCGACATCGAGACCGCCGCCGCGCTCGTCCGCGACGGCGCGCTGGTGGCGGCCGCGGGGCTGGAGGGCTTCCGATGATCGAGGTCGTCCAGGGGGACGGGCCGCTGGTCCTGGGACTGCCGCATACCGGCACGGACCTGCCCGAGGCGGTGGCCGCGCGGCTCAACGAACGGGGCCGGGCGCTCGCCGACACGGACTGGCACGTGCACCGTCTTTACGCGGGGCTCGCGCCCCGCGCGACGACGGTGCGCACCACCATCCATCGCTACGCCATCGACGTGAACCGCGCCCCCGACGACGCGAGCCTCTATCCCGGGCAGAACACCACCGGGCTTGTCCCGCGCACCGATTTCGACGGGAACCCGATCTGGCAGGAGGGCGCGGAACCCGGCGCGGAGGACGTGGCGCGTCTGCGGGCGGCCCACCACGCGCCCTATCACGAGGCCCTCGCGGCCGAGATCGCGCGGGTGCGGGCGCGCCACGGTGTGGCGATCCTCTACGACTGCCACTCCATCCGCTCGACCGCGCCCTTCCTCTTCGCGGGCGTTCTGCCGGATTTCAACATCGGCACCGATGACGGGCGGAGCTGCGCGACGGTGGTGGAGGAGACCGTGCGCGCGGTCTGCGACGCGGCGCCGGGCTACAGCACGGTGGTCAACGGGCGTTTCAAGGGCGGCTGGACCACCCGGCATCACGGCCGCCCGGAGACGGGGGTTCACGCGATCCAGATGGAGCTCGCGCAGTCGACCTACATGGAGGAGGCGCCGCCCTGGACCTGGCGGGCCGATCGCGCGGCGCGCCTGCGCGATCATCTGGCGCGCGTGCTCGAGGCGCTGGAGCGGCTGGCGCTCGGAGCCGCGCTCGGATGAGGCGGGGCACCGTGGATGGTTCCGGAAGGAAGCGCCGTTTGCGGCCCTTGCCGCCTTTTCCCGGCACGTCGCATCCACGCCGCGCCCCGCTTGCGACCCTTCGGCGCGCCGCCCGACCAGGAGACTGACCATGACCGATCCCCGCCACAACATCCGCGACATCTATCCCGACACCGGCCCCGAGATCAGCGCGAGGAGCTGGCAGACCGAGGCGCCGCTCAGGATGCTGATGAACAACCTGCACCCGGACGTGGCCGAGAACCCGCATGAGCTCGTCGTCTATGGCGGCATCGGGCGCGCGGCCCGCACATGGGAGGATTTCGACGCGATCGTGGCCACGCTGAAGCGGCTTGCCGAGGACGAGACGCTGCTGGTGCAGTCGGGCAAGCCGGTGGGCGTCTTCCCGACGCACCCGGACGCGCCCCGCGTGCTCATCGCCAACTCGAACCTCGTGCCCCACTGGGCGACATGGGCGCATTTCAACGAGCTCGATCGCAAGGGGCTCGCCATGTACGGCCAGATGACCGCGGGCTCCTGGATCTACATCGGCACGCAGGGCATCGTGCAGGGCACCTACGAGACCTTCGCCGAGGCCGGGCGCCAGCATTACGGCGGCGATCTGAAGGGCCGCTGGATCCTCACCGGCGGGCTCGGGGGCATGGGCGGCGCGCAGCCGCTCGCTGCCGTGATGGCCGGGGCCTGCTGCCTTGCCGTGGAATGCGACGAGACGCGCGCCGATTTCCGGCTGCGCACCCGCTATGTCGACGAAAAGGCGCATGACCTCGACGAGGCGCTCGCGATGATCGCGCGCTGGACCGCGGCCGGGAAGGCGAAGTCCGTCGCGCTCATCGGCAATGCGGCCGACGTCTTCACCGAGCTCGCCCGGCGGGACGTGCGCCCCGACATCGTGACCGACCAGACCTCGGCGCACGACCCGTTGCACGGATACCTGCCCCAGGGATGGAGCGTGGCGGAATGGCGCGCGAAACAGGAAACCGATCCCGCCGCGGTGGAGGCCGCGGCGCGCGCCTCCATGCGCAACCATGTCGCGTCGATGGTGGCGTTCTGGAACCGCGGCGTGCCGACGCTGGATTACGGCAACAACATCCGCCAGGTCGCGCAGGAGGAGGGGCTGGAAAACGCCTTCGCCTTCCCGGGCTTCGTGCCGGCCTATATCCGCCCGCTCTTCTGCCGGGGCGTGGGGCCGTTCCGCTGGTGCGCGCTCTCGGGCGATCCGGAGGACATCTACCGCACCGACGCCAAGGTGAAGGAGCTGATCGACGACCCGCACCTGCACAACTGGCTCGACATGGCGCGGGAGCGCATCTCCTTCCAGGGCCTGCCCGCGCGGATCTGCTGGGTGGGCCTCGGCCAGCGCCACAAGCTCGGCCTCGCCTTCAACGAGATGGTCGCGCGCGGCGAGCTGAAGGCGCCCGTCGTGATCGGGCGCGATCATCTCGACAGCGGGTCGGTGGCGAGCCCCAATCGCGAGACCGAGGCGATGCGGGACGGCTCGGACGCCGTGTCGGACTGGCCGCTTCTCAACGCGCTTCTCAACACGGCGAGCGGCGCCACCTGGGTCAGCCTCCATCACGGCGGCGGCGTGGGCATGGGCTTTTCCCAGCATTCGGGCATGGTGATCTGCTGCGACGGCACGGAGGAAGCGGCGCGCCGGATCGGCCGCGTGCTCTGGAACGATCCCGCGACGGGCGTGATGCGCCACGCCGACGCGGGCTACGAGGAGGCGCTGGACTGCGCGCGGGAGCACGGCCTCGACCTGCCCGGCATCCTGAAATGAGCCTCGCGCGGTTCCGCGAGGCGCAGGACCGGATCTGGCCCGCGCCGGTGGAAGAGCTTCGTGCGGGCCGCAAGGCGACGCACTGGATGTGGTTCGTCTTCCCCCAGCTTCCCGGCCTCGGCCGGTCGGAGACCGCCCGCCGCTTCGGCATCGCCGGCCTTAAGGAGGCGCGCGCCTATCTCGCCGATCCCGTGCTCGGCCCGCGGCTTCCGGAGGCCGCCGCGGCGATGCAGGCCAACGCCGGCCGCGCGCCGGAAGAGGTGCTGGGCGCGGTGGACGCGCTCAAGCTCCGCTCCTCGGCCACGCTCTTCGCCATGGCGTCGGAGGATCCCGCGCCGTTCCGCGCCCTGCTCGAGACCTTCCATGCGGGCGAGGCCTGTCCCGCGACCCGCGACATGCTGAAAGGAGAGGATCGATGACCCCGCCCGTCTACATGGACTATCTCAACCGCTTCGACGTCGAGGCGCTCGGCCTCGCCGACGAGGAGATCCTCGCGGCGGTGGAGATGGGGCTGCGGATGCAGGGCGAGGGCGCCACCGAGATCGAGCCCCGCACCCATATCCGGACGCGCGCGGGCGCCGAGGGGCATTTCAACGTTCTGCGCGGCTGGATCGGCGGGCAGGTGGACAGCGCGGGCGTCAAGGTGGTGGGCGATTTCGTCGACAACTACAAGGCGGGCCGGCCCAGCGAATACGGCCTTCTCACCCTCTACGACCCGCGGATGGGCGCGCCCAAGGCGCTGGTGGACGCGACCGGGATCACCGAGATGCGCACGGGGGCCGTCACCGCGCTCGGCGCGAAGTATCTCGGGCCCGAGAAGCCCAGGGTGCTCGGCCATGTCGGCGCGCGGGGCACCGCCTACTGGAACGTCCGGCTTCTCTGCCATCTCTTCGATTTCGAAGAGGTGCGCGTCCACTCCCGCCGCCCCGAAAGCCGCGAGGCCTTCGCGGCGCGGCTCGAGGCCGATCTCGGGCGGAAGATCACCGTCACCGAGGACTGGCGGAGCTGCCTCGAGGGCGCCGACATCATGGTGGAGGCCTCCCGGCTCTCCGAGCCCACGCCGCTTTTCCGTACCGAATGGGTGAAAAAGGGCGCGCTCGTCGTGCCTTACGGCACCATGTCGGCGGTGGAGATCACGCTCACCGACATCATGGACAAGGTGGTGATGGACGACTGGGGGCAGGCCCACGGCATCTTCGGCGCGCTCCGCGATCATGTGGACCAGGGCAAGCTCACGGCGGAGACCCTCCACGCCGAACTGGGCGAGATCGTCGCCGGGCGGAAGCCCGGGCGGGAGAGGCCGGACGAGACGATCCTCTTCTGGCATCGGGGCCTCTCGCTCTCCGACATCGCGCTGGGCCACGCCATGCTGGAAAAGGCGCGCGCCATGGGTGTGGGCCAGCGGCTGCGCTTCGCATGACGGCGGCGCCGATCGGAGAGGGGCGCGTCACGCTCGCCGCCTTCGCGGGCCTGGTCGCGGGCGGCGGGCCCGTCCGGCTGTCCCCGGCGGCGCGGGAAAGGATGTCGGCCGCGCTCGCCATCGTGGAGGCCCGCGCGGCCGGCCCCGATCCCGTCTACGGCATGAACACCGGCCTCGGCGCCAAGCTCGCCGAGCGCATCCCGGCCGAGGACATCCCTGCCTTCCAGCGCCGCTTCGTCCTGGGCCGCGCCGTGGCCGCGGGCGCGCCCCTGCCCGAGGCGACGGGCCGGGCCGTGGCGATCGCGCGGCTCGTCTCGGCGGCGAACGGGCCGGCGGCGCTGTCGCTGCCGATGGCGGATCATCTTTGCGCGCTTCTCGAGGCCGGGCTTTCGCCTGTCGTGCCCGAGTTCGGCTCGATCGGCGCGGCGGACCTCACGCAGCTCGCGGTCTGGGCGCTGGGCGCGCTAGGCGAGGGGGAGGTCTGGCGCGCAGGCGAGATCCTGCCCGCGGCGCGCGCCTTCGCCGAGGCCGGCATCGCCGCCCCACCGCTAGGGCCCAGGGACGGGCTCGCGCTCGCAAGCCATGCGGGGCTTTCGGTCGCGCTTGCCGCCGATGCCCTCGGGCGGGCGCGCACGGCGCTCGACGCGGCGAAGGCCGCGCTTCTGCTGTCTTACGCGGGCTATGACGCCAACCGCGCCATCCTCGCCCCGGAGGTGAACGCGCTGCGTCCCGCGCCGGGCCAGGCCGAGGCGGCGACCTGGCTGCGTGAGCGGCTCGTAGGCACCGCCCACGCGCCCCGCCGCATCCAGGAGGCGCTGAGCTTCCGCCAGGCGGCGCCGGTGACCGGCGCGGCCGAAGACGCGCTCGCCCGCGCCGTCGCTGTCTGGGAGGACGAGGCCAACGGCACCCCCGACAGCCCCGTTGCGCTTTCCGACGGGTCGATGGCCTCCACGCCCAATTTCCACGCCCCGGCGCTCGCGCTCGCGCTGGAGGGCGTGTCGCTCGCGATGGCCATGGCGGGGCAGGGGGCGGTGCAGCGCATGCAGCGGATGATGTCGCCCGCCCTCTCGGGCCTGCCGCGGGATCTCTCGCCCGAGGGCGGGGCCGCGGCGGGGATGGTGCCGCTTCAGAAAACGGCCGCGGCGCTCCTCGCAGAGATCCGCCGCCATGCGCAGCCCGCGATCCTCGATCCCGCGCCGGTTTCGGAGGGCGTGGAGGACATGGCCTGTCTCACCCCGCTCGCGGCGCGCAAGCTCTGCGACCAGATGCGCGCGTTCCGGCTTCTTGCCGGGGCGGAGGCGCTCGTCGCCGCGCAGGCCATCGACCTGCGCAGCGGCGGCCTCGGCGCGCCCGTGGCCCGGCTGCACGCGGCGCTGCGCGACCGCATCCCGCCGCTTGGCGCGGACCGGCCGCTCGGCCCCGATATCGACACGGCTGCCCGGACCCTCGACGCGGCCGCGGGAGAGATCTGAAATGGGGGCTAGGTCCCGGGGGGAACTTGGAGGCGAGTACCGGAATCGAACCGGTGTACACGGATTTGCAATCCGCTGCGTCACCACTCCGCCAACTCGCCGCCGTGGCGCTGCACGGATAGCCCATCGCACCTGCGGCCGCAAGAGCGCAGCTGGCGCGGAATAGTTGCGGCGGCCGTTGCCCGGCCCCGGTGATTCTGGCAAGAGACTGGGACGATCCCCAGGCCAAGGGCGCAGAATGACCGATTTCGCCACCCGCCGCACGAACATGGTGGACACGCAGATCAGAGTCGCGGACGTGACCAAGTTCCCGATCATCGCCGCGATGCAGGAGGTCCCGCGCGAGGTTTTCGTGCCGCGTGAGAAGCGCGAGGTGGCCTATGTCAGCGAGAACGTGGATCTGGGTGACGGGCGCGTCGTACTGGAGCCGCGGACGCTCGCCAAGATGCTGGATTTGCTTGATATTCAACCCGATGAGCTGGTCCTCGACATCGGCGCGGGTCTTGGCTACGCGGCGGCGGTCATGGCGCGGCTGGCCGAGGCCGTGGTCGCCGTGGAGGATGACGCGGCGCGCGCTAAGGACGCGCAGGCGCTGCTGTCGGACCAGAACGCCGACAACGTCGCCGTGCATCACGGACCGCTCACCGAAGGCGCGCCGGAACACGGCCCCTACGACGTCATCGTGGTCGAGGGCGCGGTCGAGACGCTGCCCGACGCGATCACCGACCAGCTGAAGGACGGCGGCCGGATCGCCTGCCTTTTCCAGGAAGGCGCGCTTGGCATGGTGCGCATCGGCTACAGGCTCGACGGGGCCATGAGCTGGCGCTTCGGCTTCAACGCGGGCGCCCCCGTGATCCCGGGGTTCGAGCGTCACGCCGCCTTTACTCTTTGACGCGACATTCGAACTCGAGCGCAGACAATAAAAGCATGAGGAACGGCAGGCATGAAGAGATGGTGGAGGACAGCGCGCCATAGCGCTGCGGTCGGCGCGCTGGCGCTGGCCATGGCGATCGTGCCCCGCATGGGGGCGGCCGAAACGCTTGGATCGACGCTGACCAGCGCCTACGAGAACAGCGGGTTGCTCGACCAGAACCGCGCGCTTCTGCGCGCCGCGGACGAGGATGTGGCCTCGGCGATCGCGGCGTTGCGCCCGGTAATCAACTGGGAGGCCAACTTCCGTCGCAACTTCGGCACGCAGGGATCGGAAATCGGCGGCGTGTTCTCGGAGTCAGGCATCTCCGACTCGCAGGTCGATCTTGGCGTCAACCTTCAGCTCCTGCTGTACGATTTCGGCGAATCCCGTCTCCGGGTCGACATCGCGAAAGAGACGGTGCTGGCCACGCGCCAGTCGCTTCTGGGGGTGGAACAGGACGTGCTCCTGCGCGCCGTTCAGGCGTATTTCGGCCTGCGCGAGGCGAACGAGACCGTCGCGCTTCGCGAGAACAACGTGCGCCTGATCTCGCGCGAACTGCGCGCGGCGCAGGATCGGTTCGAGGTGGGCGAGGTCACGCGGACCGATGTCTCGCTCGCCGAGGCGCGTCTGGCCCGGGCGCGGGCGAACCTCGCCGTGGCAGAGGGCAACCGCACCGAGGCGATCGAGGAATTCCGCGCCGCCGTGCGCCGCCCGCCGGGCGCGCTGTCGCCGCCCAACTCGCTTCCGCGGCTTCCCGCCAGCCTGGAGGAGGCGCGCGGGCTTGCCGTGCGCAACCACCCCGACATCAAGCGGGCGCAGCGCAACGTGACGGTGGCCGAGCTTGGCGTCGCGCTGGCGGATGCGGGCCTTTATCCCGACATTTCGCTGACCGCCGGCCTTCAGGCGCGGGAAACCGTCGACAGCGAGGCCTATGGCCGCACCGGGTCGGTCTCGATCGGCGCCCAGGGGCCGATCTACCAGGGCGGCCGGCTGACGTCGCAGATCCGGGCGGCCATGGCGCGCCGGGACGAGTCTCGCGCCGTTCTGCTTCAGGTCTCCGACCAGCTGGCCCAGACCGCGGCGACCGCGTTCGCGCGCGTCCAGTCTCGCCGCGCGGCGCTGGAGGCAAGCCAGCGCGAGGTCCGCGCCGCCCAGCTCGCCTTCGAGGGCGTGCGCGAGGAGGCCACGCTCGGCGCCCGGACGACGCTCGACGTGCTGGACGCCGAACAGGATCTGCTGGACGCGCGGGCCAACATCATCGCCGCCAACGCGCAGCTCTACACCGCCGCCTACCAGCTTCTGGCGGCGATCGGCGTCCTGACGGCGGAGGATCTGAACCTGCCGGTAAAACGTTACGATCCCGCGCAGTACTACAACCTTGTGAAGGACGCGCCGGCGGCCGTCTCGCGCCAGGGCCGGGAGCTTGACCGCGTTCTCAGGGCCATCGGCAAGGAGTAGGCCACGCGCGAGGCGTTGTGCGGGTCCGCCACGGCGGATAATCTTTCACCAAAGAGCAGATCGGTAACCCATCCCGAATGTCAGACCCGGTTTCCCAGCCCGATATCGACGACGTGCTCGCCTCCATCCGTCGGCTCGTGTCCGAGGACGGCCGCGCAGAACGGCGCCGGCCGCCTGCCGGCGGGGGCAGGCTGGTGCTGACCCCGGCCTTGCGCATCGACGAGTCGTCGCCTGAGGACGCGCCGGACGAGCCGGGGCAGGCCTCCAGCGCCGTCACAGGGGCCGATGATGCGCCGGGGCCCAGCATGCCGCCCGAGGACACGCGCAGCGAACCGGCCGCACGGGCCGAGGACGCCTTGCCGGGGAACGGGGACGCGGCGCAGGACATGCCGGAGCCCGACGCCGAGGACGGGCCGCGGGATCACGCGACGCCATCCGACGCCGCGCCCGCCGCGGGCGACGCCCCCGATGCGGGCGGCGAAAGCTTCGACGAGGGGGCCGCACCCCGGTCAGGCGAGGTCGAGGCGGCGCAGGACGATGGCTGGACCGTGATGCGGGGCTGGAGCGACCGCGTGGACGAGATCATTTTCAACACGCCCACGCCCACGCCCACGCCCACGCCCACGCCCACGCCCACGTCCGCGATGGCGCCGGCGGGGGCGCGCGACCCGGCCGGAGACGCCGCGGACGACGCGGGCCGACCGAGGTTGGAACCGTCCGCGGAACGTCCCGCCGACCCGGCCCGGGATGCCGGTGGCGTGGACGAGGCCGAGGCATGGCAGGACAGCGAGACGGCCGCCCGGGAGGAGACGCCGAAAGGCCGAAGCGAGACCGTGCCGGCAGACGCGCTGCGCACCGCCACGCTGGAGCAGAAGATCGCCGAGCTCGAGGCATTGCTGAGCCGCGGCCCCGGGGGCCGGGACGACAGCGAGGCGGCGTCGCAAGGCGGGGCAGGATCTTCCGCGCGATCCGGGGAAGACGGCCCGGCCGGGCCCGTGCCGGCGGCCGCGGCCGCCGACGACGCCGGCCCGTCGGGGCACTCGGCCTCGGACCCCGGCTGGACGGTCGTTTCGCCGGTCGCATCGATCGCGCCCGCGCGCGAGCGGGCCGATGCGGCGGCGCATGACGGCAGGATGGCCGTGGAACCGTCGCCCGGCGTTGCGGAGCCCGCGCCGGAGGCGGCCGAAGCCGACAGCGACGCCCGGGAGAGCGCCTGGCACATGGTCACGCCGGTCGTCGGAATGCCCGCCGCCGCGCCTGCCGGCGAGACGCGGGACGACGCGCGCGAGACAGCGACCGGCGCCCAACCCCGGGCCGGGGAGGACGAAGAGCGTGCCCCCGAAAGCTATGATTTCGCGTCGGACGGCCTTGGCCCTATCGACGAGGACGCGTTGCGCGACCTGGTCGCGCAGATCGTGCGCGAGGAATTGCAGGGCGCACTGGGTGAGCGCATCACCCGCAACGTCCGCAAGCTCGTGCGCCGCGAAATCCACAGGGCGCTTACCGCGCAGGACCTCGACTGACCCTCGCAAGGCCACAACGGAAAAGCGCGCCCCGATAAGGGGGCGCGCTTTCCGGTTCGGACAGTCTGGCCCGCGGCAGCCGAGGTCAGGCGGCCTCCGCCTGCTCGGCCGCGTGGCGCCGCTCGCTTTCCTCGCGCGACAGCGCGACGGAGGTGCGCACGCCCCGCGCCACGAAATCCATAAGGCCATTCACGACACGTTCATTCGGGTCGATGCCGGCACAGCTCAGCACTTCGCGACCGTCGCGCGAGCGCGCCCACCGGGCGATCTGCTCGGGGCCGTTTCCATATTTCTTGTCGTCCGCGATGGCATCATCCAAAGCGGCGAGTACGACGGCGGCGAACAGCTTGCGGGCGCGATTGCCCTGCTCCTCGTTGAACGCCGTTCCGTCAACGAAATCCTTCATCTCGTTGTCCTTGTTCTTGCTCTTGCATTTTCGGGCGTGAGGGCCCTTATGGCGGAATTCACGCGATTCGGATACCGCTGAGATGCATGTCTATCATGCGTTTGGTGCATAAGTCATGACCAGGTTCACACGAAATGAGCCGGGTTGCCACTGCGCGATGCGCGAGATATAGGTGCCGGCGTCGTTTCTGCAAGTCTGCGTGAAGGCCGCTTCGAATGCCCAAGATCAACGGCAACGAGATCCGCCCCGGCAACGTCCTGGAACACAACGGCGGCCTGTGGGTCGCGGTCAAGGTCGATCATGTGAAGCCCGGCAAGGGCGGTGCCTTCGCCCAGGTCGAGATGCGCAACCTGCGCAACGGCTCGAAGCTCAACGAACGCTTCCGCTCCGCCGACAAGGTCGAGCGCGTGCGGCTGGAGCAGCGCGACCAGCAGTTCCTCTACGAAACGGACGGGATGCTGGTGTTCATGGACACCGACAGCTTCGAGCAGATCGAGCTGCCCGCCGAGATCCTCGGCGACCGGCGGCCGTTTCTTCAGGACGGCATGACGATCCAGATCGAGTATTACGAGAACGAGGCGCTGAACGCGACGCTGCCGCAGAAGGTGACCTGCACCGTCGCCGAAACGGAGCCGGTGGTGAAGGGTCAGACCGCGGCGAACTCCTTCAAGCCGGCGCTGCTCGACAATGGCGTGCGCATCAGCGTGCCTCCCTTCGTGGGCCCGGACGAGAAGATCGTCGTGAACACCGAGACGATGGAATACTCCGAGCGCGCGTGACAGCGCGGCCCGACAAGGCGACGCCGATCTTCCTCAAGAGTCTCTAGGCCGGGCGCGCCGCCTCGCTTGCGAGGCGCACTCGTGCCTGACCTGCGGACATCTCGGGGCCGACGCGGTCGATGCGCAGATAGGCGATGGCCCGGTCGCCCGCGCGCGTGTGGATCGTGCCCGCGGCCTTGCCGTCGCTTTCGATCCGGGCGCCAGGCTCGGCCGGACCTTCCAGCTCGACAGTCGCCAGCCCCTTTCGAAGCTCGGTCTTGTGGTGCATGCGCGCCGTGACCTCCTGCCCGACATAGCACCCCTTGCGGAAATCCACGCCGTTCAGGCGCTCGAATCCGGCCTCGAGAATGAAGCTGTCCGGCGTTAGTTCGCTGCCTGCTTCCGGGATGCAATGCGCGACCCGGATCGCATCCCAGTCGGTGCCGTCGTCGCCCTCCTCCGCGCCGTAGAGCCGCCAGCCGAGCGCGGGATGACGCGGGTCCGCGACCGCGCCGTCTGGCGCCGGGTCGCCCGTGCCGCGCCGGATCCGAAGTTCCGTCGCCTCAATCTCGACCGGGGCGCGCAGCTTGTAAAGCCTCAGGCGCTTCACGAGATCGTCGGCCTGGAAGTCCGCGACGTCGACCAGAACCGCATCGCCTTCCGCCACCAGAAAGAAGTCGGCGATGTACTTGCCTTGCGGCGTGAGCATGGCGGCATAGACCGCCCCCGCGTCGAGCTTTTCCACGTCGTTCGTCACGAGCCCTTGCAGGAAGTCGCGTGCCCCCGGGCCCGAGACGCGAAGCACGCGGCGTCTGGATGCATCGGTCATCGCGGCATCTCCTCGAATCCTATGCACCGAATATAGGCGCACGCGCCCTCGGCGAAACCCGGCCAGCCGCCTTGCGTCCAACAGGTTACGGACTCTTGACGCTTGCGCGCTATGCTATGGTCGGATCCGGGAGAGTGCGGAGAAACGCGATGCGAGGAAAGCCTGTCGGCCGGGTGGAGGACTACACGGGCACCTGCCTGGTCCTCTTTTTCGTCAATCTGCTTCTGCTGCTCGCGATCCTGTGGGCCGTCTTCGGGCTTCCCGCGGCGCTGCTCACCGCGGTGGCGCTCAACTTCCTGATAAATCGGGCGGAGCACCGCCGTCACGGCGTCAGGTAGGGCATCGGGTCCACGCGTTCGGTCCCGCGGGTCACCTCGAAATGCAGGAAGGACGGATCGCCGCCCGCGACGCGCGCGATGGTCTGGCCGCGGCTTACCCGGGCGCCCTTCGTCACGCTGATGTCGTCAAGGTTGACGTAGACGGTGAGCAGGTTGTCGGGGTGCTTGACCACCACGATGGACACCTCGTCAGTGTTCGACGTGACGGCCGCCACCTCGCCCGCGGCGGCCGCGCGCACCGGCGTGCCGGGGGCCGCGCCGATGGCGATCCCGTTGTTCCGCCCGCGCGCGTATTCGCGGATGATCGGGCCGTCCACGGGGAACACCATGCGCGCCGTGTCAGTGGATTGCGTTTCCCGCCCGAGATCCTGCACCGGCTCCCGTTGCGCCGCGGTCTGAGGGCGGGCGGCCGGCGCGGCGTCTTCCTCGGGCAGCGGGCGGGTCGCGCTGGGCGGCGTCGGCGTGGGCGAGCCGCTGCCGGGCGGCGGGGTCGCCGCATCGGTGCGCGAGGTCCCCTGCGCGGCCTCGCGCGCCACCGGGATCAGCAGAAACTGGCCTTCCCGAACGGCGAAGTCGGGGCCGAGCCCGTTCCATTCCGCAAGCGCGCGCACCGAGACGCCGTAGAGCCGGGCGATGGTGTAGGCGGTTTCGCCGCGCTCGACCCGGTGGCGGACCGGTTCCGGGCCGGCCGCGGGGGCGAGGGTCGTGGTCCGCACCGTGTTCGGACCCGCGCTGTCGATCGCCTCGCCCGCGACGCTTGCCACGTCCACCTGGCCGGAGCGGATGATCGGACCGTCCTGCGGGCCGGTCGCGGCCACGCGGCCGGGCAGGGCCATCACCTCGCCCGCGCGCAGCCGTGTCTGCGGCGTCACGCCGTTGTAGCGGGCCAGCTCGGTCGCGCCCAGGCCGGCCCGCGCGGCCACGTCGGCCACAGTGTCGCCGCGCCGCGCCACCGCGACCTGGTAGTTCGGGTAGGAGATGATACCCCGCTGATCGGGCGCGGGTCTTTGGGCCGTGCCGTTGCGGACGGCGTCGGAGGTGTCGAAGCTGCCGCCGCGAAGGTCGAGGTCGAGGTCCATCGTCTCGTCGCAGGCGGCGAGCGCGGCGAGCGCCGTGCCGGCGAGAAGGGCGCGCAGAAGGCTGGGCATGTCGGGGCGGGTCATCTCGATGTCCTCAATCTCGCGCCCCTTGTGGCCGGGGCGTCGGTCCGGTTTGCGCGGCCCCGCGCGGGGCCGGCCCGATGCTCACCCGTCACGGCCGAGCCCCTCCACCAGGGGAACGAACCGCACAGGTCGCAACTCGTCGTAGTCGAACCCGTTTTCCGTCCGCATGACGCGGATCAGGTGCTGCACGGCGTCCGACTGGCCGACGGGCAGCACCATGATACCGCCGATCTTCAATTGCGCCAAGAGCGGGCCTGGAGGGTCCTCCGCGGCGGCGGTCACGAGGATACGGTCGAAGGGCGCCTGGTCGGGCAGGCCGTGGCTGCCATCGGCGGCGAAGACCGTGATGTTGGCCATGTCGAGCTCCGAAAAGAGCGCCTGCGCCTCGCGCACCAGCCGGGCGTGCCGGTCCACGGTGTAGACCCGGCGGGCGAGCTGGCTCAGGATCGCCGCCTGGTAGCCGGAGCCGGTCCCCACCTCGAGCACCGTGTCGCGCGGCTGCACCTTGAGCGCCTGCGTCATCAGCCCGACGACCGAAGGCTGGCTGATCGTCTGTCCGCAGGCGATGGGCAGGGGCGTGTCCTCGTAGGCGCGGTCGAGGAAGTAGTGGCGTACGAAGGCGCCCCGGTCGATCCGCTCCATTGCCGAAAGCACGCGCTTGTCCGTCACCCCCTTGGAACGCAAGGCGAAAAGGAACTGCATCTTGCGTTCGGCGGTGTCTGTCATAAGGCGCGGGCCACCGCGTCGAGCACGTCATGCGCCGTGAGATCCGCGCGCATGGGCGTGACCGAGACGTAGCCCTCGAGGTTGACCGCCGCGTCGCTGCCCGGGGCGCTTTCGGCGCGCTGGTCGCCGCCCTTGATCCACAGGAACCGCCGTCCCGCCGGCGAATGGTGGGGTTCGGTGGAAAATCCCGTGCCCTGCCGGAATCCCAGCGGCGCGACGCGCAGGCCCTTCACCTCCGCCGCCGGCACCGGCGGGAAGTTCACGTTGTAGAAAAGCCGGTAGTCGGAGCTTTCCTCGGGCGTGGCGGCGAGAATCCGCCGCACCGTCTGCGCGCCGTGGCGCGCGGCCGCCTCGAACGGGTTGCCGAGCGTGTTGTTGGCCGGCCCCATGTATTGCGACAGCGCGATCGCGGGCAGCCCGTGCAACGCGCCCTCGAGCGCGCCGCCGAGCGTGCCGGAATAAAGAGCGTTCTCGGCAGAATTGTTGCCGCGATTGACGCCGGAGAGCACGAGGTCGGGCCGCTCGCCCTCCAGCACGTCGTAAAGCCCCGCGAGCACGCAGTCGGCCGGGCTGCCTTCGGCGGCATAGGTGCGCGGGCCGAGCCGCGCGATCATCATGGGATGGGTATAGCTGATCTTGTGCGCGACGCCCGACTGCTCGAACGCGGGCGCGACCGTCCAGACCTCGCCGTCGTCGCCCGCAAGCTCGCCCGCGATGGCCTGAAGCACCTTCAGCCCCGGCGCGTTGATACCGTCGTCATTTGTCACGAGAATACGCATCGGCTGCCCCGCCCGCCCGTTTCACTCTCCATAGTGGAGGCGAAAAAGGTGGGCAAGCGGTGGCCGTCTCAGACGATCCCCGCGAGAAGGCGCCGCGCCTCTTCCTCGCGCGGAGCGAGGTCTTCGCGCGGCTCGCCGGGATGAAATCGCGCGCGTGTCGCCGTGGCCATGGGGCGCGGTTCCAGCACGTGCACCCGCGGGCCGGTGCGCGCGCTTTCCGCCGCCCAGGACCGCGCCAGCGCGATCTGCGCGGCCTTGGTCGCGCCGTAGGCGCCAAAGAACTTCGCGCCCCCGCGCGGATCGTCGAAGAAGAGCGCCTGTCCCGTCTGGCCCAGAAGCGGCGCCAGATACGCAATCAGACGCGCCGTGGCGGTCACGTTGACGTCGAGCGCCTTGGCCATGTCCCGTTCGTCGATCGAGGGCGCGGGCGACAGTGGTGGCGCGTGGATCGCCGTATGCGCCCAGAGCGCGAGCCCGCCCCAGCGGTCGTGGATAGACCGGCAGAGCTGGGCCATCGCGTCGGGGATCGTGATGTCCATCGGCGCCAGCGTGGCCGCGCCGCCGCGCGCCTTGACGCGGTCGTCGAGTTCCTCGAGCGCGCCCACGGTCCGCGCGACCGCCACGACATGGAACCGGGGGGCAAGCGCCTCGGCCAGCGCGGCGCCCAACCCGCGCGAGGCGCCGGTGACGAGCGCGACAGGGGGGGAGGATGGGTCCGTCTCCGTCATGTGCGCGCTCTTTCCACCCTTCGCGGCCATGCGCAAGCCCCGTGCAGATCGGGGCTTCCCTTCCGGCGCGAAATCGTCGAATTTGCCGCGGACAAGGAATTGGAAAGGACTTCGCCGTGACCCTGACCCAAGCCGCTCTCGCCCCCCGCTCCCTGACCTCGCAGGGTCTGCTCGTGCTGGCCGGTTCGGTCTTCCTCGGGCTGATCAGCCAGGTCGAGGTGCCGATGTTCCCGGTGCCGATGTCGCTTCAGACGCTGGGCGTCACGCTGATCGGCCTCACCTTTGGCGCGCGGATGGGCGCGCTCGCGGTGCTTGCCTACCTCGCGCAGGGCGCGGCCGGGCTGCCGATCTTCTCGGGCGGGGACGCGGGCGCCCATCACCTCGTCGGCCCCACCGCAGGCTATCTCTGGGGCTTCGTCGCTATGGCGTGGCTCACCGGCCGGCTGGTGGAACTCGGGCTCGACCGCGGCCTTCTCCGGCTATTCGCGGCGGCCGTGGTTCCGGCGATGGCCATCTACCTGCCGGGCGTGGCGTGGCTGCATTTCGGGATCGGACTGGAGCTGTCCACCGCGCTTTCGGCGGGGATGCTGCCCTTCGTGCCGGGCGACCTGGTGAAATCGGCGATCGCCGCGCTTTCGATCGCGGGCGGCTGGGCCGCCCTGTCCCGCCTGCGCCGCTGAGGCGGCCGCATACGCGACGCGAAGGGCCGCCCTCGGGCGGCCCTTTGCATGTCACGCAGCAGGCGCGTCGCGCTATTCGGCCGCCTTGAGGCGGAAGCCCTGCTCGACCATGTCCGACGGCTCGACCGGGTAGTCGCCGGAGAAGCAGGCGTCGCAGTATTGCGGCTGCGCGGGATCGCGGCCGTTCGCCTCGCCCACCGCGCGATAGAGGCCGTCGAGGGAGATGAAGCGCAGCGAATCCACCTGCAGATGTTCCCGCATCTCCTCCTCCGACATCGTCGCGGCGAGGAGCTTCTCGCGCTGCGGGGTGTCTACCCCGTAGAAGCAGGGCCAGGCCGTCGGCGGGCTGGCGATACGGAAATGGACCTCCTTCGCGCCGGCATCCAGGATCATCTCCTTGATCTTGCGCGAGGTGGTGCCGCGCACCACCGAATCGTCCACCAGGATCACCCGCTTGCCGCGGATGAGCGCGCGGTTGACGTTGAGCTTCAGCCGCACGCCCATGTTGCGGATCTGCTCGGTGGGCTCGATGAAGGTGCGGCCCATGTACTGGTTGCGCACGATCCCCATCGCGTAGGGGATGCCCGATTCCTGGCTGTAGCCGATCGCCGCCGGCGTCCCGCTGTCGGGCACCGGGCAGACGAGATCCGCCTCCACCGGGGCCTCGCGGGCCAGTTCCACGCCGATCTGGCGGCGTGTCTCGTAGACGGAGCGCCCGCCCTGGATCGAGTCCGGGCGCGAGAAATAGACATGCTCGAAGATACAGAAGCGCGGCCGCTGCGGCCGGAACGGGAAGTGGCTTTCCACGCCCGCATCGGTGATGACCACCATCTCGCCCGGCGCGATCTCGCGGATGAACTCCGCGCCGATGATGTCAAGCGCGCAGGTCTCCGACGACAGCACCCAGCCCGGCTTTGCCTCGGTGCCCACGCGGCCCAGCACGAGCGGGCGCACGCCCAGCGGATCGCGCACGCCGATGAGCTTCGTGCGCGTCATGGCGACCACCGAGAACGCGCCCTCGACGCGGCGCAGCGCGTCCTCCATCCGCTCGGGGATATCGCGCTGAAGCGACCGCGCCATCAGGTGGATGATGCATTCGCTGTCCGAGGAGGACTGGAATATCGAGCCACGGTCGATCAGCTCGCGCCGCAGCGCCATCGCGTTCGTGATGTTGCCGTTATGGGCGATCGCCGCGCCGCCCATCGAGAATTCGCCGAAGAAGGGCTGCACGTCCCGCATCGCGGTCTGGCCCTTGGAGCCCGTGGTGGAGTAGCGCACATGCCCGATCGCAAGGCTGCCGGGCAGCGTTTCCATCAGGCTCGCAGAGGTGAAGTTGTCGCGGACGTAGCCGAAGCGGCGGGCCGAGTTGAACCCGGTCTCCGGGTCGTGGGAGACGATGCCGCCCGCCTCCTGCCCGCGGTGCTGAAGCGCGTGCAGGCCGAGGGCCACGAAATTCGCCGCGTCCGTCACGCCGAGAACGCCGAAGACGCCGCACTCCTCGCGCAGCTTGTCGTCGTCGAACGGGTGTCGGGGCAGGGTTGCGTCTGATCTGTCGCTGGGATGGGGCAAGGAAGGGAGGCTCCGAATCCGGGCACGCTCTGGCGTCTGCTTAAGGCATCGTGACGCGCGTGTCACGAAACGATCATGTTCGACCGGATGCAAAGGGGCCGGGTGCGCGGGTTCGGCCCGTTTCCCCGGCAGGACCGCGGTTCGCCATGTCAGGGCGGGCCGGGCTCTCGCCCCGTCGCTCGCGGCGTGGCCTCAGGCCGGGGCGTCGCAGATCCCGACAAGTTGCTCGTACTGGCGGGTGACCCAGCCCAGCGCCTGTTCCGGATTGCGCTGCTCGATGGCGTCGGTCATCTGCGCGAAGACCCGCGCGGAGCGGCTGTCGTCGATCATCGCGATGTCCTGCGCGGCGGCCACCGTCTCGTAGACGAAATAGGCGATGGCCACGAGCAGGATGCCGCGCACCACCCCGAACAGGAAGCCCAGCCCCTGATCCAGCCCGCCGAGCGCGGAACGCTGCACCAGCGACGAGAAGACCGGCGTGAAAAGCGACACGATCACGAGCACCACGGCGAAGACGGCCGCGAAGGCCGCGATGACCGAAAGCTCGCAGCTGTCGGCGATCATGGAGCCGAGGACCGGAACCTCCTTGACCAGCGGCTGCGCCTGCGGCGCGAAGATGAAGGCGACGAACGCCGCGGCGACCCATCCCGCGATGGCCAGCGTCTCGCGGACGAAGCCGCGCGCATAGGCCAGAAGCGCAGAAAGCACGATGACGATCGCCACCGCCCCGTCGATGATCGTGAAGCCTTCCATGTCGCTGCCCGTCCTGCTCCTGCCGCGCCTCACCCGGCGCCGAACACCTCGCCCACGAAGGCCGCGAGGCCCTCCATCTGCGTGAGCTTCAGCCCGCCCGCCGCAGCGGGCGCGCCGCCCGCGGGCGCGATGGCCGCGGTGAAACCAAGTTTCTGCGCCTCTTTCAACCTGTTTTCGGTCTGTCCCACCGGGCGCAGCGCGCCGGAGAGGCTGATTTCGCCGAAAACGACCGTGTCGGCGGGCAGCGCCGCGTCCTCCCGCGCCGACAGAAGCGCCGCGGCGACCGCGAGGTCGGCGGCGGGTTCGCCGATCTTCATGCCGCCGGCCACGTTGAGATAGACGTCGAGGCCGGTGAACGGAATGCCGCAGCGTGCCTCGAGCACGGCGAGGATCATGGCGAGGCGGCCCGCATCCCAGCCCACCACGGTGCGCCGGGGCTGGGCGTGGGGCGTGGGGGCCACGAGGGCCTGCAACTCCACCAGCAGCGGGCGCGTGCCCTCGATCCCGGCGAAGACCGCGGACCCCGGCGCGGGCTGCCCGCGCTCGGACAGGAAAAGCGCAGACGGGTTCGCGACCTCGGCAAGCCCGCCGCCCGTCATCTCGAAGACGCCGATCTCGTCGGCCGGGCCGAAGCGGTTCTTCACCGCGCGCAGGATGCGGAACTGGTGTCCGCGCTCGCCCTCGAAATAGAGCACCGTGTCGACCATGTGCTCGAGCACGCGCGGCCCGGCGATCTGGCCCTCCTTGGTGACATGCCCCACGAGGATCACCGCGATGCCGCTGCGCTTGGCCAGGGTGACGAGCTCGTGCGCCGCGGCGCGCAGCTGCGTGACCGAGCCGGGGGCGCTGTCCACGGTGTCGGACCACATGGTCTGGATCGAGTCGATCACGGCAAGGCCGGGGCGCTCGGCCTCCAGCGTCGCGAGGATGTCGGCTAGGCGCGTCTCGGTCGCGAGCCGCACCGGCGCGTCGGCCAGCCCGAGGCGCCGGGCGCGCAGCCGCACCTGCGCGCTCGCCTCCTCGCCCGAGACGTAGATGGTGGGCAGCCCCTCCTGCGCGAAGCGCGCCGCGGCCTGCAACAGCAGCGTGGACTTGCCGATGCCCGGATCGCCGCCCACCAGCACCGCCGAGCCGGGCACGAGGCCGCCGCCCAGCACCCTGTCGAACTCTCCGATCCGGCTTGCGGCGCGGGGCGGCGGCGGTTCGGCATGGGACAGGTCGGTGAGCGGCAGCGCCCGGCCTCGCGGCGTGGCACCGCCCGGCGCGGGGGCGCGCGGGCGCTCCTCCACGATGGTGTTCCACGCCCCGCAGGCCTCGCAGCGGCCGGCCCATTTCGAGGTGACGTTGCCGCAGGCGGTGCAGGTGAACGAGGCGGAGCGCTTGGCCATGGCGCTCTTCCTGCCCGAGCCCGCGCCCGGCCGCAAGCGGGGTGCGCTCACGCCGCGCGGGCCAGCGACCGCTGTGTCAGGTGCCCGATCACGATCGAGGCGAGGATGCATCCGGTGAAGAGCCAGAGGCCCCAGGCCGTCTCGATCCGGCCGACGCCGATGCCCTTGGCCACCGTGACGTAGATCGCGATCAGGAAGACATCGGCCATGGCGAGCTTGCCCAGCATCTGAAGCGCCGGAAGGGTGCGCATGTCCAGCAGCCCGAACTGCACCAGCGCGAGGCCCGCGGTCTTCAGGTAGGGGGCGAGCAGCGCGAAGAAGGTCACGAGAAGCGCGAGCGCCACGTCGCTCCCCCAAAGGCTTTGCAGCCCCGAGATCACGCTGATCTCCGACATGCCGAAGAGCGGCAGCAGCCCCGCCCGCATCAGGGGCGCGAACCACGCCACCGGGTAAAGCACCAGAAGCGCGAGATTTGCGACGCGCAGGGCGGTCATGTGCCGGGCGCGCGACGCCCCGATCCGGTGGCCCGCGTGCATCCCGTTAACGGGTCAGAAGCCAGAGGAGCAGAAGGGCCAGGACCAGAAGGCCGTGCGCCCAGTCGATCCAGCGCCAGCGCATGCCGCAGGCCAGGCCCGAGAGCCCCAGCGGCGCCGTCGCGGCAAGAAGCACCACCATGCCGCCGCCCGCCCGCGCGAGCGTGCTGGAGGCCGCGTGCACCGGCCCCGACCAGAGGCCCAGCACCGCGGGGCCGAATAGGGCGAAGATCCCCGCGCAGGACAAAAGGCCCGCCGCCGCCGCCCAGGCCCGGCTGGGCCCCTCGGCCGCGATGGCGCGAAGCACGGCGAGCGCGAGGATCGCCGGAAGGTAGGCGAACTGCTTGAGCGCGAGAAAGCTCAGCACGGTGTAATTCGGCTCGAAGCCCGTCATGCGATGCCCCGCTCGCTTTCCTCGTTGCCCGTGAAGATAGAGGCGCGCGTCCCGGCGCGCCAGCGCATCAGCGCACCGCGGCGATCGGGCCCTCGGCGCGGCCGTTGATGAACTGGTCGAGGTAGGGATCGCCCGATGCGTCCATGTCCGTGGCCGGGCCCGTCCATTGGATCACCCCGTCATGCAGCATCGCCACGTTGTCCGCGATGGCCCGGACGCTCGTCATGTCGTGGGTGATGGTCATGGCGGTGGCGCCCATCTCGGTCACGATCTCGCGGACGAGATCGTTGATGACGCCGGCCATGATCGGATCGAGACCGGTCGTGGGCTCGTCGAAGAAGATGATCTCGGGCTCGGCCGCGATGGCGCGCGCCAGTCCCACGCGCTTCTGCATCCCACCCGAAAGCTCGGCCGGGTACTTGTCGAGCACGGTCTCGCCGAGCCCGACGCGCCGCAGCTTTTCCAGTGCGATCTGGCGCGCCTCGTCGCGTGGGCGCCGGAGCGAGCCGCGCAGCAGCCGGAACGCCACGTTCTGCCACACGGGCAGCGAGTCGAAGAGCGCGCCGCCCTGGAAGAGCATCCCGAACCGCGCGAGAAAGGCGTCGCGGTCGCCCTCGCGCGTGTCCTTCCCGTCGAGCCGGATGACGCCGGCATCGGGCGCGACGAGGCCTAGGATGCACTTCAGCAGCACGGATTTTCCGGTACCCGAGCCGCCGATGATGACCATCGAGGTCCCGGTCTCCACCCTCAGGTCCACGCCGCGCAGGACGCGGTTCTCGCCGAAGGCCTTGTGGATGCCCGTAAGCTCGATCATGCGGCGAAGAAAAGCTCGGTCAGGATGTAGTTGGCGGCGAAGATCAGCACGCTCGAGGACACGACCGCCGTCTTGGTCGCCCGGCCCACGCCCTGCGCGCCCCGCGCCGATGTCATGCCGTGATAGCAGCCCATGAGCGCGACGATGAACCCGAACACCGCGCCCTTGATGAGGCCCGAGACGATGTCCCAGCGTTCGAGGAAGTCCGCGGTGTTCTCCAGGTAGACCGCGGCGTTGAACTCCAGCCGCGTGATGCCCACGAGGTAGCCGCCCAGGATCCCGATGGAATCGCCCACCGCCACGAGGACGGGCACGCAGAGCGTTGCGGCCAGGACGCGCGGCACGGCGAGATACTTCAACGGGTGGGTCGACAGCGTCACCAGCGCGTCGATCTGCTCGGTCACCTTCATGGTGCCGATCTCGGCCGCGATGGAGGATGCCACACGCGCGGCCACCATCAGACCGCCCAGCACCGGGCCGAGTTCGCGCACGATGCCGATGGCCACGATCTGCGGCACCACCGCCTCGGCGTTGAAGCGCGAGCCGCCGGCGTAGATCTGAAGCGCGAGCGCGCCGCCGGTGAAGACGGCGGTCAGCCCGACCACGGGCAGCGACAGCCAGCCGATCTGGACGACCGCATGCAGGAATTCGCGCAAGTAGAAGGGTGGGCGGAAGAGGTGTCCCACGACCCGGCCCGCGTAGAAGGTCACCGCGCCGGCCGCGGCGAGCATGGACAGCACCGTGCGCCCGATGGCGGCGAGGGGTGCCGTGGGGCTCATGTGCGCGAATATCTCCGGACGTAGCGCGGGCCGAGCGCGGTCAGGATCTCGTATCCGATCGTTCCCGCCGCCTCTGCCAGGTCGTCCACCCCCTGATGCGCGCCCAGCACCCGCAGATGCGCCGGGGCCTCCTCAAGATGGGTGATCTCGACCCCGATCAGGTCCATCGAGATGCGCCCGCGCACCGGGCAGGGCACGCCGTCGGCGTGAACGCTGATCTTCGGCCCCATGATGCGGTGCAGACCGTCGGCGTAGCCCGCCGAGATGGTGGCGATGCGCGCGGGCGCCTCGGCCGTCCAGCTGTTGCCGTAGCCGACCGTCTCCCCGGCCGCGATCTCGCGCGTCTGGATCACCGGCACGTCGAGCGTGACGACGTGCTGCGCATCGTCGAAGGGCGCGCCGCCGTAAAGGCCGATACCGGGGCGCGTCATCTCGAAATGGTAGTCCGGTCCCAGCAGAACACCGCCCGTCGCCGCGAGCGAGCGTGGCGCGGAAAGGCCGTCGGTCATCTCGCGGAAGGTGGCGAGTTGCGCGCGGTTCATCGGGTGGTCGGGCTCGTCCGCGCAGGCGAGATGGCTCATCACGAGGCGCGGGCCGAGTTCCAGCGCCACGTCTCGCAGGGATTGCCACTCGGCCGGCTCCATCCCGAGGCGGTTCATTCCGCTGTCGAGCTGGATGCCGAAGGGCGCGCCCGGCAGGCCTTCGACATGGCGCACCATCTGGTCGATGGAGTTCAGCATCGGCACCAGCGAGAACTCCGCCAGAAGCGCCGTGTCGCCCTCCATGTGCCCGGCGAAGACGAAGATCTCCGGCCCCTCGCCCAGGATGCGGCGCAGCGCCGCGCCCTCCTCGGCGATGGCGACGAAGAAGCTGCGGGCCCCCGCCTGCGCCAGCGCGCGGGCGACCTGCGCAAGACCGAGCCCGTAGCCGTCGGCCTTCACCACGGCGGCGGTTTCGCCCTGCGTCAGGGCGTCGAGTGCGCGCCAGTTCGCCACCAGCGCGTCGAGGTCGATCGTCAGCTTTGCCTGCGCCATGTCAGCGTGTTTGGCACGCCCGCGAGCGAGGTCAAGGCAAAAGGCCCCGTCGCCGCGCGCGGCGGTGCTTGCCCACCCCTCGAGGGGCGGCTAAAGCGTCGCAATGACGCGGGAATCCCCTTTCGGCGGCTGGCGGGACGAGCTGGCCGTGTTCGCGCTGGCGGTGCAGTTCCTGACCCGCCTTCCGGTGCCGCGCGACCTGCCGTTTTCCGACGCGCGGCTTCTGCGTGCGACGCGCTACTACCCCGCGGTGGGGCTTCTGGTGGGCGCGATCGGGGCCGCCGTCCTGCTGGCGGCGGCCGCGGCGCTGCCCTGGCCCGTCGCCGTGCTTCTGTCCATGGCGGCCACCGTCCTCGCTACGGGCGGCTTTCACGAGGACGGGCTCGCCGACGCGGCCGACGGGCTGGGCGGCGGGGTCACGCCCTGGCGCGCGCTCGAGATCATGCGCGACAGCCGGCTGGGCAGCTACGGCGCGCTGGCGCTCGGGCTGACGCTTGCCCTCAAGGCGGCGGCGCTGATGGCGCTCGCCCCGGCGGAGGCCGCCTGCGCGCTGCTTCTGGGCCACGGGATCAGCCGCTACGCGCCCGTCGCGGTGGTGGCGCGGTTCGACTATGCCCGCGACGACGGCGCGAAGTTCGTCGCGCCTTCGGTGAGCGCGGTGGGCCACCGGGTGGCGCTGGCCACGGCGGCGGCCTGGGCGCTCGCGCTGGCGCTCGTGCTCGGTCCGGGTGCGGCGGCGGCGGGGCTTCTCGGGGGCGCCGTTCTCGCGGGCGGGATCGCGCGGCTCTACCTGCGCAAGCTTGGCGGCTACACCGGCGACTGTCTGGGCGCGACGCAGCAGATGGCGGAGCTCGGGCTTCTTCTCGGGGTCGTGGCATGGGCCTGACGCTGCTTCGCCACACGACGCCGGCCGTCGCGCCGGGCACCTGCTACGGGCGGACCGACCTCGCGCTGGCCGAAAGCTTCGAGGCGGAGGCAGAGGCGGTGCTGGCCGCGTTGCCCGGGATCCGCCACCTCGTCACCAGCCCGCTTTCGCGCTGCCGCCGCCTCGCGGAGCGCATCGGCGCCGCGCGCGGCCTTGATGTCGAGGTCGCGGCGCTCTGGACGGAGATGGATTTCGGCCGCTGGGAGGGGATGGCGTGGGACGCGATCCCGCGCGCCGAACTCGATGCCTGGGCGGCGGATTTCCTGCACGCGCGCCCCCATGGCGGGGAAAGCGTGGCCGAGCTGCGCGACCGGGTGGCGGCGGCGCTGGCCGCGGCGCCCGGGGACGGCACGCTCGTCGTGACCCATGCCGGGACGATCAAGGCGGCGCGGCATCTGCATGGCATCCCCGGCGCGTGGGAGGAAAGCCCGGCCTTCGGCGGGCTCGTGGCTCTTCAGGGCTCGCCCCAGTAACGCCGGTAGCGTTCCCAGATCTTCTCGCCCACGAGGCAGTCGTAGTCTGCGCGGCCTTGTGCCTGCCACAACCGCGCGGGCCCGGTCCCCGCGATCTCCAGCACCATCTTGCGGCGCACCGCGTCGGCGAACTGGTCCCAGCCCACCACGGGAATGACGAAGGCACCGGGCCCGCCGATCACGCATGCCTCGTAATACGCGTCGAGATCGGCGATGTCCCAGACCTGAAGCCGGTCTTCCGGCGTCATCAGCGGCAACCCGTTGATCGTGATCCCGCGCGAGAGCACGGAGTCGCGCGCGGCGGGCACGGGCCGGCCCTCGTTGTTGGGGCCGTCGCCCGAGATGTCGATCACGCGCCGCAACCCGTCGAAGCCGTTCCGCTCGAAAAGCGTGGCGGAGTAGAGCAGCGCCCCCGAGATCGAGGTGCGCCGCATCGCGGGCTCGAGATGCGCGCCGATCCGGTCCGCGAAGGCGTCCGCGGCCGCCGCCCCGTCGATCAGGGCCCAGTCGACGGCGCCGCGCTGGGCGTACTGCCCGGCCCACTCGACGTAGGTGAGCGCGATCCGCCCGATCAGCCCGCCCTCGATCGCGGCGATCACCTCGGGCGAGCGCAGCGCCTCGGCATAGCCCCGGCGCTGGATTTCCAGCTCTTCGGGGGACATCGAGCGCGAGACGTCCACCGCGAGCACGAGTTCGAGGTCCACCTCCACGCCGTCCGGCTCCCACGCCGCGGCGGCTGCGGGCCAGAGGGCAAGCGCGATGAGGGCTGCGAACCGCATGGCCCATTGGCGCAAGGGGTGGCGCGTCTGTCCAGTCACATCGCCGTGCGGCCGCGCGGCATCGCGTGCCTTGCTCAGAAATTCTCCCCGGCGGGGCGCTGCCAGGGCTTCGCGAGGTTGCTGAAGCGGGTGAAGCGGCCGTCGAAGGCAAGTTCCACCGTGCCGATGGGGCCGTGGCGCTGCTTGCCGATGACCACCTCGGCGCGGCCGTGCAGCCGTTCCATCTCTTCCTGCCAGCGGGCCATCGCCTCGAGGTCGTGGTCGCCCGGCTTTTCGCGCTCCTTGTAGTATTCCTCGCGGAAGACGAACATCACCACGTCGGCGTCCTGCTCGATCGAGCCCGATTCGCGCAGATCGGACAGCTGCGGGCGCTTGTCCTCCCGGGACTCCACCTGGCGCGAGAGCTGCGAGAGCGCGATCACCGGGATGTCGAGCTCCTTGGCGATGGCCTTGAGGCCCTGGGTGATCTCGGAAATCTCGTTCACCCGGTTCTCCGAGCGGCCGGTGCCGCGCACGAGCTGGAGATAGTCCACGATCAGCACGTCGAGCCCGTGGGTCCGCTTTAGCCTGCGCGCCCGCGCGGCGAGCTGCGCGATGGGCAGGGCCGGGGTGTCGTCGATGTAGAGCGGACAGGCCTCGAGCGCCTTGGCCGCCTCGACGAAGCGGCGGAACTCCTCCTCGGTCATGTCGCCCTTGCGGATCTGCTCGGAGGGCACCTCGGCCGCCTCCGAGAGCACCCGCGCGGCGAGCTGTTCGGCGCTCATCTCGAGGCTGTAGAAGCCGACCACGCCGCCGTCGACCGCGCCCTCTGTCCCGTCCGACAGCGCACCGCGCCGGTAGGCCCTGGCGATGTTGAAGGCGATGTTGGTCGCGAGAGAGGTCTTGCCCATGGAGGGCCGCCCCGCGAGGATCAGCAGGTCCGACTTGTGCAGCCCGCCCAGCTTCGCGTCGAGATCCGCAAGCCCGGTGGACACCCCCGCCAGCCCTCCCTCGCGCTGGTAGGCGGCGTTGGCGACCTTCACCGCGTCGGTGACCGCGCTCAGGAAGGACTGGAAGCCCGACTGCGCCTGTCCCTGCTCGGCGAGGCTGTAAAGCGCCTGTTCCGCGACCACGATCTGCTCGCGCGGCTCCTCGGCCACGTCGACCCGCGCGGCGCGCGCGGCGATGTCGCGGCCAAGCGCGATGAGCTCGCGCCGCACCGCCAGGTCGTAGATGAGCTGCGCGTAGTCGCGCACCGCGAAGGCCGCGATGGCGGCGCCTGCGAGACGTGCGAGGTAGGCCGGCCCGCCCAGCTCCTTCAGCCCCTCGTCGTCTTCCATGAAGGCCTTGAGCGTGACCGGCGAGGCGAGGTTGTTCTTGGCGATGCGCGCCGCGGCGAGCTCGAAGATCCGCGCGTGCACGGGTTCGTAGAAGTGCTGTGGGCCGATCAGGTTGGCCACGCGGTCGTAGACGTCGTTGTTGGTCAGGATCGCGCCCAGAAGCTGCTGCTCGGCCTCGATCGAGTGCGGCATGGTTTCCGGGGCCTCGATCTCGGCCCCGGTCGGATTGATCGCCGCGAGTTCGGTCATGACTGCCCTCTTGTTCTTGTGTGCGGCCTGTCTAGGCGAGCCGTCGTCGCGCGGGCAAATTGTATGTTTCTGTGGATTTCCTGTGAAATAAATTTCTCAACATCCTGCGTATCGGCAGGAAGCCGCAACAAGATATCGCAAGTTCAGGATGTCTTCTCGGGCGGCGGAGGGGTGCCGGCCCGTGCCGCCTGCCACGCCCGGGGGTCGGCCAGGAACGACTCGACCTCGTCGAGCGTCGCGCGATCGAAGGCGCCCTGCGCGCGCGCCTCGGCCAGAACGTCGGGCCATGTGGTGAGCGCGTGAAGCCGTACGCCGTGCCCGGCCAGCCGCGTCTCGGTCTCCGGGAAGATCCCGTAGGAGAAGATCACGGCCGTGTGCGCGCAGGATGCCCCCGTCTCGCGGATCGCGTCGACGAAGGAAAGCTTGGAGCCGCCGTCGGTGGTCAGGTCCTCGACCAGCAGAACCCGGTCGCCCTCTGCCACGACCCCCTCGATGCGGGCGTTGCGGCCATACCCCTTGGGCTTCTTGCGGACATAGGCCATGGGCAGCGCCAGCCGCTCGGCGATGAGCGCGGCGAAGGGAATGCCCGCCGTCTCGCCGCCCGCGACCACGTCGAAGGCCTCGAAGCCCGCCTCGCGCAGCACGGTCGCGGCGAGGTAGTCCATGAGCGCCGCGCGCACCCGCGGAAAGGAGATCAGCTTGCGGCAGTCGATGTAGGTGGGCGAAGGCAGGCCCGAGGCCAGGATGAAGGGCTCCTCCGCGTTGAAATGGACGGCCCGGACCTCGAGCAGCATGCGCGCCGCGAGGCGCGCGATCTCTTCGCGGGGCGGGGCGGCGGTGGGGATCATCGGCTGTTTCCTCGCATCGTTTCGGTCCGGGGGCGGCGCCTGGGCGGGGCGTGCAAGGGGCTTCGAAGCCCCTTGCCACACGTCTTGAAAGACGTGTGCGCGCTCATGCCACCCGCCAGTGCAGGTCGAAACCGGGGTCGAACACCGTCACCGGGCCGTCGGCCGTCTCGATCCTTTCCGGACAGGCGGTGGGCGCGCCCTTCTTCAGCGTTATCGTGTCCGCGTTCGGCGCGAGCCCGTAGAAGGCCGGGCCGTGCAGGGAGGCGAATCCTTCCAGCCGGTCCAGCGCCCCGTCCTCCTCGAAGACATGGGCGAGGATCGAAAGCGTGTTGGTCGCGGTGAAGATCCCGGCACAGCCGCAGGCGGTTTCCTTCGCCGCGTCGACGTGGGGCGCGCTGTCGGTGCCCAGGAAGAAGCGGGGATCGCCGGAGGTGGCCGCGGCACGCAGCGCCCGGCGATGCGCCTCGCGCTTGGCCACGGGCAGGCAGTAGTAATGGGGACGGATGCCCCCGGCGAGGATGTGGTTGCGGTTGATCACGAGGTGATGCGTGGTGATCGTGGCGCCGAGGTCACGCGCGGCCGATGTCACGTAATCGACCGCGTCGGCGGTGGTCACGTGCTCCATGATCACCCGCAGGCCCGGCGTCGCGCGACGGATCGGGTCGAGCACGCGGTCGATAAAGACCGCCTCGCGGTCGAAGATGTCGATGTCGGGATCGGTCACCTCGCCATGCACGCAGAGCGGCACGCCCGCCTCGGCCATGCGCTCTAGCACCCCGCTTACGCGCCCGAAATCGCGCACCCCCGAGGCGGAGTTCGTGGTGGCGCCGGCCGGGTAGAGCTTCACCGCGGTCACGAGGCCCTCGGCATGGGCGCTCACCACATCGTCGGGATCTGTGTCCTCTGTCAGGTAGAGCGTCATCAGCGGCTCGAACGACATGTCCGCCGGCAGGGCGGCGAGGATCCGGTCGCGGTAGGCCCGCGCGTCGGCCGCCGTCATCACCGGCGGCACGAGGTTCGGCATCACGATCGCCCGGGCGAAGTGGCGCGCGGTTTCCGGCAGCACGGCGCGCAGCACCGCGCCGTCGCGCAGGTGGAGGTGCCAGTCGTCGGGCCGGCGAAGCGTCAGCGTTTCGGTCATGGGTGCGGCGCTTACACAATCCCGCCGCGGCGCGCCAGAGCCCGCGGCCCGCGGCTCAGTCGGCGCCCACCTTCTCCGCCGTGGCGGCCGCCTCCAGCGCTTCGAGGCGCCGGGCGAAACGCGGCGCGTTCAGCCGCGCGGTCACGTTGGCGCAAAGCCGCCGCGCGAGGCCGTCGCGGCGGTCCTGGGTGAGCTTGGCGAGAAGCCGGCGCAGGTAGGGCAGATGCTCGCGCCGCGCGCGCAGCAATTCGTGGAAAAGGCTCGCGTCGAGCGCGCCGTCGGCGGCGGCCCGCAGCAGCGGGGTCAGAAGCCGCATCTCCATGAGATCGGTCTGCAATGCATCGCCCATGTGGCGCATCTTGAGGCGCGCGACCTGGTCCGACTGGAAAAGCGCCGCGTGCATCGCGTCGAGCCGCTCGAAGGGGTCGTAGATCAGGAACACCTCCTCGGCACCCTCGGCCATCCGGGGCGCGAAGCCGAAGCGGTCGGTGAAATCGGTCCGTCGCATCTCGACGAAGCGGTCGTCCCAGCCGGCAATCTCGGGGTCGAGCGTCGCCTGGGGCTGGACGGCGAGGATCACCGAACCGGGCGCCGCGACCGAGAAGGCTGCCGCGGCGTAACCGCATGGGCCGGCCCCGTAGACGACAACGCGCTCGAAATCGTCGAAGAAGGCCTCGTCGATCAGCGTGTCGACGTAATCGTAGACGCCCTGGGACCGGAACCATGTATCGCCGTCGCTGATGATCGCGAGATGCGACCAGCCATCCGCGCGCACGAAATCCCAGCCAAGCGGCTCGTGGCGTTCGGAGAGCGCGCGGATGCCCTCGAGCGTCTCGAAGGTGACGAGAAGCGTCGCGCCATGATCGACGTAGGCGGCCAGGTGGCGCGTATCGAGCACCTGGAAATGCCCGTTCGCGCGGGTGATCGCCGCGAACTGCCTGAGCCATTCCGGCCTGTCGAGGCCGCTCAGGAGCTCGGTGTCGCGCAGGGGGGCGTCGGGCATCGGATCACTCGTTCGTCGGTCTGTCGCCGGCCTCTGGCCGAGGGGGTAGTGCCGTTTTGCGGCGAAATTGCGGGCCGATCCGCGCCGCGCCGTGACCGGGCCGCGAATCGGACGGTTGCCGCAGACTGCCGCTTCCGGCACTATACGCCAAGAGGCGGGGAAGCGCCCGACAGATCGGCGCAGGCCACGCGGAGCGGCGGCGGTTCGACACGATGGCAGGCGCGAAGAGGGCGGTATACGGGCGCGGATGGCGGCACTCCCGGAAATTGCGAGCCTCTGGATCGGCGGGCGGCTCTCCTGGCTCGAGCAGCTCTGCCTGAAGTCCTTTGCCGACGCGGGCCACCACGTGACCCTTTACAGCTACGCGCCCGTCGGCAACCTGCCCCCCGGCGTCCATCCCGGCAACGCCGCCGAGATCTTTCCGGGCGAGCCGATGCTGCGCCACGCCCGGACCGGAAGCCCGGCGATCCACGCCGATCTCTGGCGCCTTCACCTCCTGCGCAACACGCGCAAGATCTGGGTGGACGCGGACATGTACTGCCACAGGCCCTTCGATTTCGAGACGCCGCACGTCTTCGGATGGGAGAAGGAGGGGCTGGTGTGCAACGCGGTGCTGGGGCTGCCGCCGGACTCGCCCACGCTCAACGGCTTGCTCGACTTCTTCCGCGACGAGTACGCCATCGCGCCCTGGCTCAAGCCCTGGCAGCGGCAGGAGCTGGAGGCCGCGCGCGATGCCGGGACGCCCGTGCACATGACCGAGCAGGACTGGGGGTTCACCGGCCCGGCCGCCGTCACGTGGTTCCTGCGCGAGGCCGGGGAGATCGGCCACGCCCGGCCGCAGAACGTGTTCTACCCGGTCTCCTTCAAGCACCGGAACCACATGATCCAGAGCCGGTTCGACATCCCCTCCCGCCTCGGCCCCGAGACGCGGGGGGTGCATTTCTGGGCCCGGCGCATGAAGCCGCGCCTCGAGGAGAAGGAGGGCAACCGCCCGCGCCGGGGCAGCTACATGGAGGGCCTCATCGCGAAGCACGGGATCGACCCGGGCTCGGCGCCCATCCCGCCCAAGGCGCGGCCCGCCGCCGCGCGGCGCGACGACCCCGCGTTCCGCGCCGAGATCGGGCTTGCGGCGCTGCGGGGCGAGGAAAGCGTCGGTCAACTCTGCCGCCGCCACGCGGTCGACGAGCGTTTCGTGAAGGCGTGCCGCGAGCGGATCGAGCAGGGCGCGACCGAGCTCTTTCGCGACGCGGCCGCGGAAGGATCGGGGACATGACGCCAGACGCCCTTGCCGGCCCGGGGACGATCGCGCCCGACACGCTCGACTACGCGATGTTCGGTCCCGACGATCACCTGAAATTCGTGCTTCAGCGATCCGAGGTGCTGTGGGACGTGAAGCGCGTCGGACGCCTCGTCAAGGCGTGGACGCAAGGTGATGCCGCCCCGCTGGAGGCGGCGGTGGCCGAGAAGGGCGCGGACATCCCCGCCCGCGTCGTGGCGGACATCGGCGCGGAATACCGCGCGCTCATGGCCGCGCTCGGCGCCCCGGCGCCCCGCCGGGTCGCCGATATCGGGTGCGGCTACGGCGTCTTCGACCTTTTCGCAGCGCGCGAGGCGGGCGCGGAGGTGATCCTGATCGACATCGAGGCGAACGATCGCCGGCATTTCGGTTTCGCCGAAGAGGGCGCGGCCTACTCCGACCTGGCCCGGGCAAGGGCGTTCCTCACCCGCAACGGCGTGCCGGCGGAGCGGGTGCGCACGCTCAACCCGGAGCGGGAGGACGTGCACGCCCTTGGCGAGGTGGATCTCGCGGTGAGCCTTCTGGCCTGCGGGTTCCACTTTCCGGTCGCGGCCTACATGCGCTTTTTCGAGCGCAACGTCGCGCCGGGCGGGCGCGTCGTTCTCGACCTGCGCGAGGGCCGGTTCGCGCCCCAGTGCGCGGAGCTCGCCCATCTCGGCGCGCTGCGCGAGATCGACCGGCGCGGCAACCGCCGCCGCGTGCTCATAGAGAAGGCCGGCTGAGCCCGTGTCCGAGGCGCTAGAGACCCCGGCGGACACCCCGGCCGCGGCACGCGCGGAGATGCGGGCGGCGCTGGCGCGGATCGGCGCGGAGCGCGGCTTCTACGAGGAGATCGGGTCGGAGCACTCGGCGCTTTTCGTGGAGGCGGGCGGCACCCTGATCGTCACCTTCGAGAACCTCGACCACGTGCGCGACAACGCCGCCAACCGGATGCCCTGGGGCTACGGCTTCGTCGACGCGCAGGGCTGGTCGATGCTGGGCCTCATGGCGCATGGCTGGACCTGGTACCGCGACGCGGCGGTGTTCGATTTCTTCGACCGGCTCCGCGACGCGGGGTTCTTCGACCGCTTCGAGCGCGTGGTCTTCTACGGCGCGTCGATGGGCGGCTACGCGGCCTGCGTCTTCTCGGCCGCAGCGCCCGGCGCCACGGTGATCGCGATCTCGCCGCAGGCCACGCTTTCGCGGGAGGTCGCAAGCTGGGAAACGCGCTATCACCGGGTCTGGCGGCGCGATTTCACCGGCCGCTACGGCTTCGCGCCGGAGATGACGGCGGCGGCGCGCCGGGTGCATCTCTTCTTCGACCCGTCGTCTCAGCTCGACGCGATGCACGCGGCGCTTTTCCAGGGCGGCAATGTCAGGAAATTCTACTGCCGGCACATGGGCCACAGGATCGCTTCGCTCTGGCTGAGGCTCGGCATCCTGAAGCCGGTCGTTCTGGACTGCGTCGAGAACCGCCTGACGCCCCTGCGGTTCTACCGCCACATGCGCGCGCGACGGGGCAACCCGCGCTACGAAAAGGAACTTCTGCGCCGGATCGAGGCGCGCAACCGCCCCCGCCTGGTGATCCGCTACTGCGAGGCGATCCTGGCGCGCCGCCGGGCGCCGCATTTCCGCAAGGCGATGCGCGCAGCGCAGGCCGAGCTGCGCCGGCGCGGGGGGTAGCGCATGGCGAGGGAGGGCGCGGCCCCCGCCACGCGCATCCTGCGCCTTCAGGCCGTCGCGCTTTGCGAGGCGGAAGGCCACAATTTCCGCGACGGCTTCAGCCAGCAATGGGTGCTGGCCGAAACGCCCCACGCCGATCTGCCCGGTTTTTCCCATGTTCCGCTCGGCCGCTGGCACCTCCACCACGGGCCCGCCTTGCCGGTGGCGCGCGCAGCGCTGCCGGAGGCCGGGCTGCACGTCGCGCTCATGGGGCAGGCGGTGGACGGGGCGGGGCGGTTCGTGACCGATGCGGTTCTCGCGGATCACCTTGCGCGGGCGCGCGACCCGTCGCGACTGGCCGAGGCACTTTCGGCCTGCGGGGGGCGCTACGCTTTCGTCATCGTCGCGCCGGCGCTCGCGCGGCTCTATCTCGATCCGAGCGGCTGTCTGGGCGCGGTCTACGAGCCGCGCGCGCGCCTGGTCGGCGCGACGCTCTACATGGCGCTCGACAGGCCCGTCGAGCCGAACACGGACTATCCCGCGCTCGACATCGCCGGGCCCGGCGCGGGCGGGCGCTTCGCCTTCGGGCATACCCCCGATCGCCACGTGAAGCGCCTGATGTGCAACCACTTTCTGGATCTTGGCCCTTTCGTCGCGCACCGGCACTGGCCCGCACCGGATGCCGATTTCACCTGTCCGCTCGACCGCGATGCGGTGGAAGAGCGGATCGACCGCGCCGTCCTGCGCCACCGGCAGGTTCTGGGCGCCCTGACAGAGGCGATCACGCCCGCCATGCTTCCGCTGACGGGCGGCGCCGACGCGCGGCTGCTGCTGGCGTTCTGCGCCCCGTTCCTCGACCGGATCGACCTTGCCTTCGTGCATCGGACCAACTTCAACACCATGATGGACATGCGCATCGCGGGCGAGCTTGCGACGCGCGCCGGCATCGCGCTGCGCCGGATCGATGTTGTGGAGGAGACGGGCCTTCGCACATCGAAGCGTTTCGCCGCGCGGATGAACGCGCGCCAGCGCATCGCGCTTGGGTTGCTGCCGGGCGGGCCGGGCGAGAAGAAGCCCGAGATCGAGGTGCGCCAGGCGCTGCCCCCGGGCGGCACGGTGCTGCGCGGCAACGTCACGGACCTGTCCAAGGCCGTTCTCTGGCGTCGAAAGGGCATCGCGGAATTCAACCGCTCGCGCGGGCGGGCGCACAGCACCACGATCGGCGTCCGGATGCTGATGATCGGCCATGACTGGGCGGAAACCGACCCCTGGTTCAGGAACGCCTATGCAGGCTGGCTCGGGACACTGCCGGAGCCCGCGCGGCGGCGCGCGCTCGATTTCGCGAGCCTGGAACATTTCCGGACCCACGGGCAGGGCGCGCTTTTCTACGCCACGAACCGGAACTTCTACGGCACGCCGAGCGCGGACAGGGCGATACTCGAGGCCTTCATCTCGCTGCCCCCGCCGATCCGCGACGCGTTCCACGTCAACGACCTCATGCTGGAGCGCACGATGCCCGAGTTGCGCGACGTGCCCTATACGCGCAGGATCGACAACGAGATCCGGCGCACGCGTCCGGCTCTCGACGACATGCTCGCCGCCGCCCGGGCGGACGGCGAACGGCTTTGAGGGGACATGCGGCATGGACGGCGCGACAGGGCCGGTGGCGGCAAGCGGGGATGGCGAGGTGACGGCGCGCTTCAGCGCGACGCTTTTCGTGGGCGCCGACGACGGGGTGGAGGTGCCGCTTCTTGCGGCGCTGCGCCGGAACACGGCCCTCCTGCAGGCGCTCGGGATCGACGTGCCGCTGCCGCGGTACTACCGGCGCCAGTTCCGGGCGCTCGCCGAAAGGCTGGAGGGCGCGGCGGCGCCCCGCGAGGAACTGTCCGACATCTGGAAGCGGCTGCGGCTGCCGGACGAGCCGCGCCACGGCTTCTTCTCGGACGCGACCCTTCTCGGGGGGGCGGACCGGCTGCTCGGGGATGGGCGGCTTCTGCCCGACGCGCATCTGAGGCCGACCTGGTGGCGGGCGATGTTCGGCGAGATCCCCTGCACCCTGATGGTCGCGGTCGCGCAGCCGCTCGCCCTCGTGAGCGCGGCGCTCGCCCGCGACCCGCAGGCCGACGCCACGGCCCGGCTGCGCGCCGAGATCGCCTCGGCCGACCCGCGGGCGCTGAGCTGGGCGGAGGTGATCGGCCGCCTCGTGGAGGCCAACCCGGGCGTGCCGGTCGTCGTCTGGTCCCGCGAGGAGCAGCCCTACACCTGGCCGGTGCTGATGCATGTCGCCGCGGGCCTTCCCGAGATGGTCGTGACGGATGGGCTCTGCGACGGCCTGGCCGACCTGCTGCCCGCGGAGGCGTTGCAAAGCCTCGAGACGTTCCTCGCGGCAAAGGACAATCTCGATCCCGCCTTCCTCGCCGGCGTGTTCGAGGCCTATGTCGACAAGTTCGTGCCGCCCGAGCAGCTTTACCAGGTGATCTCGGTGCCCGGATGGGACGAGGATTTCGTGCGCAGGCTCGCCGACAGCTACGAGCGCGACCTCGCCGCCCTGCGCCGGATGCCGGGCGTGAAGGTGCTGAGCGCATGAGGCGGGCGGCGGAACGGCGGACGCGATGACGGTCCTGGAACGCGAACTGGGCGCGCGCCGCGTGCCGGGCGGGTACCTGCTCGACTGCATCGCGCCCGATCCCGAAAGCCCCGGCGGCGACGTCTTCCGCATGTTTTCCGCGCCCGGCACCGCGCCGCTGGAATTTGCCGGTCCGGACACCGCGCGGATCCTCGAGCGCCGGACGCTGGGCGGCGCGGAGGTCGTGACGCTGGCCCCCGGTCCGGTTCCCCGCCTCGCCCCGGACCCGGGCGCGCTGTCCCCGGTCGCGCCGGAAACCGCGCTCTTCTCCGGCCGCAACTGCCTGCTCGGAGAGCGCAACGGGGAATCGCCCGCCGCCGTGGGCGACTGGCTGGGATGGCACCGCCGGGTGCACGGGGCCGGCGGCGCGGTGATCCTCGACCGCGCGCCGCCCGAAGAGGCGGCCGTCTTCGCCGGAGCCTTGCGCGAAAGGCTGGCGGAGGCCGGGTGCGACGATCTCGTGGTCGTCCTCCTGCGCGCGCCGATCCCGCTCGGCAAGCCGGGGCTCGGCGCCGAGGCGCATCCCTTCCACGCGCCCGACGCGCCGGGCAAGGATCGCATGACGCCGCCCGCGCCCGATCCGTGGCGTTCCGCGCTCGGCCTGCAATCCTTCCACGAACTGGTCCGCTGGCGCTTTCTCGCGCGGGCGCGGGCGGTGGCCGCGCTCGACGTCACCGATCTCGTGCCGGCGATGCCGGGGGCGCTCGGCCGTCTGAAGGGGGCGCCGGCGGTCCCGGCGGAGGCCACGCTTTTCGACCAGGCCGTGGCGGCGCCGCAGGGGACGGTGCTTCTGCTCGGCCGGCGCGCCTATCCTTGGGGCCTGCGCAAGGGCGCCCGTGCAGGGCATGGCGATCATACCTGCCTGCGCTTCGACGACACCAGCCGCCACCGGCGCTGGTGCATCGCGCCGGACGTCGCGCCATGGGACGCGGTGTGGCGCATGATCCGGGTCGTGGGCGCGGCCGTGCCGATGACCTATCTCGGTTTCTACCGGTGCATGGCCGTGCGATACGGAGAGACGGGCAAGGAGGCGGCCAAGGTCTCGCGCCTGGTGCCGAAATCCAGCCTCGTGGAGGCGCCCGCGTTGCTCGGCATCGCGGAGGAACTCGGCGCCCGCCCCCTGCGGATGCCGGCCATCGACCCGACGCCGCCCGAGGCGCAAGGCGACCGGGTGGTCGCCGTGACGACGATGAAGAACGAGGGGCCCTTCATCCTCGAATGGCTGGCCTATCACCGCGCCATCGGGGTGGACGATTTCCTCGTCTACACCAACGACTGCACCGACGGCACCGACACCCTGCTCGAGCTTCTCCAGCGCAAGGGTCTCGTCCAGCACCGCGAGAACCCGTTCCGTGGCACCGGGCTGAAGCCCCAGCACGCCGCCCTGGCCGCCGCGGAGGCCGAGCCCGTGGTCCGGGGCGCGGGCTGGATCGTCTGCATGGACGTCGACGAGTTCATCAACGTCCATGTGGGCGGGGGCCGTCTCGAGGATCTCTTCGCCGCCGTTCCCCGGGCCAACCTGATCTCCATGACCTGGCGGCTTTTCGGCAACGCCGACGTGACCGGGTTCCGCGACGAGTTCATCACCCGCCGCTTCACCCGCTGCGCCCCCGTGATGACGCGCAAGCCGCACCAGGCCTGGGGGTTCAAGACGCTTTTCCGCAATCTCGGCATCTTCAAGAAGCTCGGCGTCCACCGGCCGAAGGGACTGCGCCCGCAGCTGGTCGACCAGATCGACTGGGTGAACGGCTCGGGGCGTCCCGTGCCCGAGACGGAGTGGCGCAACGCCTGGCGTTCCACCGCCGAGACCGTGGGCTACGATCTCGTGACGCTCAACCACTACGCGGTGCGCTCGGCGGAGAGCTTCCTCGTCAAGCGCGAGCGGGGCCGGGTGAACCACGTCGATCGCGACCAGGGCCTCGCCTACTGGTTCCGCATGAACAACAACGCCGAGGAGGATCGCTCGATCCAGGCGCGGCTTCCCATGGCCGAGGCGGAATTCGCGCGCCTGATGGAAGACCCGGAGATCCGCGACGCCCACGCCCGTTCGGTGGCGCGCCATCGCCGCAAGATCGCGGAGCTGAAGACGCGCGAGGACTACGCCGCGCTTTATGCCGCCCTCACCGGGGCACGCCTGCGCAGGCTTTCGCGCCTGCACCGCCATTTCGGCGCGGGCGTCTTCCTCGCCGGGCCCGACGCGATCCCCGACGCCGTGCTGAACGGGACGATGCCGGAAGATTTCTTCTTCACCGTGCCGAAACGCCATACTTCTACATGAAGCGTCGCTCCGGCGTTGTTCCGCAAGCTCTGGGGTGCTAATCTGGTTAACGGCAGGCTGAACGGAAAACAGAAGGGCCGCCCGGGCAGATGGCATGAGCAGAGACCTCTACACGGTCGTCTCGACCATGAAGAACGAGGGCCCCTACATACTCGAATGGATGGCCCATTACCGTGCGCTGGGCTTCGACCGGGTCGTCGTCTGCACCAACGACTGCGCCGATACCACCGTCGAGATCCTGCAACGGCTCGAGGCGATGGGGCTGGTGCGCCACCATCCGACCGCGATCCGCACCGGCGGCATCCACCGCAGCGCGCTGCGTCAGGCGCGCCACTACAAGGAGGTGCAGGAAGCGCGCTGGGTCTTCGTCTGCGACGTGGACGAGTTTCTGAACATCCACATGGGCGACGGGTCGGTGCGGGCGCTGGTCGAGGGCTCGGGCGTCGGGGCCGACGTGATCTCGGTGCCGTGGCGCATTTTCGGCTCCGCCGGGATCGAGCGGATCGCCGACGCGCCGGTGACCGGCCAGTTCCGCATGGCCGAACTGCCCCACGACCCGGTTTCGCGGCCCGACACCGGCAAGTTCGTGAAGTCGATCTTCACCAACCAGGAAAAGTTCGGCCGCATGGGCCTTCACGCGCCGGTGATGCCGAAGGATCGCCGCGGAGAGGAGATCGCGGTGCTCCCGGGCGGCGCGCGCTACCATGTCGGCGGCACCCGCACCGGCAACCCGCCCGTCTTCGATCTCGCCCAGGTCAACCACTACGCGCTGCGCTCCATGGACAGCTTCCTCGTCAAGCGGGCGCGCGGCCGTGCCAACCACTCCCACCACGTGCTCGGTGTCGAGTACTGGGACCGTTTCGATCTGAACGAGGCGCCCGACACCAGCATCGCGCGCTACGACGCCGCGACGGAAGCGATCCGCACGGAACTGCACGCCGATCCGGTCCTCGCCGAACTCCACGCCCGCGCGCTCGACTGGCACCGGCGCAAGGCCGCCTCGATGCGGATGGATCCGGAACTCGACGTGCTGACCTCGGCGCTGGGCGCGCGCCGCCGCCGCGCCGCCTGAGCCGCGACGGTCCGCCGGGATGATCGCGCCGCCGGTTCTCACCTTTCCGCCGCGTGTGGCCGACTGGGTGCGCGAACGCTATGCCGCGGCACGGGTGATCCTCGAATACGGCAGCGGCGGCTCCACGATCCTCGCCGCCGGGATGCCGGGCAAGACCGTGTTTTCCGTCGAAAGCGACAAGGCCTGGGCAGAGAGCATGCAGGCGGTGCTCGAGGCGGGTGAATACCCCGCGACGGTCCGCCTGCACCACGTGGATATCGGCCCGACAGGCAAGTGGGGCCGGCCCGCCGACGGCGCGGGCTTTCGCCGCTACCATCGCTACCCGGTCTCGGTCTGGGAGCGACCCGACTTCGTGCAGCCCGATCTCGTGCTGATCGACGGGCGATTCCGCCTCGCCTGCGCGCTGACGACGATGCTGCTGACGACAAGGCCGCTGACGCTGCTCTTCGACGACTACGTGAACCGGCGCGCCTATCACGCCATCGAGCGCTTCCTCGACGTCGCGGAGACGCGGGGCCGCATGGCCCGCTTCGAGGTCGAGCCCCGTGCGCTGCCGCGCGAGGGCTTCTCCGTCATCGCCGGCGCCTTCGCGAAGGCGAACTAGGCCGGCCGCTTGACCCGCGCCGCGCCCCGTGCCCTCTTGGGCAATGAGGAGGACATGCCATGGCGATGCCGGGTTCGATCGACGACGTGGAGCGGCTGCTCGCGGGCGAAGGCTATGTCTGCGGGCGCGCGCTGGCGACGGTGGTGTTCCTGTCCCTGCGCCTCGGCCGGCCGCTCTTTCTCGAGGGCGAGGCCGGCGTCGGCAAGACCGAGATCGCCAAGGCGCTCTCCGCCGCGCTGGGCCGCAGGCTCATCCGGCTCCAGTGCTACGAGGGGCTCGACGCGGCCTCGGCCGTCTACGAATGGAACTTTCCCGCCCAGATGGTCGCGATCCGTACCGCCGAGGCGGTGGAGGGAACCGACCGCGAGACGCTCACCGACGAGCTCTTCTCCGAGCGGTTCCTGATCCGCCGCCCGCTTCTCGAGGCGATGTCGCCGCAGGATGGCGGGCCGCCGGTCCTGCTCATCGACGAGCTCGACCGCACCGACGCGCCCTTCGAGGCCTTCCTGCTCGAGGCGCTTTCCGATTTCCAGGTCACCATCCCCGAGCTCGGCACCGTGCGCGCGCCTGCCCCGCCGATCACGGTCATCACCTCCAACCGCACGCGAGAGGTGCACGACGCGCTCAAGCGCCGCTGCCTCTACCACTGGGTGGATTACCCGGATTTCGACCGCGAGCTGGCGATCCTGGGCGAGCGCGTGCCCGAGGCGTCCGAGGCGCTCTCGCGCGAGGTCGTGGCTTTCGTCCAGCGCCTGCGGACCGAGGATCTCTTCAAGAAACCGGGGGTGGCCGAGACCATCGACTGGGCGAAATGCCTGCTCGCGCTCGACATGATCGAGCTCTCGCCGCAGGTGATCGCGGACACGCTCGGCGCGATCCTGAAATACCAGGACGACATCGCGAAACTGCAGGGCTCGGAGGCCAGGCGCATCCTCGACGAAGCCCGCGCGGAACTGGCGCCGGCATGAGCGCGCCCGCGGCCCGGCGCACACGCCCGCGGGGGCGCCGCCCCGGATCGCCCCGCCCCCGTCTTCTTCTTGGCGGAAAATACTCCGGGGGTCCGGGGGCAGCGCCCCCGGTCCGTCGGCCGGTCCTCTAGGTCGCCGATGCCCGAACACGTGCCTCTCGAACTGCCCGAGCATCCCCGGCTGGTGGCGAACCTCGTGCATTTCGCCCGCGCGCTCCGCAAGGCGGGACTGCGGGTGGGTACGGGCCGCGTGGCCGATGCGACCCGCGCGGTGGAGGCGGCGGGCTTCACCGACCGGCGCGACTTCTATCACGTGCTCGAGGCGTGCTTCGTCTCCCGTCCAGAGGAGCGGCGTGTCTTTGCGCAGGTCTTCCGGCTGTTCTGGCGCGATCCGCGCTTCATGGAGCACATGATGGCGATGATGCTTCCCGCTTTGCGCGGTGTCGCCGAGGAGCGGCAGGCCGAGGCCGCCGAGAAGCGCGCCGCCGAGGCGCTCCTTCACGGCGCCGAGCCGCCGGCGACGCCGCAGCGCGAGGAAAAGGAGGAGGGCGAGACCGAGTTCGAGATCGACGCCTCGCTCACCATGTCCGCCGAGGAACGGCTGCGCATGCTGGATTTCGAGCAGATGAGCGCCGACGAGATCGCCAGGGCGCGGCGGATCCTCGCGGGCTTGACGCTGCCCGTCCGCCCGATCCCCTCGCGCCGCGCCGTGGGCGCGCCGTCCGGCCGCGCCATCGACCGGCGCAGGACGCTGCGCGCGGCGATCCGCACCGGCGGCGAGATGCAGCGCCTTCACCACGCAAGGCCGAGGCCCCGCTGGCCGAACCTCGTGGCGCTCTGCGACATCTCGGGTTCCATGAGCCAGTACAGCCGGGTGATCCTGCATTTCCTCCACTCGGTCTCCAACCGCAAGGGCGCGGGCTGGTCGGAGGTGCACGCCTTCACCTTCGGCACGCGGCTCACCAACATCACGCGCCACCTGCGCGCGCGGGACGTGGACGCCGCGCTCGCCGCCGCGGGGGCGGAGGCGCAGGACTGGGAGGGCGGCACGCGCATCGGCGACTGCCTGCACGCCTTCAACCGCGACTGGTCGCGGCGCGTGATGGGCCAGGGCGCGGTGGTGCTGCTGATCACCGACGGGCTGGAGCGCGGCGACCCGGAGCGGCTCGAGCGTGAGATGGAGCGGCTCAGGCTCACGGCGCGCCGGCTCGTCTGGGTGAACCCTCTCCTGCGCTTCGGAGAGTTCGCGCCGAAGGCGCAGGGGATCCGCGCCATGCTGCCCCATGTGGACAGCATGCGCGCGGGCCATTCCATCGCCACCCTCGAGGAGCTCGCCGCCGCGCTTTGCGCCCCCGAGGATGCCGGAGAGCGGGCGCGGCTCATGTCTGCTCTCGCCCCAGGAGCGGCTTGATCTGCATCAAGGCCCTTGCGGGCGCGAAGCCGTATTCCAAATAAGGAATGTGTTTCGCAACCGGCGAAAGGGAAATGTCATGCCACTCAACTGGAAAACGGGCGGGGTCCTGCTGGGCTTCGTGTTCTTCCTCGCGGTGCTTCTGGTGAAGCCCATCGGGGTCTCGACGCAGTTCGTGATTCTCGACGGCATCGTCGGCAGCGCCTTCAACCCGTCGCTCATCGAGCAGACGGCGGAGGGCTACACCTCGTCCAACGCCTATCTCGCCAAGTCGGGCGGGAAATACGCGGCGAACGCGGCCAACCCGCTGAACTACAGCTTTGTGTTCGTCCTTGCCATGGCGCTCGGCGCCTTCCTGTCGGCCATGGCGCGGGGCTGGGTGCCACGGGAGGAGCGGAGCGCGCCCGCGCTCTGGCGCGCGAATTTCGGCGACGGCGCGTGGAAGCGCTACGCCGTGGCCTTCGCGGGCGGCTTCGTCGTGCTCTACGGCGCGCGCCTCGCGGGGGGCTGCACGTCGGGGCACATGATGTCCGGCATGATGCAGACCGCCTTGTCGGGCTACATCTTCGCCCTCGGCGCCTTCGCCGCCGCCGTGCCGGTGGCACTCATGATGTACAAGCGGGAGGCCTGACCCATGACAAGCATCATTCTCGCGATCGCGATCGGAGCCGCGTTCGGCTTCACCCTCGACCGGATCGGGGCCACCAACCCCGACTGGATCTGGCGCATGCTGAGCCTGAAGCACCTGCACCTGATGAAGACCATCCTGCTCGCCATCGGCACAGGCTCGGTGCTGATGTTCGGCGGGCAGATGCTGGGCCTCGTCGATGTCGGCCACATGTCGGTGAAGGCCGCCTATGCCGGTGTCTTCATCGGCGGGGTGCTGCTCGGCGCGGGCTGGGCCGCCTCGGGCTTCTGCCCGGGCACGGGCGTCGCCGCCGCGGCGACGGGGCGCAAGGACGCGCTCTTCTTCATCGCCGGCGGCCTGCTCGGCGCCGCCGCCTACATGGTGAGCTACCCGTGGTGGCAGGCCAACGGGCTTCTGGACGACATCTTCGGGGGCAAGGTGACCCTCGGGACCGTTCCGGGCTCGGGCTACGCGGGCGTGACCGGCTTGCCGGGCGACGTGCTCGGCATCGTGCTCGGCCTCGCCTTCGTCGCGGTGGCCTTCGTGCTGCCCGACCGCCCTCTGGGCGAGGGCCGGCAGGCCGGAGAGAGCGTGCCGGCGGAGTGACCGGCGCCGCGCAGGCACCGGCCTGACCGACAGGGGCCGCGCCCTTGCAGGGCGCGGCCCCTTTGCGTTTGCGCTCTGCGGCCTTACCTTCACGACAGGATCCGTGACGGGAGATGCCGATGGACCGTTTCGACCACATCCCGGAGACCGCGCTCGCCTGGCATCGCGAGGGGCGCGGCGCGGCGCTCGCCACCGTGGTCGAGACCTGGGGCAGCGCGCCCCGGCGCGTCGGCGCGCAGCTCGCCGTCTCGGGCGAGGGCGCGATCGAGGGCTCGGTCTCGGGCGGCTGCGTCGAGGGCGCGGTGGTCGCCGAGGCGCTCGAGGCGATCGAGGAAGGCCAGGCCCGCCTTCTCGAGTTCGGCGTCTCGGACGCGGATGCCTTCGCCGTCGGCCTCGCCTGCGGCGGGACGATCCGCGTCCTGGTCGAGCCCGTGGGCCGCGTGCTGCCCGAGGCGATGCTCACCGAACTCGTGGATCACCGCGCGGCGCGGCGCCCCGTCGCCTATGTCGTCGATCTGGAGGGCGGGACGCGCCGCCTGACCACCGAGGGCTTCGCCGAACGCTTCCGCATGGATCGCTCCGGTGTCGAGGACGCGCGCACCTTCGTTGCCATTCACAACCCGCCCCTGCGCCTCGTCGTGGTGGGCGCTGTGCACATCGCGCAGGCCCTGGTGCCCATGGCCCGTATCGCCGGATACGATCCCGTCCTCGTGGACCCGCGTGAGGCGTTCGCCTCGGAGGCGCGTTTTCCCGGCGAACGCCTCCTGCACGACTGGCCCGACGACGCCGTGGACGCGATCGGCCTCGACCAGCGCACCGCGCTCGTTCTGCTGACCCACGACCCGAAGCTCGACGACCCGGCACTGGCACGCGCGCTGCGCTCGGACGTGTTCTACATCGGTGCCCTGGGCTCGACCCGGACGCATGCCAAGCGCGTGGCGCGGCTGGCCGAGGCCGGTTTTTCGCAAGATGAGATCGCGCGCATCCACGCGCCGGTCGGCCTCGACATCGGCGCCGCGGGCCCGGCCGAGATCGCCGTCGCGATCCTGGCCGAGATGACGCGCGTCCTGAGGCAGGGGGCATGAGGTTCGGGGCGATGCCGCTCGACGAGGCCGAGGGGGCCATGCTGGCCCATTCGGTGCGCCTTTCGTCCGGCAAGCTCGCGAAGGGCCGCGTCCTGTCCGCAGAGGATCTGGCCGCGCTCCGCGCCGAAGGCGCGGAGCGGGTGACGGTGGCGCGGCTCGATCCCGGCGACATGGCCGAGAACGAGGCGGCGCTGGCGCTTGCCCGCGCGCTGGTGCCCGATCCCGGGGCCGCGGGCCTGCGCCTGACCGATCCGTTCACCGGACGGGTCAACCTGATCGCCGATCACCCGGGGGTCGTGGCCATGGACGAGGCGCGGCTCACGGCCGTCAACCGCGTGGACCCGATGATCACGCTCGCCACCGTGCCGCCTTTCCAGCAGATGGCGCCGGGTGGCATGGTCGGGACGGTGAAGATCATTTCCTACGGCGTGGATGGTGCGCGCGTGGCGGAAGCCTGCGAGGCCGCGCAGGGCGCGATCCGGCTCGCGCGGCCCGCGATCTCGCGCGCCGCGCTGGTGGTGAGCGAGATCGCCGGAGGCGCGGGCGAGAAGGGCGTGCCCGCGGTGCAGGGACGTCTCGACGCGCTGGGGATCGCCATGGAGGCGCCGGTCCTGGTGCCGCACGAAACGGGCGCCATCGCCCGCGCGGTGGCGGAGGCGCCGGGCGATTTGGTGCTGATCCTTACCGGATCCGCCACCTCGGATCCGCGGGACGTGGCCCCCGAGGCCGTGCGCGCCGCCGGGGGCCGGGTGGACCGCTTCGGCATGCCCGTCGACCCCGGCAACCTGCTCTTTCTCGGCCGCCAGGGCGGGCGTCCGGTGATCGGCCTGCCGGGCTGCGCGCGCAGCCCCGCGCTCAATGGCGCGGACTGGGTGCTGGCGCGGGTGGCCTGCGGAATCGAGGTCACGGCCGACGACATCGCCCGGATGGGCGTCGGCGGGCTGCTGAAGGAAATTCCCACGCGTCCGCAGCCGCGTGCGGCCCGGGCGCGCAGGGAAAAGGAGGGTGCGCGGCAACCGACGCACTCATCACCATGACAGGGAGACATGCCATGACAGCGACGAAGATGACGGGCCTGCTGACCGCCGCGGCGCTTTGCGCCGCCGCGGGGACCGCGGATGCCGGGATCGAGGGCCGGTACGTGGAGTACGCCGTCGGCGACACCACTCTGGAGGGCTACTACGCGCGCAACACCGATCTCGAGGAGGCCCGCGGCACGGTTCTCATCATCCACGACTGGAACGGCATGACCGACTACGAGGAGCGCCGCGCCGAGATGCTGGCCGCAGAGGGCTACGCCGCCTTTGCGCTCGATGTCTACGGCAAGGACACGGACCCGCAGTCCGTCGACGAATACCGCGCCCTCTCGGGGGCGATGTACGGCGACCGGGAGACTTTCCGCGAACGTCTCGCCGCAGGGCTCGAGGCCGCGCGCGCGCAGCCCGGGGCCAGCGAGGCGGTGGTCGTGATGGGCTACTGCTTCGGCGGCGCCGGAACGCTCGAGATGGCGCGGGCGGGGACCGACGCGGTGGGCTTCGTCAGCTTCCACGGCGGGCTCGGCACGCCCGAGGGCCAGGGCTACGCGGGGCAGGACGCGCCGGTCCTGATCCTGCATGGCTCCGCCGACCCGGTGTCGGGCATGACCGACCTCGCCGCACTGCTCGACGAGCTTCAGGAGGCCGGCGTGCCGCACGAGGCGCGCGTCTTCGGCGGCGCGCGGCATTCCTTCACGGTCTGGGGCTCGAACGACTACGACGTGCAGGCCGACCGGGGCAGCTGGGAGGCGCTGGGCGCGTTCTTGGACGCGCGGTTCTGAACAGGGTCGAAGGCTATCCGCCGCGAAGGCGGCCTTCACGCCCAGTGCTTGCGAAAAGGCGGCCCGGAAAGGCGGGCCGTCAGCGCGGTTTCCGGGCGACGAAATCGATCAGGGCGGAGAGGCCGGCGTGGCCCGCGCCCTCGCGGATGTCCCTTTCATGGGCGCGGTTCTCCAGGATCTCCCACCCCACGAACGCCCGTGCGAGCATGTCCTCGGTGTACATGTTCTCGGGGTCGGGCGGGCCGCCCGTGCCGCGCCCGACCTGATCGGGCGTGTAACCGTGCAGCAGCAGCAGGCCGTCGGCGCGCGTGGCCTCCTGCATCTTCGCGAAGAGCCGCGCGCGATCCTCCGGACCCGCGAACTGGACGAAGATCGCCACGACGATGTCGTAGGGGCCGCCCCAATCTTCGGAAAGCACGTCGGCCTCCACGAAATCGACCGTCACGCCCCGGTCCCGGGCTAGGCGGCGCGCCTTGGCGATGGCCGACGGCGCGTATTCCATCGCTGTCACGTGCAGCCCGCGGCCGGCCATGAACACCGAGTTGCGCCCCTCGCCGTCGGCGACGGAAAGCGCGCTGGCGCCCGGTGTCAGCAGATGGGCATGATCGAGGAGGAAGGCCGCGGGATCGGTTCCGAAAAGGTAATCGGGCGTGCTGAAACGCGCCTCCCACCGCGAGGAGGCGCCATCGTTCACCGGCTCACGGGGCCGATCATCATGATCATCTGCCGGCCCTCCATCTTCGGCATGTTCTCGACCTTGCCGATCTCCTTGACGTCCTCCGCGACGCGTTCGAGGAGTTCCCGCCCGAGGTTCTGGTGCGCCATTTCACGGCCGCGGAAGCGCAGCGTCACCTTCACCTTGTCCCCTTTTTCCAGGAACTTGACCACGTTGCGCATCTTGACGGCGTAGTCGTGAATGTCGGTGTTGGGCCGGAACTTGACTTCCTTGACCTCGATGACCTTCTGCTTCTTCTTGGCTTCGGCCTCGCGCTTCTGCTGCTCGTACTTGAACTTGCCGAAATCCATGATCTTGCAGACCGGGGGATTGGCGTTCGGCGAGATCTCGACGAGGTCGAGACCGGCCTGTTCGGCCAGTTCAAGCCCCCGGCTGGGCGTCACCACGCCGACATTCTCGCCATCGGCGCCGATCAGGCGGATTTCGGGCGCACGGATACGGTCGTTCACGCGGGGTCCGGTGTCGCGCGTCGGCGGCGCGTTATGAGGTCTTCGGGCTATGGTTTTGTTCCTTCGGCGGTGACAGGATTGCGAAGCGGCAAGTTAAACGCGGCTCCGGTCCGATTCAAGCGTGGAGTCGGCTGCAAAACGCCGTTCGGGAAGGCTTTTACTTGCGCCGGACGTCCCGGCGCACGATGTCATGCGATGTGACCGGCCGGTTCGCGGCGGTCGCGCAAGGAGGATGCCCCAATGCGAAACCTGATCCTGATACTGATCGCCGCGGCCGTGGCCATCGGCGGATACTTCTTCCTGACGGCCGAGGAGCCGTCCGATGTGGCCGAGGCCGTGGAGGATGCAACCTCCGAGGCCGCGGAAGAGGCCGGGACCGTTCTCGAGCAGGCCGAGGAGGCCGCGGGCGCTGCCGTCGAGGCCGTACAGGACGCCGCGGAGAGCGCGGCCGACACGGCCGGAGAGGCGATGGAGACCACGACCGAGACCGCCGAGGATACGGCGCAGACCGCCACCGAAGCGGCCGAGGACGCCGTGGATACCGCGACCGAGACGGCCGAGGATACCGCGGAAACCGTGGAAGGCGCGGTCGAAGACGCCGTCGGAGCGGACGGGGAAGCTGCAGATACCGCCGCGGACACCGCCGAAAGCGCGGCCGCCGAGGATGCAGCCGACACCGCCACGGAAGAGACGACGCCGGAGGGCCCGGCGGCCGAGGACGCCGCCGACACCGCGTCCGAGACCGCGACGGAGGAGGGCGAGGTGCCGGACGCGCTGACCGCCGAGGATTTCGACTACGACCGTGTGGAAGAGATCATCGACAATTCGTCGCTGGGCGAGATGGAAAAGACCACGCTGAAACTGGTGGTCCGCGAGGCGCAGGGCGATCCGGAGCTGCTGCAATCCGCGCTCGAGCGCGTGCGCGAGGCGCTCGGCCTCTGATCGGAGGGCGGGCCCGCCGTCGCGCGGGCCTGCCGCCTCAACCGACGAAGGCTTTCTCGACGACATACTCCGCGGGCTCGGAATTCGCGCCTTCGCGCAGGCCCGCCCGTTCCAGCAGCGCCTTCATGTCGGTGTTGAAGCCGAGCGATCCGCAGACCATCGCGCGATCCGTTTCGGGGCCGAAATCCGCCACGCAAAGATCCGAAAACAGCGTGCCGTCTTCCATCAGTGTGGTGATTCGGCCCATCTTCGCGCTCTCCTCGCGCGTGGTCGTGGGGTAGTAGGCGAGCTTCCCGCCCACCATCTCGCCGATGAGTGGATCCTCCGAGAGGCTCTCGACCAGCCGGCGCCCGTATTCCAGCTCCGCCACCTCGCGGCAGGTATGGGTCAGGATGACCTGATCGTAATCCTCGTAGGTCTGCGGGTCGCGGATGAGCGAGGCGAAGGGCGCGAGCCCGGTGCCGGTGGAAAAGAACCAGATCCGCTTGCCGGGCAGCAGCGCGTCGTGCACGAGCGTGCCCACGGGTTTCGGACGCAGGATGATCTGGTCGCCCGGCTGGATGTGCTGCAGTCGCGAGGTGAGCGGCCCGTCCTGCACCTTGATCGAGTAGAACTCGAGCTCGTCGGCCCAGGCCGGGCTCGCGATGGAATAGGCGCGCAGGAGCGGCTTGCCGTCGTCCTTCAGCAGGCCGATCATCACGAATTCCCCCGACCGGAAGCGCAGGCTTTTCGGCCGCTCCACCCGGAACGAGAACAACCGGTCCGTCCAGTGGGTCACGTCGGTCACTGTGGCCGCATCTGGCAGGGCGGGGGCTGGGCCCGTCTGGGCCGGGGTCGCGGGGCTGGGGTCGGTCACTGTCATGTCCAAGGGCTTAAACCTGCACCCCTGTCTAGACATTGATTCATGTCAGGAAAAGGGGATGGCGGCGGCCGGTCGCGGCAGCTTCGGAGTTTTTCGCACGCGTCGCTGGAGGCCGGGGCGATGTCCGCTATGTTGAACACTGGGAAAATTTCCAGAGCGGTGGGGAGATCAGGGATGGCGTCACGGCTCGACGAGCTTGACATGAGGATCCTGCGGCAGCTTCAAGAGGATGCCGGGCAGTCTCTGGAGGAGATCGCGCGCGCCGTCGGCTCGTCCAAGACGCCGGTCTGGAACCGCATCCGCAAGATGCGCGAGGCCGGGGTCGTGGGCCGGCAGACCGTCGTCCTGGACGCCGAGGCGCTGGGGTTCGAGGCCTGTTTCTTCGTTCTGATCCGCACCTCCGAGCACGAGGCGGAGTGGCAGGCGGAGTTCCTTCAGGCGCTGCGCGAGCGGCCCGAGGTGCAGGAGGCGCACCGCCTTGCGGGCGACGTGGATTATATCCTGAAGGTCAGGGTGAGGAATGCGCGCGCCTACGACGCGTTCTACCAGTCGCTCATCGCCCGGGTGAAGGTGCACAACGTCACCGCGCTGCTGTCCATGGAAGAGATCAAGGCCACGACCGCGCTGCCGATCTGACGGCGCGGCCGGTCATCGCCGGACCGTAAGCCGCTCCAGCCCGTGGAAGTGGTAGAGATCCGCGTAGCGCGGCGGCGCGGCGAGCCGAAGCTTCGGACAGCGCGCGAAGAGCGTGGCCAGCCCGATCCGAAGCTCGAGCCGCGCAAGCGGCGCGCCCACGCAGAAATGAAGCCCCGCGCCGAAGGCGGCGTTGGGCCGGACGGGGCGCGCGGGGTCGAAGCGCTCCGGCGCGTGCCAGCGGGCGGGGTCGCGGTTGGCCGCGCCGAGCAGGAGCGCGATCCGGTCGCCCCGGGCGAAACGGTGGCCGGCGATCTCCGCATCCTCGTAGGCCCAGCGCGTGAACATGTGCAGCGGCGGGTCGAATCGCAGGATTTCCTCGACGGTTCCCTCGACCCGGTCGGGCGCGAGCGCGTCCTGCGCCGCGTGCTCGAGGATCGCCTTCACGCCGTTGCCCAGCGTGTGGACGGTGGCCTCGTGCCCGGCGTTCAGCAGCAGCACGCAGGTGGCGATCAGCTCTTCGGTGGAAAGCGTGTCGCCCGCGTCCTCGGCGGCGACGAGATGGGAGATGAGGTCGTCGGCCGGACGCGCGCGGCGCGCTTCGGCATGGCGGCGCAGGAAATCGGCGAACTCGCCCGCGGCTTGCGCCGCAGACTCCTCCGCGGCGCGGTCGCGGCGGGCCTGATACATCGCCACCATGGCGTGCGACCAGGCGAGAAGCTGGGGTGCCATCGCTTCGGGCACACCGAGAAGCCGCGCGATGACGATCACCGGCAGCCTTTCGCAGTAGGCAGGCAGCAGGTCGAACGCGCCCTCGGGGAAACCGTCGATCAGGTCATGGCAGAGCGCCTCGATCTCGGGCGCGAGCGCAGCGATCCGGCGCGTCGTGAAGGCGCGCAGCACCAGCTTTCGCAGCCGCGTGTGCCGGGGCGGCTCGAGCTCCAGCATGGAGTGGTCGTCGATCGCGTAAAACGGCACGAGATGCGCGGGCGGCGCCTCCGCCAGTTCCCGCGGTGTCTCGCGGCCGAATCGCCGGTCGCGCAGCACCGCGTCCACCGTCGCGAAATCGAAGGCGGCCGGCATCGCGTACGCGTCCCACCAGTGGAGCGACCCGCGCCTGCGCGCGGCGGCATAGGCCGGGTAGGGGTCCTGAACGAAGGCGGGATCGGTGGGGGATTGGTGGAAACGGTCCATGACCCTGCATCGCGGATGGGACAGGCAAAGCGCAAGGGGATCAAGAAAGTCGACAGAAAGGATCGGAAAACTGTTGACCTGTCCGCGTCATCCGGTATCCGAGTATTTGTGTCGGATATCACGACGCGAACGCCAAGAAGGGAGCATCCCATGACCAAGTTTCCGAAGCCCGCCCTGACCGGCGCGCTTGCCGCGCTGATCGCCGCCACCTCGGCGCCCGCGCTTTTCGCCAACGGTGAAGTCAACCTCTACTCCTCGCGCCATTACGACACCGACGAGCGGCTCTATTCCGAGTTCGAGGATATGACGGGCATCACCGTGAACCGGATCGAGGGCAATGCCGACGAGTTGCTCGCCCGGATGCAGGCCGAGGGCGAAAACTCGCCGGCCGACGTGCTGCTGACGGTGGACACCTCGCGGCTGGAACGCGCGAAGGAGATGGGCCTTCTTCAACCGGTCGAGTCCGACGTGCTCGAGGCGCGGATCCCGGAATACCTCCAGGATGCGGGGAACGAATGGTTCGGTTTCAGCCAGCGGGCGCGCATCCTCTTCTACGACAAGAACGAGGTCGAGAACCCCCCGCGCACCTACCAGGATCTCGCCAACCCCGAATACGAGGGCATGGTGTGCATCCGTTCGGGCACCAACGTCTACTCGCAGACGATCCTCGCCGCACTGATCGAGCACCTTGGCGAGGACGCGGCGAAAGACTGGGCCGGGGCAGTGGTCGGCAACTTCGCCCGTGATCCGCAGGGGGGCGACACCGATCAGCTGCGCGGCATCGTCTCGGGCGAGTGCGACATCGCGATGTCCAACACCTACTACTTCGCCCGGGCCATCCGGAAGGACGTTGACGGCCTTTCGGACAGCCTCGACATGATCGGCTGGGTCTTTCCCAACCAGAATGACATCGGCGCGCACATGAACCTGTCGGGCGGCGGCGTGGCCGCGAACGCCCCGAACCGCGAGAACGCCATCGCCTTCCTCGAATACCTGGCGAGCGACCAGGCGCAGGAATACTTCTCGGCGGGCAATGACGAATACCCGGCCGTGCCGGGCGTGGCGCTGAGCCCGTCGGTGGCCGAGCTGGGCTTCTTCAAGCCCGACGACGTGGACCTCTCCGAGGTGGCCAAGAACGTGCCGGCCGCGCAGCGGATCTTCAACGAGGTGGGCTGGAAGTAACTCCCGGCCCGCGACGATGCGGCGGAAGGCCCCGGTGGAAACGCCGGGGCCTTTTCGCGTGCGCGGGGCAGCGTGCGCCGCCCGGACGGCTCATTCCGCCGCCTCGGCGACGGGGGCGGGCGTCGCGCGCGGCACCTCCTCGCGGCGCCGCCCCAGGGCCCGGCAGACGAGGAGGACGGGCAGCAGCCCCACCGCCACGATCACCAGCGACGGCACCGCCGCCCCGGAGAGGCGTTCGTCCGCGGCCAGCCGGTGCGCCTGCACCGCGAGGGTGTCGAAGTTGAAGGGCCGCATGATGAGCGTGGCCGGAAGCTCCTTCATTACGTCCACGAAGACGATCAGCAGGGCGGTCATCACCGAGGGGCGCAGAAGCGGCAGGTGCACCCGGCGGACGAGCCCCGCGGGCGTCGCGCCCAGCGTCCGTGCCACGGCATCCATGTGCGGATGGATCGTGGCCTGCCCGCCATCATAGGCGTTGAGCGCCGCGGCCATGAACCGGATCATGTAGGCGGCCACGAGCAGCCAGATGGAGCCGGTGAAAAGAAGGCCCGTGTCGATCCCGAAGCGCGCCTCCATGAAGGCGTCGATGGCATTGTCGAAAGCCGCGAAGGGCACGAGCAGGCCCACCGCGATCACCCCGCCCGGCACCGCGTAGCCGATCCGGGCGACGTTGGACGCGCCGGCCGAGATCTTTCCGGGGCGAAGGCGGTTGAAGAGCCCCAGAAGGACCGCGGCCGCCACGGTCAGCACCGCCGCGATGCCGGCGAGGGTCACGGAATTGCGAAGGAAGGCCAGATAGCGCCCCGAGAGCAGGTCCTGTCCCGAACCGACCGCCATCTCGAGGAGCAGCGTGACCGGCAGCAGGAACCCGAAGAGCACCGGCAGCGTGCAGAACACCAGGGCGCCCCAGCGCGCCGCGCCCCGAAGCTCGGCCGGCGGCGGGCGCTCGAAGCGCCGCCCGGCGGCATGGTGGCGCGCGTCCCCCCGGCTGACCCGCTCGAGCGTGGCGAGGAAGAGCGCGAAGACCAGAAGGCAAAGCGCGAGCTGCGCCGCCGCCGCGCGGTCGGCCATGGAGAACCAGCTCTGGTAGATCCCCACCGCGAAGGTCTGGACGCCGAAATAGCTGACGGTGCCGAAATCCGCGATGGTCTCCATGACGGCGAGCAGCACGCCGCCGGCGATGGCCGGCCGCGCCATGGGCAGGGATACCCTGAAGAAGGCGCCCCAGGGGCCCTGCCCGAGCGCGCGCGCGGCGAGGTTCGCGGTCGCCGATTGCTGCAGGAAGGCCGCCCGCGCGAGCAGGTAGACATAAGGGTAGAGCACGAGGATCAGCATGATCGCCGCGCCCGTGGTGGACCGGACCTCGGGGAACCAGTAGTCGCGCGGGCCCCAGCCGGTGACCTCGCGCAGGAGCGTCTGCAACGCGCCGGGGTGGTCGAGGAAATCGGTGTAGGCGTAGCCCATCACGTAGGCGGGGAAGGCCAGCGGCAGGGCCAGCATGACCTCCAGCAGCCGGACGCCGGGAAAGCGCGTCATCGTCACGAGCCACGCGGCCCCTGTGCCGATCGCCGCGGTGCCTACGCTCACGACCGCGACGAGCTGGAGCGTGGTGGCGGTGTAGCGCCACAGTACCGTGTCGGCGAGATGGGCCAGCGTCTCGGTGGAGCCCATGACCGCGGCCAGCGCCACGGCGAGCATCGGCAGCACGCAGAGCGCGGCCACCGCGAGCGCCGCGCCCGAAAGCACGGGCTCGAAGGAGCCGAGAGGCCGCGCGCGTTTCATCCCGCGGCCTCCAGCGCCGCGATGATGGGCCGGAAACTCTCGGCCCGCAGGCTTGCCCCGCCGACCAGCGCGCCGTCGACGTTGGACACCCCGAAGATGCGGGCCGCGTTCCCGGGTTTCACCGAGCCGCCGTAGATCAGCCGCACCGAGCGGCCGACGCCCGCGCCGAAGCGGCGTTCGAGGCGGGCGCGGATGAAGTCGTGCACCTCGCCGATCTCGTCGGGCGAGGGCGTGCGCCCGGACCCGATGGCCCAGACCGGCTCGTAGGCCACGACGAGATTGTGCCCGGTGGCGCCGTCGGGGATCGACCCGGCGAGCTGCCCGCCGATGATGTCGAGCGTGTTGGCGGCCTCGCGCTCGGAGAGATGCTCGCCCACGCAGAGGATCACGGCGAGCCCGGCCTCATGCGCCGCGCGGGCCTTGGCGCGCACCGTCTCGTCGCTTTCGCCGTGGTCAGACCGGCGTTCGGAGTGGCCGAGGATGACGTAGCCCGCGCCGGCGTCGCGCAGCATCGCGGCGGAGATGTCGCCGGTGTGCGCCCCCTCGGCCGCGATGTGGCAGTCCTGCCCGCCAAGCGTGAGGGAATTGCCCGCCCGCGCCGCCGCGCGGGCCAGCAGCGTGGCGGGCGGGCAGAGCACGATGTCGCAGCCCGGCGACGGACACGCCTCGGCGAGCGCGGTGATCTCCGCCAGGTCCGCGCCGGTTCCGTGCATCTTCCAGTTCCCCGCCGCCAGTCCGCGCCGCATGTCCCGCCCTCGTTTTTCCTGACCCATCGTATGTTTCGCCCGCACAAGGAGAGGTCAACCCCGCTTGCGCCGCGCGGCCGACGTGCCGCGCCGGGCGGGGGGCAGACGCCCGTGGGCGATACCCGCGTCGCGGATGCGCGACGGTCCTACGAAGGCGACAGACGTCAGTGGGTCAGGGGCGCGGGACCCATTCCGGCGCCAACGCGGCGCGTCATGTCCGGAGACATGATGGGAGGGTGCGCGGCGGGATGCGCCGCCGTCGCGGGTGCGTTCACCGTTCCTGCTCGGCGCGGAGTTCCTCGGCGTCCTTGAACTTGATCGATTCGCCGCAACCGCAGGCATCCGTCACGTTGGGATTGTTGAAGCGGAAGCCGGCCTCCAGAAGCGACGTCTCGTAGTCGATCTCCGTGCCGAAGAGGAACATCTGCGCCATGGGCGCGATGAGCACGCGGGCGCCGTCCTGCTCGACCACCTCGTCATGGGGATCGGGCTCGTCGACGTATTCCATCGTGTATTCCATACCCGCGCAGCCGCCCTTCTTGACGCCGATACGCAGGCCGTGCCGCCCGTCGCGTGTCATCAGCCGCACGATTTGCGACGCCGCGGCTGGTGTGAGGGTGACCGGGGATTTTCCGGGAATGCCGAACATGGGAACTCCATTGCCTTTGGGCTGAACCTAAGCTTTCACCGCCCCGCGCTCAATGGCCGGTCCCGGAAAGCCTACATGAAGCCGAGTTCGAGGCGCGCTTCGTCGCTCATCATGTCCATGCCCCAGGGCGGCTCCCAGGTCAGCTCGACATCCACCTGCTTGACGCCTGGAACCGGCTCGATCGCATCGGCCACCCAGCCCGGCATCTCGCCCGCCACCGGGCAGCCCGGCGCGGTGAGCGTCATGATGATCCGGACCGCGCTCTCCTCGTCGATGTCGATCGTGTAGATCAGCCCGAGATCGAAGATGTTGACCGGGATCTCGGGGTCGTAAACGCCCCGGCATGCCTCGACCACCTGATCGTAGAGCGGATGATCCGTGGAGGAGGGCTGGATGAGGGGCGTTCCCTCGAGCGGTTGAGCTGCATCGTTCATGTTTGGCCTCGCGGCATGAATTCCGACCAAAGATATAGGAAATTGCCGGCCCGTCGTAAAGGGAGCGGCGGCGGTCCGGCTTGCCGGGCGTTCGCGCCGGGTTATCCTTGCGGCATCACGAGGGATGCCGCCAATGCGCCGCCGTATCGCCCGCGCCCTCACCCGGTTGGCCCGAACGCTCGTTCGGCCCGTGCGGCGCCGTGCCGGCCCGAACGCCGCGGGCTCGTCCCTGCTCGGACCCTCGGGGCGCGATCCGCTTGCCGAATTCGACCGCCTGCCCGCGCCGCTGCGCCAGTGGCTGGCCGAGGCGGCAATGCCGTGGTCGCCGCGCTCGGCGCTGCGGATCTGGCGCCGGGTGCTGCGGCGTTGCGGCGGCGACGAGGTCATGGCCCGGCGCGAGATGAGCCGTATCGAGGCCGAACGCCTCGCCCAGGACGTGCGGCGGGTCTGGGGGCCGTCGCATCCCTATCTCGACCTCCGCGTGCCGCGAGGCGCCGGCGGCCCGTCACCCCGGTCTCCGCGCGGCGACGCGCGGCGGAAGGCACGGCGCGCGTCGCCTCCCGGACGCCCCTGACCGGCACGCCGCGGCGGCGGCGCAGCGGCCCGCCCCGTGCCTCAGCCGGCGCCGCCGTCGCGCGCGCTCGCGCGGCGCTTGCGCACGGGGGTCGGCCGCACGCGCCGCTCTATCTCGTCGTAGAGAAGGCCGGCCACGTTCTTGCCGGACACGGTCTCGATTCCCTCGAGCCCGGGCGAGGAGTTCACCTCGAGCACCTTGGGCCCATCCTCCGAACGCAGCAGGTCGACGCCCGCGAGGTTGAGGTTGAACGCACGCGCCGCCCGGAGCGCCGCCTCGCGCTCCGTCTTGGTGATCCGCACGCGCATCGCCGAGCCGCCGCGGTGCAGGTTCGATCGGAAATCCCCCTCCGCGCCCGTCCGCTTCATCGAGGCCACCACCTTGTGACCCACGACGAGGCAGCGGATGTCCTCGCCCGCGGCCTCCTTCACGAAGGCCTGCACGAGGAAATTGGCCTTGAGCCCCCGGAAGGCGTCGATCACCGATTGCGCGGCCTTGCGCGTCTCGGCCAGCACCACGCCCTTTCCTTGCGTCGATTCCAGAAGCTTCACGATGAGGGGCGCCGTGCCCACGAGCCGGATCAGGCTGTCGGTGTCCTTGGGGCTGGCCGCGAAGGCGGTGTTGGGCATCCCGATGCGGTGCCGCGCCATGAGCTGGTGCGCGTAAAGCTTGTCGCGGCTCGCGGCGATCCCTTCCGAGCCGTTGATGCAGAAGGTGCCGAGCGTCTCGAACTGGCGCACGACCGCGGTGCCGTAGGGCGTGATCGAGGCGCCGATACGGGGGATCACAACGTCGTAGCGCGGCAGGCGCTGCCCGTCGTAATGCACCTCGGGCGACAGCGCGTTGATCGCCATGTAGCACCGCGTGGTGTTGATGACCTCGACCGTGTGGCCGCGCGACTCGCCCTCCTCCACGAGGCGGCGGGTGGAATAGTTGTCCTCCCGCGACAGAACGGCCACGCGCAGCGCCCGGTTCGGCGCCTGCTCGCGCATCCGGCTCGTGTGGTAGACGTCGTAGCTCAGTTCGGGCTGAAGGAAGCGGTCCGTGGCCACGATGGCGATATGATCCTTGAGCGCCTCGCGCCCGAGAAGCATCCGGCTGGCCATGGTCGCCCGGTTGGTCAGGGTCAGCTCGATGCGCCAGCTCTGCTCGGCGACGCGCAGGGTGGAGGAGATGACGAAGCGGCTTTCGCTTTCGCCGTTCGAGGACGTCACCGTCCTGCGGTCCACGATCTCGGCCGAACAGGGGATTACGAGGTCCTCGCGCCCCGGGATCGGGTGCACGGTGAAACGCACGCGCGGCTTCGACACGGGGCCGAAGGTCTCGATGTCGAAGGCATGGAGCGCCGAGGTGCGCGCGCCCGTATCGACCTTGGCGCGCAGCGCCGGCAGGCCGAGGTCCGGCAGGGACACCCATTCCTCCCAACCGAAGCGGATCAGGTTGGTGGCGGGATCGGACGGCTCGTTCATTCGGGTCTCCTTGGCATCTGGCCGGAAGTGTCGGATACGGGGACGCTTTGCCGACGGGAGGTCAGGATGACAACAGCTTTCGCGTTCCGACTCAAGGCGACGGACGGCGCGGCGCGCCTCGGCGAGATCGAGACGCCGCGCGGGCGCATCCGCACGCCCGCCTTCATGCCGGTGGGAACCGCGGGCACCGTGAAGGCGATGATGCCCGAAAGCGTGGCGGCCACCGGAGCGGACATCCTGCTGGGCAACACCTACCACCTGATGCTGCGGCCCACGGCGGAGCGCGTCGCGGCGCTCGGCGGGCTGCACCGCTTCATGAACTGGGATCGCCCGATCCTGACCGACTCGGGCGGCTTCCAGGTGATGAGCCTCGCGGAGCTGCGCAAGCTGACCGAGACCGGCGTGACCTTCCGCAGCCACATCGACGGTGCGCGCCACGAACTCACCCCCGAGCGGTCGATGGAGATCCAGAGGCTTCTGGGCTCCGACATCGTGATGGCCTTTGACGAATGCCCGGCGCTGCCGGCCTCGCGCGAACGGATCGCGGAGTCGATGCGGCTGTCGATGCGCTGGGCGGCGCGGTCGAAAGAGGCGTTCGGCGACCGGCCCGGCCACGCGCTCTTCGGTATCCAGCAGGGCGGGCTGGAGCGTGACCTGCGCGAGGAAAGCGCGGCGGCACTCCGGGCCATCGGTTTCGACGGCTATGCCGTGGGCGGCCTCGCCGTGGGCGAAGGGCAGGAGGCGATGTTCGGCGTGCTCGATCACGCGCCCGCCATGCTGCCCGAGGACAGGCCGCGCTATCTCATGGGCGTGGGCAAGCCCGACGACATCGTCGGCGCGGTGAAGCGCGGGATCGACATGATGGACTGCGTGCTGCCCACGCGGTCCGGGCGGACCGGGCAGGTGTTCACGCGCCGCGGCGTGGTGAACATCAAGAACGCCCGCCACCAGGACGATCCGCGCCCGATCGACGAGGACTGCGGCTGTCCCGCCTGCCGGGACTACTCCCGCGCCTACCTCCACCACCTCTTCCGCGCGGGCGAGATCCTCTCGGCGATGCTGCTGACCTGGCACAACCTGCGCTACTACCAGGACCTCATGCAGGGCATGCGCGACGCCATCGCCGACGGCACCTTCGCTGCGTGGGAGGCGCGGTTTCACGCCGCCCGGGCCGAGGGCGACATCCCGCCGCTCTGATGCTGGCCGGTGTGCGGTTTGCGCAAGGTCAATGCGCGCGCCGCGCACCTTCGGCACCATGGGCCGCGACCGGGTCAGCGGAAGGGGAGCGTTTCGACATGTCCGACACCAGCCGTCTCGAGCGTCTTGTCGCCGCCGCCGTGCGCGCGCCGTCGAGCCACAACACCCAGCCCTGGATCTTCGAGGCCGAAGGCGGGGCCCTTCGGTTGCTCGCCGACCGCACCCGGGCCTTGCCGGTGAACGATCCCGAGGACCGCGAACTGACGATCAGCTGCGGCTGCGCGCTTTTCAACCTGCGCGCCGCCGCGGCGGCCGAGGGCCTGGGCGCAAGGGTGACGCTACTGCCCGAGGACGACGATCCCGACCTTCTGGCGGTGGTGTCCCTCGAGGGCGCGGCGGACGGCAGGCTGGCCGCGCTCGCGCGCCAGATCGAGGGCCGCCGCACTTTCCGGAAGGCGTTCGCCGCGCGCCCCCCGGCCGAGGAAGTGCACGCCGCGCTCGCCGCCGCCGCCGAGGCGGAGGGCGCCTGGCTCGATCCCGTGGAGCAGCCGGAGCGGCGCGCCGCGCTGGCCGATCTCGTGGAGGAGGGCGACGCGGCGCAATGGGCCGATCCGCGCTGGCGCCGCGAGCTTGCGGCCTGGATGCATCCCCGCCGGCAGGGCGACGGGCTGTCCCTGCCTGGGATCGCCGTGCCGCTCGCGCGCTTCGCGGTGCGCAGGGTCGATCTCGGCGAACGTGTCGGTGCGCATGACGGCGATCTTGCGAAGGCGGCGCCGATGCTCGTGGTGCTGGGCACGGGGGGCGACGAGGAGGCGGACTGGCTCGCGGCCGGCCAGGCGCTCGAGCGGGTGCTGCTCGCCGCCGCCGAGGCCGGCCTGCAGGCGTCCTATCTCAACCAGCCGGTGCAGGTGCCGGAGCTTCGCACCAAGCTGCGCGCGCTCCTCCGCCCCGAGGGGGCGCCGCAGACCGTGCTGCGCATCGGCTACCCGTCGAGCGACGCGGCAGAGGCGCCGCGCCGTCCGGTCGAGGCCGTATTCGCCGGCTGAACCGGAGGGGCGGGGCAGCCCCCGGCCACGACCTCGGCCGCCGCGTCCAGCGCGCCCCGGCCGAACGGGATGTCGAGCGCGCGCATTCCCGCCTCCACGCTGCCCAGAAGACCGAGGATCATGTGCGCGTTGACGTGGCCCATGTGGCCGAAGCGGAAGAAGCCGTGCCACTCCGCGCTGCCCGGCTCGGCCATGCCGAGACCGATGCCGAGCGTCACGCCCGCCTCGCGCGCCACCCAGTCGCGCAGCCGCGTGCCGTGCGGCGCGCCGATCCGCAGCGCGGTGACGGCGTGACTGCGCAGCGCCGGATCCGCCACGTTGAGCTCCAGCGGGCCGTCCGCGCCCCAACGCTCGCAGGCGGCCCAGATGGCGCGGGCGAGCGTCGCGTGGCGCGACCAGATCGCCTCCATCCCCTCCGCGCCGATCATGTCGAGCGCCGCGCGGAGCCCGTAAAGGTGGTGCGTGGGCGCGGTGCCGCCGAAATACTGGTAGAACATCTGCGGGTCCGCGCGCGGCGCCCAGTCCCAGTAGCGGCTCACGCGTGGCAGCGCGGCGCGGGCCGCGGCGGCCTTGTCGGAGAAGAACACGAAGCCGAGGCCCGGCGGCACCATCAGCCCCTTCTGGCTTGCCGCCACCATCACGTCCACGCCCCACGCGTCCATCTCGAACCGGTCGCAGGCGAGCGAGGCGATGCAGTCGGCCATGAGAAGCGCGGGATGCCCGGCCTCGTCGATCGCCGCGCGCAGGGCCGCGATGTCGTTCCGGATCGAGGTGGAGGTGTCCACATGGGTGGCGAGCACGGCCTTGATGGTGTGCGCGCGGTCGGCGGCGAGCGTCTCGGCCAGCCGTGACACGTCCACCGGCGCACGCTTGCCGTGGTCGATCACCTCGGCCTCGATGCCGAGCGCCTCGGCGATCTCCGCCCAGCCATGGCCGAAGCGGCCCGTGGCAGGCACCAGAACCCGCGCGCCCGGCGCCACGGTGTTGGCGAGCGCCGCCTCCCAGGCGCCGTGGCCGTTCGCGATGTAGATTGCGACGTGCCCGGAGGTTCGCGCCACGGCGCGCAGGTCCGGAACGAGCCCCGCCACCATGTCGGGAAGCGCGCCCTCGTAGATGTTGGGCGCGCCGCGATGCATGGCGCGCAGCACCTCCTCGGGCATCACGGAGGGGCCGGGAATGGCGAGGTAGGGGCGGCCGTTGGCAAGCGTCATGAGCATCTCCGGGATCGTCCGCGGATGGCGGCGGCGCGAGGTTAGCCGCGTGCGCTGCGGCGTCAACGCCGCGCGGCGCGCGGAGGCCGTGCTTGCTTCGCTCCGCCGCAGCCACTAAGTCGCGGCGGACGGCGAAGGGCGCGGCATGATCGACAGGTTCCGGACATGGGTGGATGAGCGCGAGCGGCAATGGCGCCGCTCCTTCGGGCGCGACCTGTCCACGCCCGCGGGCCGGCGCGCGGCGCTGCTGCACTACCACCTTTTCGACCACGCCTTCCTGCGCGTGTTCTGGACCAACCTCTACGAGATCGCCCCGGGGGTCTACCGCTCCAACCAGCCCGATCACGCCCGCCTGCGCCGCTACCGCGACATGGGCATCCGCACGATCATCAACCTGCGCGGACCGAGCGATCAGCCGTCCTACCGGTTCGAGCGCGAAAGCTGCGAGGCGCTGGGCCTGGCCCTCGTGAGCAACCGCATCTGGGCGCGCAAGCCCGCCCCGCGCGAGAACCTTCTGGCCATGATCGAGGCGATGCGCACGGTCGAGGGGCCGTTCCTGTTCCACTGCAAGTCCGGGGCGGACCGGGCGGGCTTCGCCGCGGCGACCTATCTCATGGTGTTCCGGGGCGTGCCCGTGGCCGAGGCGAAGGCGCAGCTTTCCTGGCGCTACTGGCACCTGAAATCGACGGAGACGGGCGTGCAGGACTACATCCTCGACATCTACGAGGCGAGGCTGGCGCGCGGCACGATCGGGTTCGAGGAGTGGATCGCCACCGAATACGACGACAGGGCGATCCGGGCGGCCTTCGCGGCCCGCCGGCCCGCCGCCGAGCTGGCATGAGCGACACCGCGGCCGAGCACGCGCCGGGCCTCTTCCGCTGGCTCTGGCGCAGCTACCTGAGGCGGCACGCGCCGCTTCTGGGGGTGGCGATGCTGTTCATGGCGCTCGAGGGCGGCATGCTCGGCCTGCTGAGCTGGATGATGCGCCCGATGTTCGACCGGGTCTTCGTGGGCGGCGAGACGCAGGCCATAGGCTGGGTCGCGCTGGCCTTCCTGGGCATTTTCGTGACGCGCGCCTCGGCCAGCGTGATCCAGAAGGTGCTTCTGACCCGCCTGTCGGAAGTGACGGCGGCGGAGATCCGCAAGGACCTCGTCGGCCACCTGATGCGCCTCGACAGCGCGTTCCACCAGGTGCATTCACCGGGCTACCTCATGCAGCGGGTGGAGGGCGACGTCGCGGCGATCAGCCGTGTCTGGCGCACCATCCTCACCGGCGTCGGGCGGGATGCCATGGCGGTGATCTCGCTCATGGCCGTGGCGTTTTCGGTGGATTGGCGCTGGACGCTGGTCGCGCTTCTGGGCGCGCCGGTGGTGCTGGCACCGTCCGTCTCGCTGCAGCGCTTCGTGCGCCGGAACGCGCGGCTGGCGCGCGACGTGGCGGCACGGCTTTCTACGCGGCTCAACGAGATCTTCCACGGCATCCAGCCGATCAAGCTCAACCGCCTCGAGGATTACCAGTCCGGCAGCTACGGCCGGCTCACCCGAGAGCGCGTGCGGCTGCAGACGCGTGCGGCGGCGGGCCAGGCCATGATCCCGGGGCTCATCGACCTGATGGCGGGGGTGGGTTTCATGGGCGTGCTTTTCTTCGGCGGGCGCGAGATCGTCGCCGGGGAGAAGACGGTGGGCGATTTCATGGCGTTCTTCACCGCTATCGGCCTCGCCTTCGAGCCGGTGCGGCGCCTCGGCGAGCTGAGCGGCGTCTGGCAGATCGCCGCCGCGAGCATCGAGCGCATCCGCGAGCTGCTGAGCGAGGAACCGACGCTGCGTGCGCCCGCGACCCCCGTCCCGGCCCCGGAGGGCGTGCCCGAGATCGCATTGCGCGACGTGCATCTGAGTTTCGGCGACGCGGCCGCGCTGCGCGGCTGCTCCTTCACCGCCGAAGCGGGAAAGACGACGGCGCTGGTGGGCCCGTCGGGCGCGGGCAAGTCCTCGGTCTTCAACCTCATCACGCGGCTCGTCGATCCGCAGTCGGGGGAGGTGACGGTCGGCGGGGTGCCGGTGGACCGGATGGCGCTGCCGGAGCTGCGCGCCCTCTTTTCGGTGGTGAGCCAGGAGGCGCTTCTCTTCGACGACACGCTGCGCGAGAACATCCTGCTCGGGCGCGAGGACGTGTCCGACGAACGCCTGGCCGCGGTGCTCGACGCCGCGCATGTCAGCGGCTTCCTGCCCCGGCTCGCGGCCGGTCTGGACACGCAGGTCGGGCCGCGCGGCTCCAACCTGTCGGGCGGGCAGCGCCAGCGCGTCGCGATCGCGCGGGCGCTTTTGCGCGACACGCCGGTGCTTCTGCTCGACGAGGCCACCTCGGCGCTCGACACCGCGTCCGAGCAGGCGGTCCAGGGCGCGCTCGAGAGCCTGAGCGCCGGGCGCACCACCCTCGTGATCGCGCACAGGCTGTCCACGGTGCGGAGCGCGGACAAGATCGTGGTGATGGACCAGGGCCGGGTGCTCGACGCGGGCAGCCACGAGGCGCTGATCGCGCGCGGCGGCGTCTATTCCGAGCTTTACCGGATGCAGTTCGACGACGAGGGCGCCTGAAGCCCGGCCCTTTCGGTCATGCGCGTTCACGCGCCTCGGCCAGGGCGCTGGGCAACGCCTCCGCGAGGGCGGCCATCTCGGCCTCGGTGCCGGTGCCGATGCGGATGCAGCGGTCGAGCGGCGCGACCCCTGGCATCCGCACGAAGATGCCCCGCGCGATCAGCCCGTTGAGAACCGCGCGCGCCCGCGCGCCGCCGCCGCCGCAGTCCACCGCGACGAAGTTCGTGGCCGAGGGCAGGGCCGCGAGGCCGTTCGCCTCCGCGATCCGGGCGATCTCCTCGCGGCTCTTCGCGGCCTCGGCGACGACATGGGCGAGCCAGCCCTGGTCGCGGAGCGCCGCGAGCGCCCCGGCCTGCGCGGAACGGTTCATGCCGAAATGGTTCCGGATCTTGTCGAAGGCCGAGATGAGCGGGGCGGCGGCCAGCGCGTAGCCCACGCGCGCGCCGGCCATGCCGTAGGCCTTGGAAAAGGTGCGCATCCGGATCACCCGCGGATCGTCCGCGGCCACCCGCGCCGCGGTGCCCTGGGGCGCGTAGTCGATATAGGCCTCGTCGAGCACCATGAGCGTGCCCTCGGGCAGCGCCTCGATCATCGCCTCCACCGCGTCGGCGCCATGCCAGCTGCCCATCGGATTGTCGGGGTTGGACAGGTAGACGAGCTTGGCGTCCACCTCCGCCGCGCGGGCCAGAAGCGCCCCGGGGTCTTCCCGGTCCTCGCGGAAGGGCACCTTGTGAAGCGTCCCGCCATGACCCGCCACGTGGTAGTTGAAGGTGGGGTAGGCGCCGTCCGAGGTGACCACCGCGTCGCCCTGCGCGACTGTCAGCCGGACGAGATAGCCCAGAAGCCCGTCGATCCCCTCGCCCACGATCACGTTGTCCGGGGCCACGCCGTGGTGGTCAGCAAGCGCGTGGCGCAGATCGTGGCTTGCGCTGTCGCCGTATTTCCAGATCTCGGCCGCCGCGACGCGCATGGCCGCCACCGCCTCGGGCGAGGGGCCGAAGACGCTTTCATTCGCGCCAAGCCGGGCGCGGAACGGGGCGCCGCGCTCGCGCTCCTGGGTTTCGGGGCCCACGAAGGGCACGGTGGAGGGCAGCGACGTGGCGAGCGGGGTCAGGCGGGGCGTGGTCATGGCCGCGACCATAGACGCGCCGCGCGCCGCCGGGCAAGCCGGCACGCCACGGGCTCATGCCGGACGGGCCGGTGCGGGCGCAATCTTGCGGGAAGCGCCCTGCGAAGGTGCCCCGGAGCCGTGCGCGCCGGCCGTCGGCGTTCGGCCCCGATGCCCGCCTTTCCGGTGCGTTCCGCCCGGCTTGCGTGGGCCGTCGCATGGGCGGAGGCCCGCCCATGCGTCCGCACCCGGCTTTGCCCGGGCCGCGAACCGGGGTATGGGCGCTGTCGGGACAGGATCGGAGGCACGACCCCATGACCATCCATTCGCGCCGCGCCGCGCTCGCCCTGATGCTTGCCGTGCCGCTTGCGGCCTGCGGCGCGGGCGGCAACGACAGGACGGCCGAACTCGCCACACGAAGCGCGCAGTTCATGCCGTCGCTCTATCCCGGCGAGACGCCGCAGATGCGCCGGCTGGTCGAAACCTATGCCGAGGTCCACGCCATCCCGCCGGCGCTTCTTCACCGGGTGATCCAGCGCGAAAGCGACTACAACCCGCGCGCCTTCAACGGGGCAGGTCCCTATTACGGGCTGATGCAGATCCTGCCAGCCACCGCGCGCAGCATGGGCTTTTCCGGCCCCGCGGAGCGGCTCTTCGACGCCGAGACCAATCTCGAATATGCCGGCCGCTACCTGCGCGGCGCCTGGCTCGTCTCGGGCGGGGACATCGACCGCGCGGTGATGTGGTACGCGCGGGGCTACTACTACGAGGCCAAGCGCCTCGGGCTGCTGGAAGAGACCGGGCTGCGCTAGCGCCGGCTTGACCCTGCCGGCCGCCCGGACCAGTGTCCGCGCGAGCCGTTCCCCCGGAGAGTTCATGGCCCGTACCCCAGCCCCCTTCGCGCCGTTCGAATGGATGATCGCCTGGCGCTACCTGCGCGCGAGGCGCGCCGAGGGCGGCGTGAGCGTGATGACCTGGATCAGCCTCGTCGGGATCACGCTCGCCGTCTTCGCGCTCATTGCCACGCTTGCCGTGCGCTCGGGCTTCCGCGCGGAGTTCGTGGACACGATCCTCGGCGCCAACGCGCATGTGACCGTCTATTCGGCCGGGCAGGTGGACGCCTCGGGTCGCGTCACCCGGGAGATCGCGGACTACGAGGCGATGGCGGCGCGTATCGCCGAGGTTGCCGGCGTCACGCGTGCCGCGCCGCTGGTGAAGGGGCAGGTGATGGCCAGCGCTTCGGGGCGCAATACCGGCGTCGAGGTCTACGGCATCGCCGCGAGGGACCTCGCCACGCTGCCGCGGATCGCCGATCCCGAAGCCGCGTTCGGCGATATCGGCCGCTTCGGGGAGGGGGTGGCCATCGGCTCAGGCGTGGCGCGCGAGCTCGGCCTCGGCCCGGGCGACCGGATCACGCTCATCTCGCCCGACGGGGTGAAGACGGCCTTCGGCACGAGCCCCCGCGTCAAGGCCTACGAGGTCACCTACATCTTCACCGCCGGGCGCTACGACATCGACCGCACGCGCCTCTACATGCCCTTCGCCGAGGCGCAGAGCTTCTTCAACCGCGAGGGCGCGGCCGACGAGATCGAGGTGATGGTCACGGACCCGGAGCGCGTGGACGACTACGCGCTGCCCATCCTCCGCGCAGCCGGAGAGAGCGGGCAGGTCTGGACGTGGCAGGATGCCTCCGGCTCCTTCCTCCGCGCGCTCGAGGTCGAGGACAACGTGATGTTCGTGATCCTGTCGATCCTCGTGCTGATCGCGGCCATGAACATCGTCTCGGGGCTGATCATGCTGGTGAAGAACAAGGGTCGCGACATCGGCATCCTGCGCACCATGGGCCTGACCGAAGGCTCGGTGCTGCGCGTCTTCTTCATCTGCGGCGCCTTCACCGGGCTCATCGGCACCGTGGCGGGGGTGATCCTGGGCTGTCTCTTCGCCATCTACATCGACCCGATCTTCTCCTTCGTGAACTACGCGATGGGCGGCGGCGTCTGGGACCCGGCGGTGCGCGGCATCTACCAGCTCCCCGCTAGGCTCGAGGCGGCGGACGTGCTGTCCGCGGTGGCCCTCTCGCTCGGCCTCAGCTTCGTCGTGACGATCTTCCCCGCGCGCCGGGCGGCGCGGATGAACCCGGTCGAGGCGCTGCGCTATGAGTGAGGCCGCGCTGCGCCTCGAGGGCGTCGAGAAGACCTACAACAAGGGCCTCGAAAGCGAGGTGGCGGTGCTGCGCGGCGCGTCGCTCACGCTCGCGCCCGGCGAGGTGGTGGCGCTCGTCGCGCCCTCGGGGGCGGGAAAGTCCACGCTGCTGCACATCGCGGGGCTTCTCGACGTGGCCGACGCCGGCCGGGTGGAGATCGGGGGCAAGGACATGGGCGGGCAGGGCGACCGGGCCCGCACCCGGGTGCGTCGCCGCGAGGTGGGCTTCGTCTACCAGTTCCACCACCTGCTGCCCGAGTTCACCGCGCTCGAGAACGTGGTCCTGCCCCAGCTGGCCGACGGGATCGCGCGCGGCGCGGCGGAGGCGCGGGCGCGCCGGCTGCTCGACAGCGTGGGTGTCGCGCCCCGCGCCGATCACCGTCCCGCCGCGCTTTCGGGCGGCGAACAGCAGCGCGTGGCCTTCTGCCGGGCGCTCGCGAACGCGCCGCGGCTTCTGCTCGCGGACGAGCCCACCGGCAACCTCGACCCCGAAACCTCGGACCGGGTGTTCGCGGCGCTCATGGACCTGGTGCGCGAGACCGGTCTCGCCGCGCTCATCGCCACCCACAATCTCGCCCTGGCCGCCCGCATGGACCGCCAGCTTCATCTGGACGCCGGCCGGATAAGCTGAGCGCCCGCCCCCATCCCGCGGCGACCGGGCGGCGGGCCGTCACGGCGCGTAGAACGTGGCCGTGGCGACCGCCACCGCCTTGCCGGCGGGCATCGCGGTGAGCGTGGCGCGCGCGAAGACGAGCGCCCGGCCCGCGCGCACGATCTCGGCGTCGCACAGGATCGCCTCGCCTCCGCCCGGCCGCAGGAACTGCAGGTCGAGGTTCGTCGTGGCCACCGGCACGAAGCGGCCCGCCTGCGCGCAGGCCGCGAGCACCATGGCCGTGTCGGCGAGGGCGGCCAGCGCCTGACCCGACACGATGCCGCCCACGCGGGCGATCTCGGGCGTGACGGGCATCCGCATCCGAATTCCATCGGGCGCGGTCTCTTCCACCACGGGCGCGAGCGCCCGCACCCACGGCGCGAAATTCTCCGCAAGGATTTCCTCTGCCTCGGTCACGCTCAGCATTGCCCACCGTCTCCCTTTCACTGACGGTGCGAGCATCGCCTCTCGCACGGGGCTTGTCACGGCGCTATGCTGTGGCTCAATGATGGGCCGGGCGTCGCGTCCGACGCGCGCGGCCAAAGACCACGAGGAGGAGCAGGCATGATCCAGCCCGGCCCGCGTTTTGCCGGACCGCGCCGCGCGCATCCGGCCGGCGTCCTGCCGGCGGCGCCCGCCATCTCGCCTCCCGCGCCGCAGGCCCCGGCGCACCACGCCCGTCCACCGTCCCTCTCGAAATCCTCCAGGAAAGCAGATGCCCGCACTCCGTGATCTTCGCCTCGCCGCCCTTGTCCTCGCCCCGGCCGGGCTCGTCGCCTGCGCGGCGATGACCGCCATGCCGGAACCCTCCGAAGGCGCCGCGCTCTTCGCGGAGAATTGCGCGGGCTGCCACGGAAGCGGCGGGCGCGGCGACGGCCCGCTCGCCGGCGATCTGACCCCGCCGCCGCCGGACCTGACCACGATCTCGGCGCGGTCCGGCGGAACCTTCCCGCGCGCCGAAGTGCTGTCCACCATCGACGGCTACACGCGAGGGGACAAGGCGCAGGGACCCGACATGCCCGAGTTCGGGTTGCTGTTGCGCGGCGAAACCGTGCCGGTGGACACGGGGGACGGGATCATGTCGCCGGTACCGCGACCGCTGGCCGCGATCCTGTTCCATCTCGAAAGCATCCAGAAATGATCCCACGTCCCAAGGAGACATTCATGCACCGCAAAGCCCACATCGCCCTTTGCACCGCGCTCGGCCTCGCGGCCGCGCCCCTCGCGGCCGAGGACCCCGAGGCGGGGCAGGCCCTCTATCGGACGCATTGCGCGAGCTGCCACGGCATCGACGCGATGGGCGAAGGGCCGATGCGCGGGGTTCTCACGATCAAGCCGACGGACCTCACCGCGCTTTCGGCCGACAATGGCGGCGTCTTCCCGCTGGAGCGTGTGGTCAAGCGCATCGACGGGCGCGACCCGCTGGTGGCCCATGGCAGCCCGATGCCGGTTTACGGCGACTTCTTCGAGGGCGGTGCGTCGGTCGGACTCAAGGCGCCCTCCGGCCAGCCGATCATGACCTCCGAGGCGGTGGCCGATCTCGTGGCCTGGCTTCGGAGCGTCCAGGCGGACGGCTAGTCCGAGCAGATCCCGCGAGCCGTCACGCCGTCCCACGGGACGATCACCTGCGCCTCGCCGAGTGCCGCGTCCAGATCGCCGATCGGGATCTCGCGCGCGAGCATCCGGCGCAGCCGCCCGGTGCGCGGCGCGGCCGGGTCGAGCACCGTGCAACAGACGTATTCCTCCATGATCGCGCCCTGCTGCTCGTAGCCGTAGGAGAGGAAATCCGCGGTTTCGAGGTCGAAGAGGTAGGGATCGGGAGAGCGGTTGTGTTCGTGCACCGCAAGGAACGGGTGATAGCCCGTCCGCGCGCGGTTCTGCCACTGCCAGACATGGGTGAGCTCGTGGGCGAAGAGCATCGCCTCGGCGAGGAAGATGCGGTCTGGGAAGCCGGGCGCGTAGTCGGGCCGGTAAAGATCCGTCCGGTAGAACACGCGGTTGAAAAGCGCGATGGCGCCGGGAGAGACCTCGACGCGCTCGCCAGGTCGGCCCGGCGGCCAGATCCGCTCCCGGCAGGAGGTGCGCGGCCGCGCCGGCCGCTCCCAGACATAGGAGCCCACGAGCGCCCCGTCATGGAAGCGGATGCGCTCGAGATCGACCGCGTCGCCATGGGTGACCCGCGCCAGCGCCCGCTCGCCCTCCGTCAGCGGCCGCCCGCAGGCGGTCAGAAGCAGGAGGGTGAGAAGGAAGGCGGCGCGCATGGTCGCGAGGTTAGCCGAGAGGGAGGGGGCGGCAAGGATTCGCTCAAGGCGCGACCGGGTCTGGCACGGCGATGCGGCGCGGCTTCACCGATCGGCGGTGCGGGGCAAGGTGGGCTTTCGCGGGCGCGTGGTGCCCGTGCAACGGCGCGCAGTCTCGGAATGATTCCATGACGATCCGACTTCTGCCGCGATGCATCCGTGATACGTCGTGAGGGTCGCTTTCCGGGATGTCCGGTCACCTGCACGAGCGTCGTCGCATGTGGCCGCCTCTCAACCAAAGGGTCGGGATGAGGGTGCATCGAAGGCCCCGAGCTACGAGACGACCGCACGCCCGGCGCCGCCGGCTGTTTCCTGGCGCGTCTGGAGCGGGATGAACATGGATACTCATTCCATTACTGCAAGAATCGACGATACCCTGGACGAGGCGCTCGGTCGGTGCGCGCCGCACCCCTACGCCCTGCTGGATTTTCCTGCGCACTCGAATATCGGTGACAGTGCCATATGGCTTGGAACGCTCGCGAAGCTTCGGAAACGACTTGGATCGTTTCCGGCATATGTTTCGCGCCACAAGGCTTTTCCCATTCACCTCGACCAGGTGATGCCTGAGGGCTCTCTCCTGCTTCACGGCGGAGGCAATTTCGGAGACCTGTGGCCAGGGTTCTGGGAGAACCGCGTTGCCATACTGGACGAATTCCAGCATCGCAAGATCGTGCAAATGCCTCAGTCGATACACTTTTCGTGTTCTGAGTCGCTCCCCTTGAAGGAAACGAGGCGCGCGATCGCACGGCATCCCGATTTCACCATGATGGTGCGCGACACCGCGAGCCTGGACTTCGCGCGCGAGAATTTCGACTGTCCGGTTTATCTTTGTCCGGACATGGCATTTGCCCTCGGGCCATTGCACACGGACACCAGGCCTGAAGTCGCCGTTCTGGCCCTGATGCGCGACGATCAGGAAAGACACGCGAGCCGCAGCCAGGAGACCACAGCGCGGGACAGCGTTCGCGTGACGGATTGGATAGAACCCTACAATCTTCCATGGGCCGGGAAAATTGCCGAGCGGTTAACGCGATCTGCGCCCCTTCCGAGCAGGACGCTTATGTCCTGGCTGGAGAGAGCCTATCGATTGAAGGCCGAAAAAGAACTGCGGCGTGGGATCGATCTTCTCGCCCAAGGCCATCGCGTCGTCACCGACCGCTTGCATGGTCATATCCTGTGTAGCTTGATGGGAAAAACACACGTCGTTCTGGACAACCAGTATGGAAAAGTCTTCAATTACATCAACACTTGGCCCGGCGATCATCCACCCTTCATGGCAAAGAGCTTCACCGAGGCATTGAGGGAAGTTCAAGAGTTCAACTGATTTTGGATGAAAGTCTTTTGATCAGCCAGCGCTTCCAATAGGTCGTGGCGCGCCGCCTCTTCGCTGACCCGCGCTTGCCGCCGTGGCCCGAGACGATTTTGACGCGCGCGTCGCGCAGGTGCGAAGTGCCGGTAAACTTGTCGGGATGATCGACAATTCTGGGCTCCAGCGCCATTGCGCCCAGCGACACGATATCGCCAGGCCAATCGGCCGTGGCAGACACCGGTCGGGAGGACGCCAGCAGAGATCGTGCGCCGGCCGCGGAAATCGAATACCCCGTCGTCAGGTAAGAGGCGAGCGCCAGCCGGCGCATCGTCACGCCCTTCATGATATCCAATTCTTTACTGCGCACATATGCTTTCGAATGGTCGAGCATTATCAAGTCCGCTCGCCGGAACAGTTCCCCGCGCACGAAATCCGCAAAACGACGGTCGATAATGGCATCGTCTTCGAGAACCACGGCGCCCTGCCAGCCTTTGCGCTCGATTTTGCGATAGATTTCGCGGTGGGACAGGGCACAGGCGAATTCACCATCGGTCAGGTCGCGTCCAATATTGAACCTTGCGGCGGATCGATCGATGTCGCGTTCCCAGCATGCCGACAGACCATTTCGGCCATCGACCCCGAGAAAGACCTCATAATCGAGGGCGAACCGCGCCAGCGCGGTCAACAGCGGGCGTCGCCGCACCTCTTCGCCAGGAAGCGAAAGCACGACTATCGGCCAGACCATGGAGGCGTTGCCTTCCTCCAAACCCTGTTCTACTGCGTCAGGCATCTTGCGGAAACCGATGGGAGTTGCCGGTGTCGACGAAGGGTTTCAGCAGGCGTTTGACACAGATTCGCAAGCTGCGGTCTGCCGCACCCGGCTGGGCGAAGATGGCGGAGTTCCGTACCCGACAGACCTCCGATGGTAAAGACGATGCCACCTGTGCGTGGGATAAGGATCGCGTCGTGGTAAAGGTTGGCAACCGGTCCTTCTTCATCAGGTCGGACGCGGTGTGCAAGGCACCGGAGATCTGGGATTTCGCTCTCTTCGGGCTTGCCGCGATTTCCTCCCGGACCAATCGCACCATTCGAGTCGATGCCCCCGTGAGCGCGGCAGCCGCGCGAATGGTCGAGACGTTGAACTATGCCTACACACTGTGGAGCATTCCTTCGCTTTCGCCGCCGCGACTGATTTTGGAGAATATCGTTGATGCCGGTTCGGTATCAAGACGGAAAGATCACAAGGTCATTTGTTTGTCCGGCGGCGTCGATAGCACATCCTCTGCGGTCGCCGCGAAGGCAGAGGCAGAATACAGCCATAGTCTTCTTGTCGCGGGCGCGGATTACCCGACGGCCGATCATCCGGGTTTCATCGACCTTCGGTCGCGTGTCGAGCGAATTTCGGACATTATCGGACTTGATCTGATCGTTGCAGAAACGGACTTTCGCAACATGCCGATGCATTGGGAGCTTCAGCACTCCTTCATCCTGGCGATGTGCCTGAATTATATTGGCAAAGAGTTTTGCGAGGCTTCATATGCGCTAGACCTTCCTCCAATCCATGACGTCTTTCAACACCCGTGGGGTAACAGTAGTATCCTGATGGATATCTTCGGTCGGGGCGATCTGCCCTTGGTGGCTTTCGGACACACGCTCCGCCGGGGCGAGCGGGTGCGGGCGATCCATGATGCGGATCCCGAGCTGGTGCGCCAGCTCTCCGTCTGCTGGAGGGACACCTCGACCGGCGGAAATTGTGGAAAGTGTTTGAAATGTGTTCGCACGCGGGACATGCTTCACTGCGCGGGCATTCCCGATATCGGCCTTTTCGAATGCGACTCGCAGGAAATACCGGGCCTCGACGATGGTATTCCGAGGGACTATGATGTGAGGATGGCGATCGTGACCTACATGGACTGGGCGACAACGCCGGGGTTGAAAGACGACCGTCGCCAGCAGCTTCAACAACGTATCGAGAAGCTTCGCGAGTCCTACGTCCGACAAATGCCGTATCGCTAGGTTGCAGTCGACCGTTCCCAGAAGCCACGGGGATCGGGCGACGTGGTCTTGCGCCGACATGCGTCCCTGGGGGGCAGCGCCCACGGTTCGGGCGTTGCGCCGGCGATCGTCGAAGGGACGCGGACAGCATCACTCAAGGTGTGGCAGGACGCAGGGCCCGAGGAGGAGTTTCGCGGGGGCGTGCCCACGGTGTCGAACCAAGCCGCCGCTTCCGGTAAGCTTCGACTCCGTGCGCAGCTAGCACGGCCCCGTCTCGGCGCTATGGAGAGTGATGCCGCAGCATGATGTCGAAGCCGGAAGAAAGCACCACGCCGGACCCTTGCGTTTCGGTCGTCATACCGACCTGCGACCGGAGGATTGACTGGCTGCGGGAGGCCATTGCGTCGGTTCTGAAGCAGAGCTTGCCGCCCCTCGAGGTGCTTGTCATCGACAACGGAACCCGCGAAGTCGCGCGGTCCGACCTTCCGTCCGGCATCAAGCTCTTTCGAGAACAGCCCCGTATAGGGCCCTCGAGGGCGCGAAACCTCGGCGCGTCTCTCTCCACCGGTACGCATCTGGCCTTCCTAGATGACGATGACTGGTGGGACGAGAACTTCCTGTTCGAAGCCTTCAATGCCTGCAGGCGGGACTCGGTGCGTTGCGTTTACGGGAGAATTCTGCGCTCCAGAAATGGGCAGGTATACGAACATCATAATTTGACGCAAGGCGAGATATCCGTCGATGCGCTGCTTTGGCGAAATCCCGGGACGGGCGGCATCAATCTGTTTATTGAAAAGGACCTGTTTCTTGCTGTCGGAGGCTTTGACGAGGAGCTGGCGATCTCGGAAGATCGCGCGCTGGCGATAGAGATTCTGCGTGCGGGTGAGAAAATTGCGATTGCGCCGGAAGCTGTGGTTTTCGCCAGGCAGCACGACGGATTTCGCCTCAGCAAGACTATCAGAAGCAAGCGAGCATTTATCCTGAAATACAGGGATTTGATGCCAAGATGGGTTTTCTGGAGGCGCCTTCTCAAATACCGCTGGTGGGAGCTTTTGCGCTCCGGCTCAAGGCCCAAGTAGGGTCCGCCGGCCGGAAAATTCCGTGAGGGTTGCGGCGACCTGTCGAGCCGACCGCTTTTTGCTCCTCGCGGCGGTCTCGCCCGGGCCATTCGGGATACTCGAATTGCCCATGAGGCTGCATCGCGCTGCAGCCGGGCCATGACCCATGGATCGCGCCGGATACCCCGTCGCCGGGCCGACGCGCGTCATTCGAGGTCAGCGGCGCCATCGACGCTGCAGCGCTACCGATGATGGCGTGAACCCTTTCTCCACTGCCGGGCTGCGGGTTTCTTCTCCGGTCCGCGCCAAGCGCCGATCACACGTCCAACTCCTCCACGAACCTCGCGTTCTCGCTGATATACTGGAAGCGCAGTTCCGGTTTCTTGCCCATCAGCCGCTCCACGAGGTCGCCCGTCTCGCCGGGCTCGTCCTCGTCGATGGTCACGCGGATGAGCCGGCGCGAGGTCGGGTCCATCGTCGTTTCCTTCAGGTCCTTGGCGTCCATCTCGCCCAGACCCTTGAAGCGCGCGACCTCTATCTTTCCCTTGCCGCCGAGCCCGCGCCGCAGCCACGCCTCGCGCTCCGCCTCGTCGAGGGCGTAGACGCGCTTGGCGCCCTGGGTCAGGCGATAGAGCGGCGGGCAGGCGAGATAGAGGTGGCCCGCGTCGATCATCGGCCGCATCTGGGTGAAGAAGAAGGTCATCAAAAGCGCGGCGATATGCGCCCCGTCCACGTCAGCGTCGGTCATGATGATGACCCTGTCGTAGCGCAGGTCGTCGAGGCGGAATTTCGTGCCGAGCCCCACGCCCAGCGCCTGGGAGAGGTCCGAGATCTCGGCGTTCGAGCCGAGCTTCGAGGACGCCGCGCCCAGCACGTTCAGGATCTTGCCCCGGAGCGGCAGGAGCGCCTGCGTTTCGCGGTTGCGCGCGGCCTTGGCCGAACCGCCCGCGCTGTCGCCCTCCACGATGAAGATCTCCGTGCCGTCGCGCGCCGTCACGGTGCAGTCCACCAGCTTGCCGGGCAGGCGCAGCTTGCGCGTGGCGGTCTTGCGCGCGGTCTCCTTCTCCTGCTTGCGCCTCAGCCGTTCCTCGGCCCGCAGGACGAGGAAGTCGAGGATCGCGCCCGCGCTTTTGGTGTCGGCGGCGAGCCAGTTGTCGAAATGGTCGCGGACCGCGCCTTCCACCAGCTTCGCGGCCTCGGCCGTGGCGAGGCGGTCCTTCGTCTGGCCCACGAATTCGGGCTCGCGGATGAAACAGGAGACGAGCGCGCAGCCGCCCGCCATCAGATCCTCACGGGTGATCTGCGCGGCCTTGCGGTTGTTGGCCAGCTCGCCATAGGCCCGGATGCCCTTCAGGATCGCCGCCCAGAAGCCCTGCTCGTGCGTGCCGCCCTCGGGCGTGGGCACCGTGTTGCAGTAGCTCTGCACGAAGCCGTCCTTCGCGGGCGTCCAGTTGATCGCCCATTCCACCTTGCCGGGGGTGCCGAAGCGACCCTCGAAATCGACAGCCCCCGCGAAAGGTCGCTCGGCGTAGGTGGTCGCGCCGGCCAGGCGCTCCTTCAGATAGTCGGAAAGCCCGCCGGGAAAGTGGAACGTCGCCTCGGCGGGGGTCTCGCCGTCGTCCACCGCGGATTTCCAACGGATCTCGACGCCCGAGAAGAGATACGCCTTGGAGCGCGCCATGGCGAAAAGCCGCGCCGGCCTGAACCGATGCGCGCCGAAGATCTCGGGGTCGGCACGGAAGCTCACGGTGGTGCCGCGGCGGTTGGGCGCGGCGCCCACCTCTTCCACCGGGCCGAGGGGCACGCCACGGGAAAACCGCTGCTCGTGCAGCGTGCGGTTGCGCGCCACCTGCACCACCATGGACTCCGACAGCGCATTGACCACCGAGGCGCCCACGCCGTGCAGCCCGCCCGAGGTCTGATACGCCTTGCCCGAGAACTTGCCGCCCGAGTGCAGCGTGCACAGGATCACCTCGAGCGCGGACTTGCCCGGAAACTTCGGATGCGGGTCAACCGGGATGCCGCGGCCGTTGTCGCGCACGGTAAGCGTGTAGTCCTCGGCCAGCTCCATCTCGATGCGGTTGGCGTGGCCCGCCACCGCCTCGTCCATGGCGTTGTCGAGAACCTCGGCCACCATGTGGTGCAGCGCCCGCTCGTCGGTGCCGCCGATATACATGCCGGGGCGCTTGCGCACCGGCTCCAACCCCTCGAGCACCTCGATAGAGGAAGCGTCGTAGTCGCCGGGCTCCACGCTGTCGAGGAGATCGTCTGCCATGCTCGCTGCTCTCTTGTCTTGCCTGGCGCACAGTATGTCAGTCCGGGCGCATCGGGAAAAGCGGCTTTCCGGGCGCCGTCGGGGGCGGGGCCGTCCTGTCGGGGCTACGCGCGCATCGCATCGCGGTGCCGGCAGGTATCGTCTATCTCGCCCGCGGTGACGGCGGGAATGTCCCCGCTTTCCGGAGACTCGATCCTTTTCGGACAGGTCCAAGGGTTTCCGGCCCGGGTGTGCCCGCGCGCGCCGTGCCGGTCGCGCGGCGCTCTGCGGCGGCACGGGGCAGGGGCCGGGCGATGCAGACCTTCGGACCGCAGCGCGGCCGGGACCGGCACGCTGGCGGAAATCCGCGCGGCGCAGGCTGGTCGCCGGTTGCCGGTCTCGCCCGTGCAGCGTAGGTTTCGCCCATGTTCCGCACAGCCATCCTTGCCCTCGTGACCAGCCTGCCCGGGGCGCTCGGGGCCCATCCCCACATCTTCGTCGACGCGACCGTGAAGGTCGAGCTGGGCGATGCCGGCATGATCACCGGGGTGGAGGTCACCTGGGTCTACGACGATTTCTTCACCCTTCTCATCCTCGAGGACATGGGGCTCGACCCCGAGGCCGACGGCGTGCTCACCGAGGCCGAGCTCGACGAGCTTCGCGGCTTCGACCTCGTGGAATGGCCCGACTGGTTCGAGGGCGACCTCTACCTCGTCAACGGTGACGAGACGGCGGAGATCGGCTTGCCCACCGCCACCGGGGTCGCGGTGGAGGAAGGCCGGATCGTGGCCTCCCACCGGCGTGACGTGACGCCCTTCCCGGCGGAGGGCACCGTGATCGAGGCCTACGACCCGACCTTCTACGTCGCCTACGAACTCGTCGGCGTGCGCCTGCCGGAACGCTGCGCGGCGCCCATCACGGAGGCCGACCCGGAAGAGGCCGATGCGCGGGTCGCCGAGATCGTCGGAGAGGTCGACGAGCTTACCTTCGAGACGCTCGAGATCGGGCATCTCTACGCCGACAAGGCCCGGATCACATGCGCCTCGTCCTCCTGACGGCCATGGCCGCCATCGCCGCGCTGGCCGCGTGGCTCTGGCTCTGGGGCGGGGCGGACGACGTCGCGCGCTGGGCGGCCGCGGGCCAGCAGGAGGCGCAGCGCGCGATGGCCGGGGCGCTTCGGGCGCTCCGCGCGGGCGAGCCCGGCGCGCTCGCCACGCTCTGGGGGCTCTGCTTCGCCTACGGGTTCTTCCACGCCGCCGGGCCGGGCCACGGCAAGCTGCTGATCGGCGGCTACGGGGTCGCGCGGCGGGTGCCGGTCCTGCGCCTTTCGGGCCTCGCGCTGGCCTCGAGCCTAGCGCAGGCGGGCACGGCGGTCGCGCTGGTCTATGCGGGTGTCTGGGCGCTCGGCTGGACGCGCCAGCAGATGGTGGGCGCGGCCGAGGCGTGGATGGCGCCGCTGTCCTACGCCGCGATCGGGCTGATCGGCCTCTGGCTGGTGGCGCGCGGGGCGCGCAAGCTCTGGCGCCGGCCGCAGGCCCGGCCGGGCGACGATCACGGCCACCATCGCCAGGGCCACGGGCCGGAGGGCGCCTGCAGCTCCTGCGGGCACCGCCACGGCCCCAGCATGGAAGAGGCGGGCGAGGTGTCGAACCTCCGCGATGCCGCGCTTCTCGTGGCCGCGGTGGCGATCCGGCCCTGCACCGGCGCGCTTTTCCTGCTGATCCTCACCTGGCGCATGGATCTCGTCTGGCAGGGCGTCGCGGGGGCGGTGGCGATGGCGCTCGGCACGGCGAGCGTGACGGTGGCGGTCGCCGTCGCGGCGGTGACGATGCGCGAGGGGACGCTCGCCCAGTTCGCCGGCGGCAGCGGCGCGGCGCGCGCGCTTCCGCTCATCGAGATCGGGGCCGGCGCCGTGGTGGCGCTGATCTCGTGGCAGCTTCTTATCGCCGCGATCTGATCCCGTCTTGCCGGAGGCGCGAACCGGCGCTAGAGCGCGGCCATGCCCGCTGCCGCCATGTCATATACCCGGCACCTCCGCGCCATCCTGCTGCTCGGGTTCCCGCTGATCGGCGGGCATCTCGCGCAGTTCGCGATCCACCTGACCGACACGGTCATGATGGGCTGGCACTCGGTCGAGGGGCTGGCGGCGCTGGTGCTCGCCACCGCGCTCTGGTTCACGCTCTGGATCATGGGGGCGGGGATCGCCTGGGCGGTCATGCCGCTCGTGGCCTCGGCCGAGGCCGAGGCGGACGAGACGGCCGTGCGTCGGGTCACGCGCATGGGGCTGTGGCTGTCCGTCCTCTTCGCGCTGGCCTGCCTGCCGATATTCTGGTTCTCCGCCACGCTGCTGCGCCTGCTCGGGCAGACGCCCGAGCTGTCGGCGGCGGCGCAGGACTACCTGCGCATCGCCGGGCCCGGCATCCTGCCCGCGCTTCTGGTGATGGTGCTGAAATCCTATCTCGCCGCGCTCGGGCGCACGCAGGTGGTGCTCTGGATCACCGTCGCGGCCGCCGTGGCGAACGCCCTGTTCAACTACGCGCTCATCTTCGGCAACTGGGGCGCGCCGGAACTGGGCCTGCGCGGGGCGGCCATCGCCTCGGTGGCGACGAACGCGGTGGCGCTGCTGTTCTCGGCCGCCTACGCCGCGGCGGCGCTGCCCCAGCACAGTCTTTTCGTCCGGCTCTGGCGCCCCGACTGGGACGTGTTCCGGCAGGTGGCGCGCATGGGTGCAGCGATCGGGGTGACCAACCTCGCCGAGATCGGTCTTTTCTCGGTGTCCTCGGTGATGATGGGCTGGCTCGGGACGGTGCCGCTCGCGGCGCACGGCATCGCGCTGCAGATCGCCTCCGCCACCTTCATGATCCACATGGGGCTGTCCAACGCGGCGACGATCCGTGCCGGCAACGCCTTCGGGCGCGGCGACGCGGAGCATCTGGCCCGGGGCGCGCGCGCCGTGCTCGGCCTCAGCCTCTTGGCGGCGCTCCTGACGATCGTGCTGTTCCTGGCGGTGCCGGGGCCGCTCTACGCGCTTTTCCTCGATCCCGCGGAATCCGCCCGCGGCGAGATCATGGCGCTGGGCGCGACGCTGCTCGCCATCGCGGCGCTCTTTCAGCTCGTGGACGCCGCGCAGGTGATGGCGCTCGGGCTTTTGCGCGGGGTGCGGGACACCGCCGTGCCGATGGTCATGGCGGCGGTCAGCTATTGGGGCGTGGGCATTCCCGGCGCCTGGGTGATGGGCTTCGTGCTGGGCTGGGGCGGCGCGGGAGTCTGGCTCGGGCTGACCCTCGGCCTTGCCTGCGCGGGGGTGCTGCTGATGACGCGCTTCTGGTGGGGCTCCGTGCCGCGGCTCCGCGCGGGGCAGGGAAGGGCGGGCCGGCGCGCGGCCTAGTCGTCGTCGCGTGTCAGCCGCTCGGACTTCCGGCGCACCAGCACGCTGCGCAGGTCGTGCATCGCCATGAGAAGCGACTCCGTCACCTCGTCCAGTTCGGCGTCGGTCGCCCTGGTCTGCGCCCAGTGCGCGGTGAGGTTGAGGTGATCCACCGCGCGGAAGATGTCGTCCATCTCGCGCGCGGCGACGACCTCGCGGCGTTCGGCCATCCAGTCGCGGATGACCTCGACATCGGTCTCCGAAAGGACGCGGTCGCCTTGGGGCCTGATCTCGCCGTTGCGGATGTTCACGGCGGCGATCGGGTCCATCTCTATGCGGCGGTGGCGGTTCTCGGTGTCCACGCGGAAGACCAGCGCGCCGTTGTCGCGCACCCGGAAGTAGTAGTCGGGCAGGTCCGCCACGGCCGCCTCAGCCCAGGCCGCCGCAGAAGCGCGCGATGCGGTCGCAGGCATCCTCCAGCACGTCGTCCGATGTGGCGTAGCTCACACGGAAATGGGGCGAGAGGCCGAAGGCCGCGCCGAACACGACCGCCACGCCCTCCTCCTCGAGCAGAGCGGCGGCGAAGGTCTCGTCGTCGTCGATCCGCTGCCCGCCCGCCGAGGTCCGCCCGATGAGCCCGGCGATCGAGGGGAAGACGTAGAAGGCGCCTTGGGGCACGGGGCAGTCGATACCGGGGATCGCGTTCAGCCGATCCACCACGAGGTCGCGGCGGCGGCGGAAGGCCGCGCAGCTTTCGGCGATGTAGTCCTGCGGTCCGGTCAGCGCGGCCACCGCCGCCCACTGGCTGATCGAGCAGGGGCAGGATGTGGACTGCGACTGCACCTTGCGCATCGCGGTGATCAGCGGCTCTGGCCCGCCCGCGTAGCCGATGCGCCAGCCGGTCATGGCGTAGGCTTTCGAGACGCCGTTCACCGTGAGCGTCCGGTCGCGAAGACCGGGCTCGACCTCGGCCGGCGTGCAGAAGGTGAACCCGTCATGGGCGATGTGTTCGTAGATGTCGTCCGACATCACCCAGACATGGGGGTGGCGCATCAGCACGTCGCTCAGCGCGCGCAGCTCGTCGCGGGCGTAGCCCGCACCCGTCGGGTTCGAGGGCGAATTGAGGATGACCCAGCGCGTCCGGGGCGTGATCGCGGCCTCGAGCGCCTCGGGCGAGAGCTTGAAGCCCGTGTCGAGACCGCAGGGCACGATCACCGGATCGGCGCCCGCCATGCGGACCATGTCGGGGTAGCTCACCCAGTAGGGCGCGGGCACGATGACCTCGTCGCCGGGATTGAGCGTGGCCATCAGCGCGTTGAAGAGCACCTGCTTGCCGCCGGAGGAGACGCCGATCTCGGCCGGCGTGTAGCGAAGGCCGTTGTCGCGCAGGAACTTGGCCGCGATCGCCTCCTTGAGTTCGGGGATACCGTCCGGCGCGGTGTATTTCGTTTTTCCCGCCTCGAGTGCCGCGATTGCGGCATCCTTTATGTGCCGTGGCGTGTCAAAGTCCGGCTCGCCGGCGCCAAGCCCGATCACGTCGCGCCCCTCGGCCCTGAGATCCCGCGCCCGCTGCGTCACCGCGATGGTGGGCGAAGGCTGCACGCGCTCGAGGGTCGCGGAAATCGGGATCATGGTCACACCGGTTTGAACTGGGGTGCCCCATGTCTTAGGCTGGGGTTCGAAAGCGATCAAGCGGCGATCGCGCAGCGGATGGGAGAGAGCCATGGACGATTTGAGCGACGCCTCCGGCGACTGGTACGGCCCCGATCAGGCCACCTTCGGCGACCGCGTGGCGGCGGCGCGCGAAAACGCCGGCATGACGCAGGCGCAGCTTGCCAAGCGGCTCGGCGTGAAGCTCGGAACGCTGCGCGGCTGGGAAGAGGACCTGTCAGAACCCCGCGCCAACCGGCTGTCGATGATGGCGGGCATCCTGAACGTCTCGATCATGTGGCTTCTCACCGGTGAGGGGGAGGGCGTCGAAAGCCCGGCGGAGGAAGAGGCGCTTTCGCCCGACATCACCGAGATTCTTACCGAGCTTCGCACGCTCAAGACCTCCTTGCGCACCACCTCCGAGCGCCTCGGCAAGCTTGAGAAGCGGCTTCGCCAGCGCCTCAAGGAAGAGGCCTCCGCATGACCGAAACCGCCGAGACCCGGCGGCGCCGGCTTTCGATGCGCTCGATGCGCCGCGGCACGAAGGAGATGGACCTGATCCTGCAGGGCTTCGCCGAGGCGCGGCTCGCGGGCATGGACGACGCGGCGCTCGATGCCTACGAGGCGCTGCTCGAGGAGAACGACCAGGACCTCTATGCCTGGGTGGCCGGGCAGTCGGAGCCTCCGGCGCGGCACGCGCCCCTGATCGGCGAGATCCGCGCGCGCCTCGGGATGGCGAGTTAGCTAGAATTTTAGAATTTATTCCAAGGATTTAACCTCTTCTTCGGTATTCCGCGCCAATCTCCGGCCCGCAAGTCAAGCGGAGACCGGCGCGACATGAGCATGCAGACCGCGATGCTGCCCGCCAGCGGGCAGAGCCTCATCACCCCGTATCTCGAAACGCTGTCGCTGGTGGAACGGCTGCACCGCCTGCTGCTCGACGTCATAAAGGACGAATTCGAGCGCCTGGGCGTGCTGGAGGTCAACGCCGTGCAGGCGCTTTTGATCTTCAACATCGGCGACAACGAGGTCACGGCGGGCGAGTTGAAGACCCGGGGCTATTACCAGGGGTCGAATGTCAGCTACAACCTGAAGAAGCTCGTCGATGGCGGCTACATGCACCATCAGCGCTGCGAGATCGATCGCCGCGCCGTGCGTGTGCGTCTTACCGCGAAAGGGCGCGAGATCCGCGAGATCGTCGCCACGCTCTTCGCGCGCCATGCCGAGGGGCTGGAGGTCGAGACAGGCGTCGACCCTGCGCGCCTCGTGGAAAGCACCGCCGCGCTGCGTCGGTTGGAACGTTTCTGGACGGACCAGATCCGCTACATCTACTGAGACCGATGCGCGGGGTGCCCGGGCCCTGCCGGATCGAGCGTGGCCAGCGACGGGGCCGACAGTTCGCGCAGAAGCTTTCGGCGCATGGCGCGGGCGAAATCCTCATAGCCGAGCGCTGTCTCGACGAAGGCGTCGGGCCCGTGGATCACATGCGCGTTGAAGTAGCTCGACAATTCCCCGATCTGGACCTGTCTGCGGTCGAGGGAGTCGCGGGCGTCCGCCCCCACGACCAGCGCGTTGACCGTGATCTCCCGAAAGCTGCTGCGGACGGAGCGTGGCGCGGGCCCCGCGTTGGCCTTTCCGTCGCCCGAGATGTCGAGCACATGGCGCCAGCAGTCCGGCCGCGCGGCAAGAAGCGCGGCCCCGTGGCGCATCGCATGGCCGAGCGCGGTGCTGTCGTCGCCCGGGGCGCGCCGGGCGGCGCGCAGCCGGGCCGTCACCGCCAGAAGCGCGGCCTCGCCGGCGATCTCGGTCCAGCCCAGAATGTCCCGCGCCGGGGCGGGGCCGCTCCATTCGTAGACGGCAACGGCCACCGGCGCGGCCGGGATCGCGAAAAGCGCCTCGCGTATCTCGGGCGCCTCGAGCGCGTCGGCCAGACCGTCGAGTTGCAGCCGGTATTCCCGCGCGTCCACAGATCCCGAGACGTCGAGGCCCAGGGCCAGCGCCTGCCGGCACGCGGCCTCCGCCCGCGCGGCAACGGCGAGCCCGGCCAGCAGCAACATCGCGCAGGCGGCACGTCTCAACGCGCCGCGCCGACGGCCAGAGTGCCGATTTCCCGCAGCAGCTTCCGTGTCATCGTCACCTGGAAGTCGCTGTAATCCTCGGCGTGTTCCACGAAGGCCACGGGGCCGAGGCGCAGCTCGTCGAGGTAGTAGTCCAGCACATGCGGGTCGTGCCCTCCGACCGCGAGGCCGTTCACGGTGATGCCCGCGAAGGGAAAATGCCGGTAGGCGTGACGCGGCCCGAACCCGTCATTGCCGATCCCGTCGCCGGACACGTCCAGCACCCGGCGCGCGCAGTCCGGCCCGTTTTCGAAAAGCCCGGCGGCATAGCCCAGGGCGTAACCGATGGCGGTGGGAAACTCGCTGTAACTGCGCGGCGCGCCGAGAAGCCGGTCCGCGGCCGCATCGATGGCTGCGTCGCTGTCGAGCGGTGTCCAGCCCTGGATGAGCGCCTGCTGGTAGCGCCCCGACCACTCGTACACGGCGAGGGCGACATGCCCCGGCGCGCCCGACAGGATGGCCGAGCGGATGTCGGGATGACGCAGCGCGGCGGCCAGGCCCTCGCGCTGAAGGCGGTGTTCCCGCGCATCCACCGACGAGGAGGTGTCGAGCGCGAGCGCCAGCGCGAGGCGGCACTCCGCCGCCGCCGCGCCGGTCCAGACCCCAAGGGCGAGGGCGAGGGCGAGGGCCCTCACCAATGCCCCGTGTTCTCCATGCTGGCCCAGGGCTCCGCCGGCTCCTTCGCGTCGCCCCTCTGCAGAAGCTCGACCGAGATGTTGTCGGGCGAGCGGACGAAAGCCATGCGCCCGTCCCGCGGCGGGCGGTTTATGGTCACGCCGTTGTCCATCAGGTGCCGGCACATCTCGTAGATGTCGTCCACCTGGTAGGCGAGATGGCCGAAATGCCGGCTGTCCGAGGGCAGCCCCTCGTCCCCGTCCCAGTTGTAGGTCAGCTCCACTGGGCACTCCTCCTGCCCAGGCGGCGCCATGAAGACGAGGGTGAAGCGCCCCTGGTCGTTGTCCCAGCGCCGCGTCTCCTTCAGGCCCAGAAGCGCGTAGAACGCCATGGATTTCTCGAGGTCCTTCACACGGACCATGGTGTGAAGATAGCGGATGGTCATGGGGTGCCTCCTGTCGCCTGGTTCCATCGACACTCTAGGCCCGCGCGCCGCGATGTCGAGATCAGAAGGCCGAGCGGATCCCGAAGCTCACCGAGACGGAATCGGTCTCGAAGCGGCTCACGTTGGACAGCGTGCGTTCGGCCTTGAGGCTCACGACCGGCAGGAAGCCCGCGTGCTGGATGTCCTGGAACGCGATGTCGAAGGTGGCCGCGAGGCTCTCGTCCTGCCGCCCTCCGGGCACGCGGATCGTGGCCACGCGATAGTCGGGATAGTCGGTGTAGCTGGCCGCGATCGCCGCCGAGAGCGTCACCGGCCCGAAGGCGCGCCCGAAATCGTAGCCGAGCCGCGCGGTGATCCCGCGCGACAGCAGCGTGGTGCTGTCAACGTCGTTGGCGCGCAGCGACACGCCGAAATCGAGGCTGTCGCCCGAAGCGAGGGCGTGGCGATACCCCATGAAGAGGTCCGCGATCCGCTCCGGCCGGTCGGCCGCCCGGTCGTAGCGCCGCGCTTCCAGCCCGAGCCCGTAGTGCAGCCGCCCCCTGTCCGCCACGGGCTTCACATGCGCCAGGGTCAATCGCGCGAAATCGAGGTAGGGATCGCCCGCATAGGCCATGTCGCCCAGCGCGCCCGAAAGACGAAGCATCCCCGCCGCGGGACCGAGCGCCATGTCGTGCCGCAGGCCCGCCTCCAGCACGTTCAGGGCATAGTCGCCGTTGCTGGCCATGGGCGCCTTCCGCTTTGCCTCGTCCGAAAGCGCGACGCGGCGGAGATAGGCGCGCCCGGTCAGTTCCGTGCGCTGCCGGGCCGTTTCATGCAGGCGGAAGCGCGTGCGCAGATCCACCGTGGTTTCCACGCCCGAGAGCGCCAGCGCGTCGGGGCTGAGAAGTCCCACCACCGGCACGCCGTCGATCACGTTGAGAGCGTCCTCGGCCCCGTTGTTGACGTTCGAGGACGGAGAGACCGAAAAGCGGAGCTGGAAGTTGAAGGGGTTCATCCGGCGCACGGCCCGGAAGTCGCGCGTGGCGACATCGCGGGCCTGGTCGGTCGGCGCCGCGTCGGTCGCGCGCCGCAGCCAGTACTGCGCCACGGTGAACTGCCGGGCGTCCAGCGCCCCTCGCGCGGCCATCTGCGCGGCCTCGAAGCGGCGCCCGTCGCTTCGGGCGTACCGGAAGGCGCGCACGGCGGCGCGCCGCGCGGCGCGCGGCCGGTCCTCCGCCCGCGCGGCGTGCGCGAGCACGTAATGCGCGAAATCGTCCTCGGGATCGGCGTCCAGAAGCGCGCGGGCCATCTGCGTGGCAAGCGCGACGTCGCCGGCGCGCACCGCCGCCTCCGCAAGGCCCCGCGCGAGGGGGATGGACAGCTCCGCCGCCTCCGCCCGCGCCGGGCCGGGGGACCACAGCAGGGCGGCGAGCGCCCCGGCCAGAAGCGCCCGCCCGGCCCCCCGCCAGCGCGTCGCGGCGCGCCGGATCACGGTCTAGTTCACGCTTGCGCAGAGGCCCAGCGGGTCGGCCGCGCCGGGCGTTCCGCAGCGGTCGAGCACGAAGATGCCGTACTCCTCTTCGTTCTCGAAACCAAGCTGGTCGCCGAGTCCGTCGAACTCGCTGAGGGTGATGCTGCCAGCCAGCCCGTCCCCGTCCGGCCCGCCGATGATGCCGCCATAATCGCCGATATCGTTGCCGACGGGGTTATCGCCGGAGTCCGGGTGCCTGCTGTCGAACTCCACGTTCCCGAAGAAGGTGCCGTTCGCTGCGATGTCGGTTCTGACCAGAACGAGGCTCGGAAGGGGGGTGCCCTCGAGGCTGCGGTTGACGATGTTGCCCTCGATGGAGTTGTCCGAGAAGTCGGCAGTCATGACCACGCCGCCTGTCACCTCGGCGGCCTGGTCGGGGATGAGTTCCGGATTCGTGCCCCCCGGCACGGGAATGAGATCCTCCCCACTGCCGCCGACATTGGTGAGCCCCGCGTAACGCCCCGTATAGGTCACGAGACCGCCCGCCGGCGGCCTGAAGCCACCGTCGCGTTCATAGTAGGTCCCGCCGAAGAACCGGTTGCGCGGCCCTCCCGTCACCGTGACCCCGGCGCGAACCGCGCCGCTGTTGTTGGACTGGGCCGCGAAGGCGGTGGAGTGGCGGTCGAGCGCATCGTCCTGCGCGGTGTAGACCCGATAGCCCGGTACGTTGGCCTCGAGCGCGGGCGCACGGCTGTAGACGGCCTCGAACGGCGTGGCGTCAAGGGTAAGCCCTTCGACGACGATCGTGTTGTCCGCAGGGTCGTAGCGCACCCGCGTCACGTCGCCCGCGAGGGTTTCCGGGATGTCGCCCGAGGGCGTTTCGCCGTCCGGATCGCCGGGATCGGCCGGGTCGTCCCTGTCGAAGGGGTTCGTGCCGTCGCTGTCGCAGCCCGCGGCCAGCGTCAGGACGAGAAAAAGCATCAGAAGTCGTGCCATTGGACCGCCGCCTCAATTTCGTGCGTTTTCGTCTTGTTTTTCGTGACATTTTCGGAGTCATCCCCAGGAAGTCAACGGCCTGTTCCGCGCGGCCTGTGGAAATCTTTTGAACTGAGGCGGATTTGCCTACGCAGCATCTGGCGTTTTCACCGGTGGTCGCCTCAATATATGGTGGAAGCGCGACTCATGTAGCGGTGGAGGATTCCGGGATGACCCTGACCCGAGAGCAGCAGGCGGAAATCGAGGCGCAGCGCGCCAGCCCTCAACCCACCCTGCGCGCGGTAAGCCCCGGGATGGAGGCCCATCTCTACACCGCGCAGCCGGTGCTCGATCACGGCTTCGTCCGGGTGATCGACTACATGGGCGACGACGCCGCCGTGGTACAGGCCGCGCGCGTGAGCTACGGGGCGGGCACGAAACACGTCTCGAACGACGAGGGCCTCATCCGCTACCTCATGCGCCACTGGCACTCGACACCGTTCGAGATGTGCGAACTCAAGCTGCACGTGAAACTGCCGGTCTTCGTCGCCCGGCAGTGGATCCGCCACCGCACCGCCAACGTCAACGAGTACTCGGCGCGCTACTCGATCCTCGACCGGGAGTTCTACATCCCCGCGCCCGAGATGCTGGCGGCCCAGTCGACCGTGAACAACCAGGGCCGCGGCGCCACGCTGGAAGGGCAGGAGGCCGCGCGCGTGCTCGAAATCCTCAAGGCCGACGCCGCGCGCTGCTACGACCACTACGAGGAGATGATCTCGGACGAGGGTCAGCAGGGCCTCGCCCGCGAACTCGCGCGGATGAATCTGCCCGCCAATGTCTACACCCAGTGGTACTGGAAGACCGATCTGCACAACCTTCTGCATTTCCTGCGCCTGCGCGCCGATGCCCACGCGCAATACGAGATCCGCGTCTATGCCGAAACGATCGGCGATCTTGTCGCCGACTGGGTGCCTCTCTCCTGGAAGGCGTTCCAGGACTACCGTGTGGGGGGCGCCACGCTCTCGGCCACGGCCGTTGATTGCATCCGGCGGATGCTCAAGGGGGAGGAGGTCACGCAGGAGACCTCCGGCATGTCGAAAGGGGAATGGCGGGAGTTCCGGGAGGTGACGGGCTAGCGACCCGCCCGCGCCGAAACCGGCTTAACCCCGCCGCATCGCCCTGCTAGCCTTTGCCCTGACAACAGGAGGCTTCCCCATGAGCGACGACCAGCCCTTCGAATTCACGCCGCCGCGCGACGGCGATCTGTCCCTCACCTTCTGGCCGAAGGAAGGGCGTCTCGACCGCGCGGCCATCGGCGTGCCGGTGGACGAAGCCGACCGGGTGGCGGGTTTCGGTCCCGGTGAGGACGGCACGCCCGGCCTGCCTGAAGCGCCCGCGGCGCTGTCGTCCGACGGGGGCTGGAGCTTCCTGACGATCGAGGGCGGGATCGACGGCGACGTCCCCGCGCGCGCGGTCTTTTCCGAGATGCCGAGCGCGATCATTTTCGGAGGGATCGACACGGATGGCCGAAACCGGCAAATGCAGATCAACCGCGGCTGAGCCGCCCGCAAGCCAGGAGAACCCGATGCAGATCCAGCTCAACACCGACAACCATCTTCAGGGCGACGACCGCGTCAAGGAAGTCGTGGAGCGTCTGGTGACGCAGGCCCTGGGCCCGGTGGCGTCGCGCCTGAGCCGCGTCGAGGTGCACATCAAGGATCTCAACGCCGACAAGGGCGGCGTGGACATCCGCGCCACGCTGGAGGCGCGGCCCGAGGGCCTGCGCCCCTTCGGCGCCAATCACGACGATACCGACATCGAATCCGCGGTGCGCGGCGCCGCCAAGAAGATGCGCGCGCGCCTCGATCACGAGTTCGGGAAACTGGCGGACAAGCGATAACGATCCGGCGGGCGTCGGCTCCCGTATTCTCCTGAAACGATTGAAGGACCGGCGCCCATGCAGATCGCACTTCTCTACCTTGCCACGGCGGGGGTCTTCCTCGTGCTCGACGCGCTCATGCTCAACATGGTGCTGCGCCCGCTCTTCGAGGGACGGATCGGCGCGATCATGGCCGAGCCGCTGCGGATGGGGCCGGCCGCGGTGTTCTACCTCGCCTATGTCGCGGGGCTTCTTTACCTGGTCTCGGTGCCGGCCCTGCGCGCGGGCGACCCGATGCAGGCGCTCGTGGGCGGGGCGGTGCTGGGCTTCGTGGCCTATGGCACTTACGAATTCACCAACTACGCCGTGCTGCGCGACTGGCACTGGACCCTCGTCGCGGTGGACCTGACATGGGGCACGGCGCTCACGGCGGTCTCCGCCTGGGCCGGGGTGGCGGTTCTGCGCGCCTTCGGCTGACGACGCGGTGCCCGTGCCCCGCATCGCGGGGCCGCACCTCGCGCGCCACGGGAAGATCAGGTGCCACCCGGCCGGAAGGTCGGTGCGGGCGGCGCGTCTCGACCGCGCGGGTGACCCGGCCTGACGCCCACGGAAAACGCCCTTCCCGAGGCGCCGGCCGGCCTTGGCATTCCCCGCGCCTGCGCGTATACGCCCGGCCTGATCCAGAGGAGCCGGGAGCATGCAGGGCAGCGCCAACCTCAACATCATGATCAAGGCGGCGCGCAAGGCGGGCCGGTCCCTGGTCAAGGATTTCCGCGAGGTCGAGAACCTTCAGGTGTCGCGCAAGGGCGCGGGCGATTTCGTCACGCGAGCCGACCTCGCGGCCGAGGCGATCCTGAAGGAGGAACTGCTGGGCGCGCGGCCGAACTACGGCTGGCTTGCCGAGGAGGGTGGCGAGACGCCGGGCGCCGATCCGACCCGGCGCTGGATCGTCGATCCGCTCGACGGCACGACGAACTTCCTGCACGGCCTGCCGCACTGGGCGATTTCCATCGCGCTCGAGCACAAGAAGCAGATCGTGGCGGCGGTCGTCTTCGACGCCGCCAAGGACGAGCTCTACTACGCCGAGAAGGGGCAGGGCGCCTGGATGAACGACAGCCGCCGCCTCCGCGTGTCGGGGCGGGCGCGGATGTCCGAGGCGCTTTTCGCCACGGGGGTGCCGTTCGGCGCGAAGCGCACCCTGCCGGCCACCTTGCAGGATCTCGCCCGGCTGATGCCGGAATGCGCGGGCGTGCGGCGCTGGGGCGCGGCCGCGCTCGATCTGGCCTACGTCGCCTCGGGCCGCTACGAGGGGTTCTGGGAACGCGAGTTGCAGATCTGGGATGTCGCCGCGGGAAGCCTTATCGTGACCGAGGCGGGGGGGCTCGTCGGGCCGCTGCGCGACGGCGCCGACCCGCTGGAGACGGGTGAGATCATCGCCGCCAACGGTGACCTTTTCGAAGGGTTCTCCCGGATCATTCGCGGCGATTGATCCATGGCTTCATGCGCCGCCGCCCGGCACGCGGGATATGGGTGCGGCGCGTGCGGTAGGTCGCGGCGGGATGCGGCGGCTCGCCATGGGTGCGGGTCCAGTAGGCCGGTCCGCCCAGCTTGAGCCAGAGCGGCAGGGCAAGCGCGAGGCCCGCGACGAAACCGCCGGCATGCGCCCAGTAGGCCACCCCGCCCGCCGCCGCGTCCGCGCCGATCCCGCTGAAGAGCTGAAGCGCGAACCAGACGCCCAGCATGAGCCAGGCGGGCACCGGCAGCACCTTGAAGATCACCACGAGGATCACGAGGACGTCGACCCGCGCCTTCGGGAACAACAGAAGGTAGCCCCCCATCACGCCGGCGATCGCGCCCGAGGCGCCGACCATCGGCACCTCGGACAACGGTGCCGAGAACGCCTGCGCGAGCGCCGCGCCGATGCCCGAGGCGAGATAGAAGGCGAGAAAGCCGCCATGGCCCATCTCGTCCTCCAGGTTGTCGCCGAAGATGAAGAGAAAGAGCATGTTCCCGGCCAGGTGCATGAACCCGCCGTGAAGGAACATCGACGTCACGAGCGTGTGCAACGCTTCGCCCTGGGCCAGGCGCGCGGGTGTCAGCGCCCAGTCGAAGAAGAACAGGTTGATCGCGCGCCCGTCCGCGAAAAGTTGGACGTAGCTCAGGAACACCACGATGTTCACCGCCATCAGGGCGAAGGTCACATAGGGCACGCGCCCCGACGGGTTGTGATCGCGGATCGGAAACATGGCGCTAAGCTGAGCGCTGCCCCCGGTCGCGTCAAGCCGCGCCGGAGAGCAACGCGGCGTTTCCGCCCGCTGCGGTCGTGTCGACGCAGACATGGCGCTCGTCGCAGACATGGCCGGTGTCCGGCAGCCCTTTCACCAGCGGCACGAGCGGCCCCTCCCGCGCGGCCAACGCGCGGTCCATGGCCCGGGCCGTCTCGGCGTCGCCCCACCACAGAACGCAGGAGACCTCGTGCAGCGTCGTCAGCGCGGCGGGATCGAGATGGCCCGCGGCCTCGACCGGACGGCCGCCAAGCGCTTGCACGGCCTCGGCCTGTGCCCGGACGGCCTCGGCTCCGGGGCCGGCGCAAAGCGCGGGCGCCCCGGGCAGGATCGAAAGCCGGTTCGACTCGCCGGTGGGGCCGGGGAGGGAGAGCCTCCGTTCCGCAGCACCCGGCCTCGCAGAGGTGATCGCCGCCTCGATGTCCGCGACCTCCATCGCGGCCTCCCAGTCGCCGGCCGTGTCGGGCGCGGGATGCCGGCAGAAGCGCGCGAGGTAGTGCGGCCCGCCCGCTTTCGGCCCGGTGCCCGAAAGCCCCTCGCCGCCGAAGGGCTGGCTGCCGACGATGGCGCCGATCTGGTTGCGGTTCACGTAGATGTTGCCGGCATGGACCCGGTCGCAGACATGCTGCACGCGGTCGTCGATCCGGGTCTGGAGGCCGAAGGTGAGCCCGTAGCCCGTGGCGTTGATCGCCGCGATCACGGCGTCGATCTCCTCGGCGCGGAAGGTGGCGATGTGCAGCACCGGCCCGAAGACCTCGCGCTCGAGATCCGCGATGCCCGTCACCCGGATAAGCGCCGGGGCCACGAAATGGCCGCCCGACGGCGCCGCGATGCTGTGGACAAGTCGCCCTTCCTCTTTCGCGGCCGCGACATAGTCCGAGATGCTCTTGTGGGCATCCGCATCGATCACCGGCCCCACATCGGTGGACAGCGCCCAGGGATCCCCCATGGCGAGCGCGTCCATCGCGCCGGTGAGCATCGTGGTGAACTCCTCGGCGATGTCCTCCTGCACGTAGAGGCACCGAAGCGCCGAACAGCGCTGGCCCGCGGACTGGAACGCGCTTTCCACGATGTCGGCCACCGCCTGTTCCGGCAGCGCGGTGGAGTCGACGATCATCGCGTTGAGCCCGCCCGTCTCGGCGACGAGCGGCGCGCCCGGCGCGAGGTGTTCCGCCATGGCGCTGCGGATCAGTCGCGCCGTGTCGGTCCCCCCGGTGAAGGCCACGCCGTCGGTGCGCGCGTCCGAGGTCAGCGCCGCGCCGATGTCGCCCGCCCCCGGCAGAAGCTGAAGCGCGGCGCGGGGGACGCCCGCCTCGTGCAGCAGCTGCACCGCGCGATGGGCGATTAGGGGCGATTGTTCGGCCGGCTTTGCCAGCACGGCGTTGCCAGCGGCGAGCGCGGCCGAGACCTGGCCGGTGAAGATCGCGAGCGGAAAGTTCCAGGGCGAGATGCAGACGAAGCGGCCCACGGGATCGGCCTCGGGCGCGTTCGCCGCATAGTAGCGCAGGAAGTCCACCGCTTCGCGCAGCTCCGCCACGCTGTCCTTGAGGGACTTGCCGGCCTCCCGCGCGCAGAGCGCGAAAAGCTCTCCGTAATGCGCCTCGTACAGGTCCGCCGCACGTTCCAGCACCAAACGGCGCTCGGCGGCGGGCGCGTCCCAGGCGCGCGCGGCGGCAAGCGCGGTGTCCGCGTCCGCCGGGCTCGCCCAGCTGACGCGGCCCACGAGATCCGCGGGCCGGGCCGGGTTGCGCGTCTCTTCCGGCGCCTGCGGCGCGGCCGCGCCCGCCAAGAGCGGCGCGGCGTCCCAGACATGGTCCGCGAAGGGGCCGCGCGCGGCCTCGATCGCGTCGAGCGTCGGCCGGTGGGCGAGGTCGAAGCCCCGGGAGTTCCGCCGCTCCGGCAGGAAGATCTCCGCGCCCGTCGGGATGCGGCGACCGCCTTCGGCCAGCACGTCGAAGGGATCGCGCGCGACGTCTTCCGGCGGCACGCTCTCGTCCACGATCTGGTTCACGAAACTCGAATTCGCCCCGTTCTCGAGCAGGCGGCGGACGAGGTAGGCCAGCAGGTCGCGATGCGCGCCCACCGGCGCATAGATGCGGCAGCGCGCGCCCGACTTCGCCTTGACGATCCCGTGGAGCGTCTCGCCCATGCCGTGCAGGCGCTGGAACTCGAAGGCGTTGCGGTCGTTGCCCATGTCGAGGATCGCCTCGACCGTGTGGGCGTTGTGGGTGGCGAATTGCGGGTAGATCCGGTCGGTCATCCCGAGCAGCTTCCGCGCGTTCGCGAGATAGGAAATGTCGGTCGCGGCCTTCGACGTGAAGACGGGGAAGGCGTCGATGCCGTCCACCTGTGCCGCCTTGATCTCGGTGTCCCAGTAGGCGCCCTTCACCAGCCGGACCATCAGGCGGCGGTCGTGCCGTTCCGCGAGATCGTGCAGCCAGTCGAGCAGGGGCGCCGCACGCTGCCCGTAGGCCTGCACCACCACGCCGAAGCCGTCCCAACCGGCGAGCGAGGGCTCGGCCAACACCGCCTCGATCACGTCGAGCGAAAGCGAGAGGCGATCCGCCTCCTCGGCGTCGATGTTGAGCCCGATGCCCGCGGCCTTCGCCTGCTGCGCGAGGTCGAGAAAGCGCGGGGCGAGCTCCTCCATGACGCGCGCCTGCTGCGCCACCTCGTAGCGCGGCGAGAGCGCGGAGAGCTTGACCGAGATGCCCGGGTTGTCCCGGACGTCACCCTTCGCCGCGCCGCCGATCGCGGCGATGGCGTCCGAGTAGGCGCGGTGATAGCGCAGCGCGTCGGCGTCCGTGCGCGCGGCCTCGCCAAGCATGTCGTAGGAGTAGGTATATCCCTTCGCTTCCTGTTCCGCGGCGCGGCGCATCGCGCTCTCGATCGTCTCGCCCAGGACGAATTGCCGGCCCATCTCTCGCATGGCGCGGCCGACGGCGGTGCGGATCACCGGCTCGCCCAGTCGCCGCACCGCGCCGCGCAGCGCCGCGACGGGCCCAGGCTGCGCGTCTTCCCGGAGCACGCGCCCCGTGAGCAGCAGCGCCCAGGTCGAGGCGTTGACCAGCGTGGAGGTGGAGCGGCCCATGTGCCGGCCCCAGTCCGAGGGCGCGATCTTGTCCTCGATCAGCGCGTCGATGGTTTCGGCGTCGGGCACACGCAGAAGCGCCTCGGCAAGACACATGAGCGCGATGCCCTCTTCCGTCGAAAGCCCGTATTCGGCGAGGAACACCTCCATCAGGCCCGGATGCGTGGAGGACCGGATCTCGCGCACCAGACCCGCGGCGCGGTCGCTGATCCGCGCGCGGTCGTCCTTGGTCAGTCGCGCCTCTTCGGCGAGGCGGGCGATCGTCTCGCCTTCGTCGGCATAGGTCGCCGCGTCGATGGCGGCGCGCAGGTCTGCGGCGTCACGGGGCATGGCTTGGGATCCTCCTTGTCGCCGTGAAGCATATCAGCGTGGCGGCGGGCGGATTTCCTGATAAGTTGGGATTTGGCAGGCGGAGCGACCAAACTCGAGGTCTGAATGAAGTCACCCGATCAACTGGGCCTCGATCGTTTCGATCGCGCGATTCTCGACGAGCTCGCGCGCGACGGCCGTGTGAGCGTCACCGAGCTCGCCCGCCGCATCGGGCTGTCGAAATCGCCCACCCAGGCCCGGCTGCGCAGGCTGGAGGACAGCGGCGTGATACGCGGCTACCGCGCGATCCTCGATCCGATCCGGCTGGGGCTCGAGCATGTCGCCTTCGTGGAGGTCCGCCTCGACGACACGCGCGAGGCCGCGCTCGCCGCCTTCAACGCTGCGGTGGCGGCCACGCCCGAAATCGAGCAGGCGCACCTGATCGCGGGAAATTTCGACTACCTGCTGAAGGTGCGCACGCCCGACATGCGCGCCTATCGTGAAGTCCTGGCAGAGCGCATCTCGACCCTGCCGCATGTCGCGAGCACGTCGACCTACATGGCGATGCAGGCGGTGAAGGAGGGTTATGTCGCGGATGTGACTTGATCGCAGCCGCCGGTCCGGGCGATGTTTTAGGGGATGCGTATTCTGACCCTGTCTCTTCTTCTGGCCGCGGTCGCCGCCGCGGCGCCCGCGCGCGCCGCGTGCCCGCCGGTCCCGGACCACGAGAGGGAACTCGCCGCGCTCTACGAGCGGATGCAGGAGGCGCCCGACCCGGCGACCGCGCAGCCGCTCAACGACCGGGCCTGGGAGCTTTACACCGACGCGCCAGACGAGGCGGCACAGGCGGTGCTGGACCGCGGCATGGGGATGCGCGCGTCGTGGAACCTTCTCGGCGCGCGGGCGGAGTTCGACCGGCTGATCGAGTACTGCCCGCATTACGCCGAGGGCTGGAACCAGCGCGCCTTCGTCCATTATCTCGACCAGGATTTCGCCGCGGCGCTTGCCGACCTCGACGCCGCCCTCGAACGGGCGCCGACCCATCTCGGCGCGCTTTCGGGCAAGGCGCTGACCCTCAACGCGCTGGGACGCGAGGCCGAGGCGCAGGCCGTTCTGCGCGCGGCGCTCGCGATCAACCCGTGGCTGCCGGAACGGTCGCTTCTGAAAGGCGAGGAACTCTGACGCCGCCTTCCGTTCCCCGGACCGGCCCGTTAGGGTCACGCGGGCATGCCCGCGTGGTGGAATGGTAGACACAGGGGACTTAAAATCCCCAGGCCGAAAGGCCGTGCGAGTTCGAGTCTCGCCGCGGGCACCAACCAGGTTCAGGGGCCGCAACGTTCCGTCGCCGCATCTGTGGGTCCGCGATGCGCTTCGGAAGCGGCCGGTGTGCGGCCCGCCTTGGCAGGCCGGGACCGGGCCATCGCTGACCCGCGCGTCAGACCTTTCCGCTCGCCGACAGCATCACGGCGATCGGTCGCGTGGCTCGTATCTCCGAAAGCACGAGAACGAGGCTTGCCGTCATCGGCACGGCCAGAAGCGCGCCGGGCAGGCCCCAGAGCGTGCTCCAGACCGCCAGCGCGAGGAGGACGACGAAGGGGCTCAGATTGAAGGCCCGGCCCATCATGCGCGGCTCCAGATAGGCGCCGACGACGATCTGGGCCGTGGTCAGGGCCACCAGGACGACGCTCGCCATCCACAGCGTGCCGAACTGGGCGAGGCTGAGCAGCACCGGAAAGATCACGCCGATGAGCGACCCGATATACGGGATATAGTTGAGGAACGCGATCAGCACCGCCCAGAAGAGCGCGAACTCGATCCCCAGAAGCAGCATGATCGCGAAAGAGGCGCCGCCGAGGATGATGTTCACCACGGTCTTGACGAAGAGGTAGCGGCCGATGCGGTCGTTGATCCGGGCCAGCAGGGAAAGCGCCCGCTCTCCGGCCTCTGCCCCGCCCATCGCGATGACGACCTTCCGGGCCATCACGCCGCGTTCCGCCATGAAGAAGCTCGCGTAGAGCACGACGAGGAACAGCGTCGTGCCGAAGCCTCTGAGCGAGAGCAGCGCCGGGGTGATCCACGTCCGCATGTCGACCTGGTCGAGCGTCACGCGCCGCATGTTTTCCCAGGTCGGCTCGTTCTCGATACCGAGAAGGCTGGCGCTGCGCGTCACCAGCGCGTCGAGGTTGGATTCGTAGCGGGGAAGCGCCGCGGCGACCTGGGCGAGGTTGTTGATGACGAGAACGAAGAGCGAGACGAGCCCCACCGCGAAGGCCAGCAGCACGATGCCGCGGCGGGCCATGGCCGGGAGGCGACCGACCACCGGAAGCGACTGCATGGTCGCGGCGGCGGTGGACAGGACGTAGACGGAGATGACCGCCGCGATCACCGGGACGAGCACGGGGCGGCCGACCCACAGGAGCCAGCCGAACATCAGGGTGAGTGCCGTCGCATATGTCGCGTTGCGCATGGGGGTCCGCGGTCCTGTGGCCCGGGTTGGCGCTACGCTCGGCGAGGCGGAGGTCGGTTGTCAACTCGTCCGCGAGAGACGGACCGCTGGGCGCCCGCTGACCGGCCCGGCGAGCCGGCCAGGCACGCGGTCACGATGTCGGGGACGCCGGGCAGGAGCCCCGCCGTCGGCCGGCGAGCGCCGTTCCGACCTGGTGGCGTGCGCTGCCGGTGGCCTCAGACGGCGCGGGCGCGCATCCCGTCATCGGCGCCGTTGGTGGGCACCAGGGCGCGCACGAGATCCTTCATGTGCAGCACGCCGATCGGCTCGCCGTCGCGCGTGACACGGTACCTGACTTGCGTGTCCCCGCCCGAGATCGCGATCACCGATTCCAGCGTGTCGTCGGGATCGACGTCTCCGGCGAACGGCCCCTCGGGCGCCTTGCTGGCGGTCATCACCGAGCGCACGCGCAGCACCCGCGCGCGATTGATGTCGCTGATGAAATCCACGATGTAGGGGTCGTTGGGGTGAAGCAGGATGTTCTGCGGCTCGCCCTGCTGCACCACGCGGCCATCCTTCAGGATAACAAGGTGATCGGCGAGTTTCAGCGCCTCGTCGAGGTCGTGGCTGATGAACACGACCGTCTTCCGCAACTCCTCCTGCAGGTCGAGCAGCAGGTTCTGCATGTCGGTGCGTATGAGCGGATCGAGGGCTGAAAACGCCTCGTCCATCAGCATGATCGGGGAATCCGAGGCGAGCGCGCGGGCAAGGCCGACCCGCTGCTGCATCCCGCCGGAAAGCTGGTGGGGATATTGCCCGCCCTGGCCGCCGAGCCCCACGCGATCGAGCCATTTCAGGGCGTCCTGCTCGTACTCCGCGTGGCGCTCGCCGCGGACCGCCCGGGCCATGCCCGTATTCTCCAGCACCGTTCGGTGCGGCAAGAGCGCGAAGTGCTGGAACACCATCGACATCTTCTGGCGCCGGAGGGCGCGCAGGGCCCGCTCGTCATGGGCGAGCACATCCTCGCCGTCGAGGAGGATCTCGCCCGCCGTGGGTTCGATCAGCCGGTTGAGGTGCCGGATGAGCGTGGATTTCCCCGACCCCGACAGCCCCATGATCACCGTGATGTCCCCGTCCCGGATGTCGACGTTGATATCCTCAAGGCCGAGGACGTGGCCGTAGTCCTCCCACAGCTCGGGTTTTCCGACGCCGGCGCGGACATGTTCCAGCGCGCCCTCGGGGTCGGCCCCGAAGATCTTGTAGAGGTGGCGGATCGAGATCTTGACGTTCTTGTCCATGTGCTCCGCCCCGCTCATGATTTCTGCTGTGCCGCGCTCGCGGCGTTGACACGGTCCAGCGCCGCCTTCGTCGTCCGGTCGAGCATCACCGCCAGAAGCACGATGCCAAGCCCGGAAACGAGGCCCACGCCAAGCTCCAGGTTGTTGATCCCCCGCAGCACCAGCACGCCGAGGCCCGGCGCGGAGACCAGCGAGGCGATCACCACCATCGCGAGGCTCATCATGATGGTCTGGTTCACGCCCGCCATGATGTTCGGCAGCGCCAGCGGGATCTGCACACCGTAAAGCTTCTGCCGGTTGGTCATGCCGAAGGCGTCGGCCGCCTCGATCACGGACGGGTCCACCATGCGGATGCCAAGATCGGTCAGCCGGATGACCGGGACGATGGCGTAAAGGATGATGGCGATGCCGTAGAGCTTGGGCTCTGTCACCGAAAAGAGGAAGATGAGCGGGATGAGATAGACGAAGGGCGGAAGCGTCTGAAGCATGTCGAGGACCGGGATCGTCGCCCCGCGCAGTCGGTCGGAGCGCGACATCGCTATCCCGATCGGCACGCCCAGAAGCACGCAGAGAAACGCGCAGACGAAGATGATCGCCAGCGTCTGCATGGCGTAGCTGTAGTAGTCGATGAAGGCGAGCCCGCCGAGGCTGAGCGCCACGAAGGCCAGAAGCCTCCAGGATCTCGACACCATCCAGACGACGAGCATCAGGAGCGGGATGACGATCCACCAGGGCGTGTTGAGAATGCCGTAGAGCGCCCCTTCGAGCAGCCAGGACAAGGGTTGCGTGATCGGATCGAGCACGACGCTCATGGAGTCCTTCACGTCCAGAAAGCCCTGCTCCAGGCCGAGCGTGACGTTGCGCGACTGGGGAAACGCAGGACAGGCCTCGTTCAGCGCGTCCATCGAGGGGAATGGAAGGGTCCAGATGGATGTCGACGCCTCTTCGCCCGAGCTTTGGGCGACAAGCGCGTCCATCGACATCGGGGCTGCGTCGCCGCCATCGGCCGCGCACCACTCCTCGAGCCCGAGGGCCCGGAAAACGAAATCATATGTTGCCATGGTGACCTTGCTCCCATGCGCCGTTTCATCGAGGGGCCCGGCGCAAAAAAGGCGGGGCCGATCCCTGACCGGCCCCGCCGCGTTTCAGCGCATCAGCTCTGGTCGAGGATGTTGGCGAGATTCGCCCGCGCCTCGTCGTTCAGCCAGTTTGCCCACTGATCCTGGTAGTTGGTCAGGTAGTAGACCGCCGCCTCATCCGCCGAGGCGTTGTTCTCGTCCTTCCAGGCCAGCACCGAACTCATGTCCGCGGTCTTGAAGGTCATGTTCTGCAGGAACTCGAAAACCTCCGGGTTTTCCTGCTGGAAGGTGGCCGTCACGGCGGTGGCGACCGGCGCGGCCGGAAAGTCCGAGACGCCGGGATTGTCGGCGTCGGCGTTCTGGTTACGCGCGTGCACGTCTTCCTTGACCGGGCCGAGATCGACCTTGGTCATGTCGTACTTGCCCAGCGGCACGGTCGGTCCCCAGTAATAGCCCAGCCACGGCTCCTCGTTCAGCACGGCGTCGGCCATCGACGAGGCGAGCACCTGCCCGGACCCGGAGTTGAACACCTCGAAGCCGTTGCCCTCTAGGTCGAGCGCACGCGCGAGATTGTCGCTCACCACGCGGCAGCCCCAGCCTTCGGGACAGTTGTAGAAGCGTGCGTCGACCAGCTCCGGGTTCTCGAGAATGCCCTCGATGGTGGTCAGTTCGGGATGCGCCTCGGCCAGGTAGGTGGGAATCCACCAGCCCTCGACACCGCCGGGATCGAGCACGGGGCCGGCCTCGACGACCTTGCCGGCCTGCTTGAGCTCGTCGTAGGTGTCGCCGGTCGAGTTGAGCCAGAGCTCGGTCACGATGTCGGGCTCGCCGTTCTCGGCCACCGAGGTGACGGCCGGGATGGTGTCGGACTGCACGACGCTCACGTCGCAGCCATAGCCCTGACCCATGATGAACGATGCGACGCTCGTGACAACCTGTCCGGACGCCCAGTTCATCTCGGTGATCGACACCTCGCCGCATTCGGCGTGGGCCATCGCCGGAACGCTCAGCGCCCCTGCGGCCATTGCAAGTGTCAGCTTTTTCATCGCTTCTCTCCCTTCGGAGTGGTTGCGTAACATTTGAGTCGTCTCGTCGCGGGACAATCGGTACCGTCTCCCGCAGACCGGCATCGGCGCGGCTGCGCCGAAACGTGCCAAGGACGCGCGACCGCGGCGCGGTCAGCGCCGGTGTCGGGGGGCGCATGTGATCGCCCCAAGCGTCGAGATCGTTTTGCCGCGCCATGAAGCCCAATTCGGATGCACCGCCTTTCGTGATGGCGGTTCGGCGCGTGATCGGCATCCGTCTGGCGTGGGCGCCTGTCTTGCGCCACAACTGCACGCTACATAACCAACCTGAGCCCGAGGTCAACCCGGGCCGCCGCGCGCCCGCGCCAAGGTGCTCGAAGAACCGGACCGACCGGTGCCCCGGCCGGGCGGCACCTCCTTCGCGCTGACGCGTCCCGCCTCCTGCCGCGGAACCCGGGCCGCGAGCCGGACCGCGTCATCCGTGCCGGGCGTGCCGTCATGAAGCGCGAGTGTGGCGTCCCGAGCGGCGGCGATCACCCGGGCCGAGCGGGCCTCGGGCGGCAGATCGCAAGCGAAGGCCAAGAGGCTCGATGCGCCCTCCGGGCCGGTCATGCGATGGACCGCGCGGCCCACGCCGCGCGCCTCATTCCCGGGGACACGGCCGGCGTGAACGCCGCCGATGCATGTCGCGCCCCCGTCGCCGGGGGGCGTAGGGGCGATCCTGCGGACGGGCCGCCGCCCGGGCCCTGTCGGCGGAGCCTTCCTGACCTGTCCGGCCCGACCCGTCGCGGCCCGGGGCTCCCGCGATCTCTCCGGGGCCGGGCAAGAGCGCGATCCTCTTTCGCAGACCTCTTCAGGTTCGACGTGCCGGGCCGAAGACCGGCTTGGTCGCGCGGAAAGTCGGCTGGTATTTCCCGCTCCCCGGCGGATACGGTCCGGCAAGACCGGGTCGAGGAGGCGCGCGAGGCATGATGACCAGGACGAGCGTGCCCGGGGCGGAGCGCCCCGGCAGCGACCGGGGGCCTCGGCCGGGCCGGCGGAGGCGCGTCCATGCGTGACGCCGAAAGCCTCGACACGACGGTCGCCATCGTCGGCGGCGGTCTTTCCGGAGTGGCGCTCGCCGCGCGGCTGGCGCACGCCGGTATCGCGTTCCGTGTTTTCGAGGCGGGACAGAGGTTCGGCGGCCGCATCGCGGCGCTCGACGCGCCCGGTGGCCGCGTGGACCTCGGCCCGTCCTGGTTCTGGCCGGGTCAGCCGCGCCTTGCGCAACTGATAGCGGATCTCGGCCTTCGGGCCTTTCCCCAGCATTCGGAGGGCGAGATCTGCCTCGAGGACGCGCGGGGCCGCGTGCATCGCGGGGCGGGCTTCGCGTCGATGCAGGGCGCCTTGCGCATCGACGGCGGCACGGTCGCCGTGATCGACGGGCTGGTGGCGCGCTTGCCTGCGGACCGTCTGCACCTCGACAGCCCGGTTCGCGGTGTCGAACGGGACGCCGGGATCGTGCTGGCCGACGGGCGGCGCGTGATGGCGCGCCACGTGGTGCTGGCGCTGCCGCCGCGCCTTGCCGCGGGTCTTCGTTTCGAGCCCGGTCTGCCCGGGGACGTGCTGCACCGCCTCGACGCCATTCCCACCTGGATGGCAGGGCATGGCAAGTTCGTCGCGGTCTACGATCGCCCTTTCTGGCGCGAGGCGGGCCTGTCCGGTGACGCGATGAGCCGCCACGGCCCGCTCGCGGAAATCCACGACGCCTCGGGCGCTGACGGACGCCCTGCCGCGCTTTTCGGATTCCTGGGCGTTCCCGCGGCCCAACGGTTCGAGAATGCCCGGCAGATCGAGGACGCCGCGCTTGGCCAGCTTTCGCGCATCTTCGGTTCCGCCGCGGCGTCGCCGGTGCTGACGTCGCTGAAGGACTGGGCGTTCGACCCCCTCGCCGCGACCGGGCAGGATCACGTTCCCCCGCAAGGCCACCCCGCCTACGGCCTGCCCGCCGGAGCGACGGACCTCTGGGGCGGCCGGCTTCATTTCGCCGTGACCGAGACCGCACCCGAGATGGGCGGATTGATGGAGGGGGCCCTGGCATCGGCCGAAAGGGCCGCGAGCGCGATCATCGCCGCGCAGTCCGGCGTGCTGTGACCCATAAGATCTCCCGGTCTGCCGCCGCTTTGACGCCGGGCGCGGCCGCGATCGTCTCAGGATGAAGCGTCGGGGCACCCGCTCTTGAGCCGCCGGGAGAGTTCCGCGATATGCGCGGGCCCGATTTCGCAGCACCCGCCGATCGTCGAGGCGCCGGCTTCGACCCATTCGGCTGCGAAGTCCGCGTATCGTTCCGGCCCGACATCCTCGCGCGCCGTCAGCAGGTCCGTGGTCGCGCCGATCCGGTCGAACCGTGGATCGATTTGCGTGAACCCGTTGGCGTAGGCGCCGAAGGGCAGGCCGAGGCCCGCGAGGATCGGCAATCCGCGGGACACTGCCTCGGGACGCGAACAGTTCAGCATCACCCGCTCCGGGCGGTATTCGGGCAGGAGCGGCGCGATATCGGACAAGGCTTCGCCGGAACGAAGGCGCGTGCCGTCCTCGTCCATGACGCTCAGCGCCAGCCAGACGGGTTTGCCGGCGGTTCGCGCACCCATGAGCGCGCCGCGCGCCTCGTCGACCGAAGACATCGTCTCGAGCAGGAGGACGTCGACCACCCGCGCCTGGCGCGCGGCGACATGCGCGTAGATCTCCGCCGCGCGCTCGACCGGCGGGGCAAGGTCCGGGCGGTACGAGAAGCCGAGCGGCCCCAGCGATCCGGCGACCAGCCCGCGGCCGGCCGCGTCACGCGCCTCGGCGGCGATCGCGCAGGCGATATCGATCAGTTCCTCGAGGCGCTCGGCAAGGTCGTGCGGCGCAAGCCGGTCTGGCAGAAGGGCGTATGTGTCCGCGGTCGCGACCTCTGCACCCGCCGCGAAGAAATCGCGATGCACGCCGCGCACCAGATCGGGCTCGTCCAGCAGCGCCTGCGTGGACCAGAGCGGTGTCGCGCAGCCCGCGCGGCGCACCAGCTCCTGCCCCATTCCGCCATCGAGGATGGTGATGTCCATGATATTGCCTCGCAGACCCCGATCCGTGCAAGTAACCGGACGCCCCGGAAAGTCCAGCCCGTCTTCGACCGCCGGGCGCGACGCGTCGGCGAGGCGGGGGAGCTTCGAACCGGGCAGCGGCGTCGCCCAGCCGTCCGCCGATCCGCGGAATCGGGGCGCCTGCCGTTTCCGCGCGAGCGGAGAAGCCGCCACCGGCCGAACGCCGTGCCGCGTCGTCGCGATCGCGCGGCGACGCCTTGGCCCGGACCAAGGCGCGCGGGTCCGTTCGCGGCGGCGTCTTCCGAAGCCGGCTGCCGCGGGCATCATTGCGGCGGGCGCTCCGCGCGCGTGGCGCGCGCAGGGCCGACCGCGAGGGCCGGAGCGTCCGTTGCAAGGGAAAGGTCGATGACCGGATCCGGCAAGCCGTTGTCGGCCACGCCCCAGACCGGTTCGCGCAGCGGAAGGACCCATGGGTCGGCGCGAAGGTAGCCCAGAGGCACCGCGGTCAGGTCCACGTCGGGATCGATGAATAGCTGCGGCGGGCGGCCGTTGAGCGACTTGCGGATCTCCGCGCGGACCGCGACGTCGCTGTGGCCGGCCTGTCGCCAGATCTCTTCCAGATGACCGGCGAAGGCGTGCACCATGTCGGAGCGCACAATCATCTTGCGCGCCTGCCGCCGGGAGAGGTAATCGCGTGCGTCGACCTCCCACGTCTCGGTGCCGGACGTCACGTGGAACACGCCCTCGGCGTCCCGGTCGTAGATCCGCATCCGCCAGGAAAAGCGGTGCCCGTCCCCCGACCAGCGCACCTCGGTGGGAAGGGCGCCTGCGCGCAGCGGCAGCGCGACCTGCACCGCAAGCCAGCCGGCCATCGCCACGAGGGCCGCGGCCGGCAGGGCGCGCATGGCCGGCGCGGGTGGCGGCACATGGGGCGGCAGTTCCTCGAAGCGCAGGAGCAGCCAGCGCGCGAACTGGCGCGGCCAGTCCGGCGCGAAGAAGATCGTCGTCGCCGCGATCGTCAGCCAGGGAAAGATCCCGATGTTGAAGAAGAGGGCGTTCGCGGCATGGAACACGCAGTAGACGAGGAAGACGGCAAGCCGGGTCCTTTCCCACAGGAGCAGCGGCGCGCCGACGATGTGGAGCGCGACGGCGCCCCATGTGCCCGCGAGGATCACCCAATCGTACTGGAAAAGGAAACCGAACCAGTGATCGTCCGCCTGCGCGCGAAGCCACAGCCCAAGCGGCTCTCCCGCCAGCCAGTCGGGCGTCAGCTTCACGAGGCCCGCATAGATCAGCATGATCTCCATCTGCGCGCGCAGGATGAACACCGCGGCATAGGGCACATGCGTCGCGCGCACGCCCGTAAAGAGGCGCGCGTCGAGCGACAGGGCCCGATGCGCGGGAAGGACGCACATGATCAGCAGGAACAGGATGACGAGGTAGAAGTGGTTGAGGTATTCCGCCTTGTCGAGCAGGAAGAAGTAGCTGAACGTCACGGTCAGCGCGATGATCGCCACGCGGTAGAACAGGCCCAGCATGACGAGCAGCGCGAAGACGCCCATCGCCAGCCACGCGACGTGGATCCACGGCTCCGGCAGGGGCTGCACCCAGCCGAAACCGGGATAGGCGAAATGGTAGTCCGGCGCGACCCAGTAGCGCCATATCCGGTCGTACTTGATGAAACGCCAGCAATCCCAGACCAGCATGGCCCCCAGCGCGATCCGGAACGCGGCGAGCGAGAGCGCGGGAACCGGGCGCGCGAGCGCCTGGGCGAGGGTGGCTGCGTGCGGCAGGCGTGTCGGCATCCGTCCGTCTCCGGTTTTTCCCATGCTTTCGGAATACGATCCAAGCGGCTGCGTATTCCATGAAGCCATGAAATGAAGGACCCCGCCATGACGGCCGATCCGCTGACCATCCTCTACGACGGCGCGTGCCCGTTCTGCGCGTCTTATGTCCGCATGGCGCGGCTTCGCGCGACGGTGGGCCAGGTGGAACTGGTCGATGCCCGGTCCGGGGATCCGCGCGTCGGCGAGGCGCTCGCCGCGGGGCTCGATCTCGACGAGGGCATGGTCGTGCTTTGGCAGGGGAAGCGATATCACGGGGTCGAGGCGGTTCACCTGCTCGCCCTGCTGTCCGGCGAGGGCGGGCTCGGCAACTGGGTGCAGCGCTGGCTCTTCGGCAAGCCGCGCAGGGCCGCCCTGGTTTATCCGTGGCTCGTGCGCGGACGGCGGGCGTGGTTGCGGCTGGCCGGTCGCGCACCGATCGCGGCGGGGAAGAAATCCGTCCCGTCCCGGGAATAGATGACGGCCACGGTTCGTAAACCCTTCCGAGGCCCAGCGCACGGGGCCAGGTGGCGGGAGCGCAAGAATGAAGGACCGAACATCGTTCACGACGGTCGTCGATCCCGCCGCGCCGGGCCATCCCGTGCACTCCTCGACGGGCGCGCGCCCGTCCGGGCCTTCGCCGGCGCGGTCGGCGGCTTCTGCCGCGTGCAGAGCGCGACCCGACCGGTTCGATCGAACCACACCTCAAATCACGGAGATCCTGCAATGACCTTCAGATTCACCTTCGCGGCTCTCGGCACCGTCGCGCTTCTCATGACGAGCACGACCGCGGGAGCGCAGGCGCGCTTTTCGGATATCGATACCAACGGGGACGGCCTTCTGTCCTTCGAGGAGCTTGAAAGCCGCTTCGGCGCGGCCGCGGCGACGCGGTTCCTGGACCGCAACGGCGGACAGGACCTCTCGCGCGATGACGTGCGTGGCATGAATGACGACGATGATGACGACGACGATGACGATGATGACGATGACGATGACGACGACGATGATGATGATGATGACGGTGATCTCGACGACGATGACGATGACGGTGATCGCGACGATGATGACGATGACGGCGGCGACCGCGATGACGACGACGATGACGGTGGCGACCGCGATGACGATGACGACGGGGGCGACGGCGACGACAACGACGATGACGACTGAGCGATAGCATCGCGACCGAGGTGGGGCCGGCCCGGCATGCGGGCCGGCCCTTTTCGTTCCCGCTCCGTGCGTGCGCCGAGCGCCTTGTCCCTCGGGTTTTCCCGCGCATGGACCGAACGCCGGGCGACAGCCCCGTTCCGGCACCCGAACATGCGCAACATGCCGACCGGCCCCGTCGCACCGGTCTTTCGGTCGTGATGCAAGCTGATGCGCCGTGGCAAGGGCGCCGTGGGCGCCCGGACCGGCCGGCGCGAGGCTGTCAGTCCTCCAGCGCCGACAGCGCGGCCCGCTCCTCCTCCGGCGGCAGCGGCGCACCGGCTTCGACCGACACCATCCATGCGTCCAGCGCCTCGAGCGCGCCGGCGGGCGCGTAGCTCTGCCCACTGTCCGCGCCAGCGCCGGTCGAGGCTGCGAAACGCAGGTTCCACGCCGCACCCTCGGCGCAGGCGACGGCGATCGTGGCGTCGCGCTCCGTGTCGAGTTCGAATTCGCGGCAAAGCGCGCCGTGGGGCATGCGGAAGGACGAGATCACCGAAACCTCGCCTGCCGCCACGCGCGCCGCCGCCCCGGCCTCGAGCCGCGACAGCGCCCTGGCGATCCCGCCCGCCTCGAGCGCGGCGAGCCCCCGCGCGGCATCCGGCGCGGTATCCGGCCGCAGCGTCAGGCCCGTGGCCAGCCCGACCGCGAGCGCCAGGCTCGCCGCGAGCGCCATGGGCGCCCAGGGCAGCCCGCTGGCCGCACCCCGGCCGGCGGGTCGGGCAAACGGCGTGACGCGCGTGTCGCGGGCCGCGTCGAGCGTCGCCCGCACCCGCGCCATCAGCGTTTCGGACACCGGCTCCGCGGGGCGGGCGGCGCGGGCCGTGGCAAGCACATCGCCCGTCGCGCGGAAAAGCGCGATGCGCTGCGCCACGGTCTCGTCCTCCGACGCGGCCCTCTCGACCGCGGCGGCGGTGTCCGCGTCGAGCGCCCCGTCCGCGTAGGCCATCAGGGTCTCGTCGGAGAGGTCATGCGTTGCCATGGGCTCTTTCCTTTTCTTCGACGGACCTACGCGTCGGCGGCGCGATCTATTCCCATCTTCCGGGCCAGCGCGACGCGTCCGCGCGCCAGGCGGCTCATCACGGTGCCCGCCGGAACGCCCAGAACCCCGGCCGCCTCGGCATAGGTCAGCTCCTCGAAGCAGACGAGGACGATCACGTCCCGCTGATCGGCGGGCAGGGTTTCCAGCGCGGCCACGGTCTGCGTCAGCATCAGCGACGCCTCCGTCGCGCGCGCCCCGTCGGTGACCGCGGCCTCGGGCGTGGCGTGCACGTCGATCTCCGTGCCCCGGGTGGCCTGCCGGCGCCCCGTGTCGATCCAGGCATTGCGCAGGATACGAAAGAGCCACGGCTGAAGCCGCGCCCCGGGTTCGACGCGGCCGCGCGCCTCGACCGCGCGTTCCACCGTGGTCTGCACGAGATCGTCGGCCATGTCCGGCCGCCGGCAGAGCGACAGCGCGTAGCGGCGCAGGACCGGCAGCGCCGCGACGAGCTCCGTCTCGAAATCATCCAGCATCCGGCGCGCCCCAGAACTTTCCGCGCAGCATTGCGGAATACGACGATATCGGGAACGTATTCCATGCGACGCAAGAAAAACGGAGAGTATCGCCATGATGCTGCGCGCGGCCACCCTGCTTTTTCTCGCCGGTCTTCTTGTCGTGGCGCCCCCGTTTTTCCCGACCGGGGGGCCCGGCGGCGCGGCCTGGGCGGACGACGACGACGGCGGGAACGACGATGGCGGGGACAACGACAATGGCGGCGACGACGGCCGGGGCGACGACGACGACGACAATGGCGGCGACGACGGCCGGGGCGATGACGACGATGATGACGACGATGATGATGACGACGACGACGATGGTGGCGGCGGGCGCAGCGCCGGGAGCGACGGTGGCAACTTGCTGGAGCGCCTGCTCGGTCAGCCCGAGCGCACCGCGCCGGAGCCGCGTCGCACGGCACCTGCCCCCGCCGCACCCGCTGCGCCGGCCCCGCCGCCCCCCCTTTCGGCGCCGGACGAGATCGTCGCCCTCGCGCTCACCATGGCCGATTTGTCCACGCTCACCGCGCAGGGCTTCGAGGTGATCGAGGAGCTTGCGGTGCCCGGGCTCGACGCGACGCCGCGGCGGCTGCGCATCCCCCGCGGCCAGACACTGGCCGATGCCCGCGCCGCGGTGCGTGCGCTGCCAAGCGGCCAGGACGCCGACGTCAATCACTACTACCGGTCCGAGGGCTTCCCCGAGGATTGCGAGGCGCTGGAATGTCCGATCCGGCGGATGATCGACTGGCCCGAGCCGGCCGACCGGGCCGCGGGCTGCGGCGGCGGGGTGGCGATCGGGATGGTCGACACCGGCATCAACGAGGCCCACGAGACGCTCGTCGGCGCCGACCTTGAGGTCGTGCGCCTGTCGCCGGAGGAGATCGCGCCCTCGCGCGCCCTGCACGGCACGGCGATCGCGGCGCTTCTCGTCGGCGATCCGGCCACACGCGCGCCCGGCCTCGTGCCCTCGGCGCGGCTTGTCGCGGTGGACGCGTTTCACCGTCGCGGATCGGACGAGCGCGCGGATCTCTTCACCCTTCTCGAGGCGATGGCGCTTCTGGCCGAGCGCGATGTCGGCGTCATCAATCTCAGCCTCGCCGGTCCGCCCAACACCGTGCTCGAGACCGTCGTCGCGCGGCTTTCGGGCGAGGCGGGGATCGTCCTCGTCGCCGCGGTTGGCAATGACGGGCCGCGGGCAGACCCGGCCTTTCCCGCCGCCTATCCCGAGGTGATCGCCGTCACCGCGGTCGATCGCGACCTCGTGGTCTACCGCCGCGCGATCCAGGGCGCGCATGTCGATCTTGCCGCGCCGGGGGTCGCCGTATGGACGGCGGCCTCTATCAGCGGCGCGCGCTGGAAGACGGGCACCTCCTACGCGGTGCCGTTCGTCACCGCCGCCGCCGCGATCCTGCGCGAGCGGCGCCCCGAGCTTCGCCCGCGCGAGATCGCAGCGAAGTTGCGCGTCATGGCGGCGGATCTGGGAGAGCCCGGCCCGGACCCGGTCTTCGGCGCGGGGCTGCTTCAACTCGGAACGCTTTGCGAGGGCCGAGGCTGAAGCCTGCCGGAGGCAGCCTGCCAGGGCGGCCATGGCACGAGGCGTGATCCGGGCGGCGCTTGCCATCGCGGCGCGTTCGACCGGAAGGCCAACGCCGCGCGCCTGGGGGGGGGGTGGGGCGTCACCCGCCCGGGCGAAGTGCGGGCGAGAGACCATGAGGATGATCCGCGACGGGGTGGTCGGCATCATCGGCGTCGAACGGGACCCCGGCGGTGGCACGGGATTGCCGAAGTCACGCCCCCGTCGTCCGGTGCGCCTCTCCCTCCCGGCGCTCTCCGCGGCGCCGACTTTTCGCAAAGGTCGGGCACGATACGCGGCCTCCTGGCCACCCGTCCGACGATCACGGCCCCGCCGCGCCCACGGCCGACAGCGCAGCGACAAGCAGGCCGAGGCCCAGCGCCAGCAGCGTCCAGTCCCGTCCCGTGATCGGAGGCTGCGGCAGGTGGGTTCTCGTTGCGCCGGGCTGCATGCCGCGCGCCTCGAAGGAGAGTGCGGCGCGGGTCGCGCGCCGGATCGCGTAGGCGAGGGCCGGGATGGCCAGCGCCCCGATTTCCGCGGGCGACGCGATGCGCCGCAGCGGGCGGCCCAGCCGGATCGCGCGCGCCATGCGCAGCTGAAGCATCTCCGCGCGCAGGTCCGGCACCATGTGCATGGCCTGCAGCAGGGCGAAACCCATCGGCGCCGGCAGGCGCAGATGAAACATCAGCGCGCGCACGAACCGGCCGGGATCCGTCGTCGCCGCGAAGACGGCCGAGACCATGCCGCAGGCCAGCACCCGGAAGAACAGCACCAGCCCCGGTGCCGCGTCGGGCGCGCCGCCCTGTTCCCGCGCCATCTGGAAGGCGAAGCCCGTGTCGGCGCGAAACAGCACCGATGTCGTGAAGAACCCGAACCCGAAAAGCGCGAAGGGCACCATCAGCGCCAGAAGGCGCCGCGGCGGGATGTGCGCGTCGACCAGAAGCAGGACCGACGCGGCCACGAAAAGTGCGATCTGGAAGGAGAGCCGGAAAACGAGGAGGGACGCCACGATCCAGGCAAGGCACAACGCCAGCTTCGGCAGGGGATGAAAGCCGTTCAGCATGCCGTCTCCAGCCAGCCGAGCAGCGGCGCGGCCTCCGGCGGCAGGAGCCCCGCTTGCGCCAGCCGCGCCTCGTCCCGCAACAGGGCCGGACATGCGCCGTCGAACCGCAGGGCACCCTGCGCGACGAGCACCGCGCGGTCCGCCACCGACAGGGCGAAATCGAGATCATGCGTGATCACGGCAACCCCGTACCCGCCCCGGGCAAGCGCCCGGATCCGCCGCCCCAGCGCGGCCTCGGCAGCCCCGTCGAGCCCGCCCGTCGGCTCGTCGAGGATCAGGACCGGCCAGCGGCCGGTTTCGGTCAGAAGCGCCAGCGCCAGCCGCCGTTTCTGACCCTGCGAAAGGGTGAAGGGGTGCTGGCCCGCCACGCGGGTCAGGCCCCAACGGGCCAGGATGTCGGAGGCCGTCGCAGAGTCCGTTGCCGCCGTGATCTCGGCGGCAACGGACTCGCGGCTGAAATGCGCCTCGGGGTTCTGGAACGCCACCGCGCCGGGCGGGCCGGTCCGTTGGCCCGCGTGCGGGGGCAGCAGCCCTGCGAGGCAGGCGGCAAGCGTGGATTTGCCGGCCCCATTGGCCCCCAGGATCGCGAGGACCTCTCCGGCGCGCAGGGATAACGTGATGTCCCGCAGCACCACGGGACCGAAGGCCGGGGCGCAATCCGCGTTCCGGAGCGCGACGAGCGTTTCGCCGGGCGGCACCGGATCGGCCAGGACGGCGGCGCGCAGGGCCTCCGTGCGGCGGCGTCCGGGCGCCAGGCCGCGCAGGCTGTCGGTCAGGTCGGCTGCCGGGGCGAAGATCTCCGGCATGGCGAGGTGCAAGCGGATGCCGAGCGGCAGGGCGATCCCGTTGTCGGCCAGCGCCGGGCCCTGCGCGACAAGCACCTCCGCGGGCGGGCCCTCGGCGATGATGCGGCCGTCGCGGCCGAGCGCGAGGCAGCGGTCGATCCGGTCGAGGATCGGCCCCGGCTTGTGCTCCACCACGAGGGCCGTGCGGCCGCGCGCCAGAACGAGCTCCGTCATGCGCCGCGCCGCCTGGGGGGCGAGGCTTGCCGCGGGCTCGTCGGCAAGCGTGATCGCGGCGTCCTGCGCGAGAAGCGCGGCAAGCGCCACCAGTTGACGCTCCCCGCCGGAGAGGTTGGAAATCCGCCGTCCCGCCCAGTCTGTCGGCAGCCCGGCGCGGGCCATCGCTCTCGCGACCAGCCCCGGGATATCCGCGGCCTCGACCGCCCTGTTCTCAAGGGCGAAGGCCACCTCGTCGCGCACGGTGAATCCGGCCAGCGTCTGCGCGGCGTCCTGAAAGAGATAGCCGCAGGTATCGGCCCAGCCCGCCGGGCGCCGCGCGTCCGCCGGCTGCCCCTCGACGCGGATCTCGCCCCTGCGGATGCCGTCGATCGCTTCGGGCAGAAGCCCGGTCGCGGCGTGCAGAAGCGAGGATTTTCCCGCGCCGGACGGGCCGAGCAGAAGCACCCGTTCGCCACGTCGCACGCAGAACGAGACGGGCCCGACCGCGTCGGACGCCGCGCCGGGATAGCGCAGCGCGACGCGTTCGTAGGCCAGCGCGTCAGGCATTCGCGGCGCGGGTGTCCCGGTCAATGGCGAGGCCCGACAGGACGCCCGTGCGGTAGAGCGCCTTGACGACGACATGCCCCAGAAGGCCGCCCAGCAAGGCGCCCGAAGCCAGCCGAAGCACGAACATGGCGACGAGCAGCCCGGGCGCCAGGCTTGCGTAGTCGAACCGGATCCATGTGTAGACGAACGAGAACACGGCGGCCCCCATGCCCGCGGCCATCAGGACCGGCAGGGAATAGCGCCGCCAGCGCGTCGCCGCGAAGACCGCTTCCGCCCCCGCGCCTTGCACGAGGCCCGTGAGCAGCAGCAAGAGCCCCGCCGGGCTGCCCAGAAGCACCTGAACGGCGGCGGCCATGACTTCGGAGACAAGCGCGACCCCCGGCTTTCGGATGATCGCCGCCGCGATGATCGAGACGATGAACCAGAAGCCCATGACCACGTCCATCGTCACGGCCCCGAAGATCGCCTGCAGGACCAGCCAGACCTGGACCCAGCCCAGGTAAAGCACGCCGAAGACGGTGCCGAGAACGGCGATGATCAGGGTTTCGCGCATGGTCCAGACGGATTGTTCAGCCATGTCGGCCTCCTTTTTTGGACAAGATTTCGAAGGGATGCCGGCCGCGCGCGGGCGGCAGGGTCAGCGGTCGCTTGGCGAATTCGCCGATACGGTCACGTCGAGCGCGAGATGCCCGGCCGCCGACCCGAAGCCGGTGAAGGCCTGGTTCAGCGTCTCGAAGACGGGGCCTGCGTCGCCGCGCAGCGCGGTGCAGAATTTCTTCGACCTGTCGAAGGTGCCCGAGCTTTTGAGGAACGCGATGCAGCCGTAGATCTCGTCCATATGATGGCCGATGCCCAGCGGATAGAGCGACAGCTGCGCCGCCACCGTCTGCGTGCTTTCAGGCGCGGCGGCCACCGCCTCGCGGCAGGTGGCGATGCGCGTGGGCAGGTCCATCTCCGGGGGCGGCCCGGCGACGGGGGTGCAGATCGGGTCGTCGGGCTCTCCGGGACAGCCGCGCGAGATCGTGGCGTGCATCGTCGTGTGCGCGCCGGACGCGGCGGCCGCCACGAAGAGGTCGCGCATCGCGGGAAAGAGGATCTCCGGCGGACCGACCATCAGGGTCGACAGGTCGTCGGTCTCGAGCCGGAGCCGATCGCGCCAGGGATCGAGCGCCCCGAGCGCGCCGAGAATGATGCCGACGAAATCGTCGGACATCGGATACAATGACACCTGTGCGCCGGAAAACATGGTCACCTCGCTCCGCTGGCATTACCCAGATCAGCTGAAGGGTCCGAGGGCCTGCGCCCTGCATCTCAGCCCCGGCATCGCGGAGCTCCCCTGTGCATACGCGAAACTATCCTCTTCCGGGTAAGCTTCAAGCCCGAATATCGGGCCGACCGTTTATCCAGCGGTCCCGGGCGGAAGGATCCGGGCGGCCACGTTTGCGGCGCCGGCCGGAGCAGGGGCCGTGCCGACCGCGTTTCCACGGGGCGCACCGCGCGCGGGCCGCGGGGCGAAGGGGGGTTGCGCCGCCGCGCGCATCCAAGAATGCTTTGCCGTGTCGCCGCTTCGAACGCGGATGCGCAGCCTGGGGAAAGAGGAGCAACCATGTCCGACTTGCCATCGCACGCAGGCGTCGTGATCGTCGGGGGCGGCTCCATCGGCTGCAACACCGCCTATCACCTCACGAAGCTCGGCGTGTCGGACGTGGTGGTGCTGGAGCGTGACCGCCTGACATCGGGCACGACATGGCACGCCGCGGGGCTGGTCGTCGCGGGGCTGCTCAAGTCCGAGGCGGAATGCGAGATCTACACCCACGGCCGCGACCTCTACGCCCGGCTCGAGGAAGAGACGGGCGTGCCCACCGGCTTTCGCGCGGTGGGATACCTGCAGGTCGCCAGCAACGAGGAGCGCGTGCACGAGATGCGCCGCGTCGCGCCCTTCATGCGCAGGCACGGGATCGACATGGTCGAGATCTCGCCCCGCGAGGTGCAGGAGCTCTTCCCGGTCGGGGACGTGAGCGACGTGCTGGCCGGCTTCTACATCGCCGAGGACGGGCGCGCGAACCCGGTGGACGTGACGATGTCGCTCGCCAAGGGCGCGCAGATGGGTGGCGCGCGGATCTTCGAGACGACCGCCGTCACCGACATCGTCGTGCGGGGGGACCGTGCCGTGGGGGTGCGCATGGCGGACGGGCACGAGATCAGCGCCGATCACGTGGTGATCTGCGCGGGCATGTGGTCGCGGCAACTGGGCGCGAAGGCCGGCATCACGCTGCCGCTTCAGGCCGCCGAGCATTACTATCTCATCACCGACAAGATCGAGGGGCTGCCGCGCGACCTGCCGGTGCTGGAGGATCCGAAGACCTACACCTATTACCGCGAGGAAGTGGGCGGCCTGATGCTGGGCCTGTTCGAGCCCGGCGCCGCGCCCTGGAAGGTCGAGGGTATCCCGGAGACCTTCGCCTTCGGCGAGATCGAGCCGGACTGGGACCGGGTCGGCCCCTGGCTCGAACTTGCCTACAGCCGCGTGCCCGGCGCGTTGGACGTGGGCGTGCGCAAGCTCTTCTGCGGGCCGGAAAGCTTCACCCCGGACAACGCGCCGCTGGTGGGCGAAACGCCGGAGCTTCGCAACTGCTGGGTGGCCTGCGGCATGAACTCCCTGGGCATCCTGAACGGGGCGGGCACGGGCCGGGCGCTCGCGCACTGGATCGTCGAGGGCGTGCCGCCGATCGACGTGACCGGCATCAACGTCAATCGCTTCACCCGGCACCACGCGACGCCCGCCTTCCGCCGCGACCGGACGACCGAACTTCTGGGCAAGCTGTTCGGCCAGCATTTCCACAACGAGGCCCCGAAAACCGGGCGGAACCTCAAGCGGTCGGTGCTTTACGACCGGCTGGCGGCGGCGGGCGCGTATTTCACCGAAGGAAACGGCTGGGAACAGCCCGACTGGTTCGCGCCATCACCCGCGCAGGCGAAGATCGAGCGGCTGAGCTGGTTCCGCCAGAACTGGTGGGACTGGCACGCCGAGGAGCATCGCGCGGCGCGCGAGGACGTGATCGTGATGGACATGTCGAGCATGTCGAAATTCGCCGTCGAGGGGCCGGACGCCTGCGCGCTGCTCTCGCGGCTGAGCTGCAACGACGTGGACGTCGCGCCGGGGCGCGTCGTCTACACCGCCTGGGTCAACGACCGGGGCGGTTTCGAAGCCGATCTGACCGTGACGCGCCTGTCGGAGACGAAATTCATCGTCGTGGTGGGCGAGAACTCGCACGGCCACACCGAGATGCGGATGCGCCGCCACATCGGCGCGAACGAATGGATCACGATCACCGACCTCACCGCGGGCATCACGCAGATCAACGTGCATGGCCCCAAGGCGCGGCAGCTGATGCAGCGGCTGAGCGAAACCGACCTGTCCAACGCGGCCTTCCCCTTCATGACGGCGCAGGAGATCGATATCGGCTACTATGCGGTGCTCGCCCTGCGCGTGACCTTCGTGGGCGAACTGGGCTGGGAACTCCATGTGCCGGCGACGCAGGCGGTTCAGGTCTACGATCTGCTGGTCGAGGCCGGGCGCGACCTGGGGCTGCGCAACGCCGGGATGCAGACGCTGAACTCGCTGCGGCTGGAAAAGGCCTATCGCGACTTCGGCATCGACGTGGACAACACCGACAACCCGATCGAGGCGGGTCTCGGCTTCGCGGTGAAGCTCGACAAGCCCGGAGGCTTCATCGGCCGCGATGCGCTGGCCGCGATCAAGGCGCAAGGCGTGCCGAAGACGCGGATGCTGCAATTCCTGCTCGAGGACCCCGAGCCGCTGCTCTACGGCAACGAGATCGTGCGCCTCGACGGCAAGGAGGTGGGCCATCTTCAGATCGGCGGCTACGGCCACACGCTGGGCGGTGCGGTGGGTATCGGCTTCGTCGCGCTCGACTGCGCCGTGACGCCCGAGATCGTCGAGGCCGGCCCGTGGGAGGTCGATGTCGCGGGCGAGCGCGTGCCGGCCCGCGCCGCGCTGCGGCCGATGCTGGATCCGGCGATGGAGCGCGTGAAACGGTGATGCCTTCCGCACGCCCGAACTCGCCCTCGACGGGGCGACGCAGGTCGCGAAACGCGGCGCACCCCCGTGCGCGGGCCATGGTGCGCCCCCGGCCGGCCTGCCCCGAAGCGCCGGGGCTGTCGGGCGGGGTAAGCGACGGGGCGCGCGCGGAGCTCGCGATGCCGGCAGGGTTGACGCGACACCGTCCTCCCGTCACCCCGCTCGGCTCCGCTTCGGGACGAACGACATGACCGCGCTTCCCCGCGAGGCCCGGGCCGTCATCATCGGCGGAGGGGTGTCCGGCTGCTCGGTCGCCTACCACCTTGCGAAGGCGGGCTGGACCGACATCGTCCTTCTGGAACGCAAGCGGCTGACCAGCGGCACGACTTGGCATGCGGCCGGCCTAATCGGTCAGCTGCGCAACAGCCAGAACATGACCCGCCTCGCCAGGTATTCGACCGAGCTTTACACCCGGCTCGAGGACGAAACCGGCATGGCGACAGGCTTTCGCCAGACCGGATCGATCACCGTCGCGCTGACCTCCCACCGCAAGGAGGAGCTGCTGCGCACCGCCGGCATGGCGCGGGTCTTCGGCGTCGAGGTCGAGGAGCTGGGGCCGGCCGACGTGAAGGCGATGTATCCGCATCTGAACACCGAGGGCGTCACCGCCGGTGTCTGGCTGCCGAAGGACGGGCAGGCCGATCCCGCCAACATCGCGCTGGCGCTCGCGCGGGGCGCGCGCGACCGGGGCGCGACCATCGCCGAGAACGTGAAGGTCACGGGTGTCGGCGTGAAGGAGGGGCGCGTCACCGGCGTGTCGTGGCAGAGCGGCGCGGAACAGGGCCATATCGCGGCCGACGTCGTGGTGAACTGCGCGGGGATGTGGGCGCGCGAACTGGCCGCGCAGTCGGGCGTCGCCGTGCCCCTGCACGCCTGCGAGCATTTCTACATCGTCACCGAGGGCATCGAAGGATTGGGCCGGTTGCCCGTCCTGCGGGTGCCCGACGAATGCGCGTATTACAAGGAGGACGCCGGCAAGATGATGCTCGGCGCCTTCGAGCCGCGCGCCAAGCCCTGGGGGATGGGCGGCATCCCCGAAGATTTCGAATTCGACCAGCTGCCCGAGGATTTCGACCATTTCGAGCCGATCCTCGAGACCGCGGTCGCGCGGATGCCGATGCTGGCGACGGCCGGTATCCACACCTTCTTCAACGGGCCCGAAAGCTTCACGCCCGACGACCGCTACTATCTGGGCGAGGCGCCGGAGCTTCGGGGCTACTGGGTGGCGGCGGGCTACAACTCCATCGGGATCGTCTCGTCCGGGGGCGCCGGCATGGCGCTTGCGCACTGGATCACGGAAGGCGAGCCGCCTTTCGACCTGTGGGAGGTCGATATCCGCCGCGCCCAGCCCTTTCAGCGCAACTGCCGCTACCTGCGCGAGCGCGTGTCCGAGACGCTGGGCCTGCTCTACGCCGATCACTACCCGAACCGCCAGCCGGTGACGGCCCGCGGCGTGCGTCGCTCGCCGGTGCACGAGCATCTGAAGGCCGCCGGCGCGGTCTTCGGCGAAACGGCCGGCTGGGAGCGCGCCAACTGGTTCGCCGACCCCGGTCAGGAGCGGGCCTATCGCTACGACTGGGGCGGGCAGAACTGGTTCGCCAACGCCCGGGCCGAGCACATCGCGCTGCGCGAGGGCGTGGGGCTGATCGACATGACCTCTTTCGGCAAGATCCGGGTGGAGGGGCGCGACGCCTGCGCCTTTCTTCAGCGCGTCTGCGCCGGGCAGCTCGACGTGGCGGCGGGGCGCATCGTCTACACGCAGATGCTGAACGCCCGTGGCGGCATCGAAAGCGACCTGACGGTGACCCGGCTGGGCGAGACGAGCTATCTTCTGGTCGTCCCGGCGGCCACGCTGCAACGCGATCTGGCATGGCTGCGCCGTCACGCAGGCGAGCGCGCGGTGGCGATCGTCGACATGACCTCGGGCGAGGCCGTCTTCTCGCTCATGGGGCCGCTGTCGCGCGCTGTGCTTGCAGGCTGTTCACCGGACGATTTCTCGAACGCGGCGCATCCCTTCGGCACGGCGCGGGACATCGAGATCGGCCTCGGGATCGCCCGTGCGCATCGCGTGAGCTATGTCGGCGAGCTTGGCTGGGAGATCTACGCGCCCTGCGATCAGGCCGCCCATGTGTTCGAGACGCTGGTCGAGGCCGGCGCGGCGCAAGGGCTCAGGCTCTGCGGCATTCACGCGATGAATTCCTGCCGCCTCGAGAAGGCGTTCCGGCATTACGGGCATGATATCACCGACGAGGATCACGTGATCGAGGCGGGGCTGGGTTTCGCGGTGAAGACGCGGAAGGGGGACTTCATCGGCCGCGAGGCCGTGCTGCGCAAGCTGGAGACGGGCCCGGAGCGGCGTCTAGTGCAATTTCGGCTCGAGGATCCCGAAATCCACCTGCATCACAACGAGCCGCTGCTGCGCGACGGCGAGATCGTGGGGTTTCTCGCCTCCGGCGGCTATGGCCACGCCCTGGGGGCGGCGGTCGGGCTCGGCTATGTGCCCTGCACCCGTCCCGGAGAACCGGCGGCCGAGATGCTGGCCGCCTCCTACGCGGTCGAGGTCGCGGGACGCCGTGTGCCCGCCCACGCGAGCCTGACGCCGATGTACGACCCCAAGGCGCTGAGGGTGAAAACCTGACGGCTGAAGCGGGAAACGGTGGGTCCTGGCCCGATACCGGCATGGCCGGCGCCAGCGGCCCGCGGGTGTCCTCGTGCGCGGCGCTCGCCCGCTGCGCGGGGCCGGCATTCGGGCCGTGTTGCCGGGAGGCGCGCTCCCGCGCTGCCCCGTCGCGCGGGCGGCGTGGACATCGCCGCCGCCTCGGCACGTGTCGTCGCGGGCCCAGGCGTCCGCACGGATCCGCATCTCGCGCCCCATGCGCACCGCGCGGCTGTCCCGCCTCGCCGGTCCCGTCTGGGCGCATCGAAAGGAGCTGGCCCGCGATGGGGGCGTTCCATGCCGCCAGACGCCACCCACGGCATCGAAGGCGGCGCGCCCGAGATCATGGATCTCATTCCTCGGCGCGCGACGCCCGGGGGCTTGCGGTCCGGTCAGCCCGCGCCGTCCCCGCCCGGGGACGTGGCGCTGCCCCCGTGTGCGCCCTTGGGCATGGCCGGTTCCGCCCTGGAATTTGCCCGGGGAGGATGTCGAGGACGCTCGGCCCGAAGCAGGCCACCGAAAAATCCGGTCGAACGAAGCAGCACGACCGCCCGGCGGCCTGTCGCTTCGGTCGCCGTGGTGGGCGCGCCCCGCCCCTGCCTGTCAGTGTCACCGGCAAGGGGCCATGACGCGGACGAGCGGCGCGATTGGCCACGGGGACGTGGATGCCGTCATCTTCGCGCGCTCGACGGAGGGGTGGCCGTTATCTTCAGGACGCGATGCAAGGCGACGCGAAGGATCAATTCCTCGCGATCCGGGTTGGACGGGTCTTTCGGGCGCAACCCGTGCCGCAGTCCTTCGCCAGGGCCCATCGAAAGCTCGCGAAAGCCCCGATCATTCCCGGCGCGGGGGCCGTTCCGGGAGGCGCCGGTCCTGGCGGGATTGCCTTCGCCCGAAGGCGTCGAGCGCCGGCGCCCTCGCGCCGATGCCTAGAGCGGCCAACCGCCGCCCGCCCCGAGCGCCGCGTTGCCATCCAGCGCCAGTGCAAGGCGGCCATCGATCCGCGTGATGGCGCGCACCGCTCCGCCGGACTGCCCGTATTCGGCCGGTTCGAAGGCGTCCGGGGCGATCTCGATCACGCTCTCGACGCGGTCGACGCGCAGGCCTCTCGGACGATCCCCGCCTCCATCGAGCACGAGGATTCGGCCTTCGCCGCCGGCCGGGCTCCTCGGCAGGCCAAGCCGGACGGCCAGGTCCGCAACCTCGATCGCGCGGCCGCGAAGGTCTATGAGGCCGAGGACGTCGGACCCGGCGCCGGGCAGGGGAGACATCCGCGCCATGTCGAGGATTTCGCGCACATGCGCGACGTCGAGCACGAAGAGCTGGTCATCGAGGCTCAGAACGACATAGGCCCGCGCCTCCTGCTCTTCTGGCCGGGACGGGATGGTGTCGGTTGCGTCATTGTCGATGGTCATGGCGGTCTTCCGGAGAGGGGCGTGGAGAAATGCCGGGCCGGGCTGGTGCCCGGCCCGGCGCAAGCGTCAATTGCGGGCGAAATCGGCGTCGGTCATGTCGTCGTAGCCGAGATCCAGCGCCACGCCGTTGGTCGGCCCGTGACCCGTGCCGGATGCCGGGGCCGTCGCGGCGCGCGACCCCCGGTCGGCCAGGTCGATGCTCTTGCGCGATCCTTCCTTCCGGGGACTCTGAGCCTCTTTGGCGCCGACCGGGACGGAGGGGGCATTTCTGGCCTCCGCCGAAGCCGTGCGCGCGGCATGGTGCCGCTCCGCCGTGCCGGTGCTGAAGAAGGCGAGGACGGCGCGGACCTGTTCGGACTGGGCGGCCAGCGCCTCCGCCACCGAGGCCGCCTCGGTCGCGGCGGAGGCATTCTGCTGGATCACACTGTCGAGTTGGCGGATGGCGTCGTTGATCTGATCGGCGCCGGTGCTTTGCTCGCGCGATGCCGCCGAGATCTCCTGCACGAGGTCCGCGGTGCGCCGGATCGAGGGGACGAGCGACTTGAGCGTCTGGCCGGCTGTTTCGCTCGCCTCGACCGTCGCGCCGGACATGCCCGAAATCTCGGTGGCGGCCTGCTGGCTTCGTTCGGCCAGCTTGCGCACCTCGGAGGCGACGACGGCGAAGCCCTTGCCGTGCTGGCCGGCGCGCGCGGCTTCCACGGCGGCGTTGAGGGCCAGCAGATCGGTCTGGCGCGCGATTTCCTGGATGATCGTGATCTTCTCCGCGATCGTCTTCATCCGGGTCACCGCGGCATCGACGGCCTGTCCACCCTCTTCGGCCTCGCGCGCGGCCTGTTCGGCGATCTTCTCGGTTTGCGCGGCGTTGTCGGCCGCCTGCCGGATCGTGGCGGTCATCTGCTCCATGGCGCTGCTGGCCTGTTCCGCGGCCGACGCCTGCTCCGTCGCGCCCTGGCTGATCTGCTCGGAGGCGACGCCGGCCGATTGCGCCCCTTCGGCCACTTGCGCCGACGCGGCCTGCACCTCGCTCACCACGTCGCGCAGCTTGACCGCCATGCGGTCGAGCGCACCGAGAAGTCGCCCGATCTCGTCGCGCGAGGTCGTGGAGGCGTCGACCGTCAGGTCGCCGTCGGCCACCTGCTCGGCCACGTGAAGTGCGCGGCCGAGACCGCGCGTGATGCTGCGCACGGTGAGTGCGGCCAGCAGCGCCAGCGCCACGACGATCGCCCCCGTCAGCCACCAGAGCGTGTTCTGCGCCTCGGCCGCGGCGGCCCGCACTTCCGCCCGGACGGCGGACCTGTCGGCGTCGATCGCCTCCCGCAACGTGCCGATCGCCTCGGTAGGCAGGATGGTGGCCGCGTCGAGGTCGGCCCGGGCCGCGCTGACGTTGCCAACGCCCTCGGCATAAGCCTCGAAGGCCGAAACGTAGCCGTTCCTCGCCTCGCGCAGCGCGGCGCGCTCGCCCGCGGGCAGCGCGAGCGCCGTGTCCAGCCGGGCGGCGAACGCCTCCGCCGCGTCCTGGAATTCCCGGATTGCCGCATCGTCCCGGATGGTGATGAACGTGCGTTCGTGGCCTTGCAACCGCAGGCCCAGGGCCCGCAGTTGAGCGTCGTCCACGTTTACCAGCCTGTTGTCCAGCGCTTGTCGTGCTGCCGCCAGTTCGGCGCGCAACCCCATGCTCCAGTCAAAGCCGCGTTCCGCGATCCGCGCGGACAGTCGCGCGACGGCGTCGCCATAACCGCGTATCTGCGCGTCCACGGTTTCCAGCGCGGCGCGCGTGTCGTCCTGGTGGTCCATGAGCAGGGCGCGAAGCGCCTCCAACGGCCGGGTCTTGGCGTCAAGCGCCGCCTCCGCGACCGCGAGGCGCTCGTTTCCCGGCGCGAGTTCAAAGCCTCGCACGGCGATGACGGAGTCGGAAAAAGCCTCGTCGAGCGCGGATGCGAGAGACACTTGCTCGGTATACTTGTCGTAGCGCGCATCGAGCCGGTCGGTGGTCGCTCGGGTCTGCACGAAAAGCGCCACGGATGCGATCACGCCGAGCACGCCGAAGGCGCCAAGCAGGGAGACCTTCAGTTTCACGCTCAGATTATCAAGGGGGTTCTTCATTGGGTAGGTCTTTCAGTTGGCAATCAAGAGACGCGGCACCGCCTTCGGCGACGCGCGCAGTAGGGCGAAATGCGGTTCGATCCCGGGAGAGGCTCAGCCGGCTTCGGTGTCCGGGTCGAACACGGCATCGGGGGATAGAAGGATCACGACGCCCTGGGCATCGCGACAGACACCCTTGACGAGCGAGGCGGGCCAGCGGCTGCCCAGCTCCGGCAAGGGCTCTAGTGCGCCTGTATCGACCTCCAGCACGTTTTCCACCGCGTCGGCCTCGATGGCGAGGCGTTGGGGCCCGACCGGCAGCGTGACCTCGATCACGACCAGTCGCAGGGTGGCCGGCGCCTCGGCCGGCGCGGGAATGCGCAGGCGTCGGCGGATGTCGATCACCGGCGTGATGACGCCACGGACGTTCACCAGCAGGCGGGCGTGGGGCGCTGCATGGGGCACCGGGGTCGCCGGAACCGGATCGATCACTTCTGCCACAGTCGTGACCGGCAGCGCGAACCGTTCGCCGGCGAGGTGGAAGACAAGCAGCGTGGCAAGCCCCGTGGGCGCCTCGGCCACGATGTCGGGATGCGTGTCGGCCATGGCGGGATCCTTTCAGGCGGCGTCGGGCGCGACGGGCGTGCTGCGCGACAGGCCACGGCAGAGCGTGGCCACATCGATGATGAGCGCGATGGATCCGTCGCCAAGGATGGTGGCCCCGGACAGTCCGGAGATGCCGCGATGATAGGGGCTGAGCGGTTTGATGACCGTCTGGTTCTGGCCGAGGATGTCGTCGACCACGAGGCCCAGGCGGGCGCCATCCGCCCGCACGACCACGACACGCCGGCGCGCGTCGGGATCCGCCGCGAGGCCCAGCGCGTCGTCCAGCGCGACGAAGGGTATCAACGTGTCGCGGATCTGCAGCGTGCGGCGCCCGCTGTCGCGCAGGGTGTCGGAGGGGTCCATCTCGACGCATTCGTCGATGACCGCCAGCGGAACCACCAGCACCGAGTCGCCCAGCCGCACCAGCAACCCGTCCATGATGGCCATCGTCATCGGAAGCCGAAGCGTGACGCGGGTGCCCTGACCGCGGGACGAGGTGACCTCGACGCCGCCGTTCAGCCCGTTGATGGTGCTGCGCACTGCGTCCATTCCCACACCGCGGCCCGAGACGGAAGAGAGCGTCTGCGCCGTCGAGAAGCCGGGCGCGAAGATCATCTGCTGCAGTTCCGCCTCGGTCGGCGCAGCCTCCGGTGCCAGCAGGCCGCGATCGACCGCGCGGGTCCGGATCGCCTCCGTGTCGAGGCCGCCGCCATCGTCTTCCAGCGTGATCAATACCTCGCCGCCCTCCTGGCGGGCGTTGAGGCGCAGGGTGCCGCGCGCGGGCTTGCCAGCGGCGAGCCGGTCCTCGGTCGGCTCGAACCCGTGGTCCATGGAATTGCGGATCATGTGCACGAGGGGTTCGGTAAGCTGGTCGAGCACGGTCTTGTCGAGCTCCGTCTCGCCCCCGGTGGCGACGAGGTCGACCTCCTTGCCGAGTTCGGCGGCAAGGTCGCGCACCACCCTGCGAAATTTTCCGAAAACGCCTTCGATGGGCAGCATCCGGATCGAGAGGGTTTCCTCCCTCATGCCCGTGACGAGACGCTCGACCGTTTCAACCACGGTCTCGAGCTCGGAATGTCCGACATCGGCGGCCAGCTTGTGCAGGCGCGACTGGGCGATCACCAGTTCCCCGAGCTGATCCATGATGCGGTCGAGCTTGGCGGATGCCACGCGCAGGCTGTCGGCGGGCCGGTTTTGCCCCGGCCGCGCCGCCGGTTGGGCCGGTCCGTCCGCGCGGGGCGACGACATGCTTGCGGACGGGGCTTCTGCGCGCGTCCGCGCGTCGGTACCGGATGCGCCGGGCGCCGCCTCGGACGGCTCTTCCAGCGGCTCGATTTCGAGGGTCGCGTCGTCGGCGAAGATGAACACGCCCTCGATCTCCGCCCGCGGCCGGTCCGTACGAAGCACGACCTCCCAGGCAAGATAACTGTCCTCGGGGGTCATCGCCTCGAGCGTCGGAACCGCGGTGGTGTCGAGCGTGACGTCGAGCGCACCGAGCGACGCCAGTTCCTCGATCAGAAGATCCGGGCGCATGCCCTGGCGCAACGCCTCCCGGTCGGGGCGGAAACGGATATGCCAGCGCCGCGCGCGATCGGCGGCCACCGCGTCATGTCGGGTGGGGGCAGGGGGCGAAGATGTCTCCGACGTCTCGCCGGTGACCCGTGCCAGAGCCTCGAGCAGGCGCGCCGCCTCGGGCGACGTGTCGGGCTCATCCGCAGCGTCGCCGTCTGCGCCGGCCTCGAGCAGCCCGATCATGTGGTCGCGCGCACGCAGGCACAAGTCGACAAGCGACGGATCGACGGTGAGATGACCCGCGCGCAGCTGATCGAAGGCCTCCTCGAAATGGTGGGTGAACCGGCTGAGATCGGTAAACCCGAACATCGCTCCGGATCCCTTTATCGTGTGCAGGGTGCGGAATACGGCATCCAGACGCTCGGGATCCGCGTTCGCCTCGAGGTCCAGAAGCTGACCTTCGAGGCCCTCGAGCAGATCGCGGGCCTCCTGAACGAAGCTGGCGATGGCGGGGTTGATCTCGGCAGACATGGCGATCACCCCAGCAACTTGTTGACGACGGCCGTCAGCATGTCGGCGTCGAAGGGCTTGTTGATCCAGCCGGTCGCGCCCAGCGCCTTGCCGCGGCTCTTGGCGGCGGGGTCCGACTCGGTCGACAGCATCACGATCGGAACCCCGGCATTGGCCGCCGAGCCGCGCGCCTGCTCGATGAATTCGAACCCGTTCATGTTGGGCATGTTGAGGTCGGTGATGACCAGATCGATCTTCTGGGAGGTGAAAGCCGACAGCCCCTCCGCGCCGTCAGCCGCCCCGACGACCCGGAAACCTTTCTGGCCGAGGGTGAAGGCCACCATGTCGCGGACCGATTTGCTGTCATCGACCGTGAGAACCGTACGTGTCATCTTGCTGTCCTCCGAAGGACGCGACGCCAATTATGGCGAAGCGCAGTGTGGCCATCTTCGAAACCGGGCATTTGCGGCGTGCGTCCGACCTCTGACCGCAGCCGCATATGATGCGGCACCTCGTCGTGTCAAAACCCCTGAGTTCCGGTTTTATTTCTAATTTTCATATACTTGTCATTCGATTCCCTTGGGCGCGCATGCAGCGACGCCGGAGGCTCAGAACAGAATGTCATCGAGGGATTGCGAAGCGGGCGCTGTCGCCTTCAACGCGGCCGTACCGTCCAGCCCCGCGTGCACATCCCTCTCGCTTTGCATCGTGTAGATCGCATTCAACGGTGCGAGGCTTTCGAGGGCGGCGCCTGACAAGGGGGTCGCTGGCTCCATCGCGCGGCCGCAGCGGCGCAGCGCCTCGACCGCTTCGGGCAGGATGGCCAGGGCGCCGAGCCCTTCCTCGACGGCGTTGGACAGCGTCGCGGCGTCCGCGCGCGCGCTGTCACGCAAGGCGGCAAGGTCGGATACGCCCTTGGCGACGTCATCGTGGCGCGCGCGCGCCGCGGCGAGGCTTTGGTGCAGCTCGGCGGCGCGATCCTCCAGGCGCGACAGGGTCGCGCTTTCGATCAGTGCATCGACATGGGAGAAGGCCGTCTTGCAGGCGTCGGCTTGCGCGCTGCACCGGGCCGCCGTTTCCTGGACCGTGCGCGACAGGACGTCCATGGCCGCCTTCGACATGCCGCTGCGATCGGCCAGCAATCCCGCGTTGATCGATGCGAGGGTGATACCCTCGGCGGTGTCGAGGAGCCGCGCGAAATCGGAGCGCGCTTCGGACACGCGGGTGCGCACGGCGCCCGCAGCTTCCAGGGCCGCGGCCAGCGCGGGGCCCAGCAACCGCTCCAGCCGTTCGGCCTGCGCCAGTTCTGTCGACAGGCCCTCGATCAGGGCCTCGGCTTCGCCACCGATGTCGCCGGCCAGCATCTGGGCGGCGTTGCGCCCGTTTTCCCGCATCCGCGAAAGCGCGGTCCGCAAACGGCGCAGCACCTCATCGGTGTCGGCGCAAGCCGCTGCGATCTGCGCCGAGGCGAGCGCGCGGGCGGCGACCGGGTCGGCTGTGGTGCTTGAAAGAATGGTGCCGACATGGTCCAGCCGCTGCGAAAGCTCGTCGGCGTGCTGGATGCCGGCGATCAGCGCGCCGGTTTCGGTGCGGCTCGTGGCCTCCAGCCGCTCTGCAAGCCTGTCGAGGCCGTTGCTCAGTTCGCGGTTGCGATCGTGGATGTCGGCGTGACGGGCGCGCGCCGCGCCGCCGAATGATTGCGCCCCTGCCGCGCTGAGGGCCGTCGCGCCGATCTGGCCGAGCGCCGCATCCCTGCGCTCGCGAATCTCCTGGATCGTGCTTTCCAGGCTGCCGGCCGATCCGCGCAGTTCCTCTGTCATGTGGCGAAGCGATGCGACGAACCCGTTGATCTGCTCCATGCCGCTCGCATTGCCCGTGATCCGGCTCATGGTGGCGACCATGGCCAGCTGGCGTGTTTCGCGCAGGATGGCGCCGCTGGCCGAGAACGCGCCGTCAAGCCCTTCGGCAAGCGCGCCTTGACCGAGCTCCTTGGCCTGGGTGGCGAGAAGCTGCGCGATCTCCTCGCAGATGCCGGCAAGCGCATCCTGCGTGCCCGGGTCGTCGAGACGCGACAGCAGCGCGCCAAGCCCTTTCACCGCGCCGCCCACGTCGCCGAGGCTTTCGTTGGCGCCGCCGAGGCTTTGCGAAAGACGTTCGAAGGCGGCGACCACGCGGCTGCGCGCCTCCTCGGCCTGCGCCAATCCTTCCGCGACGATTTCAACCGTGTCCTTGGGCATCTCTTGCTCGCTTGGCAGCCGCTCGATGGGACGTTTCTTCCTGACACCCGTTGACATCCGGTTACCGGCCAAGCGCGCCGTCGGTCCGGCGCTGGCAAGCGATCGTTAAGCGAAGGGCGCTACCAACGGCCTCGACCGTAAAGGAGGTTGCCGTGCCCGCCGATTCGCCCGACCTGCAGATTCTCGACATCGACGCGGCCCTGGACCTGTCGGGCGCGCAGTCGGTGCATGCATCGCTCTGCGCGCGGCTCGCCGATCTCGATCCGGGCCGGCCCGTGCGGCTGGAACTCGGCGAGGGGCGGGCCACGGCGCCGGCGCTGCAGCTGCTTCAGGCGACGCGGCTTGCCCTTCAGGCGCGCGACATCGATCCGGCCCTTGGCCCTCGGGCACGGGCTGCGCTGGGCCCGCCCCCGCGAGAGACCTGATTTTTTCCTTGGTTCCGTTTCCCGGTTCGGCACGTTTCAGGAGGTTCCCATGCGCCCGACCCTAAAGGCCAAGCTGGCCGCGACTTTCACGCTCGTTCTCGTCCTCTTCGGCGCTCTCGTCTTCGTGTCGGAGCGCAATCTGAAGAACCTCGACTCCGTGCTTGACCAAATCGTCAACGGGAGCGCCGACAAAATCCTCACGGCTGCCGACATGCGCCGGCACGCGCTCGAAATGGAAATCGCGATGACCCGGCTGATCTTCGCCGACGAGCCGGCCGAACTCGAGGCGGCCGAGGCGGCAATCGCGGCTCATGCTTCCAAGCTTGACGCCGAGCTCGCGCACATGGCCGAGCGAGCCGATCCAAACTTGCTCACGCAGATGGCCGACATCCGCGGGGCGCTTGACGATCTCGACGACATACTCGGCGAAGTCGCGACGCTGTCGCGAGCTCAGACCAACACCCGCGGCCGCCGGCTTGCGCGCGATGCCGGCGAGGCTGCCGTCGCCGAAGGGACGGAGGCCGTTTCGGCCTTGCGCGGTGCCGTTGCGCGAGGCGCCGGGGTGGACGCGAACGCCATCGACGTCGCGCTCGACGAGATGGCGAACGCGTTTCTGGCCGCCCAGGGGGCGGCGCAGATGACTTTGCTCGAGGCCGATCCCGCGGAGCAGGAAGAGGCTTCGGCCAAGCTCGACGCGGCATTGGCCAGAGGGTCGGCAGCACTTGCGCGGATCGACGCCATTCTCGGGGTGACCGCCCGCGCCGAGAGGAGCGATCTGCGCGATGCCTGGGACAGGTCGGCCTCCGTCCTAGATGAGGTACGCATGCTGGCGCTGGAGAACAGCAACCGGCAGGCGGAGGCATTGGCGACGGGCCCGGCCGATGCGGCGTTCGAGCGGGCGCTCGACATCATTTCCGAGGTTTCCGCCGGCAGCCGTGCCGAGATGGTCGATGCCCAGGCCGAGGCCGATGCCACTTACGCAGGGGCCCGGTCGATGCTTTTCTCCGCCGCGGCCCTGGCGTTCATCGTCAGCCTCGCTGCCGGCGCATGGATCATGATATCGATCACTCGTGGCCTCGGTCTGGCAACGGATGTGGCGAACCGGGTCGCGCGGGGCGATCTGGACATTGCCGCGGCCAACCGACCGCGCGACGAGATCGGCGATCTCCTGCGCGCGATGGACACGATGGCCGGGGACCTGCGCGGCATGACCCGTGCAGCGGAAACCATCGCGAAGGGTGATCTGTCCGTGAGCGTCACGCGCCGCTCCGAGGTGGACGCGCTCGGCATCGCGCTCGAGGACATGCTGGCTCGTTTGCGCCAGGTCATTTCCAGTGCCGGTGCCAGTGCCGACAGTGTCGCCGCCAGCGCGCAGGAGATGAGCGCCACTGCCGAACAACTCAGCAACGGCAGCACCGAGCAGGCGGCCGCGGCAGGCCAGGCCAGCGCCTCCATGGAGGAGATGTCGGCCACCATACGCCAATCCTCCGACAACGCCGCCCAGACCGAGCAGATCGCCACCAAGTCGGCGCAGGAGGCCGAGGATAGCGGCCGCGCCGTGGACGAGGCGGTCGCCGCCATGAAGACCATCGCGGAGAAGATCACGATCATCCAGGAAATCGCGCGCCAGACCGATCTGCTGGCCCTCAACGCCGCCGTGGAAGCCGCGCGTGCCGGCCAGCACGGCAAGGGGTTCGCCGTCGTCGCCTCCGAGGTACGCAAGCTGGCCGAGCGAAGCCAGCAGGCCGCGACGGAGATTTCGTCGCTTTCGGGACGTACGCTCGATGCCAGCGCCCGGGCGGGCGAGATGCTCCGCGCGCTGGTGCCTTCGATCCAGCGCACCGCGGATCTGGTGCAGGAGATTTCGGCCGCGGCCCGGGAGCAGACCACCGGCGCTGAACAGGTCAACGAAGCGATCCGTCAACTCGACATCGTGATCCAGCAAAACGCCTCTGCCGCGACGGAGTCCGCCTCGTCCGCCGAGAATCTCGCGTCTCAGTCCGAGCAGATGCGCCAGGTGATCGGATATTTCCGCCTGTCGGACGCATCCGGAGAGGTTTCGTCGCCCGGTGCGACGACAGGGGCGTCGCCCCCGCCGCGTGGCCTGCGCCCCGCGACGGAGGCGTCCGGCTCGACCGTAACGGCCCGGGCTTCCATGCCGCCCGTCGTGGCGGGTGGTCAGGGAGTAACGCTGGATCTCGGCTCCGAGGACATCTCGGACAGCGATTTCGAGCGCTACGCGAGGGAAAACACGCGCGCGGCGGGCCGGGCCTAAGATGACAGGGGGAACATCGACGTGAGCGCGATAACGCATCGCGGGCTCGGCGGCGCGGCGGGTGCCGTCGAGACCTCTCCTCCGCCGGCGTTGACCGAGGTCCAGGCAAGCGGCTTGTGCGACATCATGCTTCGCGTTTCCGGCGTGCGGATCGATGCGGCCAAGCGCAGCTTTCTTGAGCTGCGCGTCGGGCGACGGCTTCAGGCGACGGGTGCGGCAGATTTCGACGCCTATCTCGCCCATCTGCGGGGCCCCTCGGGCGCGGCCGAGCGCCAGAACCTCGCGGAGGCGCTGGTCACCCACACCACGTCGTTCTTCCGGGAGCGGGCGCATTTCGACTGGCTTGCACAGGAGGGCATAGACCAGGTGGTGGCCTCCGGCGCAGGGCGGTCCTGGCCCCTCACGGTCTGGAGCGCCGCCTGTTCGACCGGGGCGGAGATGTGGTCGGCCGCGATGGTGCTGGATCAGGCCGCCCGGTCGCGTGCCGGCGGGCTGCGCTGGGCGGTAGTGGGCACCGACATCTCGCGCCGCATCCTGCGACGGGCCGCCACCGCGATCTTCACCGAAGACGAGATCGAAGGGCTGCCGGAGACCTTTCGCCGGCGCTATCTCATGCGGTCCCGCGCGGGACGCAGGCCGCTTTACCGCATCGTGCCGGAGTTGCGTGCGCAGGCGCGACTGGCCTGGGCGAACCTGTCAGAGCCGGCCCGTGGCCCGGCCCTGACCGCCGACATCGCCTTTCTGCGCAATGTCCTGATCTATTTCCCGCCATCCGAGCAGCCGATGATCGCGGCAGGGGTCGTGGGCCGCCTGCGGCCAGGCGGGTATCTCGTCACCGGTCACGCCGAGGGGCTGAGCCGCGTTCCAGAGGGGCTGCGGCAGGTCGCACCCACGCTCTACCGCAAGGAGGGCCCGTGATGTCCGCGCAGCCGCGGCGCCCGCTCAAGGTGCTCATCGTGGATGACAGCGCGGTGGTGCGCCAGACACTGTGCGAACTGATCGCGTCTGACCCGGGCCTGGAAGTCATGGGTGCGGCAAGCGATCCCTTCGCCGCGGCGCAGCGGCTTCGCGTTGAAAAGCCGGACGTGATCATTCTCGACGTCGAGATGCCGCGCATGGACGGGGTGACCTTTCTCAAGAAGCTCATGGCCCAACACCCGATTCCCGTGGTCATGTGCTCTTCGCTCGTGGGCGCCAATACCGCGACCCTGACCGCGGCCATGGCGGCCGGAGCCGTGGACGTGATCTGCAAGCCGCAGGTCGGCATTCGCGGCTTTCTGGAGGAAAGCCGGGTTCGCATCTGCGACGCGGTGCGCGCGGCCGCGCAGGCGCGGCTGTCGCGGTTGCGCCCGTCCGAGGTGGAGGCGAAGCTGACCGCCGACGCCATGCTTCCGCCGCCGGGAAGCAGGGCGATGGCGCGCACCACCGACAGGATCATCGCCGTCGGCGCCTCCACCGGCGGGACCGAGGCGCTGCGCCTCTTCCTGCGCCAGATGCCGGCCGGATGCCCGCCGATCGTGATCGTGCAGCACATGCCCGAGACGTTCACCGCCGCCTTCGCGCGGCGCCTCGACGGGGAGTGCGACATCTCCGTGCAGGAGGCCCGGCCGGGGGACCGCATGCTGCGCGGTCATGCCCTGATCGCCCCCGGCAACCGCCACACGATGGTCACCCGCTCGGGCGCGCATTACGGGATCGACGTGCGCGACGGGCCCCTGGTGTCGCGGCACCGCCCGTCGGTGGACGTCCTGTTTCGCTCGGTGGCGCAGAACGCGGGCTCCAACGCGGTCGGGATCATCATGACGGGCATGGGCGATGACGGCGCGCGCGGTCTGAAGGAGATGCGCGAGGCCGGCGCCCGCACCTTGGGCCAGGACGAGGACAGCTGCGTGATCTACGGGATGCCGAAGGAGGCAAGGCGCATGGGTGGCGTCGAGGAGGAACTGCCGCTTCCGCGGCTCGCCGCGGCCGCCATGAGGCTCTGCCAGGAGTGAGGCCCTTTTTGCCGCACGGCGGCGCTTTCGAAGAGAGGCGGCCCAGCCGGTGCGAGCGAGCGGTCGTCGCCCCGCACGCGCCAGCCGAGGTGGCAAGAGGAGCGATGCGCCACGCTGCATGCGTCCGGCCCCGGCAGAAAAGGCGTTACGGCGGCTGGCGCGCGCCGCATCTTGCACGCTGCCACGGGCAACGGGCAGGCCGGACATGGGGTCGCGGCAGACACCCGGCGCATCGACACCGCGCGGGCCGGGGCGCGGGAGACGGGGTCTTGTCGTCCCGATCCACCTTGTCTCGTCGGGATCTTCCACCTCCGGCGTCCGGCGGGCCTTTCCGGGCGGGCCCCGCCGGGAAGCGCCCGTTTGCCGGGCCGGGGCGGGGCCGCTTCGTTCCCGAGTCGCAAATAATCACTGTTCAATGCGCCGAGCGTTCTCCAGCACGAAACGACCCGGCGTCAGCCATCTCCCGAGTTCCGCGCTGGTTTGCGGTGGATCAATGGAACATCACCCGGGGCGGGCACACTCGGAGGGCTGCTGCCGGCGGCGGGTCGCGCCCCGCCGCGTTCGTCACGCACCTGTGACACTTGGCAGCTAATTCCTCGTCGAGCGGTCTGCCGACTCGCTCTTTCGATGCAGCACAGGGAGCTGGACATGAAGGACTTTGAGCGGGACTATCCCGACCACACGCAGGCGATGGGCTACGAGCACGGCGACGAGGCGCAGTGCAACACGTCCGCCAATCGCAACTTCTACGACGTGATGGAGGCCCGCGTCGCGCGTCGCGGCTTCATGATGGGGGGCCTCGCCACCATCGCCACCGGTCTGATCGGCGGCGCGCTGTCGGGCAAGGCGGCGCTGGCGCAGGGCACCTCCAGCCTGATCGGGTTCAAGCCCGTGCCGGTGAGTTTCGAGGACGTCGTGGTCGTCCCCGAAGGCTACAGCTTCCAGGTTCTCGGCGCGACCGGCGAGCCGGTCTCGGGCGACATGCCCGCCTACCGGCCCGGTGCCAACACCGGCGCCGAGCAGGAACACCAGATCGGCCAATGCCACGACGGGATCCACTTCTTCCCGATCGACGGTGTCTCCTCGGAGGACGGTCTGCTCGTCCTCAACCACGAGTACATCGAGCCGCGCTTCCTGCATGCCGAAAAGGAAGGCTACAAGGGCGTGGCGCATGACAAGCGCAGCGTGGTCTACGACGCCGACGGCATGCGCGACGACGACGAGGTGCGCATGGAGATCGCCGCCCACGGCATCTCGATCTATCGTACCGCAAGGCAGGCCGACGGCCAGTGGGCCATCGTCGCCGACCCGCACAATCGCCGGATCACCGGCAATACGCCGATGGAGATCGGCGGCCCGGTCCGCGGCTCGGCGCATGTGCGCACCAAGTACAGCCCCGACGGGACGATGACCCGCGGCACGGTCAACAACTGCGCCCATGGCGTGACGCCGTGGAACACCTATCTCGCCGCGGAAGAGAACTGGGCGGGCTACTTCTCGAACACGACCCAGATCGACCAGAAGCCCGACCTGCCGCGCGAGCATGCCCGCTATGGCGTCTCGACCAACCCGAACGGTGGCCGCTACGGCTGGCACAAGGCGAAGTCGGGCGCCGACGAGTTCGTCAGGTTCGACGCCACGACCCGGGGCGCCTCGGCCACCGAGGACTACCGCAACGAGCCCAATACCTATGGCTGGATGGTCGAGATCGACCCGTTCGATCCCGCAAGCACGCCGGTCAAGCGCACCCATCTGGGCCGCTTCGCGCATGAGGGCGTCGTGTTCGCCCCCGTCGTCGAGGGGGCTCCGGTGGTGTGCTACTCGGGCGACGACGCCCGGTTCGAGTACATCTACAAGTTCGTCTCCGACGGAGTCTGGGTGCCGGGAGAGACGGATGGCTCGATCCTCGACAGCGGCACGCTTTACGTGGCCAAGTTCAACGACGACGGCACCGGCGAATGGCTGGCTCTGGCGCCGGGACGCAACGGGCTGACGCCGGCCAACGGCTTCGCCGATCTGGCCGACATCCTCGTGAACACCCGCCTCGCCGCGGACCATGTGGGCGCGACGAAGATGGATCGCCCGGAATGGGGCACCGTCGATCCCAACGACGGCACGCTCTACTTCGCGCTCACCAACAACTCCCGCCGCACCCAGGCCCAGACCGACGCCGTCAACCCGCGCGCAGAAAACAACTTCGGCCAGATCGTGCGCTGGAACTACGAGAACGTCGATCACACCAAGGCGACGTTCCAGTGGGATCTGTTCGTGATCGCGGGCAACGCGCGCAACTCGGCGCTGGCCACGGGCGGCGCGCTGGGCGACGACAGCATCTTCGCCTGCCCGGACGGGCTGTGGTGCGACAACGACTCGCGGCTGTGGATCCAGACCGACATGGGCGATACCGGTCCCGATTACGAAGGCCCGCTCAAGGAGTTCGGCATGAACATGCTGCTGGCGGCCGATCCGGCCACCGGAGAGATCAAGCGTTTCATGACAGGACCCTGGGGGCAGGAGTGCACCGGCGTCGTCAGCACGCCGGACGGAAAGACCATGTTCGTCAACTTCCAGCATCCGGGCGCCCACGCCTCGGCCGAGCAGTTCGCCCAAGGCGACTTCGGGTCGGGCTTTCCCGACTACGACGGCACCGTGCCGCGTTCGGCCACCGTCGTCATCACGAAGGACGATGGCGGCTTCATCGGCACCTGACGCCGGACTTAGAAAGACGGGAAGGGCGCGGTTTCGCGCCCTTTCCACGCGATGCCCGGGACCGAAGGCAACGCGCCGCGCGCAAGGGAGGCCGCCCCCGTGACGGGATACCGCAGTGCCGCGATCATCTGTATCCTTTCGCCCCTGCTGACGGGGCAGGCGATCGCGGATCGCACCGCCGAGATCGCGCGCGGAGAGGCGCTCTACATCGCCAACTGCCGTGAATGCCATGGTCCGACCGGGGCCGAGGGCGAGGTGGGCGACATTCGCGGATTGCCCGCGCGCGTTCTGCAGCACGCCACGCAGGCCGGCATCGGCATGATGCCGCGGATCGCGCTCGCCCGGGAGGATGTGGCCGCGATCGCCGCCTACCTGGCGCAGTCGCGCGAGTGACGTGAGGTGCGGCTCTCGGCGCGCGCGCTGGGATCAGGCGCCAAGTTCGTGCACGTAGGTGCCGCCGCGCTGGCTGACCACGTAAAGCGAGCCGTCCATCACCGAAAGAATGGCGGTGACGCGCCCGCCGCGGCGTACTTCCGCACCGCCCCGGTTCGACAGCGCGTTCCGGATCGCGGGTCCGTGTTCGAGGATCTCCTCACGCGAAAAGCCGCTGCGCCCCATTGCGATCACGAGATCGTCGGCGGACACGCGCGCCGTCTGACCGCCCGAGATCGGCACGACCCCCGAAAGGGAGTTGGAGACGTTCACGTCGGCGCAGGACGCCAGTACCGACACGACCAGGAAGATTAGCGTCTTCTTCAAGCTCACGCCCTCCCTCACCGGTAGCCCAGCCGGTCCATGGCGGCGGCAAGCTCGGAGCGGAAGGCCGTCTCGTCCACCTGGCCGAGCGGAACCGCCCCCGGGTTGCCGCTGCGAAAGCGGCGGTCCTCGGGTTCCACCAGCGTTGCCGTCACGAAGATCGCCACCTGCTGCGTCCGGCTGCGCGAGGTGTCGTTGCGGCCCAGAAACGGAAGGTTGCGAAGCCCCGGTATCCCGCTGCGGCCTTGCTGGCTGCGAAGATCGGAAAGCCCCGCCACGGCCGCGGTCCCGCCGTTCTGAAGCTGCACGGTGTTCTGCACCGTGCGACGGTTGACAACGGGCAGGTTCTGCTCGCCCCGCGCCACCACGTCGGAGACCTCGAGCTCCATGTCGAGCGTGAGCGTCCTGTCGCGGCCCACCTGCGGTGTGATGCGCAGGATCGTGCCGGTCTCGATCTCCTCGAGGTCGCTGCGGATGAAGCTGTCGTTCTCGGTCAGGATCTGGAAGAACTCGGCGGTGGTCACGCGGATCACGGATTCGATCCCGTCCTGCGCAAGAACCTGCGGGCTTGCCACGATGGCGGCCTGGTTGTTCTCGGACAGCAGGTTCAGCGTGAGGCCGAGCGCGTTCGTGAAAATCCGGTCGCTGGTGTAGCCGAGCGCGATCTCGGAAATGTCGGTGGTGCCGTCGGTCCGGTTCGCGCCGGCGGTCAGGCCGGGCGGCTGGAACTGGGTGCCGAGATCGAGAAAGGCGGTGGTGTCGAGCACGACCACACGCGCCTCCAGCATGATGTGCTTGCGCGGCTGGTCGATCTTGGCGATGTCGGCGTGGATCTGGCGCGCGATGGCGGGCGGCGCGTTGACCGACAGCGTGTTCGACACCGCGTCGGCGCGCACATGGGTGGCGAGGTTCTCGGGCAGCAGGTTCGTCACCACCTCCGCCGTCACGTGGTCTAGCTTTATCAGGCCGGTATCGTAGACGTCGCGCGCATCGACGTTCTTGGGTGGAAGCGGACGGTCGAGGCGCTGGACGAGTTGCAATGCCTCCTGCCGGACGGAGGCGGGGCCGCTGATCGACAGGCTGTTGCGGACCTGGTCGGCGCGCACGTAACCCTGCAGCCGCTCGGGCAGAAGCTCCCGCGCGCTGGCCGCCTCGATGTAGGTGAGCGCGGCGAAGACGGTCTGGTCGGAGTTCGGGCGGTCGATCGTCTCGACGTCCTGCAGGATGACCTGCAGAAGTTCCGGCGGCGCCGAGATGACGAGCCGCCGGTTCGCGCTGTCGGCGCGCACGTATTTGCGCAGCGGCTCCACCAGCAGGTCGCGCGCGGCGGAGGCTTCGAGATTGCGCAGGGCGATGACTTCCGTGTCCGACACTTCCGCGAAGAGGTCGGCGCGGGGATCCGGATTGTAGACGAGGAAGTAGTCGGGCCGGCGCACGACGCGATAGCCGGTGCCGGCCAGCACCAGGTCGAGCGCGTCCTCGATCGTGGCATCCTCGATGGTGACCGTCACGATGCCCTGCACGCCGGGGTCGGCCACGATGTTGGCCCCCGTCTGCGCCGCGATATCCTCGAGCGCGGTGCGAAGATCGGTCTGGAAGAAGACGTTGTCGACGATGGCGCGGCCCTGGGCCTGCGCGACGGTGGCGAAAGCGAATGCGAGCGCGCACAGGACGCACGCAAAAAGCCTGCCGGTTCTCGGTCTCACCTGCATTTTCCTGCCTCGAAAGGTCGCCGGTAGATCCGGCCTGTCCTTGCCGCACCGCGCTGCTCTGTGGATCGTTTTTCGCGGCACATTCTATTTTCAGTTTAGCTACCATGCGGAAGATTTTGAAAACAGTCAAATTTGTCCGGGCCGGGGGAAGTGTCGTCAAATTGCCACCCTGCCGGGGCGCGCTGGGGATGTCCTGGCCGGCGCGGCGTGACCTGTTCCGTGCGGCCGGGTGGGCGCCGCCGCATCGGGTCCGGGTCTCTTGCGGCGGGAGCCATCGCGAGGAGGGTGCTGCGCCGCCGCGCCCATGCCGGAGGTTCACGGCGAAGCGCCCCATTGATCGGAACGGGGCGGCCGCCGGGACGAGGCGCAACCTTAAAGATATTTAATAATTATTCAACAACTTTTGCGCGATACTTGAATTGTATCAGTGGTATAGGCAGTGCCGCAGGGCAGGGCGCGCGCATTGTCGCCTTCTCGGCCTCAATTCGGCCCCGGGCCGCTCAATTTTTCGACAATCTCTCTCATTAACCCTCTGAGGGCCCGGGCCGCGACCCGAAACCCCGCGGCGCGACCCTTTTTGAGCATTGCCTCGAACACTGGAGGACAGACATGAAGAAACTTGCAGCCACGGCGAGCGCCCTCGCCCTTCTCGGCACGGGCGCCTACGCCCAGTCCGTCGAAGACACCGCCCAAGTCACGCTGACAGCCAGCGTCGGCGAGTATATTGCCATCACTCAAGCTCTTGACTCGGCTATTACCGTTGTCGATCCTGCGGGGGACAGCGGGGTGCCGGGCAACAACAACCGGAACGGCTCGTTCACCGACAAGTCGCTCATCGAGGTCACGGCGAACGTCGATTTCGATCTCACGCTGGAGTGGGCGACCTGGGACAACGAGGGCCCGGGCCAGCCGAGTGACTGGCCGAGTGCCACAACCTTTAGCCAAGCCTACTACGTGAACGGTGCGGAGGGCTGCGCCATCGGCGGCACGATCACCTTCGATGTCGACCCGGCCACGAACTCGAACAATACGTCCACGCCGCCGAGTGGCGCGAGCCCGTGGACCGTGAACGACACCTTCGCGGCGTCTTACTTCACGCCCGGCGCGAACAAACAGTACGGGATCGGCATCGAGGCGTCGCCCAATCTTACGGACTGCACGGGTGGCGTCGCCGCGCCCGGCGACTATTCATTGGACGTGGATATCACAGTCGCTGCCGCTTCCTGATCCGGCGTCGAGCTACACGCGGAGGGGCCCGTACCGCCCCTCCGCCATCGCGTCACAGCCGCGCGGCCCGCACCCGGGCGCGCGGCTGTGTTGCCTTCGACGCCCCGCTCGGATTAGCTGACCGCGCATGACGAGACCCTTTCGCACCCTAATTCCGCTTCTCCTCGCCGCCGGCCTTGCCGTGCCCGCCGTGGCGCAGCAAGGCGGACAGATCGTGCCGCGGCCGGGCGGGCGGGATGCGCTGCTGGTGCAGGTGCTCGACCGGCAGGTGGACTACGTCGTGGCCGATCTGCTGGGTGCGCCGGGCTTCGAGACCACCGAAGACACGGCGCGGTTCCGCGTGCTGTCCACCGTGCCCTACACCGTCACGATCGGCTTTCCGACATGGCAACCGGCCCCGCCCGCGCCCGCGAACTACCGCCAGCCGGCCTTTTCGGACGGCGCCCACCGGATCGGCGGGCGGGTCTACCTCGACCGCGACCGCGCGGAGGGTGGCAGGGGCCGGCCGGACTGGCTCGGCCCGCCGGGGCGCCCGGACTGGCTGGGCGAGACCGGCCCGCCCGACTGGCTGGACGATCCCGGCCGTCCGGGACGCCCCGGCGGGCCGGGGGGCGGCGGCAATGGTGGCGGGGAGGCCCGCATCTACCAGGACGCCGATGGCCGGCTCGCCGCCGAGGGGGCGCGCGGCGCCGCGCTCTGGGGCGTCGGGGCCGATCTGGGCCCGCGCTTCACCGACAACCCCACCGGGCTGCCCGCACCCGGCATCTACAGCCTGGAGGTGGAGATCACGCTTCAGCCGCGCTGAGCGTTGAAAACCGCCGCGGCCTGTCGTAGCGAATGCGTGGCCGCACCGACCCGCGGCGCGACATCCCAGCGAAAGGGCCGTCCCCGTGCGCGCAGCCTTGCTTGTCCTCCTCGCCCTTCTGACCCTCGGCGCGATGGCGCCCGGCGCCGCGGCGCAGGGCTTTCAGGTGCGCCCGCTCACCGTGGAAGGCGAGGTGCCGCCCGGCACCACCGTGGACATTCCGATCGAGATCACCGGAACCTCGCAGCTCGAGGGGCGGCTTCTGGAGGTGGACGTGGTCCAGCTGGCCCAGACGCCCGATGGCGCCTTCACCATCGTGCCCTACGAGGAGGGCGGCCAGGTGCTGCCGCGCTCGGCCGCGCCGTGGATCACCGCGCCCTCCGAGGTGCAGGTGGACGCGCGCCAGACGACGATCCTCGAGGTTCTGATGCGCGTGCCCGCTTCCGCGCAGGGCAGCCATGTCGCCGGCCTTCTGCTGACGGCGCGCCCGCCCGAGGATGCCGAGGGGCTGCGCCTGACCCTGCGCCTTCTGGTTCCGATCATTCTGGGCACGGAGGGGCGTCCCGCCCGGCAGGACGTGCGCCTTGCCGATGCGACGCTGTCCTACCGCCTGCCGGACGTCACGGGCGCAGAGGGCGCCGCCGCCGCGCCGTTTCCCGAGACGACGGTGGTGACCGCGCGGGTGGAGAACCGCGGTGGCACCTACTCCCGCTTCGGCGGCGACATCTGGGTGGACTACAAGGATGCCAGCGATACCTGGCGGCAGATCCGCCGCGTGCCCATCGAGGAGCGGCGCCTTCTTCCCGAAACGACGCTCATGGTGCCGGTGGACCTCGGGCGGCTTCTGCCCGCGGGCGACTACCGCGTGCGCGGAGAGCTTTACGTGGACGGGCGGCGCACGGTGCCCCTGCGCCGCGAGATCGCCTTCGAGGGGCATCCCGACATCAAGGACCTGGTGACCGACATCGAACTCGGGCTCAGCCCCGAGGTGTTCGAGTACGACTACCGCGCCGGCGCGCGGCGCACCGGCAGCGTGACGGTCGAGAACCCCTCGATCGATCCCGTCGACGTGACGGTGGAGGTCGCGCTGCCCGAAGGGATGGGCGGGCGCGCGAGCGCCGAGCTGCGCGGAGAGGACCTGTCGGCGGCCGGCTGGATCGACGTGGCGCCCGCGCGGTTCACCCTGCGACCGGGCCAGTCGCGGAACCTGCGGCTGCTCGCGCGGTTTCCCGGCACCGACGCGGCGCACCGGAACTACTACGCCGAACTCCGGCTCGACGCGCGCTACGGCGACGGTCAGCGCGCGGGGTCGGCCACCGCCCTCGTCGAGGTGACGCGCCCCGAGGGCGAGGACGTGGCCCGTGCCGAGCTCGAGCCCTTGCGCGTCTCCAGCCTCGAGGAAGCGGGCCACTACGCGCTCGCGCTGCGGGCGGTCAACACGGGCAACGTTCTGCTGCGCCCCGAGGCGCGCTACACCCTTCTTGCCGCCGACGGCGCGGAGCTGCGCCGGGGAGATCTCGCCAGCGAGGCGGCCGGGCCGCTGATGCCGCTCGCGGCCCGGAGCTTCGGCGCCACGCTCGACCTTTCGGAGTTGCCCGAGGGGGAGTACGTGCTCCTGACCATTCTGCGCGACAGCGGGCGGGAGGTCGGCGAGGTGACCCAACGCCTGTCCCGCAGCGCGGAAGGCGTCGCGGTGGAGACGGTGCGCTGACGGCGAAATCGCCGTCCGTATCCTGTTAACGCATCGGCTGCACACTGTCGCCGCGCACCGGCCTTGCGCGCCGGCGGCGTGAAAGTGACGAGTGATTCGACAAACGCTGGCGCCGCCGGGCGCGGTTATGTTAGTGTTCTCACTACATATAGGTGAGGCCATAAAATGTTGAGCAGCTACCGCCTCCTCGCCCTAGCGATAGGCTTCCTCGCCGCGCCGCTGGCCGCCGCGGCAGAAATCGACAGTTCGGTTTCGGGCACCTGGGCGCTTGAACGCGACATACCCGAGAACGCGTATGTGCTGGCCGGACGCGGGGCGCTCGGCAACTACCTCATCTGCTTCGATGCCGGGAATGTGGGCCGCGTCGTCGTCGCGGTGGGCGGCGAGCGAAGCGTGCTTGCCCGCGGCTCCTGCACGCTTTTCGCGCCGACGGCCGAGAACGGGATCGTGGTGAACTTCGACGACGAGGCGGAAAGCGGGGTGGCGCTCGGCACGTTCCGGATGATCCTGCAGGTCGACGACGCCGACGACTGACCTCCGCGCCGGGTCACCGGCGGGGAGAAACGCCGGGGTCCCGGGGGGGCGCGGCCGGCGCGCTCATTCGCTGGCGGGCGGCGTGCAGGGGTAGGCGCGCCCGTCGGGCAGCGTGCAAAGCGCCGACAGGAAGCCCTGCGGAAGCGCCCCGTAGGCGGGCAGGGCGTGGCTGCGGTCCTGACGGTCGAGGTAGTCGGCGCAGGCCGCGATCCGGTAGGTTTCCCGCCGCCAGTCCGAGACGTACCACTGCGCGAAGGCGCGCGCGGCGGCACGGACCGGATCGCTTGTTTCGGCCATCGCACCGGCGAACGCGGCGGCGATGTCCTGCTGCCCCGGCCAGGCGGCAAGCGCGTCCCAGACGGCGGGTGCGCCCTCGGCGCGGAGCGCCCAGGCGACGTGGAGCGTGACGGCCGTGGCGTCCGCCTCGAGGGAGAGCGTGGCACGCGCGGTTTCGCCCATCGACAGCGCCGGACCCGGGCAGGCGCCGGTGCGCGCCTGGTGCAGGTGGCGCAGCTCGTGGATCAGCACCGCCTGCCGCATGGGCGGGGCGAGGGCGGCGCGCAGGACGATGCGGTTCTCCTCCACGCCGAGATAGCCCTGCGCGTCGAGAAGCGCGTCCACGAGGCAGATCTCGGGGGCGCCCTCGGCCAGCGCGCGCGCGAGGCTCTCGAACCGGGCGAGGGCGGGGCGGAGGCTGTCCACGAGATCCGCGACCTCCTGCTCGCGCGCCGTCACCGGCGCGTCGTGGGGTGCGGCGAGGCATTGCCCGCCGAAGCCGTCAGGCTGGGCGAACACGGGGAGCGCCCAGAGGCTGGCGGCCACCAGCACCGCGAGGCTTCGTTTCCGCATGGTCACTCTCCCGCCGCGTGAGGGAAGCCTAGCGGGATCGGCGGGAATGTCACGAGGGGCAGGGCGCTCAGGCGACGGGCGCGGCGACGCAGGCGCGGAACCGTTCGACCGGCTCCGCCGCGCCGTCGAGCGGGAACGCCACCGCCGTGTCGCCGAGACGCGCGGTGGCGGTGTCGTTGAACTGAAGCCCGTCGAGGACATTGCCGAAGCCGCGATCGGTTACGGTGAGCGCGCGGCCCGCCTCGCCCAGGCCGTGGCGCGTGGTCGAGATCGTGAGCCCGCGGGGCCCCTCGAAGCGGATGGCGAAAACCGGCCCCCCGGGCCAGGGCGCGCCCGCCCGGGTGATGGTGATCGCGTATTCCGGGATGGCTGGATCGTGGGTCACGACCACCGCCGCCTCCCCCGTCGAGTGGGAGAGGGTGCAGAGCGGATCGGCCGAGAACTTCCATGCATGGAGCGGGCCGGCGAGGAGGCAGAGAGCGAGGGCGAGGCGCATAGCGCAGAGATAGGACAGGTGTGCGCCCCGGCCATAGGGCCGAGCGTAGGGTGCGTGATCGCACGCACCCGTGGCGGTCAATCGGACAGAGACATGCCGCGATCCGGCGAGGCGCAGCCGGGATGCGCTGGACCCGGAGGGCGCAGCGCGGCGCTGCTGGCATGCACGCCCCGAAGCCCCCACGCTGCCCTTGCGGTAGGCGTGGGGGCTTCGGGGGGAGGTCGGGCGCTGTTCGGCTGCGCCGGGCGTGTAGGGCGCGTGATCTCACGCGCCGTGGCGGCGAGGGATCGGTGCGTGGCGAGCACGCACCCTACGCGGGCTATTCTTTCTTTAGATCGAAACTTCTACCTTTTTCTTTTTGCCAACTTCAGAAGGGTCGTCCCAGCAAAGCTCAACTTCTTCTTTGATATTTGTGCCAGACGTGATGATGGCCGTAATATCTACGCTATCACCCTTCTCCATTCTTTTCATTGGCAATTTGTCAGAAATAAAATTCTCTTTGAACATACTCCGGTCAGCGGCCAAGATGTTCAAATAAACATTTTCGGCAACTGCTGGACCCTTGTTCGCGATGCGTAGCTTCCAGTTGTTTTTACTCTCCTTGTATATCCTTGCAGAAATATCAGCCGTTTTAGATGCCCTGTCATCGCGTTCCAACTGGTCAAGCTGCCGGCGCACTAGCTCGACCTCTCGATCCGTTAGCCTGCTTTGGTCTTTGTTAGCTCTGTAAGTCTGAAATATCGCAACCGCTGAAAGGGCAAGCGCAATTAGTGAAGCAGCATCTGAAATATTCACTTATTTATCCTCTTAATCGCTCGAGCAAGGTCCTTTTTAAAATCCTCGATAACCTCGTCCTTTATCTCTTCCGCTACTGCATTAATTCTCGAGGAATTTCCGTCCTTTAGCTCGTGGAGGCGGAAAGTCTCTTCACATGATTTACATATGTAAATAGGCTCATATGTGTCGCCTTCTTCTGGGGCCGTCAGTTGAGGCGATGCACAAGTGGGGCAAATGAGTTCCAAGCCGCGATCGTAGTCCTTTTTCATCGGCACTTCTTACCCTCTCTTTCTCTTTACATTCCCCCCACGCTGCCCCGCACGTCCCCCTGTGGAGCGGCCTCTTTTTCCCGCGGCCTCCTCGCTCGCCTTCTCCACGGCCTGCTGGCGGGCCAGCGGGTCGTCGTGGACGGCGAGGTCCACCGCTTCCAGCCGCTTGACCTCGTCGCGCAGGCGCGCGGCTTCCTCGAACTCGAGGTTCTCGGCCGCCTTGCGCATGTCCTCGCGCAGCCCGTCGAGATGGGCCTGGAGGTTCGCGCCCGCCATCGGCTTTTCCACGGTCGCCGTGACCCGGTTCATGTCCACGTCGCCCTGGTAGAGGCCGGCGAGGATGTCCTCCACATTCTTCTTCACCGTGGCGGGGGTGATGCCGTGTTCCTCGTTGTAGGCGATCTGCTTGGCGCGGCGGCGCTCGGTCTCGGCCATGGCGCGCTCCATGCTGCCGGTCATGCGGTCGGCATACATGATGACGCGCCCGTCGACGTTGCGCGCCGCGCGCCCGACGGTCTGGATGAGCGAGGTCTCCGAGCGCAAAAAGCCCTCCTTGTCGGCGTCGAGGATCGCCACCAGCCCGCATTCGGGAATGTCGAGGCCCTCGCGCAGCAGGTTGATGCCCACAAGGACATCAAACGCCCCCAGCCGCAGGTCGCGCAGGATCTCGATCCGCTCGATCGTGTCGATGTCGGAATGCATGTAGCGCACGCGGATGCCCTGCTCGTGCAGGTATTCGGTGAGGTCCTCGGCCATGCGCTTGGTGAGCGTGGTGCAGAGCGTCCGGTAGCCCTTCGCCGCCACCTTGCGCACCTCGTCCAGAAGATCGTCCACCTGCATCTCGACGGGGCGGATCTCGATCTGCGGGTCCAGAAGGCCGGTGGGCCGGATCACCTGTTCGGTGAAGATGCCGCCGGTCTGCTCCAGCTCCCACGGCCCGGGCGTGGCGCTCACGAAGACCGACTGGGGGCGCATGGCGTCCCATTCCTCGAACTTGAGCGGGCGGTTGTCCATGCAGGAGGGCAGGCGGAAGCCGTGCTCGGCCAGCGTGAACTTGCGCCGGTAGTCGCCGCGATACATGCCCCCGATCTGGGGCACGGAGACGTGGCTTTCGTCGGCGAAGACGATGGCGTTGTCGGGGATGAACTCGAAGAGGGTGGGGGGCGGCTCGCCCGGCGCGCGCCCGGTCAGGTAGCGCGAGTAGTTCTCGATCCCGTTGCACACGCCCGTGGCCTCCAGCATCTCGAGATCGAAATTGGTGCGCTGCTCGAGCCGCTGCGCCTCCAGCAGCTTGCCCTCGTTCACCAGCTGGTCGAGCCGCTGGCGCAACTCCTTGCGGATGCTCTGGATCGCCTGCTGAAGCGTGGGCTTCGGGGTGACGTAGTGCGAGTTGGCATAGATCCGCACCCGCTCGAAGCTGCCCGTGCGCGCGCCGGTCAGGGGGTCGAACTCGGTGATGCCTTCGAGCTCCTCGCCGAAGAAGGACAGCCGCCAGGCCCGGTCCTCCAGGTGCGCGGGCCAGACTTCCAGGACGTCGCCGCGCACCCGGAACGCGCCGCGCTGGAAGGCCTGATCGTTGCGGCGGTACTGCTGCGCGACGAGGTCCGCGATCACGGCGCGCTGATCGTAGCTTTCGCCGGCTTGCAGATCCTGGGTCATCGCGCCGTAGGTCTCGACCGAGCCGATGCCGTAGATGCAGGACACCGAGGCGATGATGATGACATCGTCGCGTTCCAGAAGCGCCCGGGTGGCCGAGTGGCGCATCCGGTCGATCTGTTCGTTGATCTGGCTTTCCTTCTCTATATAGGTGTCCGAGCGGGGCACATAGGCCTCGGGCTGGTAGTAATCGTAGTAGCTGACGAAATACTCTACCGCGTTGTCCGGGAAGAAGCCCTTGAATTCTCCGTAAAGCTGGGCGGCCAGCGTCTTGTTGGGCGCGAGGATGATCGCCGGGCGCTGGGTGCGTTCGATCACCTTGGCCATGGTGAAGGTCTTGCCCGTGCCCGTGGCGCCAAGCAGCACCTGGTCGCGCTCGCCCGACAACACGCCTTCGCTGAGTTCGGCGATGGCGGTGGGCTGGTCGCCCGCGGCCGCGAAGTCTGACTTCATCTCGAACGGCCTGCCGCCCTCGAGCTTCGGGCGCGCGCGCACGTCCGCCGCCGCGGCGTGCAGGATCGTGGCGGAGTTTTCGGGCGGGGACTTGTCGGAATGGGCGTAGGGCATGAGGCGTCTCCTTCCCCTTCAAGATCGCGCTTCCCCGCCCGGGTTCAACCCCGGCGGACGATCGCGCCGCCCGCCGATTGTGATTGCGAAAAGGGACATTCGTGACATATCATTTACCGGCAAGCAGCGCCTTGGCCTTTCGGCCGATCGCACATACCCACCCCTCGCTCCCCGCGAAAGTCCGGATGGTCAAGGTCTGCCTGCACCGCGGTCCGCGAGGGATCTTGTCGCCGGCTGCGGCATCCTTCATAACCGTCTCAAGACACGGAGGAAGTCATGCGCGCGCGCATCTACAAACCGTCCCGATCCGCGACCTCGTCTGGCACCGCGAAGACCCGGCAATGGGTGCTCGAATACGCGCCGGCGAGCCCGCGGGAGATCGATCCGCTGATGGGCTGGACCTCCTCGGCAGACATGGAATCGCAAGTCCGTCTGCGCTTTCCCACCAAGAAAGCCGCGCTGGCCTACGCCCGCGAACACGGGATCGAGGCGATCGTGTTCGAGCCCCACAAGCGCCGCACCAACATCCGCGCGCGCGGCTACGGCGAGAATTTCGCGACCGACCGGCGCGGCTCCTGGACGCACTGACGCGCTTGCGCATTTCCGCCCGATGGCCGAAAACGGCGCGAGCGGTCCCGTAGCTCAACTGGATAGAGCAGCCGACTTCTAATCGGCAGGCTGAGGGTTCGAGTCCTTCCGGGACCGCCAGACCGACCGAGGAGGCCGCGGCCCTGACCGAGCACCCTCCACGCCTTCGCCTGCGCGTCGTGTTCGGCGCCGATGCCATGCTGGGCCCCGGCAAGGCGGACCTGCTCGAACTGATCGAGCAGACCGGGTCCATCGCGGCGGCGGGCCGCGCCATGCGGATGAGCTACAAGCGCGCCTGGAGCCTCGTGGAGGAAATGAACGCCGCGTTCCGGGCACCGCTCGTGGCGCGCAGCCGAGGCGGCGCCCGTGGCGGTGGCGCGCATCTGACCGAGACGGGAGCGACGGTGCTGGCGCATTACCGCGCGCTCGAACGGCGGGCGACCGACGCCGGAGAGGCGGAGATCGCTGCGCTGCGCGCCCTGCTCGCGGAGGCGGGCGCGTCCGACATGTCCGGCGGGAAATAACGCTTGCCATTGGCGGGGTTGCCGGGCGATATGTTTCGTGAAACATATCAACAGGAGAGAGACGCCCCGGTGTTCAAGCCAGCTTGCATTCGAGCGGCCGCCCGCACGACAGCGGCTGCGCTGGTCATCGCCATGTGCGCCCCCGTGCCGGCCAGCGCGGACCGGATCACGGTGTTCGCCGCGGCCAGCATGAGCGACGCGATGGCGGAGATCGAGCAGGGTTTCGAGGCCGCCACCGGCCACGACGTCGTTGTCTCCCTCGCCGGATCCTCCGCGCTCGCCCGCCAGATCCAGCAGGGCGCGCCGGCGGATGTCTTCATCTCCGCCAACCCGGGCTGGATGGACATGCTCGAGGCCGACGGCCTTGTCGAAGCGGCCACGCGCTTCGATCTTCTTGCGAATTCCCTCGTGCTGGTCGCGGCGGGTGGCGCCGCCGCGCCGGTCGAGATCGGTCCCGGAATGGACCTCGCGGGCCTCCTGGGCGACGGGCGGCTGGCCATGGCGCTCGTCGACGCGGTGCCCGCGGGCATCTACGGCAAGGCGGCGCTGGAAAGCCTCGGGCAGTGGGACAAGGTCGCGGCGCAAGTGGCGCAGGCCGACAACGTCCGCGCCGCGCTCGCCTTCGTGGCGACGGGCGAGGCGCCTTACGGCATCGTCTACGCCACCGATGCGGTGGCCGAGGATGATGTCACGGTCGCCGGCACCTTTCCCGCCGCGACCCATCCGCCCATCGTCTATCCGGCCGCCGCCCTCGCCGAGACCCAGAGCGCCCTGAGCCGGACCTTCCTCGACTTCCTCCGCAGCCCGGACTCGCGCAAGGCGTTCGAGCGTCAGGGCTTCGTGGTCCTCGCCGAATAGCGCATGTTGGACTGGCTCGGCCCTGATGAATGGCGGGCGGTGGCGTTGTCGCTGCGCGTCTCCCTCTGGGCGACGCTGGTCAGCTTGCCGCTGGGTATCCTCACGGCTTATGCGCTGGCCCGCTGGTCCTTTCCCGGCAAGCAGCTTCTGAACGGCATCGTGCACCTGCCGCTCATCCTGCCGCCGGTGGTGACGGGCTACCTGTTGTTGCTGACGTTCGGCACGCGCGGGCCTGTCGGCAGCGTCCTGGCCGATTGGGGCATCGTCCTCGCCTTTCGCTGGACAGGCGCGGCGCTCGCGGCGGGCGTCATGGCCTTTCCGCTGATGGTGCGCGCGATCCGCCTGTCGATCGAGGCGGTGGACCCGAAGCTCGAGCAGGCGAGCGCGACGCTCGGCGCGCCGCCGCTCTGGGTCTTCCTGACGGTGACGTTGCCGATGGCACTGCCGGGCATCGTGGCGGGCGCCATCCTCGCCTTTGCCAAGGCGATGGGCGAGTTCGGCGCGACGATCACGTTTGTGTCGAACATCCCCGGTGAGACACGCACGATCCCGTCCGCGATCTACGCGTTCCTGCAGATCCCCGGCGGCGAAGGCCCGGCGATGAAGCTGGTGATCGTCTCGGTGGTCGTGGCGATGGGGGCGCTCTTATTGTCGGAAGTCGTGGGGCGCCGCGTCGCCGCGCGCGTCGGCGGCGCCTGATGCTCGAGGTCGAGGTCAGCCACGCGTTCCCGGGCTTCGAACTCGATGCACGCTTCGAGGCGCCGCCGGGTGTCACCGCTCTTTTCGGGCGCTCCGGGTCGGGAAAGACCACCGTGGTGAATGCGGTGGCGGGGCTTCTGCGCCCGGACAAGGGCCGGGTCGCGGTCAACGGGGAGGCGCTTTTCGATATCGAGGCCGGGCTCTGGACGCCGCCCCACCGCCGACGGGTCGGCTACGTGTTCCAGGAGGGGCGGCTCTTTCCCCATCTCACGGTGCGGCAGAACCTGCTTTACGGCCGATGGATGGCGCGTGCCGCTCGGGATGCGGCGGCCTTCGACCGGATCGTTGGGATGCTTGGATTGGAGCCGCTCCTGCCGCGCCGCCCGGGGGGCCTGTCGGGCGGCGAAAAGCAGCGCGTCGCGGTCGGGCGCGCGCTTCTCGCCGCGCCGCGCCTCATCCTGATGGACGAGCCGCTCGCCGCGCTCGACGAGGCGCGCAAGGCCGAGATCCTGCCCTATCTCGAGCGTCTCCGCGACGAAACGGAAACGCCCGTCCTCTACGTCAGCCACTCGGTCGCGGAGGTGGCGCGGCTCGCCACTACGGTGGTCGCGCTGAAGGAGGGCCGCGTGCTGCGCGCGGGGCCTGCGGCCGAGGTCATGTCGGACCCGGCGGCTGTGCCCGCCTTCGGGCCGCGCGCGGCGGGCAGCGTGATCACCGCCCGCGTCGTCGCCCATCACCCCGACGGCCTGACCGAACTCGCCGCGCCGGGCGGGCGGCTTTTCCTGCCGCGCGTCGCCGCGTCGGAGGGCGCACCGCTGCGCGTGCGCGTGTCGGCTCAGGACGTGATGATTTCCACGACGCGTCCCGACGGCCTTTCGGCACTGAACCTTCTGGAGGGCCGGATCGCCGCGCTCCGTCCGGGCGAGGGGCCGGGCCTGCTGGTGCGGATCGATCTCGGGGCAGGGGAGATCCTGGCACGAATCACCCGCCGCTCGGCCAAGGCGTTGGCGCTTGCCGAGGGGCAGCAGGTGGTCGCGGTGGTCAAGGCGGTGTCGGTGGCGCCGGGCGACGTCGGCGGCGGCTGAGCCCCGCGGCGTCAGACGCTTTCGATCCGAAGCGCCACCACCTCGCCGGCCAGAACGCCGGTGCCCGGCATGGCCTCCAGCGCCGCATCGAGCGCGTCGCGCGCCGTCTTGTGGGTCACGATCAGCACCGGGGCGGTGTCGGCGGCGTGCTTGTACTGGCGCATCCGGTCGATGGAGATACCGGCCTCGCCCAGAACGGTGGCGATCTGCGCGAGCGCCCCGGGGCGATCCTTCAGTTCCATGCGCAGGTAGTAGGGCGCGGGCGTCGCCGTGCGCGCGGGCGTGGCGTGGGCCAGCCTTGCGGCGGGCACCCCGAAGGTGGAGACGCGCGTGCCCCGCGCGATGTCGAGCACGTCGGACATCACCGCGCTGGCCGTCGGGCCCTCGCCGGCCCCCGCGCCCCGCAGCACGATCTGGCCCACCGCGTCGCCTTCCAGGACGCACATGTTCGTGGGGCCCTCGAGCTGGCCTATGGGCGAGCTTGCCGGCACGAGGCAGGGCGACATGCGGGTTTCCAGCCCCCGCCCCGTCATCTGCGCCACGCCCAGAAGCTTGATGCGGAAGCCGAGGTCGCGCGCCCGGCGGATGTCGTCGATGGAGATGCGCTCGATCCCCTCGATCTCGACCCCGTCGAAATCCACCCGCGTGCCGAAGGCGATCGCGGCCAGCAGCGCGAGCTTGTGGGCCGCGTCGATGCCGCCCACGTCGAGGGTGGGGTCGGCCTCCAGGTAGCCAAGCTGGTTCGCCTCGTCGAAGACCGTGTCGTAGGACAGACCGGCGCTTTCCATCCGGGTCAGGATGTAGTTGCAGGTGCCGTTCATCACGCCCATCACGCGGGTGAGGTCGTTGCCGGCCAGCCCCTCGGTCAGCGACTTGATGACCGGGATGCCGCCGGCCACCGCCGCCTCGAAGCGCAGCACGCGCCCCGCGGCCTCGGCCGCCTCGGCAAGCGCCTGGCCGTGGATGGCGAGCATCGCCTTGTTGGCGGTGACCACGTCCTTGCCCGCGGCGAGCGCGGCCTCGGTCGCGGCCTTGGCGGGGCCGTCCGAGCCGCCCATCAGCTCCACGAACACGTCCACGTCGTCGCGCGTGGCCAGCGCGACGGGATCGTCCTCCCAGCTGTAGTCGGCAAGGCTCACGCCGCGGTCCTTGTCGCGGGTGCGCGCGGAGACGGCGGAGATCGTCACCGGCCGCCCGGTGCGCGCCTCCAGCAGTTCGGCCTTGCGGCGCACGATCTTGACGACGCCGGCGCCCACCGTGCCGAGACCGGCGATGCCGAGACGCAGGGGATCGGACATGGGCTGGCTCCTTTCGGGTGGGGACGTTCCTGGTACGCTTCCGGCGCGATCTATCCCGATCGCCGCGGGCGTGCAACGCCAAGCCGCCGCGCGGCGCTTACGCCTACTCCGCGCGAAGCGCGTCGGCCCGCAGGCGCAGCGTGTCCGCCCGCGCCGAGAGCGCCGCGGCCTCGCTGCCCGTGTCGGTGCGCGCCCGGGCCTGCAACGCCGCCGCCTGCAGCGACAGACGCTCCGCCGCCTCCGGCGTGGCGCGGGGCGGGCGGTCCGGGCCGAGCACCTCCTCGATGGGCAGAAGCCGGGGGTAGGGCGCGTTCGCCACGTCCGGCGCGACCGCCGCGTCAAGGTCCGGGAACTGCGTGCAGGCGGCGAGCGCGGTCAGGGCGAGCATGAAGAGGCGAGGGCGCATCGGGCGGCTTTCCGGCTGGGTCTGTCACCCTCTTGCCTCAGGGCGCGCGGGGCTGGCAAGCGCGGCGGTTGATCTGAACGGGCGTTCAGTAAATCCTGCCACCCATGGCACGCACGGCAGGATCGCATGCGGGGGTGACCGGCCCGAGGATGCGCGCGGCCGCGTTGAAGCTTTTCGCGCGCCACGGCTACGCGGCGGTCTCGATGCGCCGGATCGCCGCCGAGGTGGGTGTTCAGGCCGGGGCGCTCTACAGCTACACGCCCGACAAGCAGACGCTGCTCTTCTCGCTTCTCGAAAATCACATGGAAGAGTTGCTGGCGGCGCGCATGGCGCTGCCCGCCTCGGGCCCCGCGCTCGCGCGGCTCGAGGCGTTCACCCGGTTTCACATCCGGTTCCACCTCGAGCGCCCCGAGGCGGTCTTCATCTCCTACATGGAGCTTCGCAATCTGGAGCCGGAGAATTTCGCCGTGATCGAGGGGCTACGGCGGGATTACGAGACCTTTCTGGAAACCATTCTGCGCGATGGCGATGCCGAGGGCGTTTTCGCGGTGCCCGACACCAAGATCGCCGCGCTCGCCCTCATCGCCATGCTGAACGGCGTGAACACCTGGTATCGCGCGGACGGCCGGCTCTCGCTTGCCGAGGTGGAGGCGATCCACTGGGACATGGTGCGCAAGGCGGTCGCGGCGGCCTGACCGATCCGGGGCCGGGCCGCGCCCTGGCCCGATCCCGGCGCGCGGTCAGTCGGCCCGGATGAAGGTGCCGTTCCGCAACTCGGTCACGGCCTGCAGGATCTCCTCGCGGGTGTTCATCACGATCGGCCCATGCCAGGCGACGGGTTCGCGGATCGGCGCGCCCGAGATCAGCAGGAAGCGGATGCCCTCCGGCCCGGCCTGCACCGTCACCTCGTCGCCGGTGCCGAAGCGCACGAGAGTGCGGTCGCCCGACAGGTCGCGGATGTTCACTTCCTGGCCGGCGATCTCCTTCTCGAGCAGCACGCCCGCGGGCTGGCTCGCGTCGGCGAAGACGCCCGCGCCGTGAAACACGTAGGCGAAGGCGCGGCGGTAGGTGTCGATGCGGAACGTCTTCTTCACGCCCGCGGGCACGAAGATGTCGAGATATTGCGGCTCCGCCGCGATGCCGTCCACCGGGCCGGTCCTGCCCCAGAACTCGCCCACGATCACCTTCACGCGCGTGCCGTCATCGTCGATCACCTCGGGAATGTCGGTGCCTTTCACGTCCTGATAGCGGGGCGCGGTCATCTTCAGCGACGACGGCAGGTTCGCCCAGAGCTGGAAGCCGTGCATCTGACCCGCCGCGTTTCCCTTCGGCATCTCCTGGTGCAGGATGCCCGACCCGGCGGTCATCCACTGCACGTCGCCCGCGCCGAGCGAGCCGACATTGCCGAGGCTGTCGCCGTGATCGACCGTGCCCTCGAGCACATAGGTGATCGTCTCGATGCCGCGGTGCGGGTGCCAGGGAAAGCCGCGCTGATAGTGCTCGGGCACATCGTTGCGGAAGTCGTCGAAAAGCAGGAACGGGTCGAGCTCCGATGGATCCTGGAAACCGAAGGCGCGGTGCAGGTGCACGCCCGCGCCTTCAAGCGTCGGCTGCGCGCGGCGGGTCTCGACGGTCGGTCTGAGTGACATGGCGCTCTCTCCGGATTGATGTGACATCACGGCAGATAAGGGGCGTCGCGTCCGCGAGCAACGCGGGGGGCGAGAGGGCCGGTGTGCGGCACCGCACAGTCGCCGGCCCCTCGCCATCGCCGCGTGCCCGCGCTAGACCACGCGTCGAACCAGCGGACGGGGCAGGCATGAGCGAGCGGGATGAGCGGCACGACAGTGTGGAGGTGCGGCTTGCGCCCTCGCCGGGGCGGCGGTGGTTCGGGCTGGGCGTGACCTACGCTCTCGGCGCGCTTCTGCTTTACCTCGCGCTCGCGGCGCCGCCCGCGCCGGCCTGGCAGGTCTTTCTCGTCTTCGCGGCGGGAGCCGCGCTCTGGACCGGCGAGAAGATGCGCCGCGCGACGTCGGGCGCGGTGGAACTGACCGCCCAGGGGTTGCGTGATACGGACGGCACGCTGATCGCCCGCCTGGACGAGATCGAGGGACTGGATCGCGGGATGTTCGCCTTCAAGCCGTCCGGTGGCTTTCTTCTGCGCCTTGCCGCGCCGCGAAGCCCCCGGGTCTGGCGCCCGGGCCTGTGGTGGCGCACCGGCCGCCGGGTCGGCGTGGGCGGCATGACCTCACGCGCAGAGGCCCGCGCGATGGCGGACCTCATTTCGCTCAGGCTGGCAAAGCGGGATCGCTGAGCCTGCTCAGCTGTCCGACCAAACGAGTTGCGGCGCGAAACGCGGGCGCGTGAAGACGAAGGTCTCGAACTGCTGCTGGCCGATACCGACCCTGAAGAGCGGATTGTAGTCGGCCCAGGTCTGCACCAGGATGATCTGTTCTTCATCGACCATCGACGGCAGGACGCCGTCCCAATCCGCGACCTGATCCGGCGTCAGTTCGCCGGCCCCGCCGCGCGATTGGGACCAGCGCAGGTCGTAGCTTTGGGTGTCCTCGTCCCAGCGCACGACCGAGACGCGGACGCCCGGGTTTTCGAGCTCCCCGTCGGTCAGCATGTCGAAAAGCGTCAGCGTGTTGTCGAGGTAGGTCGGCGTGATCTCCAGCGTCTCGCGCGAGAGCATGTCGCCGATCGTGAAGGCGGCCTTGTGGGTGACGCTGTTCTGCCGGAACATGTCGAAGAAGACGTAGGTGGCCGAGAATGCCCAGAGAATGATGGGCATCAGGATCACCGCTTCCACGGTCAGGCTGCCTCGCGTCTCGTCGAGGAAGCAGCGAAGGCGATCGCGCCAAAGTGTCATCATCCCGCCATACTCCTCAGGGTTCCTGCACGAAGGCAGAGCTCACGACGAGCGCGACGTCGCCCGATGCGTCGGACGCCATGTTCTGGCCGAGCCAGCTTGCGGGCGTGAGCGGCGCGAATTTCAGGCAGGCGCGCAGCAGCATCAGTTCGTTCGACTTGCCCGGCGTCCACTCGCGCAGCGGGTTCACCTCTTCCGACCGGTCCACGCAGTCCGGCTTGTCGGGCAGGGATTGCCAGGCGCGCATGTCGTTGGGCACCATCTCGAGCTTCAGCGCGTTGGTGCAGTCCGGAATGATCGCCGCGTTGTCGCAGATGCTCTGCCGAAGATCCGAGTATTGCGGCGGCGCACCGGTGCTCAGCCGCAGATCGCGCACCGCCATGTCGAGACCGCGCTCGAGCATGGCGTGGCGCATCGTGATGATCCCCAGCTCGATCGTCGCGTAGAGGATCATCATGAACAGCGGCATCCAGATCGCGAACTCGATGGTCATGAACCCATCCTCGCGCCCGAGCCATCGCGCCAGCCGGGACTTGCCGCGTCTCATTGGGTAAGCCTCAGCTGGTTGATCTGGCTCGCGATCGCGACGAAGGCGTCGGAGATTTCAAGGCCGTCGACGTCGAAGTAGTGGCTGGGCGAGGAGGCGCAGTTCCGCATCTCCGTTCGGGCGTTGCTCGGCGCCTCGAACGAGATCGTGTAGACCGTCACGCCGTTGTCCTTGGCGAAGTTGCAGAGCGCGTAGAACCGCGAGAGGTTCGTCGAGCGCGAGGACAGTTGTTCGCGCTTGGAACTGGACTGGTTCTGAAGTTCGACGGTGGCATTGTCGGGGTTCATCGGCTCGGTCGGGCGGTACTGGTCGGTGATCTGACCGTCGGTCATGAGGACGATCACCTTGCGCCAGCCTTCCGCGTTCCAGTCGGACGGACGATCCGTGAAGTCGGCCGGCACCTGCCCGTGGCCCGCGAGATGCGTGAAGGCCGGGCGCGTGGCCGGGTCGAGCAGCGAGAGACCCCACTTCAACGCATAGTGGGTCCCCGTGCCGTCATGCATCCGGATGTCCCGGATGAAGCCACGCAGCGAACTCTCGTCGTTCTGCGCATACTGGATGCGGGTATCGTCCTCGGGGCACCAGCCCCAGTCCATCACGTTCGCGGCGATGTCCCAGTACATGAAGTGCGGCACCTGGCCCAGGCCGGTCTGCGGCAGGCCCGAATGCGTAAAGTCCGCCGATTCAAGTTCCAGGCAGGAGGAGACGTTCGGGAACTGGTTGGCGAAGAAGTCCGAGTAGCTGAGTTCTAGGTCGACGTCGCGGAAATCGGTCGGGCCGCTGTCGGGCGCGGCCGTGCCGCCCTCCTCGTAGGCGTAGTACTCGGTGGCCTGACGTCCGCCCTTGATAGAAACGCCGACGGTCATGCGGCTTTGATCCAGGTCCGGCGCCTGCGAGGCGATGTAGGACCGCGCGAGGTGGAAGAAATCGTCGAGGTCGTTGCTGATATGCGTTCCGGTGCCGCTGTCCGGGAAACCGTCGATCTTCACCGCGAAGTCGTCCTCGTCGACCGTTCCGAACGGCTCTTCCGTGTCGTAGTAGAACACGACGTTCGAGATGTCCTGCGCCCATTCCGGGAAGTGGTCCGCCCCGGTTTCGTGGTAACGGACGCCGTTCAGGTAATCGAACATCACCGGGCCGGGGTTCGTCTGCCCGGCATAGGGAACGACGTTGACCGAGGTCGTGTCCGCCGCGTTACCGCGCAGCACCGTGCTGATGAACTCCTCCGCCGCCGGCTTGAGGTTGTCCATGCGATTGTTGTAGCGCATGGAGCCCGAGATATCGAGAATGAGCGAGATCTCGATGTTGGGGATCTCCTCCTCCGCGGTGCCGACGGCCGGGGCGCTGAGGTAGTCGATGCCGAGCATGTCGATGAAGAGCGTCCTGGTCTGGCTCGACGCGTCTGCCGATACGGAGCGGAAATTCAGGCCATCCGTCACCGCAGTCTCGGCGAGGAAGTCCCCCATTCCGGACTTGTCGAAATAGCTTTGCACGACGCCCTTGGGCGAGAGCGTCTGATCGAGGTCGGCCGCGGCCAGCACGGCCCGGTCGAGCGTGGCCTGAAGGCGCGTGCGCTTCATCTCGTTGAGCATGAAGTCGACGCCGATCCCCGCGACCATGAGCATCATGAGGAACATGTAGATCGACCAGATCGCCATCCCGCCGCGTTCGTCCCGGCCGAAGCGGCCGAAGCACCGCGCGATCGCTGTTTCACTCCTGGACGACGCCTTGCGGCACGCGTCCAGGAAACGCTGCCCTCGTGCCAATTCCACCATGATCGCTACCCTTGCCAAGCCCCCAGCCCAGCGCGCAGACTTCCTTATTACTCTGAAAAGTGGCAGAAATTGGACGACACCGCGCCACTTCGGGCGTCATTGCGCTGCAATTGCGCTGCAAAGGTTAACAAATCCGGCGTTCCCGCTGGAAACTCCGGGGTGCGGAAACGATCCCGCCGGGCGACACCCGAATCGTTTCTGCAAGTCCGCGCGGCAAAGGCCGGCAAAAAATCCCTCGCATCCGGACGCGCGGGCATCCTACGGTCGGCGGAAAAGAGCGGCACGACTCGGGCGCGATGCGCGGGGACTGCCATGAACCGCCAGGGGAGGACAGTGAAAATGACGGCGCCGATTCGCGAACCGAGCTTCCGCGAGAGCGTGGACCTGATGTTCAACCGGGCGGTGGCGCTCATGGACCTGCCGCCCGGTCTCGAGGAGAAGATCCGCGTCTGCAACGCCACCTATACCGTGCGCTTTGGCGTGCGCCTGCGCGGGCAGATCCAGACCTTCACCGGGTACCGGTCGGTGCATTCGGAGCACATGGAGCCCGTGAAGGGCGGCATCCGCTATTCCCTCGCGGTGAACCAGGACGAGGTCGAGGCGCTGGCCGCGCTGATGACCTACAAATGCGCGCTGGTGGAGGCGCCGTTCGGCGGCTCCAAGGGCGGGCTCTGCATCGATCCGCGCGAATACGAGGAGGACGAGCTGGAGCGGATCACCCGCCGCTTCGCCTACGAACTCATCAAGCGCGACCTGATCAACCCCGCGCAGAACGTGCCGGCACCCGACATGGGCACCAGCGAGCGCGAGATGTCCTGGATCGCGGACCAGTACAACCGGATGAACACCACCGACATCAACGCGCGCGCCTGCGTCACCGGCAAGCCGCTCGACGGCGGGGGAATCGCCGGCCGGGTGGAGGCCACCGGACGCGGCGTGCAATACGCGCTGCGCGAGTTCTTCCGCCATCCCGAGGACGTCGCCAAGGCCGGGCTCGAGGGCGGGCTGGACGGCAAGCGCGTGATCGTGCAGGGCCTCGGCAACGTTGGCTACCACGCCGCCAGCTTCCTGTCCGGCGAGGACGGCTGCCGCATCACCGGGATCGTCGAGCGGGACGGCGCGCTCTACAATCCCGCCGGGCTCGACGTGGATGCGGTGCGGGCGTGGATCCTCAAGCATGGCGGCGTCACGGGGTTCCCCGATGCCACGCACACCGCCGAGGGCGCGACGCTGCTCGAGACGGAGTGCGACATCCTGATCCCCGCGGCGCTCGAGGGCGTGATCAACATGGGCAACGCCGAGCGGATCAAGGCACCGCTCATCATCGAGGCGGCGAACGGTCCGGTGACAGCGGGCGCGGACGACATCCTGCGCCAGAAGGGCTGCGTCATCATCCCCGACATGTACGCCAATGCCGGCGGCGTCACGGTCAGCTATTTCGAGTGGGTCAAGAACCTCAGCCACATCCGCTTCGGCCGGATGCAGCGCAGGCAGGAAGAGGCGCGTCACGAACTCATCGTGCGCGAGCTCGAGCGGCTCGACCACATGCTGGGCGACGCCTGGAACCTGTCGCCCGATTTCAAGAAACGGTATCTGCGCGGTGCCGACGAGCAGGAACTCGTCCGCTCGGGGCTCGACGACACGATGCGCACCGCCTACCAGAAGATGCGCGAGGTCTGGCACGCCCGCGAGGACGTGCAGGACCTGCGGACCGCCGCCTACCTGGTGTCGATCGACCGCGTGGCCGCGAGCTATCGCGCCAAGGGGCTCTAGGCCGGCGGCGCGTCAGCCGGTCATGGTGTCGCAGAACGTGGCGATCTCGGTGGCTGCGGAATTCTTTCCGACGCGGCCCTCGGGAAGGTGAAGCGTCGCGGCCGGCCGCCGCCGGGCCTCGGCCGCCATCTGACTGAAGGCGCCATCGGGGCGCTTCGCAGCACCGCTGGTGATCACGAGGCCGATCCGGTCGGGCAGGGCGGGCCGCGTGTCGAGCCATCGCGACATCGGCAGCGCGGGCTTTCCGACCCAGAGCGGGGCCGCCAGCACGGCCCAGTCCGCGCTGCCGGGGTCGAGCGCGTCGGGCGCTTCCACGGGCGTGGCCGTTCCGAAGACGGTGCGCATGCTCCAGACCACGAAGGCCAGCGGGCCGGGCCCCGGTCCCGGCGCCGCAAGCTGGTGCAGCGGCGCGCCGGTGAGCTCCGCGATCCGCTCGCAGACCTTCCGCGTCTTCCCGCCCAGCGAGTAGCACACGACGATACCGCCCATGATCCCCCCGTCCCGGTTGCGATCCTGCCCAGAATGCAGGCACGAGACGGCGTGTGCATTGATGTCGCGCAACGCGCAGTCGCGGATCGGCCCCGATTTGTCGAAAAGCGATTGGGCAGACCTGTTGCCCCATTGCTATCAAGGGGCCGAGTTGGTTCAGTCGGGCGGGCCGGCGGTGCGGCGCGCGAAGGAGCGGATGATGCGGTTTTCGGGGTTCCGGGTTTTCCGGGAGGGCCTTGCAGGCAATCGGGGCTGGGCGCCGCACTGGCGCGACCCCGAGCCGAAGCCGGAGTACGATATCGTCATCGTCGGCGGTGGCGGCCATGGCCTGGCCACCGCGTACTACCTGGCCAAGGAGCATGGCCTGACCAACGTGGCGGTGCTCGAGAAGGGCTACATCGGCGGCGGGAACGTGGGCCGGAACACGACCATCGTGCGCGCCAACTACTTCCTGCCGGGAAACTCGGAATTCTACTCGCATTCCCTCAAGCTCTGGGAAGGGCTGGAGGACGAGTTGAACTACAACGTGATGCACTCGCAGCGCGGGCTCATCAATCTCTTCCACTCGGACGGCCAGCGCGACGCCTTCGCCCGCCGCGGCAACGCGATGATCAACCAGGGCGACGACGCGATCCTGCTCGACCGCGAAGGCGTGCGCAAACACCTGCCCTACCTTGATTTCGACAACACCCGCTTTCCGATCTACGGCGGCCTGCTGCACCCGCGCGGCGGCACCGCGCGTCACGACGCCGTGGCGTGGGGCTACGCCCGCGGCGCGGACCGGCGCGGCGTGGACCTGATCCAGAACTGCGAGGTGACGGGCATCGACATCGAGGGCGGCCGCGTGACCGGCGTTCAGACCACCCGTGGGGCGATCCGCGCCAAGAAGCTGGGCATCGTCGTCGCCGGACGCTCGAGCCAGGTCGCCGCGATGGCCGGGCTGCGCCTGCCGATCGAAAGCCACATCCTGCAGGCCTTCGTCACCGAGGGGCTGAAGCCCGTGATCGACCACGTCGTGAGCTTCGGCATGGGGCACTTCTACATCAGCCAGTCCGACAAGGGCGGGCTGGTGTTCGGCGGCGACCTCGACTTCTACGCCTCCTACGCGGCGCGGGGGAACCTGCCCATGGTGGAGCACGTGATGGAGGCGGGCATGACGCTGATGCCGATGATCGGCAAGGCGCGGGTTCTGCGCAGCTGGGGCGGCATCATGGACATGACGCCCGACGGCTCGCCGATCATCGACAAGGCGCCGGTGGAGGGGCTCTACCTCAATTGCGGCTGGTGCTACGGCGGCTTCAAGGCGGTGCCGGGCTCGGGCTTCTCCTTCGCGCACCTGATGGCCACCGACCGGCACCACGCGCCGGCGGCGGGCTACCGCCTCGACCGGTTCCGGACCGGGCAGGGGCTGATGGACGAAGAGGGCACGGGCTCTCAGCACAATCTGCACTGAGGGGCGGACGATGCGGCATGCTTCGGGCGCGAGAGTTGCGGTGACGGGCGGGCGGACGGCGGTGCGGCCCGCGAACGGCGAAGGGATGACGGGCCGATGCGCATAGACTGCCCCCTCTGCGGCGCGCGCGACCTGCGCGAGTTCACCTACAAGGGCGCGGCGGTGGCGCTTGACCGGCCCGCGCCGGACGCGGGCGCGGAGGCATGGGACGACTACCTGCACAACCGCGAGAACCCGGCCGGGCGCACCCGCGACCTCTGGTATCACGAGGCGGGCTGCGCCGCGTGGCTCGTGGTCGAGCGGGACACGCGCACGCACGAGGTTTTCTCCGCCGCGCTCGCCCGCGACGTGACAGCCGGGGAGGGCGCGGCATGAGGGTCGCCGGGGCAGGACGCAACGCGGAGGCGCCCGCGGTCTCCTTCCGCTTCGACGGGGTGGACTATCGCGGCCGCGCGGGCGAGCCGCTGTCGGCCGCGCTGCTCGGGAACGGGATCCGCCTGATCGGGCGCAGCTTCAAGTATCACCGCCCGCGCGGCGTGCTGACCGCCGGCTCGGAGGAGCCCAACGCGCTGGTGACGATCGGCCGGGGCGCCGCGGCGGAGCCCAACATCCGCGCCACCATGCAGGAGCTCTACGAGGGGCTCGAGGCGCGCAGCCAGAACCGCTGGCCGTCGCTTTCGTGGGATCTGCTGAGCGTCAACGACCTCTTCGCGCCCTTCCTGGGCGCGGGCTTCTACTACAAGACTTTCATGTGGCCCCGGAGCTTCTGGGAGAATCTTTACGAGCCCGCGATCCGCCGCGCGGCCGGACTCGGCGCGCTCTCGCGCGCGCACAATCCCGACCGCTACGAGAAGGCCTTCGCGTTCTGCGATCTGCTGGTGATCGGGGCGGGGCCGGCAGGGCTGATGGCGGCGCTTGCCGCGGGGCGCGCGGGCGCGGACGTGATCCTCGCCGACGAGAACGCAGAGATGGGCGGCCGCCTTCTCGCCGAGACGGAGGAGGTTGGCGGCCAGCCGGCCCACGGCTGGGCGCGCGAGGTCCTGGCCGAGCTTGCCGCGATGGACAATGTGCGGCTGATGCCGCGCACCACCGTGACGGGCGCCTACGACCAGGGCACCTACGGCGCGCTCGAACGGCTGGCGAGCCACCGCGCCGACCCGCCCGCAACGCTGCCGCAGGAGTGTTTCTGGCGGATCGTGGCAAAGCGCGCGATCCTCGCGGCGGGCGCGCTCGAACGTCCGGTCGCCTTCGCGAACAACGACCGCCCCGGCATCATGACCGCCTCGGCGGTGCGCGCCTACCTCAACCGCTGGGGCGTCGCGGCGGGCCGCTCCGTCGTCGTCTTCGGCAACAACGATGACGCCCACCGAACCGTGCGCGACCTGCAGGCCGCGGGTGTGCACGTGGCCGCGCTGGTGGACAGCCGCACCGACGCGCGCGGCCCCGAGGGCGTGCGCGTCTTTCGCGGCGCGACGGTCTGCGGCACCGACGGCGACAGGGATGGCCTCGAGTCCGTCACGATCCGGCTGGAGAACGGCCGCATCGAGCGCATCCGGACGCAGTGCCTGGCCATGTCGGGGGGCTGGAACCCGTCGGTTCACCTGACCTGCCACATGAACGGCCACCCGGTCTGGCGCGACGACATCGCCGCCTTCGTGCCGGCCGAGGGCGCGGTGCCGGGGCTCGTCCCCGCAGGCGCCTGCGCGGGCGATTTCTCCACCCACGGCTGTCTCGCGGGCGGGCTGCGGACTGCGGCCGGCGCGCTTGCCGATCTCGGATGGCAGCTTCCCGACATCCCGCTGCCCGAGGCCGAGGACGCGCCGTACCGGCTGCGGCCGCTCTGGGCGGTGCCGGGCAAGGGGCGCGCCTGGCTCGATTTCCAGAACGACGTGACGGTGAAGGACGTGAAGCTCGCGGCGCAGGAGAACTACCGCTCCGTCGAGCACATGAAGCGCTACACCACCCAGGGCATGGCGCCCGACCAGGGCAAGAACTCCAACGTCGCCGCGCTGGCCGTCCTTGCCGACGCGACCGGGCGCGGCATCCCCGAGACCGGCACCACGACCTTCCGCCCGCCCTTCGTGCCCGTCTCCATCGCCGCGATGGGCGCGGGCGCGCAGGACAAGGGCTTCGCGCCCGAGCGTTTCACCACGAGCCACCGCGCGAGCCTCGAGCGGGGCGCGCCAATGATCGAGGCGGGGCTCTGGTACCGGCCGAGCTACTTCCCGCAGCCGGGCGAGACCGGCTGGCATCCCGCCTGTGCGCGCGAGGTGACGATGGTGCGCGAGGCGGTGGGCGTGGCGGACGTCTCCACCCTGGGCAAGATCGACATCCAGGGGTCCGACGCCGCGGCCTTCCTCGACTTCGTCTACGCCAACACCTTCTCGACGCTGAAGGAGGGGCGGGTCCGCTACGGGCTCATGCTGCGCGAGGACGGCCACGTCATGGACGACGGCACCACCGCGCGGCTCGGTGAGACGCACTACCTGATGACCACCACCACCGCGGCGGCGGGGGAGGTGATGCGCCACCTCGAATTCGTGCACCAGGGTCTGCGGCCCGAGCTCGACGTGCGCTTCGTCTCGGTGACGGAGCAGTGGGCGCAGTTCGCCGTGGCCGGCCCGCGGGCGGCGGAACTCCTCGACGGGATCGTCGATGGCGGCCTCGACAGCGACGCCTTCCCCTTCATGGGATGCGGGCCGGTCTCCGTGCTGGGCGTGGCGGGGCGGCTCTTCCGCATCTCCTTCTCGGGCGAGCAGGGCTACGAGGTCGCGGTGCCCGCGCGATACGGCGACGCGCTCTTCCGCACGCTGGTGGCCCGTGCAGAGGCGCTGGGCGGCGGGCCCTACGGGATGGAGGCGCTCAACGTGCTCCGGATCGAGAAGGGCTTCATCACCCATGCCGAGATCCACGGGCGCACCACCGCCTTCGACATCGGCATGGCGCGGATGGTGAGCGCGAAGAAGGACTGCGTGGGCAAGGCCGCCTCCGAGCGGCCGGGCCTCGTCGGCGATCACCGCGAACAACTCGTCGGGCTGCGCCCGCTCGATGCGGCGCGCCCGCTCGGGGCCGGTGCGCATCTTTTCGAGGAGGGCGCGGCGCCCGTGCGCGAGAATTCCCAGGGCTATGTCACCTCCGTGGGGCCGTCGCCCACCTTCGGCTGCTGGCTGGGGCTCGGCTTCCTGCGCAACGGCCGCGCGCGGCATGGCGAGACGGTGATGATGGTGGACCACCTGCGCGGGCGGCGCGTGGCCTGCCGGGTGCAGGACCCCGTCCAGTTCGACCCTGAAGGAGAGCGGATCCGTGGCTGAATTGCCTCCCCTCACGCCCTGCGACGGGCTTCTGCCGGTGGAAACGGGCCGCCTGCGCCTGACCGAGGTGACGCCGGGGCACATCACCTCGCTCATGCCCGGGCCTGGCGGCGCGGCGGCGCTGGGCAAAGCGCTCGAGACGGCGCATGGTCTCGGCTGGCCCGATCCGGGCCGCGCCGTTCTGGGGGCGGACGCCGCCGTGGTCTGGACGGGCCACGACCAGGCGATGCTCATGGGCCCTGTGCCCGACGCGTCGCTTGCCGAGCACGCCGCGCTCACCGACCAGTCCGACGCCTGGGCTGTGGTGACACTTTCCGGGGCGGACGGGCCGGAGGCGCTCGCGCGGCTCGTGCCGGTCGACCTGCGGCCCTCCGCCTTCCCGGAGGGCTTTGCCGCGCGCACGCTTCTCGGCCACATGAACGTGAGCCTCGTGCGGACCGGGCCCGAGGCGATCCGGATCATGGCGTTCCGCTCCATGGCGCGGACGCTCGTTCACGAGCTTCGCCAGGCGATGGAAGGCATCGCGGCCCGCCGCGCCGGGTGACAGGCGGGGGCCCGCGCGTTATGTCCTGACGGGACGCATCCCGAGGAGGTTCCATGACCCGCCTGACCCTGACTGTCGCCGCCGCGCTTTTCACCCCCCTGGCCGCCGCCGCGCAAACCGGTCCGGAGGACTGTGCCGCACAGGCGAGCATCGTCGCCGCGGCGGTGGAGCAGCGAAGCGCGGGAGAGGCGCCCGAGGCCGCCACGCAGGCCGTGGCCGGCGCGCTCGAAGGCCGGGCCGAGGCCTATGCAGAGGCGGTGCCGCTCATCGTGGAATGGGTCTGGTCGCTTCCCGAGGGGCAGCTCGGCGCCGACGTGGCCGACACCTACGAGGCCGCCTGCCGGAACCAGTGACCCCGAACGGCCGCGGCGCTGCCTGATCCTTTCACGGGCGACGCTGGACAGAGGCGCCCGTGCGGCCGATATTCGGGCCATGAGCCTGCCCCCCGGATTCCTCGACGAATTGCGCACCCGCACCAGCCTCGCGCAGGTCGTGGGCCGCAAGGTTCTGTGGGACAACCGGAAATCGAACCAGGCCAAGGGCGACATGTGGGCGCCGTGCCCGTTCCACCAGGAAAAGACGGCCAGTTTCCACGTCGACGACCGCAAGGGCTTCTACTATTGCTTCGGCTGTCACGCGAAGGGCGATGCCATCTCCTTCGTCCGCGAGACGGAAAACGTCGATTTCATGGAGGCCGTCGAGATCCTCGCCCGCGAGGCGGGCTTGCCGATGCCCGCCCGTGACCCGAAGGCGAAGGAGAAGGCCGACCGCAACGCCGAGCTCGCCGACGTGATGGAGCAGGCGGTGCGGCATTTCCGGCTCCAGCTCTCCACCGGCGCGGCGGCCGAGGCGCGGGCCTATCTCGCCCGCCGCGGCCTCGACGACGCGGCGCTGTCGCGTTTCGAGATCGGCTTCGCGCCGGACGCGCGCCAAGGGCTTTACCGTCATCTCCGGGACAAGGGGGTGGCGGACGACCTGATCGTGGAAGCCGGGCTTTGCGCCAGGCCCGACGATGGCGGCGCGCCCTACGATCGCTTCCGCGACCGCATCGTCTTTCCGATCCGCGATCCGCGGGGACGTGCCATCGCCCTGGGCGGGCGGGCGATGTCCCCGCAAGCCCGCGCGAAATACCTCAACTCTCCCGCGACGCCCCTCTTCGACAAGTCGCGCAACCTCTACAACCACGCCCCCGCGCGCGAGGCGGCGGGCAAGGGGCAGCCGCTCGTCGTGGCCGAGGGCTACATGGACGTGATCGCACTCGTCACCCACGGGTTCGAGGCGGCGGTGGCGCCGCTCGGAACGGCGATCACGGAAACCCAGCTGGGGCTTTTGTGGCGGATCGCGGACGAACCGGTGGTCGCGCTCGACGGCGACCGCGCCGGGCTTCAGGCCGCCTATCGCCTGATCGATCTCGCGCTGCCGCTTCTGGAGGCGGGCAAGGGGCTGCGCTTCGCGTTGATGCCGCCGGGGCAGGATCCGGACGATCTGCTGCGCGCGCAGGGGCCGGCCGCGCTGCGCAAGCTCCTCGACGAGGCGCTGCCGATGGTGCGCCTGCTCTGGCGGCGCGAGACCGAGGGCCGCTCGCTCGACAGCCCCGAGCGCAGGGCCGCGCTCGACAAGGCGCTGCGCGCCGCGGTGGGCCGCATCCGGGATCCGTCGATCCGCACGCATTACGGCGAGGCCTTCCGGTCCCTGCGTTGGGAGCTTTTCCGCCCGGCGCGGCAAGGATTCGGCGGGCGCGTACGCCCTGGCAGCGGCCAGCGATCCCTGTCGCCGATGTCCAGCACGCGGCAGTCGCTGCTGGTCTCGGCCGGGGACGAGGTGACGGGGCATCTGCGCGAGGCGGTGATTCTGGCCACGCTGCTGGCCCATCCCGCGCTGATCGAGGAGGTGGCCGCACCGCTCGAGGCGCTGGAGTGCCGAGACCCCGATCACGACGCGCTGCGCACGGCGCTGCTTGCCCGCCCTGATGCCGACGCGGCGGAGTTGCGCGCGGCGATCGAGGCGACGCTCGGGACAGAGCCCCTTGAAAGGCTGGCCGCCACGGACCATGTGGCGGTAACGCCGTGTCTGCGCCGGCCGGGGGATGTGGAGCTGGCGCGCCAGACACTGTCGGAGGAGTTCGCAAAGCTCGATGCGATTCGCGGGCTGCAGATGGAGATCCGGGAAGCGGAAGAGGATCTGGCGCAGGTGGCCGACGAGACGCTGACATGGCGGCTTGGCCAGGCGGCGGAAGCCAACCACCGCGCCACGCGCATTGGACATGAGGACAAGGTCGAGTATGAAACTGGCCCAAACGGCGCCCGCGTCAGCCGAGCCGAACGAGACACGCTTCGGGCGCTGCTCGACAGCATTGCGGACAGCAAGGGCCGCAAGTGAGGTCGGGCCACGACAGCCCGCGAAAAACCGACCTGCGCGGGGTGTCCGAATCGCCGCGCCGCGCTATTGATTCGCGTTAACCGAATCGACCCTGTCAGCCGGGAGATCTGAATGGCCGCCAAGGATACCGACGACCGCAAGCCCGAGGACCAGGATCAGGAGGCCGCCCTGACGCTCGACATGAGCCAGGCAGCGGTCAAGAAGATGATCGGCGAGGCGCGCGAGCGCGGCTACATCACTTACGACCAGCTCAACCAGGTTCTGCCGCCCGACCAGGTCTCGTCCGAGCAGATCGAGGACGTGATGTCGATGCTCTCTGAGATGGGAATCAACATCATCGAGGAGGAAGAGGTCGAGGAGGACGACGACAAGGGTTCGACCGATCTGGTGCAGGCGTCGACCTCCAAGGACGTGGCCGTGGCCGGGTCCGATAGCGAGAAGCTCGATCGCACCGACGACCCGGTGCGCATGTATCTGCGCGAGATGGGGTCGGTCGAACTGCTGTCGCGCGAGGGCGAGATCGCCATCGCCAAGCGGATCGAGGCCGGCCGCAACACGATGATCGCGGGGCTGTGCGAGAGCCCGCTGACCTTCCAGGCCATCACGATCTGGCGGGACGAACTTCTGTCCGAGGACATTCTGCTTCGTGACGTCATCGACCTCGAGACGACCTTCGGAAACCAGCTCGGTGACGAGGAGGCGGACGCCCCCGTGGTCGACAGCGGGACCGTGGCGGCCCAGCCTCAACCCCAGGCGCAGCGCGCGCAATCCGAGGAGCAGCCCGAACTCGACGCCGACGGCAACCCGATCGCGCGCGAGGACGAGGACGACGAGGAAGAGCAGGCCAACATGTCGCTGGCCGCGATGGAGGCGGCGCTGAAGCCGCGCGTGCTCGAGACGCTCGACCGTATCGCCGAGGATTTCGAGAAGCTGCGTCACATGCAGGACGCGCGCATCTCGGCGACGCTGAACGAGGACGGCGCCTTCAGCGACACCGAAGAGACCGCCTATCAGACCCTTCGCGCCGAGATCGTGCAGCTGGTCAACTCGCTGCACCTGCACAACAACCGCATCGAGGCGCTGGTCGACCAGCTTTACGGCATCAACCGCCGGATCATGTCCATCGACAGCGCGATGGTGAAGCTCGCCGACCAGGCGCGGATCAACCGGCGCGACTTCATCGACGCCTATCGCGGCTACGAACTCGATCCCACCTGGCTCGAGCGTATCTCGCAGAAACCCGGCCGTGGCTGGCAATCCTTCCTGGAGCGCTCCGCCGACAAGGCGGCCGAGTTGCGCGCCGACATGGCGCAGGTGGGCCAGTATGTCGGCCTCGACATCTCGGAATTCCGCCGCATCGTGGCGCAGGTCCAGAAAGGCGAGAAGGAGGCCCGGCAGGCCAAGAAGGAGATGGTGGAGGCGAACCTGCGCCTCGTGATCTCCATCGCCAAGAAATACACCAACCGCGGCTTGCAGTTCCTCGACCTGATCCAGGAAGGCAACATCGGCCTGATGAAGGCCGTGGACAAGTTCGAGTATCGCCGCGGCTACAAGTTCTCGACCTACGCGACCTGGTGGATACGCCAGGCGATCACCCGCTCGATCGCGGACCAGGCACGCACCATCCGCATCCCCGTGCACATGATCGAGACGATCAACAAGCTGGTGCGCACCTCGCGCCAGATGCTGCACGAGATCGGCCGCGAGCCCACGCCGGAGGAGCTGGCGGAAAAGCTCCAGATGCCGCTCGAGAAGGTCCGCAAGGTGATGAAGATCGCCAAGGAGCCGATCTCCCTCGAAACGCCCATCGGCGACGAGGAGGACAGCCAGCTCGGCGATTTCATCGAGGACAAGAACGCGGTCCTGCCCCTCGACGCCGCGATCCAGGACAACCTGCGCGAGACGACGACGCGGGTGCTGTCCTCGCTCACCCCGCGCGAGGAACGGGTGCTGCGCATGCGCTTCGGCATCGGGATGAACACCGACCACACGCTCGAGGAGGTCGGCCAGCAGTTCTCGGTCACCCGAGAGCGCATCCGCCAGATCGAGGCCAAGGCGCTGCGCAAGCTCAAGCATCCGAGCCGCTCGCGCAAGCTGCGCTCGTTCCTGGATCAGTAGCATGTTCATCCTGTCGCGTCTCTTCGGCGGCGGCGCGCCCGAGCCCCGGCCCGAAGTCGGGCCCGAGCCGGTGGAGCATGACGGCTTCCGCATCTTCGCGGAGCCCGTGCGCGACGACGCCGGGTGGCGCGTCGGCGCGCGCATCGAGAGAGAGGTGGACGGCGAGGTGAAGGTGCACCGGATGATCCGGGCCGACACCATCGAGAACGAGGACACCGCGCGCGACGCCTCGCTTCGCAAGGCCCGGATGCTGATCGACCAGCAGGGCATGCGCATCTTCGACAGCTGAGACCGGCCCGCGCCGCCTCGTCTGAGCGTGTCGCGTGTCGGTGATCCGCGCACGGCGCGCCTCCTTGCTGCGGGTGGCGCACCGTCCTTTGATGTCTTCGACAAGGAGTTCCCCGGGCAGGCGGGCCCGCCAATTTCGGGCCGGGCCTTGTTTTCTTGCGCGCGCCAGATCGACGACGGGGCCGCGGGCGGGGCCTCGCGCGGCCGAGTTCCGCCAAATCGTCGAAGGTCTGCCGGGCGGCGACGCCTCGATGCCGAGGGGCGTCCGGCGCGCGATCGCGCGCTCGCGGGCTCATGGCGGGACGCCGCCGGGAAAGGTCGCGCGCGACGTCGGCCCCGCGCCGGAGGGGCGCGATTGCAACGGCCCGGAAAGGAGATATGGCGCGTCCTGTTTTGGGCTACCCGCGATCTGGCGGCCTGCCTATAGTGATAGTGTCGAACTGGAGGAAACACCCCAGAGGCAGAGGCAGAGACAACCGAGGGGGATGGCCCATGCGCTGCCCGTTTTGTGGAAACATCGACACGCAGGTGAAGGACTCGCGGCCCGCAGAGGATCACGTCTCGATCCGGCGGCGACGGTTCTGCCCGGCCTGCGGGGGTCGGTTCACCACCTATGAGCGGGTGCAGCTTCGCGACCTGGTGGTCATCAAGTCGAACGGGCGGCGCGAGGATTTCGACCGCGACAAGCTCGAACGCTCGATCCGCATCGCCCTGCAGAAACGCCCGATCGATCCCGAGCGCGTGGACCAGATGATCAGCGGGATCGTCCGCCGCCTGGAGAGCATGGGCGAGACGGACATCCCCTCCAAGGTGATCGGTGAGATCGTGATGGAAACGCTGGCGCGGATCGACACCGTGGCCTATGTGCGCTTCGCTTCCGTCTACAAGAACTTCCAGGCGGTCGAGGACTTCGAGGACTTCATGTCCGAGCTGCGTCCGAAGATGGGCGCGGAGGTCGAAGACAAGTCATGACCGGGGGCGACGCCCGCTGGATGCGCGTGGCGCTCACGCTCGGGCGGCGCGGCCAGGGGCACGTGTGGCCGAACCCGGCGGTGGGGTGCATCATCGTCCGGGACGGCCGTGTGGTGGGGCGCGGCTGGACCCGGCCCGGCGGCCGCCCCCATGCCGAGACCGAGGCGCTGGCAGAGGCCGGGGCCGCGGCGCAGGGTGCCACGGCCTACGTCACGCTGGAGCCTTGCGCCCATGAGGGCCGCACGCCGCCTTGCGCGCTTGCCCTTGCCGACGCGGGGGTGGCGCGCGTGGTCGCGCCTCTGACGGATCCCGATCCGCGCGTCGCGGGGCAGGGGTTCGAGGCGTTGCGCCGCCGCGGCGTGGAGGTCACGACGGGTGTCCTGGCCGAGGCCGCGGGCGCCGATCATGCGGGTTTCTTCCGCCGGGTGGAGCAGGGGCGCCCCCTCGTCACGCTGAAACTCGCCGCGTCCTTCGACGGGCGCATCGCCACCGCGACGGGCGAGAGCCGCTGGATCACCGGTGCCGCTGCGCGGCGCTGGGTGCACGGGATGCGCGCCCGCCACGACGCGGTGATGGTGGGGGCGGGCACGGCGCGGGCCGACGATCCCGCGCTGACGGTCCGGGGGCTTGGCGTCGCCCATGAGCCGGTGCGGGTCGTGGTGTCGCGCCGGCTCGATCTGCCGCTCATGGGCCAGCTTGCGCAGACCGCGCGGGACGTGCCGGTCTGGGTCTGTCATGGCGCGGATGCGGACGCCCAGCTCGTGCGCGCCTGGGGCGGGTTGGGCGCGCGGCTGCTGCCTTGCGCGGTGTCGGGCGGGCAGCTCGATCCCCATGCCGTGCTGCAGGCCCTGGGGCGCGAGGGGATCACGCGCGTCTTCTGCGAAGGCGGCGGCGCGCTCGCGGCCTCGCTGCTCGCGGCCGATCTGGTGGACGTGCTGGCCGGGGTGACAGCGGGCGTCGCGCTCGGCGCGGAGGGTCAGCCGGTCTTCGGCGCACTGGGCGTGGAGCGGCTGGAGGACGCGCCGCGCTTTCGCCTCATGGAGACGCGCGCCCTCGGCGCCGATGTCCTGCATGTCTGGCAGAAACCCTGAGCCCGACGCCGCCGCCGCCGTCGGCCCGCCTGGCTAACCGCGCCAGAGGCGGGCCTGCCCCGCGAAGAGCCCCTGCAGCTTCGAGAGGGTCCGCAGGGCGGGGCCGGAACGCGGACCGGGCCCCCCAGACAGGCGGTCGAGCGCCACCTCCGGCGGGCAGGGCCGTCCGGTGACGGGATCGTGGTATCGCGGGTAGGCGATGAGCGCGGCGTGCACCAGCCCGTCGAGGGACACGCGCGCACGCCGCCGCGGCGGCACGGGGCCGAGATCGCGGGTCAGCCCCCAGCCCGCGTAGAACGGCGCGCCCAGCGTCACGACAGGCACGCCCCGCAGCAGCGCCTCGAATCCCAGGCCGGAGGTGAGCGTCCAGACCTCGTCCACCCCGGCCAGAAGCGCGGCGGGGTCGGCGTGCTCCAGCACCGCGTCGGCGATCTCGTGCGCCGCCTCCGGCGCCAGCTCGCCCGGCCGAAGGCCCGCCTCCACGTCCGGGTGCGGCTTGTAGAGCAGGACCGCGTCCGGGTTCGCCTCCCGCGTGGCGCGAAGCAGCTCGAGGTTGGTGCACAGCGCTCCGGCCCCGGCCCTGACGGAGGCGTCGTCCTCGACCTGCCCGGGCACGAGGATGCGCCGGCCGTCCGGCAGTGCGGGGCGCGCCTCGCCGAGATTGTATTTCGAAAGGCCCGCGGCCACCAGCCGCCTGCGCAAGCGCTCGGCCCGGGCAAGCTCGTCGGGGCGAAGATCGGCCGAGGCCGCGATCAGCCGTTCGAGCCGGCTTTCGCGGCCGGGATCGTAGTAGATCCCCAGATCGTCGGTGACGAGCGACAGCGGCGGCACCAGCTCGGCCCCGAGCCCGCGCGAGCGCAGGAACCCGTCTTCCACCTGTACCGCATCTTCGGGAAGCACGTCCGCCCGGCTCGCCCACACCATGAGGCGGCGGCCGTCCTGTCGGGCCCGCGGCGCGGCGCGGCCCGGGTCGTCCTCGAAGACGACGCCGCGCGGCCCGCCGAAGAAGGCGTTCACCGCGGGACGTTTCCAAAGGCGGATGCCCGAGGCGACCCAGCCCCTGCGGTCCTCGCGCCACGCGCGCGCCGCCGCCTCGAACGCGTCGAGCGCCTCTTCGGGCGTCGCGCGGCGGTCGCGGAAGGGATCGAACCAGACCGGGTAGAGAACGAGCGCCGCCGCGGCGAGTTGGGCGCGGGTGAGCCTGCGCTCCCGGCGGGGCACCGGACGGTCGTCCTCGGTCAGGCCCCAGCCCGCGTAGAAGGGCTGTCCGAAGACGCGCGGGCGGTGGCCGGCGAAGATCGCCTCGAACCCCAGCTGCGAGGAGACCGTGTAGACCCCGACCGCGCCCTCCAGAAGGACCCAGGTCGAGATCGGTTCGTCGTGAAGCGTCACGCGCCCGCGCGCATCCTCGTCGAAGAAGTGGCCCAGCCGTCGTCCCTCCCGCGTTTCGGGATGGGTCTTGACGATCACCCGCGCGCCTGGGTGCTCTTCCTGCGCGAAGGCGAGCATCTCGAGGAACCGCCTGCGGTCGGCCCCGCTTGCCCGCACGGACGCGTCGCCGGCAAGCTGGTCCACGACGAGCACGTAGCCTGGCGGGGGTGGCGCGATGCCGGGATCGACGGCGGCATATTTCGTGAGATGCGCGCCGCGCAGGCGGGCCACGATGTCGCGGGCTCGTGAAAGCAGCGCCGCGTCGTCCAGCGGATGCGTGGCGAGCAGCGTCTCGAGGTCGGACGGCACGGACGGGTCGAAATGCACGCCCGAACGGTCGAGCAGCAGCCCCAGCGGCGCCTCGCCGCCCGAGCGCCCCGGATGGAGCGAGCGCAGGAACGCGTCCTCGATCCGAAGAAGCCCCGCGCCCCGCCGCCGCGCCACGGCCTCGCCGCGCCGCGCGGTGGGGCTTTGCCCCCAGACGGCCACCAGATCGTCCGGCCCGGGAAGGCCCGTGGTGACGCGGTACCCGGCCGCCGCCAGGATGCGCCGGAGCGCGGGCCGGCGCAGGAAGCCGCCGTTATAAACGAAAAGGCGCCGGGGAGCGGTCTCCCCGGCGCCGGGCGTGTGCGCCTGCGGCATGTCGCCCGTCAATTTCCGGAGAAGGTCGACGCGGCGGTGTCCACCGTGTTCACCACGCCCAGCGATCCGGTGATCGCGGAGATCACCTTGCTCCACTGGGTGAAGGGAGCTTCCGTGACGTAGAGCGTATCGCCGTCGCGGATCAGGAAGTCGCGCGCCTCGAAGATGCCGTTGGGTTCCGCCAGGTCGAGGACGTAGACGAAGCGCTGCGCGCCGACGAGGTCGTCGCGGCCCAGCACGGCGTTCGCGATCTCGGCCGGCTCGTTTCGGAACACGAAGACGCCCGTGGGATCAGCCGAGTTGGTGGCCAGCCCGCCGACCCGGGCGAGCGCCTCGAGCGCCGAGAGCGTTTCGCTCTCGAACGTCACGCGCGCCTGCGAGCCGGAGGCTCCGAGCACGCTGAAGGACCGCGTGTCCCGTTCCACGAGGATGCGGTCGCCGTCGCGCAGGGCGATGTCGAACTCGGGGGTATCGTAGAGATCCTCGAACCAGACGGTTCCGCGGTGCCCGCCGCGGATCACGCTGATCAGCGCGACCTCGGGCGGGATCGCGATCCCGCCCGCCGCCGAGATCATCGCCGAGAGGGTGCGCGTTGGCCGCTCGATCGGGTAGATGCCCTGCGCGCCGACGGCCCCGGCAAGCGAGACCGTCGCCCCGTCACCAGCAAGGCGGCGCACCTGCACCTGCGGGTCGGGCGTCTGGTCGGCCAGCTGGCGGGTGATGATCCGGCGCACGGCCTCGGGCGTGTTTCCGGCGGCCCGGATCCGCCCGGCATAGGGCACGAAGATGAATCCTTCGGCATCCACCTGCACTTGCTCGAGCACCGTGGAATTTCCGGCCGGGCCGGACAACAGGCCGTTGTCCGCGATCTCCCAGACGGTCAGGCCGAGCGTGTCGCCGGGCCGGATCACGTCCGAGCCGATGACGCCCGCGTTCACGAACCCTTGCTGGAAGGCCAGCGCGGGCATTACAGAGGTCGCGCGCGTCACGCGGTCGTTCACTTCGATCACGAAGGCGTCGCCCTGCCGCTGTTCGGAGCCGGCGAATATCTCGTTCTTGCTGGGGCCGGAGCGCGGCAATCCGCAGCCCGCCGCCAGCGACACGACGAGAAGCAGGGCGATGGCGCGCGCCCAGCGGAACGATGTCGATGTCACTGCCTCGTCTCCGGTTCTTTTGCCTTCTGCTTGTCCCGCGAAGCTACCGGCAACCGGGCGAAACGGCCAGCCTGCCCTCGGGCGGGATCAGATCACCGCGCGCAACTGTTGCCTCGGGGCCGCGGTGCCGCGTTCCAGCGCGTCGTAGGGATCCTCTGCCGCGAGCATCATGTCCACGACATGCCGCAGGAGCTGCCGTCGGCTCGCCGAGGCATAGAAGCCGCCCGGCACCTGGCTCGTTTCCAGAAGGTAGCGGCGATACTCCCGGTAGGCGCGCGTGTCGGGCCGGCGGGCTGACGCGAAGAAGGCGGCGAGCGGCTGATCCGACACGAATTCGGGCTTTGCGTAGACCGCCCGCCCGAAGGCTTTCACCGGAACGCCGCGCCAGAGCGCCTGCTGTCCGGCGGTGGAATTGACGGTGACGGCGCTGCGCGCCTCGGCCAGGAGCCGGGCAAGCTTGCCGCCGCGGACATAGTGCACCCGGTCGGCCACGCCATGCGCCGCGGCCGCGCGCGCGAGCGCGGCGCGAACGGCCGCGCGGCCGTCTTCGAGCGGGTGCGCCTTGACCACCAGGTGATGGTGGCGCGGGGCGCCCCGCGCGAAATCGCGCACGCAGAGCTCCACGAACTCGGTCATGCTGGCGAAGGGCGAATGCGCCCGGAAGGAGCTGTCATGCTCGAGCTGAAGCAGCACGAGGTGATAGGGGAACGCGCCGCGGCGAATCCGCCATGTCGCCAGCGCACGTTCCAGCGCGTGGGCCGGCATCCAGAGAAGCCGCCGGAGATAGAGACGGAATTCCCGCGTCACCGGAAGATCGCGGTGGGGCCGGAAATGGCGGTAGCCGCCGTTCCGAAGCATGACGTGGGCATGGTAGAGCGCGCCGTAGAAGATGTGCTGGCGCATGTCGCCCCAGCGCGCGGGTGCCTGCGGTTGCTCCAGCTCGCCATGCGCGAGCGCCGCCCGCATCCGGGCGACCGTCATGTCCATCAGCCGCGAGTTGCCGTTCGACCCTCCGCGCTCGTAGGTCACCCAGTAGGGGCGAAGATAGCCCTCCTCGAAGACATGGACGCGCAGCCCCCGCTCCCGCGCCTGCGCCACCGCGACGGCGTGGACGGGTCGCGTGTCGCCGTAGAGCACGATGTCGCTGATCCCCTTTTCGGCCACGAGACGTTCGAGCGCCGCGGGCCATGCCTCGACGGGAGACCGGAACGGGATGTAGGAGGCGCGGTCGCGCCAGAACGCCCGGTCGCCCGCGTTGAAGCCGACGCGCCAGACGATGCCCCCCGCCTGGCGCAGCATCGCGCCGAGCGCGTCGAAGAACGGCCCGTGCGGTCCCTGCAAGAAGAGGAACACGCGCGAGGATGGCGGTGTCGCGATGGTGGTCATCCGGCCTCGAGCCCGCTAGATCGATGGCAGGCTACACCAGCTTTGGGACGGAAATAAGGTCCGTCGCGGCAGAAGGAGATGCGCGATGTTTACGGGGATCGTCACGGATGTGGGCACGCTGCGCGCGCTGGAGCGGCGCGGCGATCTGCGCGCGCGGATCGCCACGGGATACGACGCCTCCGGCATCGAGATCGGCGCCTCGATCGCCTGCGACGGGGTCTGCCTGACCGTCGTGTCGCTGGGCGAGGACTGGTTCGAGGTCGATGTGAGCGCCGAAACCGTGTCGAAGACCGGTCTGGGGAACTGGGCGCCGGGGCGCCGCGTCAACCTGGAGCGCGCGCTCTGCGTGGGCGACGAGCTTGGCGGGCACATCGTGTCGGGCCATGTGGACGGCGTGGCCGAGGTGGTCGCGGTGTCCGACGAAGGCGACAGCACCCGGGTGCGCCTGCGCGCGCCAGAGACGCTGGCCCGTTTCATCGCGCCGAAGGGATCGGTCGCCCTCAACGGGACATCGCTGACCGTGAACGAGGTGGAGGGGGCCGAGTTCGGCATCAACTTCATTCCCCACACCAAGGAGGTCACCACCTGGGGCGATGTGCGGGTGGGCGATCTGGTGAACCTCGAGGTCGACATGCTGGCGCGCTATGTCGCGCGACTGGCCGAGGCGGGGTAGGGCGCCCTTGCCGTAGCGCCGCGGGTCGCGGCGGTGTAGCCTAGCGGCGTCGCGTCGATGCCGGAGACCGTCCATGACGCCCAGAGCTTCTGCCGCGCCCTACCGTATCGCGGGCGTCGTCTACCTCGTCCTGATCGCGGCGGGCCTCTCCTCCGAGGCCGTGTTCCGTGCACCGCTCTCCGGGCTCGCCGACCTCTCGGCGCTGCCGGGCGGCGCGGATGGGGCGGTGGCCGCGTTGCGCGCCGCGCTTCTCCTCGACACGCTGATGGCGCTTTCGGACGTGGTGCTGGGCGCGCTTCTTCTCGTGATCCTGCGCCCGGCGGGCGAGGCGCTCGCGCTCATGGCGTTCAGCCTGCGCCTCGTGCAGGCGGCAGTTCTGGGCGCGGGGCTCGTGCTGCATCATGGTGCGGCGCTTGCGCTCGACGGGGGCGCGGCGGCCGGCCTCGCGCCCTTCCTTCTTTCGCTCCATGCCCATGCCTACGACATGGGGCTTGTCTTCTTCGGGGGGAGTTGCCTTGCGACGGGCGTACTGCTCCTGCGGCATCCCGCCTTTCCGGCGGCGCTCGGCTGGGGGATCGGCGCGGCGGGGATCGTCTATCTGTCGGGGAGCGCGCTGCGCTTCCTCGCGCCGGGCCTCTCGGCGGGTTTCGCCCCGGCCTACATGGTGCCGCTGGTGGCCGAACTTGCGCTCGCGCTCTGGCTTGTCTTCGGGGCGCGGGGCCGGGTCGCGCGTGCGCGCCCGGCCGCCGCTTGATGCTTCAGAAGGACCAGACGGCGGCGCCGTCGTCCAGAAGCGCATCGGCCATCGCCGGGGGCTGCGCCACGCCGACGCCGTCCATCAGCACCTCGGGGCCTTCGCCGCGACCCGGCAGGTAGATCGCGCACACCTCTGCGGTGGCGCCGTTCGAGATCGCGGCCTTCAGCAGGCCCTGCGGGCTCATGTCTTTCGGCGGCTGGCCGGCGGTCGCGGTTTCGGGCGCCTCGTCGAGCGCGATGTCGCCGCCCGGCCCGCAAAGCAGGATGCGCACCTCCGCACCCTTTTGCAGCGCCTGCATGGTCAGCACCATGCTCATCAGCTGGGTCTGCGGGTTCTCCGAGGTGACGACGGTGACGAGTTTCTCTTCCATCTCGGCCACTGCGGGGCCGGCGATGAAAGCGGCCGCGGTGGCGGCCTTCAAGACTGTCTTGAGCATGAGGGTCCTTTCGGGACGTTGAAGCGCGTTTCCAGTCCCGACGGTAAAGATATATAATAAAAACGGAATACGATATTCTGTCGCAGGGGGCGTTGTGGACGCAGCCGGGGGCTCACTCGGCCGGCTGGAAGCCCTCGATGAGTTGGCGCAGCCCGAGCGCCGCGCCGGCCAGGATCGAAAGCAGCGTCACGGGCGCGCTGACCGCGAGAACCGAAAACGCCGAGAGGCCCTGACCGACAGAGCAGCCCATGGCGACCACGGCGCCTCCGCCCATCAGCATCGCCCCGAAGATCTGGCGGCGAAGCTCACGCGGATCCTCGCAGGCTTCCCAGCGGAAATGTCCCTTGACGAGGGAGCCGATGAAGGCGCCGGCCCACACCCCGGCGATGGAACCAACCGCGAAGCTGACCGGCCGCGCGCTGCCGGTCATGGCGAAGAGGATCGATTCGCCGACCGGCGCGGAGAAGGAATGCGACTGGACCGGCAGCGCCTCGAAGCCCGTGGTGGCCACCCAGGTCGTGCCCGCCCAGCCCGCGACCACCGCCACGCCCACCATCCCGGCCCAGAAGACCGAAGAGGCGTCGCCGCGCAACTCCCGCGAGGCAAGCGCCAGGGCGCAAAGCGCGAGCCCCGCGGCAAGTCCGACCGCCACGGCCGGCACGCCCGTCCATGCCTCGGCAAGCGCGGGGAGCGCGGGCGCGACGCCTGTCACGTCGCGTTGCGGGAAGAGCAGGTCGCGCAACGGTGCGAGAGGGCCCATCAGCACCGCATAGGCCGAGACGCCCATCACCAGCACGATGACGAAGCTGCGAAGGTCGCCGCCGCCCAGCCGCGCGATGGCGCCGTAGCCGCAATTCCCGGCGAGTGCCATGCCATAGCCGAAGGCAAGGCCGCCCAGGATGGAGGCGAGCGGCATCCATTCGATCGCGTAGTAGAAGCTGAGCTCGGGGCGCACGATGCCCGCCGCCGTCAGCGCGAAAGTGCCGGTCACGGCCACGCCGATGGCGAGAAGCCACATGTGCATGCGTCGCGCGCTGCCGCCGTAGAGCAGATCCTCGATCGCGCCCAGCGTGCAGAAGCGTCCAAGTCGCGCCGCGAGGCCCAGGAGTATCCCGCCGCCCGCGCCGATCAGCGCGACCGCCCAGCTTTCGGGGATCATCTCAAGCATCCGCATCCTCCCGTCGGGGCAGTATGCAGGCGTGAAGACCGGCGCGCAACGGTCCGGCGGCCGGCCCGGCGCGCCGGGTCAGTCGCCGTCGGCGCAGAAGAGATCGTAGACCGTCTCCAGCATCTTGCGGGGACGGTCGTCGGCGAGACGGTAGTAGATCGCCTTTCCCTCCCGCCGCGGAACGACCAGGCCTTCGAGGCGCAGGCGCGACAGCTGCTGCGACACGGCCGCCTGCCGCGCCGACAGCAATGCCTCCAGCTCGGTCACCGACTTCTCGCCGGTGACCAGATGGCACAGGATCATCAGGCGGCCCTCATGGCTGATCGCCTTGAGAAACGTCGAGGCCGTCTCCGCCTTCTCGACGATGCGGTCGAGCTCGGCATCGGACATGTCGGGCTTGAGAACCGGAAGAGACAACGGGACCTCCTCGAGCGCAGGCGCGGTCGGCGCGTGGCGCTTTGTCAGAAAGCGATGTCCATCTCGATGGCCGCAATCCCGGCTTCGGCGCATTCGTCGTCGAGCGCGGGCGTCGGAGCGCCGGACACGCCGATGGCGGCCACCATGTCACCTTCGCCCGCGACCACCGTCAGCCCGCCCCCGAGGGCGAGCGCCTCGCTCAGCTGGCGGATGCCGAAGGTGGCCTCGCCGGGCTGGGTCACTTCGGACAGCTCCGTCGTGGGCGTCCCGAAACTCGCCGCCGTCCATGCCTTGCGGTAGGATGTCTCGTGCACGTGGGCGCCGGCGAACCGGTCGCGCACGAAGACCTGGGGCACGCCGAAGCGGTCGGTCACGGTGACGCCGACCTGGAACCCTTCCGCGCGGCAGTGTTCCAGCGCGGCCGTCGCCATGCGCATGGCGAGTTCGGGCGTGATCGCGCGGAATTCGACGAATGCATCCTGCGCGGCGGCGGGCAGCCCCGTCCCCGCGGCGAGCGCGAGCGCGCATACCGTTCTTTTCATTGTCTGTCTCCTCCCTCGTTGAAATCCGTGTGATCTTCCAGCATCCGGCCGAGAAGCCCCCAGAAGAAATCCTCTCCCGGATAGCCCTCGATCCGGGCGAGCTCCTCGCCGTCTTCCACCAGGATGAAGGTAGGGGTGAAGACGGCGGGCCGGTCGAACGTCACGCCCTCCGGCGCGCCCTCGCGCAATTGCACGCGCACCAGGGGCGCAAAACGGCCCTCGGCGGTCTTGGGATATTCCGGCGCGACCTGGTCATGCCACGCCTCGCAATAGCTGCATCCCGGCTGTTCGACCATGACAAGCTCTGCCGCGCGGCCGCCGTCGAAGCCGGGAAGGCCGGCGAGGGCCGCCGCAATGAGAAATCGCTGTACGCGCATGTATACCGTAGATTGACGCCAAGCTGTCAGTCAACGTATTCTGAATATGTGAATGGATCAAGGAGCGGTGATGCTCGAGATTTCCTTTGCAGGCGCTGCGCTCGCCGGTCTGCTTTCGTTCTTCACGCCCTGCATCCTGCCCATGGTGCCGTTCTACCTGAGTTACATGGCGGGCATCTCCATGACCGAACTGCGCGGGAACGACGAGATCCCGCCGGGCGCGCAGCGGCGGCTCGTCCTCAGCGCCGTGATGTTCGCGCTGGGCGTCACGACCATCTTCGTGCTGCTGGGCATGGGCGCCACCGCGGTGGGAGAGGCGTTCGCGCAGTGGCGCCAGCCGCTTTCCTACGTGGCGGCGGCGATCCTGGCGGTGTTCGGCCTGCATTTCCTCGGCGTCATCCGAATCGGGTTTCTCTATCGCGAGGCGCGCCTGGAAAGTGGCGCGGAGCCCTCGACCATGCTGGGCGCCTATCTGATGGGTCTGGCCTTCGGCTTCGGCTGGACGCCCTGCGTGGGCCCGGCGCTCGCCTCGATCCTGATGATCGCGAGCGGCATGGGCGACATCTTCCGCGGCGGGCTGCTGCTTCTGGTCTACGGCCTTGCCATGACCGCGCCCTTCATCGTCGCGGCGCTTTTCGCGCGGCCGTTTCTCGCCTGGGTTCAGCGGCACAGGAACAAGATGCAATATGTCGAGAAGGCGATGGGCGGCATGCTGATCGTTTTCGCGGTACTCATCGCCACGAACACGGTAAACTGGATCGCGAACTGGATGATCGAGGCCTTTCCCGGCTTCACGAGCCTCGGGTGAGGTCCGCAGCGACGTCAACGATGACAGGGAGGAGATGCGGATGACGGGACTTGCGACACGGGCGATGGGTGCGCTGGCGGGGGTGCTGCTGGCGCTGCCGGCGGCGGCGGCCAATGTCGGCGACGACGGGCTGCACAAGACGGCGTGGATGCGCGACACCTTCAAGGACCTGCGCGAGGATCTGGAGGAGGCCAACGCCGAGGGCAAGCGCTTCGCGATCATCTTCGAGCAGCGTGGCTGCATCTACTGCACCAAGATGCACGAGGACGTCTTTCCGCGTCCCGAGATCGCCGAGTACATCGACGAGAACTTCTTCGTCGTGCAGCTCAACCTGCATGGCGCGGTCGAGGTGACCGACTTCGACGGCGAGACGCGGACGGAGCGCGAGATGGCGCGCAAGTGGGGGATTCTCTTCACGCCCACGCTGATGTTCCTGCCCGAGGAGGTTCCCGAGGGCGCCACCGCCCCCGAAGCGGCGGTCGTCACCATGCCGGGGGCCTTCGCGGCGGGAACCACGCTCGACATGCTCACATGGGTCAACGAGAAGCGCTACGAGCTTGACGGGGATGAAGATTTTCAACGCTATCACGCGCGCCGCATCCAGGAACGCAACGACGGGAGCGCCGACTGACCGCGAACATTGTTCCGAATAATTCACTTCTGTGAATTTGATATTGCGTCACGGGGTCGCGGTGGCCTACGGTATACAGTGCTATCGGCGTGACGCTGACGGGATAGCCATGGGAGGGAATATGAAACTTACGCAGAACTTGATGGCTGGGGTCGCTTTCGCCGCGCTTGCCGGGGCCGCCTCGGCGGCGGACGTCGTTGCGCCCGGGGAAGTGACTTTCGGCGAATACGGCGCGGTGGAAACTTCGCTGACGGGCACGCCGGGCGACCCCGCGCGTGGTGCCGAGATTATGGTCACCAAGTCGCAGGGCAACTGCATCTCCTGCCACATGGTCACGGCGCTGAACGAAGCGCCCTTCCATGGCGAGGTGGGCCCGCCGCTCGACGGCGTCGGCGACCGCTGGGGGCCGGCGGAGCTGCGCGGCCTGCTCGTGGATGCGAAGAAGACCTACGAGGGCACGATCATGCCGGGCTACTACAAGACGACCGGCTTCACCCGTCCGGGCCAGGGCTTCACCAAGAAGCCCGCCGAGGAACCGCTTCCGCCGCTCCTGAGCGCGCAGGAAGTCGAGGACGTGGTCGCATTCCTGTCGACGCTCAAGTACGAGTGATCGGGGCGACCGGGAACCATCAGAGGAGAATTAGGATGGACTTCACCAGACGTGAAACCCTGGCGCTCGGGGCGGGGGCCGCGGCCCTCACCGTGCTGCCGGCCAGCGCCTTCGCGGCGACCGTGGACGAGCTCATCGCGGAGTTCACCGGCGGCGCGGATGTCGCCGACGGCGGCGTGACGCTGAACGCCCCCGAGATCGCCGAGAACGGCAACACGGTTCCGATCGAGGTCGCGGCCGACGGTGCGGCATCGATCATGGTGCTGGCCGCGGGCAACCCGACCCCGCCCGTCGCCACCTTCCATTTCGGCCCGCTGGCCGGCGCGAGCCGCGCGAGCACGCGGATCCGCCTTGCGGGCACCCAGGACGTCGTTGCGGTGGCCAAGATGGCTGACGGTTCCTTCGCCCGCACCTCGAAGGAAGTGAAAGTCACCATCGGCGGCTGCGGCGGCTGAGAGATCAGGAGACAAGACAGATGGCAGAAAACGTCAAACCGCGTGTCCGCGTCCCGCGCTCGGCTTCGGCCGGCGAAGTGGCCACCATCAAGACTCTCATCAGCCACAAGATGGAGTCGGGCCAGCGCAAGGACAGCGAGGGCAACACGATCCCGCGCTCGATCATCAATCGCTTCACGTGCGACTTCAACGGCCAGAACGTGATCGACGTCACCATGGAGCCCGCGATCTCGACCAACCCCTATTTCGAGTTCGAGGCGACGATCCCGGAGACGGGCGAGTTCACCTTCACATGGTACGACGACGACGGCTCCGTCTACGAGGACGTGCAGTCCGTCGAGGTCAGCTGAAGCCGAAGTGCGAAAGGCTGCCCCGCGCGCGGCGCGGGGCGGAACCCAAGGGAGGAACAGGGATGAGATACAAGGCACTGACGGCTGCGGCGGCACTCGCGATCGCGTTTCCCACGCTGGGGGCGGCCGATCCCGACGCGAACCTGATCATCAACGGCGAGATTGAAATGGTCACCGAGACGGCCGCGCCGGACCATCTGAAGGGTCATCTGCGCTCGATCCGCTCGGGCTGGACATTCCGGACGGAAGAGACCCAGGCGCTCCAGATGGACGATTTCGACAACCCGGGGATGATCTTCGTAGACCAGGGACGTGACTCGTGGAACGCCGTCGAAGGCGACGCGGGCCAGTCCTGCGCCAGCTGCCACGAAGAGCCGGAATCGCTCCGCGGGCTTCGCGCATCGTTGCCGAAATGGAACGAGGAAAAGGGCAAGGTCTACACGGCCGAGATGTACATCAACGACTGCCGGACCGAGCGCATGGGCGCTGAGGCCTGGGGTTGGGACAGTCAGCCGATGAAGAACATGACGGCGCTGATCGCGTCGGTGTCCCGCGGCATGACGGTCGACGTTGCCATCGACGGGCCCGTCGAGGACACGTGGGAGCGTGGCAAGGAGATCTACTACACCCGCTACGGCCAGCTCGAGCTTGCTTGCGCGAACTGCCACGAGGACAACTACGACAACTACATCCGCGCCGACCACCTGAGCCAGGGACAGACCAACGGCTTCCCGGTCTACCGGCTGAAGCAGGCCAACCTCGTGTCGCAGCACAACCGTTTCAATGGCTGCATCCGCGACACGCGCGGCGTGCCCTACGACGTGGGCAGCGACGATTTCGTCGCACTGCAGCTCTACGTCGCCTCGCGCGGCAACGGCCTTTCGGTCGAGGGACCGTCGGTCCGCAACTAAGCGTAAGCGGCAAGGCTTGAAAAACGCATATCCCCTCCCGTGCGCGGGAGGGGGCATGTCACCCTTTATCCCCGAGAACACCAACGGAGCGCCACCCAGATGATTTCCCGCCGCGACTTCCTGCAGGCCAGCATGGCCGCCTCGGCCCTTGTCGGCGCGTCCGGTTTCGGCAACTGGTCCAGGCTCGCCGCGCAGCAGGCGCTGACGCAGGACCAGTTGCTGGACTTCGACACGTTCGGAAACGTGACGCTGATCCACGTCACCGACATCCACGCCCAGCTCAAGCCGATCTATTTCCGCGAACCGGAGGTCAACATCGGCGTTGGCCCCAACAAGGGAGAGGTGCCGCACATCACCGGCGCCGAGTTCCGCAGGCTTTACGGCATCGAGGATGGCAGCCCGTCGCACTACGCGCTGACCTACGACGATTTCGTTTCGCTCGCGCGCAGCTATGGCCGGATGGGCGGCATGGACCGCGTGTCCACGGTGGTGAACGCGATCCGGGGCGACCGGCCGGAGGCGCTTCTGCTCGACGGCGGCGACACCTGGCATGGCAGCTACACCTGCTATCACACCGAAGGCCAGGACATGGTCAACGTGATGAACGCGCTGCGGCCCGACGCGATGACCTTCCACTGGGAGTTCACGCTCGGCCAGGAGCGCGTGCGCGACCTGGTCGAGGGGCTGCCCTTCGCGGCGCTCGGCCAGAACATCTTCGACGCGATGTGGGACGAGCCGGCGGCGGAGTTCGCGCCCTACCAGATGTTCGAGCGCGGCGGCGTGAACATCGCGGTGATCGGCCAGGCGTTCCCCTACATGCCGATCGCCAACCCGGGCTGGATGTTCCCCGACTACAGTTTCGGCATCCGCGACCAGCACATGCAGGAGATGGTGGACGAGGTCCGCGCCCAGGGGGCGGAGCTCGTCGTGGTTCTCAGCCACAATGGCTTCGACGTGGACAAGAAGATGGCCGGCCAGGTGTCAGGCATCGACGTGATCCTGACCGGCCACACGCATGATGCGCTGCCCGAGCCCGTGCTCGTGGGCGACACGATCCTGATCGCCTCCGGCTCCAACGGGAAGTTCGTCAGCCGGGTCGATCTCGACGTGCGCGACGGGCAGATGATGGGTTTCCGCCACAAGCTCATTCCCATCTTCTCCGACGTGATCCAGCCCGACCCGGAGATGACCGCGCTGGTGGACGAACAGCGCGCGCCCTTCGAGACGCAGCTCTCCGAGGTGATCGGCCAGACCGAAAGCCTGCTCTACCGCCGCGGCAACTTCAACGGCACCTGGGACGACCTGATCTGCGAGGCGCTGCTCGAACAGCGCGACGCGGAGATCGCCATGTCGCCCGGCGTGCGCTGGGGGCCGTCGCTGATCCCGGGCCAGGATATCACCCGCGAGGATATCTGGAACGTGACCTCGATGACCTACCCGAACGCCTACCGCACCGAGATGACCGGCGAATTCCTCAAGGTCGTGCTGGAGGACGTGGGCGACAACCTTTTCAACCCCGACCCCTACTACCAGCAGGGCGGGGACATGGTGCGCCTCGGCGGCCTCGGCTACCGCATCGACGTCTCCAAGCCGCAGGGCGAGCGCATCTCCGAGATGACGCTGCTCAAGACCGGCGAGCCGATCGATCCGGCGCGGTCCTATGTCGTCGCGGGCTGGGCGAGCGTCAACGAGGGGACAGAGGGCCCGCCGATCTGGGATGTCGTGGAAGATCACGTTCGCCAGAAGGGGACCGTGAAGGTAGAGCCCAACACCTCCGTCACGGTGACCGGCACCTGACGGTGCCGGCCCGTCGACGGTACAAGAGTTTGCCTGTCGAATTCACAAAAGCGAATTCGATGATCTGAGAGGAGCAATGGAGAGATGACGACCAGCTTCAAGGGACCGAAGCCATCGCGCCGGCAGTTCCTGACCGGCGCCGCGGCGGCCGGGGCAGGGGCCGTGGCGGCGAAGGCCGGACATGCCGCCAGCCCCAACCCGCTCATCACCGACGTGCAGCCCTGGGCCTCGGGCTGGGGCGATCCGGTGGACGCCACGCCCTACGGGATGCCGATCAAGTTCGAGGATCACGTGATCCGCCGCAACGTGGAGTGGCTGACCGCCGACACGATCAGCTCGATCAACTTCACGCCGATCCACGCGCTCGAGGGGACGATCACGCCGCAGGGCTGTGCGTTCGAGCGGCACCATTCGGGCGCGATCGAGCTGGCCAAGCCGGATTACCGGCTGATGATCAACGGCCTCGTGGATACGCCGCTTGTCTTCTCCTACGAGGATCTCGAGCGCTTCCCGCGCGAGAATCATGTCTATTTCTGCGAATGCGCGGCCAACACGGGCATGGAGTGGGCCGGCGCGCAGCTTAACGGTGCGCAGTACACCCACGGCATGATCCACAACATGGAATACACCGGCGTGCCGCTGCGCACGCTGCTGCAGGAGGCCGGTCTCGACGCCGCGGGCGATCTGTCCGACAAGTGGGTCTTCGTCGAGGGCGCCGACGCCTCCTCGAACGGCCGCTCCATCCCGATGGACAAGGCGCTGGACGACGTTCTCGTGGCCTTCAAGGCCAACGGCGAGGCTCTGCGCAAGGAGCACGGCTACCCCGTGCGCCTCGTGGTGCCGGGCTGGGAAGGCAACATGTGGGTGAAGTGGCTGCGCCGCGTGGAGGTCATGGACGGCCCCGTGGAAAGCCGCGAGGAGACGTCGAAATACACCGACGTTCTCGAGGACGGGACCGCGCGCAAGTGGACCTGGGTGATGGACGCGAAATCGGTCATCACCTCGCCGAGCCCGCAGATGCCGATCACGCACGGCGCCGGGCCGCTCGTCATCACCGGGATGGCGTGGTCGGGTCACGGCCGCATCACCCGCGTCGACGTCTCGAAGGATGGCGGCAAGACGTGGGAGACCGCGCGGCTCGCCAAGCAGGGCGATCCGAAGGCGCTGACCCGCTTCTACCTCGACACCAACTGGGACGGCGAGGAGATGCTGCTCCAGTCCCGCGCAATGGACGAGACGGGGTACGTCCAGCCGACCAAGGCGCAGCTGCGCGAGGTGCGCGGGCTGAACTCGATCTACCACAACAACTGTATCCAGACCTGGCACGTGAAGCCGAACGGGGAGGCCGAAAATGTCGAAGTCTCTTAAGCTTACCGGAACGGCGCTCGCGGGCACCGCGGTCGTGCTCATCGCGGCCCACAACTTCGCGGATCGGTTCGTGAGCCCGATACCCACCGACGCGCCGCGTCTTTCGGCCGGGCCGTCGAATCCGGATCTTGGCTTCATGGTTGCCGCCGCGCAGGCGGACGAGGCGACCCATGACGGCAGGTACGGGATCGGGCGCCCCGCCGCGCCCGAGGAACTGGCGGCATGGGACGTCGACGTGCGTCCCGACGGCCAGGGCCTTCCGCCGGGCTCCGGCTCGGTCATGGAGGGCGAGGAGGCTTACCTGACCTATTGCGCGGCCTGCCACGGCGATTTCGCCGAGGGGCTGGGCAACTGGCCGCCGCTTTCGGGTGGCGAGGGCACGCTGGCGAGCGAGGATCCGGTCAAGACCATCGGCAGCTACTGGCCGTATCTCTCGACCGTGTGGGACTACGTCCATCGGTCCATGCCCTACGGCAACGCCCAGTCGCTCAGCACCGACGAGGTCTACGCGATCACGGCCTACCTGCTCTACTCGAACTTCCTCGTGGAAGACGACTTCGTGCTCACGAACGAGAACTTCGCCGAGATCGAGATGCCCAACGCAGACGGGTTCATCATCGATGACAGGCCGGAGACGGAATACACGATCTGGCGGACCGAGCCTTGCATGGAAAACTGCAAGGACGAGGTCGAGATCACGTTGCGGGCCACGGATCTTGGCGTGACGCCCGTGGATCCCGAGCAGGAGGAAGCCGCGGCCCAGACCGGGACGGGATCTTCGGGTGAAGAAACAGTGGACACGGCGGCCGTCGCCGAGGACACTGGGGACATGACCGAGACCGCACCGGAGGCAGAGACCGCCGCGATGGAGATCGACATGGCCCTCGCCGAGGACGGGGAAAGCGTGTTCCGCCAATGCCAGGCCTGCCACCAGGTGGGCGAGAACGCGCAGAACCGCACAGGTCCGCATCTCAACGACCTCTTCGGGCGCGAGATGGGCGGCATCGATGGCTTCCGCTACTCCAACACCCTGCTCGAGATGGGCGAAGAGGGCGGCGTCTGGAACGAGGAGACGCTGGCGAAGTTCCTGGCCAATCCGAGAGAGTACGTCCAGCGCACCAAGATGGCCTTCGCGGGCCTCAGGAACGACGAGGACATCGCTGCCGTCACCGAGTATCTCAAGACCTATTCGGAGAATTGATGACGCAAGGGCCGCTTCTTTCGATAACGCTTTTCGCCGCGACGCTTCTTGCGACCGGTGTCCATGCGGAGGAGGAAACGCGCCCGATCGGCGATGCAGACAGTGGCGCCACGCTTTTCGCGCGTCACTGCGCAAGTTGTCATCAGGTCGGGGCCGGTGCGGAGAACCGCATCGGCCCCCATCTCAACAACATCTTCGGCCGCAAGGCCGGAGAGATCGCGGATTACCGCTATTCCGAGGGGCTGGCGCGCATGGGGGCCGACGGGCTCGTGTGGACGTTCGACACCCTTGATCCGTATCTGGAAAATCCCCGCGCGCTCGTGTCCCGGACGCGCATGAACTTCGCCGGGCTGGATGCGCCGGAGGACCGCGCGGATGTGCTCGCCTATCTGCGGGTCTATTCCGCGGATCCGGCCAACATCCCCGAGGCCGAACCCACCGCGCTGCCGCGCGAAGTGGACCTGCCGCCGGACACCCTCGAGATTGTCGGCGATCCGGCCTACGGAGAATATCTGTCATCCGAGTGCACGACCTGCCACCGGCGCGACGGGGCCGACGAAGGCATCCCCGCGATCACCGGCTGGCCGGAAGAGGATTTCGTCGTGGCGATGCACGCCTACAAGCGCAAGATCCGGCCGCATCCGGTGATGCAGATGATGGCCGGGCGCTTGTCCGACGAGGAGATCGCGGCACTTGCCGCGTATTTCGCCGAGGCGGAGTGAACCGCCCGGCGACACGCCAAGGGAGGAGACCTCATGACACTCAACAGACGTGCCTTCATCGGCACCGGCGCCGCGGCCGCGGCGTCGCTCTACGCGCCGGCCGTGCTGGGACAGGGCAAGCCCCGTGTGCTCGTGGTGGGCGGCGGCGCGGGCGGCGCCACGGCCGCGCGCTACATCGCCAAGGACAGCGACGGCGCGATCGATGTGACGCTGATCGAGCCTGCGCGCAGCTACTACACCTGCTTCTTCTCGAACCTCTACATCGGCGGGTTCCGCGAGTATGACAGCCTCGCGCACTCCTACGACAAGCTCGCCAGCGACTATGGCATCAACGTCGTGCACGACTGGGCCGTGGGCGTGGACCGCGACGCCAAGACCGTCGCGCTCGCGAGCGGCGCGTCGCTGCCTTACGACAAGCTGATCCTGAGCCCCGGCATCGATTTCGTCGATGGCTCCGTCCCGGGCTGGAGCATCGACGACCAGGACACGATGCCCCATGCCTACAAGGGCGGCACCCAGGCCGCGCTGCTGAAATCCCAGGTGGAGGCCATGCCCGAGGGCGGGCTCTACGCCATGGTGGCGCCGCCCAACCCCTACCGCTGCCCGCCCGGCCCCTATGAGCGGGTCTCGATGGTGGCGCATCTGCTGAAGGCACAGAACCCGACGGCCAAGATCCTGATCGTGGACCCGAAGGCGAACTTCTCCAAGCAGGCGCTCTTCGAGGAGGGCTGGCAGAAGCACTATCCCGGCATGATCTCGCGGATCGGGCCCGATTTCGGCGGCGACAACGTCGAGGTGAACCCCGCCGAGATGACGGTCAACATCGACGGCATGGTGGAGCAGGTCGACGCGTGCAACGTCATCCCCGCGCAGCAGGCCGGCCGGATCTGCCACGAGGCGGGCCTGACCGAAGGGAACTGGGCGCCGGTCTCGGGCCACACGATGGTCTCGCGCCTCGACGAGGACGTGCATATCCTCGGCGATGCGACCGACCAGGGCGACATGCCGAAATCGGGCTACTCGGCCAACAGCCAGGCCAAGGTGGCGGCGATGGCGATCCGCGGCGCGCTCACCGGGGCGACCGTGTTCCCTGCCAAGTTCTCCAACACCTGCTGGTCGCTCATCGACACCGACGACGGCGTGAAGGTGGGCGCGACCTACGAGGCGACGGACGAGAAGATCGCCAAGGTCGACGGCTTCATCAGCGACACGGGCGAACCCGCCGATCTGCGCCGCCAGACCTACGAGGAAAGCCTCGGCTGGTATTCCGGCATCACGACCGACATGTTCGGCTGAACCGCTGCGTGCGCGGCATGCGGGGGCCGTCCTTCGGGGCGGCCCCTCGTCGTTTCAGGCCGCGGGTCGGCCGATCCCGTCCAGCAGCGAAGGGATGCGCGCCCTGAAGCTGGAGAAGCCCTGCGTGGCATGGGGCCAAGCCGCGGCGTCGTAGGGGCGCAGGATGCGGATCACGTCCCGCCCTGCAAGCGCATCGGCGGCGGGTCCCACGGGCGGGTAGGGCGTGACGACCTGCTCTATCCCGTTCGCGGCCGCCCATTCCGCGATGTCGTCGGCGCAGGAAAGACGCGTCACCGGGCCGAGCCTTGCCGCCCACCGCGCGGTGGCGTCGTCGATCGCGCCCTCCACGAATGCAAGCAGATGGGGCGCGACGGCGAGCGGCGAAAGCCCGTCGACCGAACTGAGCACCGCCGTCGCCCGCGGCGCGAGCCCCGCCTCGAAAAGGGGGCCGGGCGCAAGGTCTTCCTCGGTAAGCAGAAGCCCCGTGGCCCGGCCCGGATCCCAGCGGCCGCTTTCGGGCACGGGGCGCGGCGGCGGGGCCGGCGGACCCTCGAGCGCAGGCGCCGCGGCGGCGAGCCCTTCGGGCCGGAAGCGGCCGCCGGTGCATTTCTCGATGTTCCCGGGACGCGCGAGATACGTCCTGCCCGGCGTCTGGAGCCCGGCGACCCACCGCCATCCAAGCGTGTTGGAGGCCGGGTCGCCGTCGAGCAGGTGGCGCAGGAAGACATCGGCGCCAAGCTCCCACGGAAGGCGCAGCGTGAAGATCCAGATCGAGGCGAACCACATCCGCGCGTGATTGTGCAGATAGCCCGTCGTGGCGAGCTCCCGCGCCCAGGCGTCGAAGCAGTCGATGCCGGTTTCACCGCGGCAGGCGGCCGCCCAGTCCTGGCGAAGGCCCGCCTCGGTCTGCACGCGGTCGAGTGCACGCAAGAGGCCCGCGCGGTAGCTCGTCCAGACCGCCGGGCGCCTTTCCAGCCAGCCTTTCCAGTACGCGCGCCAGAACACCTCCTCCACGAATTTGCGGGCCGCGACCGGCGAATGCCGCCCGAGCACGGAGGCAAGCAGTTCCTCCTCGGTCACGAGCCTGCGGCGCAGCCAGGGCGACAACCCCGAGACATGGTCGTGCCGGCCGGGACCCAGATCGACATTGCGCCGCCGCGCATAGTCCGTGCCGGCGCGCGGGACGAACCGCGCGAGCCGCGCGAGGCCGGCCGCCCGGGCCGGTGGAAACTGGGTGAGTGCCTGCATGATCGGACCCTCCACGACCGGCAGAGAGCTAATGCCCGGGCCGCGCGGATCAAACGCCCGTGCCGGAGCCGTGCCGCCCCTTGCAGCCCCCCCGGTGCAACACTAAGACTCCCACAGACCGACGACGCCACGACGTCCCAGCACACAAGGCAGGCAGCCCCAGATGACCGATCCCTTCGAGACATACATGAATACCCTGGTTCCGATGGTGGTCGAGCAGACCAGCCGGGGCGAGCGCGCATACGATATCTTCTCGCGGCTCCTGAAGGAGCGCATCATCTTCGTTTCCGGGCCCGTGCATGACGGGATGTCCAGCCTCATCGTGGCGCAGCTGCTCCACCTCGAGGCGGAAAATCCGTCCAAGGAAATCTCGATGTACATCAACAGCCCGGGCGGCGTGGTGACCTCGGGGCTCTCGATCTACGACACCATGCAGTACATCAAGCCCAAGGTGTCCACGCTGGTGATCGGGCAGGCGGCCTCGATGGGCTCGCTCCTGCTTGCCGCGGGCGCGCCCGGCATGCGCTTCTCGCTGCCAAACAGCCGGATCATGGTGCATCAGCCCTCGGGCGGCTATCAGGGCCAGGCGACGGACATCATGATCCACGCCGAGGAAACGCTTAAGCTCAAGCGCCGGCTGAACGACATCTACGTCCACCACACCGGGCAGACGCTCAAGAAGATCGAAACCGCCCTCGAGCGCGATTATTTCATGTCGCCCGAGGACGCGAAGGAATGGGGCATCATCGACGAGATCGTTCAGAAGCGCGCCGAGACCGAGACGGACGCCTGATCGTTAACCGTCTCTGTTCCGAAGGCGAACCGGCCGGAAATTTGGCGTTGTGGCCGGTGGGTGGCTGACCTAAGCTGCTCCGACAGGAAGGCCGAAGCCGCGGCCCGCCGCGGCGCCCGAAAAAGACACAGCGGCCCGAAAGGTGTGATATGGCGACGAACTCCGGCGGCGACAGCAAGAACACGCTATACTGCTCGTTCTGCGGCAAGAGCCAGCACGAGGTGCGCAAACTGATCGCGGGGCCGACGGTGTTCATCTGCGATGAATGCGTCGAACTCTGCATGGACATCATCCGCGAGGAGACGAAGGGCGGCGGGCTGAAAAGCACCGACGGCGTTCCGACCCCGCGCGAGATTTCCGACGTGCTCGATGATTACGTGATCGGCCAGGCCATGGCCAAGCGCGTGCTCGCCGTGGCGGTGCACAACCACTACAAGCGCCTCGACCACGCGGCCAAATCCGGCGACATCGAACTCAGCAAGTCCAACATCCTGCTGATCGGCCCCACCGGCTGCGGCAAGACGCTGCTTGCCCAGACGCTCGCCCGCATCCTCGACGTGCCGTTCACCATGGCCGACGCCACCACGCTCACCGAGGCGGGCTATGTCGGCGAGGACGTCGAGAACATCATCCTGAAACTCCTTCAGGCCAGCGAGTACAACGTCGAGCGGGCGCAGCGCGGCATCGTCTACATCGACGAGGTGGACAAGATCACGCGCAAGTCGGAAAACCCCTCGATCACGCGCGACGTGTCGGGCGAGGGCGTGCAACAGGCCTTGCTGAAGCTCATGGAAGGCACGGTGGCGTCCGTGCCGCCGCAGGGCGGGCGCAAGCATCCGCAGCAGGAATTCCTGCAGGTGGACACGACGAACATCCTGTTCATCTGCGGCGGGGCCTTCGCGGGGCTCGACAAGATCATCGCACAGCGCGGCAAGGGCTCGGCGATGGGCTTCGGGGCCGATGTGCGCGCCCCGGACGAGCGCGGCGTGGGAGAGATCTTCACGGCGCTCGAGCCCGAGGATCTGCTGAAATTCGGCCTGATCCCCGAATTCGTCGGCCGTCTGCCGGTCATCGCCACGCTCGAGGATCTGGACGAGGATGCGCTGGTGACGATCCTGACCCAGCCGAAGAACGCGCTCGTCAAGCAGTATCAGCGGCTCTTCGAGCTCGAGGACGTGCAACTCACCTTCACGGACGAGGCGCTTCAGGCGATCGCCAAGCGCGCGATCCGCCGCAAGACGGGGGCGCGGGGTCTGCGGTCCATCCTCGAGGACATCCTGCTCGACACCATGTTCGAGCTCCCCGGCATGGACTCCGTCACCGAGGTCGTGGTCAACGAAGAGGCGGCGACCTCCGACGCCAAACCGCTGATGATCTACGCCGACCAGAAGAAGGAAGGCGCGAGCGCCGGCTGAGGCCGGGAGAACGCGCAGACCGGATCCAAGATCGGAACGGCCATCGACCGCGGTGGCGTGCTCATGGCGCTTTCAGCGATATGGGGTGCCTGTGTCGGATGCTCCGGCCCGCCTTCGCGGCGGCCGAAGCGGTTCGGCGCGGCGATCCTGTGGCGCCGCGGCACGCGGCTCTTGCCGGCATCGTGAATGCCGCGCGGCGCACCACTGGACCTTGCCTGCGCGCTGGTCCATATGGAACAGGTGATATCCGGAGGCGTCGATGGGCATCCTTAGTTTCCTGAACCGATCGGTCACCTGGTGGAATGGCCAGACGCTTGGCACGCAGTTCTTCACCTGGCGTCATGGCGAGCGGGTGGGCGAGGATACGCAGGGCAACGTGTTCTACCGCAACCGCGACGACAGCCGCCGCTGGGTGGTGTTCAACGGCGAAGCCGAGGCAAGCCGCGTGGACCCGGACTGGCATGGATGGTTGCACCGCACATGGGACGAGCCGCCGACTGACCGGCCGCTGCCTCACAAGCCGTGGGAAAAACCTCATCAGGAGAATCTCACCGGCACGCCGCTTGCCTATGCGCCGCGAGGCTCGATCCGCCGCGTCGCGCCGGACGAGCAGCGCGACTACGAGCCCTGGACCCCGGAGTAGACGCGATGTCTGACCACCGGGCGGAAAGTCTCGTGGGCGGCGTGGTCCTTGCGGCGGCCATCGGTTTCGTCGTCTACGCGGCCCAGATCACCGGCTTTTCCCGCGACGGCGGGTCCTATCCGCTGACCGCGAGTTTCCGTTCGCTCGAAGGCGTGGGCGTGGGTACCGACGTGCGCCTTGCCGGCGTGAAGATCGGGACCGTGACGGATATCAGCCTCAATCCCGAAACCTACCGGGCCGACACGGTCTTCACCGTGCGCGAGGGCGTGCAGATCCCCGACGACAGCGCGATCCTCGTCGCCTCTGAGGGCCTCCTCGGCGGCAACTACGTCGAGATTTCGCCGGGCGGGTCGCTGTTCTACCTGGAACCGGGGGAAGAGATCATCGACACCCAGAGCTCCGTGAGCCTCGTGACGCTTCTCCTGAAGTTCTTCACAGAGGGCGACGAGTGATCCGCAGGACGGCTTTCATGCTGGCGCTCGCCGGGCTTCCCGTCGCCTCCGCGGCGCAGGAAGCGGCCGAACGCGGCACCGGCGCCGTGCTGCGTGGGCTCGACAAGATCAGCGGCACGGTCGAGGATGTGACCCTCGTGAACGGGGCGCGGGTCACGCTCGGGCGGCTCGAGATCTCTCTTCGCGAGTGCCGCTACCCGGAGGGCGATCCTTCCGGCGATGCCTGGGCGTATGTCGTCATCCGGGAGGACGGCAAGGCGGAGCCCGTCTTCGCCGGCTGGATGACCGCGGCCTCGCCCGCGCTCAACGCGCTCGATCACGCGCGCTACGACGTCTGGGTATTGCGCTGCACCACGTCCTGAGGCGTGGCCGGCAGCGCCGGCGCTGTGAAATCGGCCGTTTCCTCGAGGGCCGCGCGCAAGCGGCGATGATACTCTGCGCGAGAGATCTCCACCGCGCCGAGCGAGGCGAGATGTGGCGTCAGGAACTGGGTGTCGAACAGCAGGAATCCCGCAAGCCGCAGCCGGTCCACAAGGTAGGCGAGCGCGATCTTGGAGGCGTCGGTCCGACGCGAGAACATGCTTTCGCCGAAAAAGGCCGCCCCCAGGGTTACCCCGTAAACCCCGCCAGCAAGCGCGCCATCCATCCAGATTTCCAGCGAATGAGCGTGGCCCATGCGATGCAGGGCGACGTAAAGGCGCCGGATCTCGTCGTTGATCCATGTCTCGGAGCGGTCGGCACAGCGGTCCATGACCGCCTCGAAAGCGGTATCGACGGTCACCGAGAAGCCGCCGCGCCGCATCCGCCGGGCCAGGCTTCGGGAGATGTGGAAGCGATCGAGTTCGAAGACGCCCCGGCGTCTCGGGTCCACCCAGAAGACGGTGTCGTCCTCCCGGTGCTCGGCCATGGGGAAAAGCCCCATCGCGTAGGCGTGCAGGACGAGTTCGGGCGTCAGCGCGACGTCCTGCCGGGCGGGTGGCGGGCCGGTCATGGCACGCCCTGCGCTAGGCGTCGAGGGTCGTCTCCAGCCATGTCTCCAGCCAGTGGATTGTGTAATCGCCCGATTGCACGGCCGGCGCGTCGAGCAGGCGTCGGAAAAGCGGGATCGTGGTGTCCACGCCGTCCACGATAAGCTCTCCGAGGGCGCGGTTCAGCCGCGCCATCGCCTCTGCCCGGTCACGCCCGTGCACGATGAGCTTGCCGATCAGGCTGTCGTAGAAGGGGGGGATCACGTAGCCGTCGTAAAGCGCGGAATCCATCCGGACGCCCAGCCCGCCCGGCGCGTGATACTGGGTGATGCGCCCCGGGGACGGGGCGAAATCCGGCAGGCGCTCCGCGTTGATGCGCACCTCGATGGCGTGGCCGTTGATGGTGAGGTCGTCCTGCGTGAAGGACAGCGGATAGCCCTCGGCCACGCGGATCTGCTCTCGCACGAGATCGACGCCGTAGATCGCTTCGGTCACGGGGTGTTCGACCTGAAGGCGCGTGTTCATCTCGATGAAATAGAATTCGCCCGCCTCGTAGAGAAACTCGATGGTGCCCGCGCCGGAATAGCCGATCCGGGCCACGGCGTCCGCGCAGACCTTGCCGATATGCGCGCGCTCCTCGGGGCTGATGCAGGGGCCCGGCGCCTCCTCGAAAACCTTCTGGTGGCGCCGCTGGAGCGAACAGTCGCGCTCGCCCAGATGCACGGCGTGGCCCTTGCCGTCGCCGAAGACCTGAACCTCGATGTGGCGCGGGGTGGTCAGGTATTTCTCGATATAGACCTCGTCGTTGCCGAACGCGGCCTTGCCCTCGGCGCGGGCGGTGCGAAACGCGCGCTCCATCTCCTCGGACGAGCGGGCGACCTTCATGCCGCGTCCTCCGCCGCCCGCGGTCGCCTTCACGATCACCGGATAGCCGATCTCCGCGCCGAGCGCGCGCGCCTCCTCGAGCGAGGTGACACCCCCCTCCGAGCCGGGCACGCAAGGCACGCCGAGCGCCTTCATCGTGTCCTTGGCGGTGATCTTGTCGCCCATGATGCGGATGTGTTCGGCCGACGGGCCGATGAAGGTGAGGCCGTGATCCTCGACGATCTGGACGAACTGCGCATTCTCGGACAAGAAACCGTAGCCCGGATGGATCGCTTGCGCGCCCGTGACCTCGCAGGCGGAGATGATCGCCGGCACCGACAGGTAGCTCAGCGTCGCGGAGGGCGGACCGATGCAGACGCTTTCGTCCGCCATGCGCACATGCATCGCGTCGGCGTCGGCCGTGGAATGGACCGCGACGCTGGCGATACCCATCTCGCGGCAGGCACGGATCACGCGAAGCGCGATTTCGCCCCGGTTTGCGATGAGGACCTTGTCGAACATGGCGCGGCTCACTCGATGATCACGAGGGGTGCGCCGTATTCCACCGCCGAGCCGTCCTCGACGAGGATACGCTTGACCGTGCCCGCGCGCGGCGCGGGGATGTGGTTCATGGTCTTCATCGCCTCGACGATGAGCAGGGTATCACCTTCGGAGACGCCGGTGCCGACGCTCACGAAAGGCGGGGCGCCGGGCTCGGGCTGCATGTACACCGTGCCCACCATGGGCGAGGTCACGGCGCCCGGGTGGCTGGCAAGGTCGTCGGGCGTGGCGGCCTCGGCGGGCGCGGCGGCGTCCCGCGCGGGGGCCGGCGACGGCGCGGGGGCCGGGGCAGGGGCCTGCACGAGCTGGGGCTGCGCCTGCGTTGCGCGGCTGACCACGACGCTCAGCGTGTCCGCCTCGCCGTAGGCCCGGTCCACCTGGATCTCGGTGAGATCGGTTTCCCGCAGCAGTTCGGCCAGCGCGCGGATGAAGGCCACGTCGTCGTCGTGCGTGTGTGTCGTCATGTCGTCCTCGGCCATTGCCCCGGGGCGTGCCCGCCCGGCGCCGCCCCCTCCTGATTTGGCCGTGTATAGGGCATGGCCCGGGGCGAGGAAAGCGGCGTGATCGCCGGCTCAGGCCCCCTTCCGCGGGGCGCCGAGGGCGTCGGTCGGGGTCACGGCCGGCGGCGTGCCGGCGCGAGCGGCCCCTGCGCCTTCGCGGTCCTCGGCCGGCGTTTCGGTGTCTGCCCCGACGACCAAGTCGGGACGCAGGGCCGCCGCGTCGGTCCGCTGGTACGGATTTCGCGCGGCGGCCGCAGCCGCTTCGTCCGCACGCCGTTCGGCCTGTTCGCGAAGCAGGCTGTCGATTTTCATCTGCAGGATCGAGGGCGGCGCGCTGTGGCCGTCGCGGCGGGCGCGTTGGGGCGCGCCGTAACGGCGCAGGTCGTGATCAAGACCGGCGCCGTCGCCACCTCGTGTCGGAGCCACGCGGGTGTCGGTGGCCTGCGGCGCAGGGGCCGCGGGAAGCGAGAGCGGGTAGGTGGCGGCGTGCGGCGCGGCTTGAAAGATGGAAGACCCCAGAAAGGACATCGGGACACGCTTTCGTTCCGTTCGAACCCCCGCACCCCTTGTCGCAGGCGCGCCTTGACGAAACCTTAACGCGTCCCGGATTTCAGCAGGGGGCCACGCGGTAGCCGCTGCCGCGCGTGGCGTAGGCGCACCGACCGGTGTCCCGGTTGCGGGCGATGAGCGCGCCGGCGGCCGCGCCGGTCAGCGTGCCGATGATGACCCAGTCGTCGTCGTCGGTCAGTTCCCGCGCGGTGATGAGCCCGACCGCCGCGCCGGTCAGCCCGCCGACGACGACCCTCTCCTCTCGGGTGAGGTTCTCGCATGCCGAAACGGCCAGCATCGCGGTGCAGGTGAAGGCGAGGGACAGTCGTCGCATCGGGGATCTCCTTTCGATCGGTCGCAAGGGTGCGCCTCAAGCCACCCTCGCGCAATGACCGCGATCAAGCGGCGCACACTCTGGGCGCGCGCCGCGCGGGATCACTCCCGGTTCATCCGGTTGTCGATCAGATCGTCCACCACGCCGGGGTCCGCGAGGGTCGAGGTGTCGCCAAGGCTGCCGTAATCGTTCTCGGCGATCTTGCGCAGGATGCGGCGCATGATCTTGCCCGAGCGCGTCTTGGGCAGGCCCGGCGACCACTGGATGAGGTCGGGAGACGCGATCGGCCCGATCTCCTGGCGGACCCAGTCGCGCAGTTCCTTGCGCAGCTCGTCCGAGGGCTCGACATCGTTCATGAGCGTCACGTAGCAATAGATCCCCTGACCCTTGATCGCGTGCGGGTATCCGACGACGGCGGCCTCGGCCACCTTGGCGTGCGCAACCAGCGCCGATTCGACCTCCGCGGTGCCCATGCGGTGGCCCGAGACGTTGATGACGTCGTCCACGCGCCCGGTGATCCAGTAATCGCCATCCGCATCGCGCCGGCAGCCGTCACCGGTGAAATAGTGGCCCTTGTATTGCTGGAAGTAGGTCGCCTCGAAGCGGCTGTGATCGCCCCAGACGGTGCGCATCTGGCCGGGCCAGCTGTCCTTCAGCGCCAGCACGCCCTCGGCGGGCAAATCATCGATTTCCTCACCCGACTGCGGATCCAGAACCACGGGCTGGACGCCGAAGAAGGGCCGCATGGCCGAGCCGGGCTTCGTGGCATGGGCGCCGGGCAGCGGCGTGATGAGATGGCCGCCGGTCTCGGTCTGCCACCAGGTGTCCACGATCGGGCAATTCCCCTTGCCGACGACCGTGTTGTACCAGTTCCACGCCTCGGGGTTGATGGGCTCGCCCACGGTCCCGAGAATGCGCAGCGACGACAGATCGCATTTCGTGACGAACTCGTCGCCCTGGCCCATCAGCGCGCGGATCGCGGTGGGCGCGGTGTAGAACTGATTGACCTTGTGCTTTTCGCAGACCTGCCAGAAGCGGCTCGCGTCGGGGTAGGTGGGCACGCCCTCGAACATCAGCGTCGTGGCGCCGTTCGCCAGCGGCCCGTAAACGATGTAGCTGTGCCCCGTCACCCAGCCCACGTCCGCGGTGCACCAGAAGATGTCGCCGTCGTGGTAGTCGAAGGTGATCTGCTGCGTGATCGCGGCATGGAGGAGATAGCCGCCCGAACTGTGCACGACCCCCTTGGGCTGGCCGGTCGACCCGCTGGTGTAGAGGATGAAGAGCGGATCCTCCGCGTTCATTTCCGCGGGCGGGCAGTCGTCGTCGACCTTCTCGGCCTCCTCGTGCCACCAGTAATCGCCCGTGGAGCGCCAGGCCACCTGGTCGCCGGTGCGCCGCACGACAAGGCATTTGACCTCGTCGAAGTCGCGCAGCAGCGCCTGGTTCACGTTGTCCTTGAGCTTGGTCTTGCGGCCGCCGCGCGGTGCGCTGTCCGCGGTGATGACCAGCTTCGCGTCGCACCCGTTGACGCGGGCCGACAGCGCGTCGGGCGAGAAGCCCGCGAAGACCACCGAATGGATCGCGCCGATGCGTGCGCAGGCGAGCATCGCGTAGGCCGCCTCGGGGATCATCGGCAGGTAGATCACGACGCGGTCGCCCTTGCCGATACCGAGCGACCTGAGCACGTTCGCCATCCTGCAGACCTGCCCGTGCAGCTCCCGGTAGGTGATGTGCTGCGCGTCATCGCCGGGCTCGTCGGGCTCCCATATGATCGCGGTCTGGTCGCCGCGCGTCTCGAGGTGCCGGTCGATGCAGTTGGCCGCCACGTTCAGCGTGCCGTCCTCGAACCACTTGATGTGAACGTTGCCGAAATCGAAGCTGACGTCCTTCACCTTTGTGAAGGGCGTCATCCAGTCGATCCGCTCCATCGCCTCGCGCTTCCAGAACCCCTCGGGGTCCGAAACGCTTTCGGAATACATCTTCTCGTAGGTTTCCGCGGTGACATGCGCGCGCGAAATGGTTTCCGCGGAAGGCGGATAGGTGTCGGTCATTGCTCCTCCCCTCGTCCTTTTTTCCCGCCCGTTCCCGCGTCCAGCCGGCCAGGGGCGGTCGATCCGGCTCAGATCGCCAGATATTCGGCGCGGAGTTCCTCGTTCTCGAGGACCTCCGTCGCGGAACCGTCAAACACGATGGACCCCGTGTCAAGAATGACGGCCCGGTCGGCCAGTTGCAGCGCGCGCACCGCGTTCTGCTCCACCAGGATCGTCGTCATCCCCTGCTCCTTCACGGTGTGAAGCGTGCGCTCGATTTCGTCCACGATCACCGGGGCGAGACCCTCGTAGGGCTCGTCCAGAAGCAGCAGCTTGATGTCGCGCGCGAGCGCGCGGGCGATCGCCAGCATCTGCTGCTCGCCCCCCGACAGCGTCACGCCTTCCTGCTTGCGGCGCTCCCCGAGACGCGGAAAAAGATCGTAGATCCGCTCGAGCGACCAGCCAACAGGCGGCGCGATCTGCGCCAGCTGCAGGTTTTCCTCGACCGTCAGGCCAGCGATGACTCGCCGATCCTCCGGCACCAGGCCCAGCCCGCCGATGGTCGAGGCCTCGTGGGCCTTCATTCTGTGCAGAGGCTGGTGGTCGAGCCAGAGCTCCCCGTGGGTCACCTGCGGGTTGTCGAGCCGCGCCAGCGAACGCAGGGTGGTGGTCTTGCCCGCGCCGTTGCGGCCGAGCAGCGCCAGGATCTCGCCCTCGTGGACGTTGAAGCTGATGCCCTGCACGATGTAGCTTTCGCCGTAATAGGCGTGCATGTCCCAGACCGAGAGGAAGGCGGGCGCCGTCTCGGCCATGTTGGCGTTCTTGGAGAAGTCGGGTTTGACGTTCATGACAGAGTCTCCTTACGCGGCTTCGCCGAGATAGGCTTCCTGCACCTTCGGATGGCCCTTGATGTTCTCGGGCGTGTCCTCGACCAGCGGCGTGCCCTGGGCGAGCACGGTGATCCGCTCGGCGAGGCTGAAGACGACGTGCATGTCGTGCTCGATGATCGCCATGGTGATGTCGCGCTTCTCCTTGATCTCCTTCAGAAGGTCGATCGTGTTGTTGGTGTCGGCGCGGCTCATGCCCGCGGTCGGCTCGTCCAGAAGCAGGAGGCGCGGCTCCTGCACCAGGCACATCGCCATCTCCAGCCGGCGCTTGTCCCCCCGCGACAGCGATGCGGAGTGCATGTTGCGCTTGTCCAGCATGTTGACGTCGTGCAGCATTTCCTCTGCCTTGGCGACAAGGTCGTGCTCGTCCAGCATGTGTTCGTAGGCGTGCATCCGGAACATCCCGTCACGCTTGGCGAAACACGGGATCATGACATTCTCGAGCACGGTGAGATCGCCGAAGATCTCGGGCGTCTGGAACACCCGCGAGATGCCCATCTGGTTGATCTCGTAGGGCTTGCGCCCCAGCACCGACTGGCCGTCGAACATCACCGAGCCGGTGTCGGGGATCAGCTTGCCCACGAGGCAGTTCAGCAGCGTGGACTTGCCCGCGCCGTTCGGTCCGATGATGGCGTGAACGGTGTTCTCCCGGACCGAGAGATTGACTTCGGAAAGCGCCTTCAGGCCGCCGAAGCGCTTGTTGACGTCCTTGACTTCGAGGATTCCCATGATGCGTATTCCTCACTCGGCCACGTGCGGCTGGGGCTTGGGGTGATGCTCCGGGTCGTCGCCGGAGCCCGCGGTCTTCTTCTTCTTGCGGCGGAAGAGCCGCGCGATGCGCTGCCCGCCCTCCACGAGTCCGCCCGGCAGGAAGATCACGACGAGCATGAACATGATGCCGAGGGTGAGGTGCCAGCCCTTGCCCACGAAGGGATAGATGATGGTCACCATGATGTCGGAGAGCCCGTCGGGCATGAAGGCGAACCACTGCTCCAGCACGCCCTTGTTGATCTTCGACAGGATGTTCTCGAGATACTTGATCAGCCCGGCGCCGAGCACCGGCCCGATCAGCGTGCCCGCGCCGCCGAGGATGGTCATCAGCACCACCTCGCCCGAGGCGGTCCAGATCATGCGCTCGGCCCCCGCAAGCGGGTCCATCGCCACCATCAGCCCGCCCGCGAGGCCGGCATACATGCCGGAGATCACGAAGGCGGCCAGGGTATAGGGCTTGGAGTTGAGACCGGTATAGTTCATCCGCTGCTGGTTCGACTTCACCGCGCGCAGCATCATCCCGAAGGGCGAGCGGAACAGCCGGATCGCGAGGTAGAACGCGACCAGCATGAGCAGCGCCGCGAAGTAGTAGCCGACGGAGAAGGTGAACACCCACTCGCCCATGGCGAGCTGCGTGTTGTCGTTCATTTCCAGCCCGAAGAGGTGCGGGACGGGGATGTTGCCGTCGGGCGTCGCGCTCGCCCCGATGACGCGCGGATCGTCGAGGCTGAGTTGCAGCCCCGTCTCGCCGCCCGTGACGGGCGTGAGCACCGAGTAGGCCAGCGCGTAGCACATCTGCGCGAAGGCCAGCGTCAGGATGGCGAAGTAGATCCCCGACCGGCGCAGCGAGATCCAGCCGATGATCAGCGAGAGCAGGCCCGCGAACACGACGGAGATGAGGATCGCCGGGATCACGTTCATGGTCAGCAGCTTCATCATCCAGACCCCGGCGTAGGAGCCCACGCCGAGGAAGGCCGCGTGTCCGAAGGACAGATATCCGGTGAGCCCGAACAGGATGTTGAAGCCGATCGCGAAGATCCCGAAGATCACGAAGCGCTGCATCAGGTCCGGGTAGCCGGCGTTGAATTGCGCCAGGCCGGATTCCGTCGGGAAGGGGTTCAGCAGGAAGGGCGCGAAAAGCACCAGGGCGAAGACGACGAGGAAAAGCGTCGCATCCTTGCGGTTGAGTCCGAGCATTGGCTTATTCCTCCATCACGCCCTTGCGGCCCATGAGGCCACGCGGACGGCTCAGCAGAACGATGATGGCGACGAGGTAGATGATGATCTGGTTGATGCCCGGCAGCACCGAGATCACCTCCGACATCGACGCGAAGCTTTGCAGGATGCCCAGAAGGAAGCCCGCGAGCACCGCGCCCGGCAGGCTTCCCATGCCGCCCACGACCACGACCACGAAGCTCAGCACCAGGAAATCCATGCCCATGTGGTAGTTGGGCGAAAGGATTGGCGTGTACATCACCCCGGCAAGGCCGGCCACGATCGCGGCGATCGCGAACATGACGGTGAAGCGCTTGTCGATGTCGATGCCCAGCAGGCCCACCGTCTCGCGGTCGGCCATGCCTGCCCGCACGACCATGCCGAAGGTGGTGAATTGCAGGAAGGCGAAGACGGCCGCGATCACGATCATGGCGAAGCCGAAATAGACCAGCCGCCAGTACGGGTATAGGATCGTGTTCGGATCGAAGCCAAGCAGCACGCCGAAATCGAACGATCCCTTGAACGCGTCGGGCGCGGGCGTCGGAATGGGGTTCGCGCCGTAATAGAACTTGATGATCTCCTGCAGCACGATCGCAAGTCCGAAGGTCACGAGGATCTGGTCCGCGTGCGGGCGCTTGTAGAAGTAGCGGATGAGGCCGCGCTCCATCGCGTAGCCCACGAAGGCCATGATCGGGATCGCGACGAGGATGGAGATGGGCACCGACCAGTCGATGATGGCGCCGCCGAGCTGGGGCCCGAACCACTCTTCGATGTAGGTGTTCTGGACCTTGAGCGGATTGCCGAGGAAGTCGACCCGCTCGGGATCGACCGTCTCGAAGGAGAGACCGAGCACGTAGGACACTGTCACGGCGACGAAGGCGCCGATCATGAACAGCGCGCCGTGCGCGAAATTGACCACGCCGAGCGTGCCGAAGATCAGCGTCAGACCGAGCGCGATCAGCGCGTAAGCCGAGCCCTTGTCGAGCCCGTTGAGGATTTGCAGGATTATCGCGTCCATGGCCCCCGCCTCTCATGTTGTCGGGACGCGCCGCGCGCGGCGGCGGCGCGGGAAGGGGCGGGCGCCGTGGCGCCCGCGCCCCGCGGTTGGATCAGGCGCCGTTGTTGCAGCTGCCGAGCGAGCCGCCCGCGAACTGCGGGTGATCCGGGGCGTAGGTGACCTGGTCCACAGGCGTGATCTCGACGATCTCCAGCAGGTCGAACTCGGATTGCGGGTTCTCCTTGCCCTTCACCACGAGCACGTCCTTGAAGCACTGGTGATCCTCGGCCCGGTAGAGGGTCGGACCGTTGCCGAGCCCGTCGAACTCGAAGCCCTCGAGCGCCTCGACCACGGCACAGGGCTGGAAGCTGCCGGCCCGTGCGACCGCGTCCGCGTAAAGCAGCGTCTGGACATAGCAGGTGTGCGCGGCCTGGCTCGGCGGGAAGCCGTATTTCTCGCCGAAGGAGCGCACGAAGGCCTGGCTGCCCTCGTCGGGCAGGGACCAGTGCCAGTTGGTCGAGCCGAAGATGCCCTTGATGTTCTCGCCCGCGCCCCGCGCCATGAGGCGCGAGAAGAGCGGCACGACGATCTGGAAGTCCTTGCCGTTGGCCTGCGCCTCGCGAAGGCCGAATTGCACGGCGTTGGTGAGCGAGTTCACCATGTCGCCGCCGTAGTGGTTCAGCACGAGGACGTCGGCGCCCGATTGCAGCACCGGCGTGATGTAGGACGAGAAATCGCCGGCGCCCAGCGGCGTCTTCACCGCGTTCACCGTCTCCCAGCCCATCGCCTCGGTGCTTTCCTTGATGGCCTGCTCGGTGGTGTAGCCCCAGTTGTAGTCGGCGGTCAGGTGATAGGCCTTGCGGTCGGTGCCGTAGGCGTTCGCCAGCACCGGCGCGAGGGCCGCGCCCGACATGTAGGAGTTGAAGAAGTGGCGGAAGCCGTTCGCGCGCTTGTCCTTGCCGGTGGTGTCGTTGGCGTGCGTGAGGCCGGCCATGAAGATCACGCCCGCCTCCTGGCAGAGCGCCTGCACGGCCACGGCCACGCCCGAGGACGAGCCGCCGGTGATCATGATGGCGCCGTCCTTCTCGATCATCGAGCGGGCCGATGCGCGCGCGGCGTCCGACTTGGTCTGGGTGTCGCCGGTGACGAATTCCACCTTCTTGCCGAGGATGCCGTTGCCTTCCAGCGCCTTGGAGCTGAAGGTGCGGAGCATTCCGCCATCCCCCTCGCCGTTGAGGTGTTCGACGGCCAGTTCGTAGGCGCGCAGCTCGTCGGCGCCCTCGTCGGCGTAGGGCCCGCTCTGGGGCACGTTGAAGCCGAGCGTGACCGTGCTGCCCGTGGGCTCGTTCGTGAAGGCGTGAGCCGAGCTCGCCGTGAAAATCGTCGGCAGCGCGAGGCCCGCGCCCGCGCCGGCACCCGTCTTCAGCACGCCGCGGCGCGTGAGGTTGGTCTTGGACATGTCATCCTCCCAGTACATGAGTGCGCCCGGGACTCCTCTCTTCCCCGGCGCGAGCACTTCTGTGCAAAGCCAGTATCACGCAATAAAAGAAAACGTCGCAACAACTGTCTTGAAAGAATGAACTTTTTTGTAAATATCTACACAGGCTGACGTTGCGGACTGTAAAGATATTATTCGGCAGTGCAGAAAGCCTTTGAATTGCGGAGGATTTGGCGATGACGCCCGAGGCCCTCACCGGCACCCGTATCCGGGAGCGGCGCGTGATGGCCGGGCTGAAGCAGGCCGAACTGGCCCGCCTTGCCGGGATCTCGCCCAGCTACCTGAACCTGATCGAGCACAACCGCCGGAGAATCGGCGGCAAGCTGCTGCTGTCCATCGCCGAGGCGCTGGGCGTGCAATCCTCCCTTCTGAGCGAGGGCGCGGAGGCCGCGCTCGTGGCCGGGCTGCGCGAAGCCGCCGCACGGCGCGGAGGTCACAGCGCCGAGCTCGACCGCGCGGAGGAATTCGCCGGACGCTTCCCCGGCTGGGCGGAACTGCTCGTGGATGCGCGACGGCGCATCGACGCGCTCGAGCGTACGGTCGAGTCGCTGTCGGACCGCCTGACCCATGATCCGCACCTCGCGGCGTCCATGCACGAGGTGCTGTCGACCGTGACGGCGATCCGGTCCACCGCGGCGATCCTGGCCGAGACCGGAGAGCTGGAGCCCGAGTGGCAGGACCGCTTCCACCGCAACCTCAACGAGGACAGCCGCCGCCTGGCGGGGGCGGTGCAGGGGCTGGTGAATTTCCTCGACGCGGCGGGCGAGGACGGCGCCAACCTCACATCGCCGCAGGAAGAGCTCGAGGCGTTTTTCGGCGGGCGTGCCTACCACTTCGGCGAGCTGGAGGGGCCGTCGGCCGATATCGACGCGCTGCTGGACGGTGATGCGGCGCCGGTTTCGACCGCCGCGCGCGCCACGGCGCGGCGGCTTCTGGAGCGGTATCGGGCCGACGCGGTCGCGATGCCGCTTTCCAGGGTAGCGCGGGTGGTAGCGCGCGACGGCCCGGATCCGGCGGCGCTCGCACGGGCAAGCGGCACCGATCTTGCCGCCGCCATGCGACGCCTCGCCCAGCTGCCCGCGGATCTCGTGCCCGCGCCGCTTGGCCTGGTGATCTGCGACGGGGCAGGCACGCTCACCTTCCGCAAGCCGCTCGACGATTTCGCGCTGCCGCGGTTCGGGGCGGGCTGCCCCTACTGGCCGCTTTTCGAGGCGCTGTCGCGGCCGGCGCAGCCGGTGGCGCGCCTGATGGCGCCGGCGGGCGCCGGCCCGCGCCTGTTCCGCGGGCTTGCCGTGGCCCAGCCCGCGTCCCCGGCCGGTTTCGACCGTCCCGGCCTTTTCGAGGCGACCATGCTGATCGTGCCCGTCGCGCCCTCCGCCGAGGAAGACGCTCCGGCCCTGCCGGTGGGCGTGAGCTGCCGGATCTGCCCGCAGCCCGCCTGTCCCGGCCGGCGCGAGCCCTCGATCCTGGCAGAGGGCTTTTGACTTGCGCCGAAGGAGTGGTGTTTACTCGACCGAAAACGCGAGACCGCGGCAATCGCGGCGTGGGAGGAGAGGATAGGATGGGAAAGCGTGTCCTCGTCATCGAGGATGAGCCGAACATCATCGAGGCGATCAGCTTCATCCTGTCGCGCGACGGGTGGCGCGTGCACACGCACGCCAACGGGCATGACGCGCTCGACGTGATCCGCGCGCAGCGGCCCGACCTGCTGATCCTGGACGTGATGCTGCCCGGCCGCTCCGGCTACGACATCCTGCGCGACCTGCGCGAGGCCGAGGGGCTCGACGACCTGCCCGTGCTCATGCTGACCGCGCGGGGCCAGGCGAAGGACCGCGAGATGGCCGAGCGGGCCGGCGCGTCGCGGTTCATGACGAAACCCTTCTCGAACACAGAGGTTCTCGACGCGGTGCGCGCGATGGTGCAGTCGTGACGGATCGGTCGCCGCCGGTGTTCCTTCAGCGCGAGCTTTACCGCGCGCGGCGGCTTGCCGACGCGGCACGGCTGCTGCCGATCCTTGGCGCGTGCCTCTTCGCGCTGCCGCTGCTCTGGCGCGGGGAGGGCGGCGAGGTCTCGACCTCGCGGGCGATGCTGTATCTCTTCGCGGTCTGGGCGCTGCTGATCCTCGCCGCTGCCCTGCTGTCGCGGCGGCTGGGCGACATCCGCGAGCGCCACGGGGACGGCGCGGAGCCGGACTGATGCCGTCGCTGAACCTGCTGGTCGCGGTCTGCCTCGGCTACGTCGCGTTCCTCTTTCTCGTCGCCGCCGCGGCCGAGCGCGCCGCTTGGCGCGGCCGCGTCGGCTGGCTGCGCGGGCCCTGGGTCTACACGCTCTCGCTGTCGATCTACTGCACGGCGTGGACCTTCTACGGCGCGGTCGGCTACGCCGCGCGGTCGGGGCTGGAATACCTCACCATCTACCTCGGTCCCACGCTGATCATGCTCGGCTGGTGGTGGGGGTTGCGCAAGCTGGTAAGGATCGGGCGGGCGCAGCGCATCACCTCGGTGGCCGACCTGATCAGCTCGCGCTACGGCAAGTCGACCGTGCTCGCCGTGGCGGTGACGCTTCTCGCGGTGGTGGGCACCACGCCCTACATCGCGCTCCAGCTGCAATCCGTGACGCTGTCCTTCGCGGCCTTCGCCCATCCCGATCCGGCCGGCCCCCCGTCAGCGGACGCCGACGCGACGGCGCTCTGGGTCGCGGCGGGCCTCGCGCTCTTCACGGTGATCTTCGGCACCCGGAACCTCGACGTGAACGAACGCCACCACGGCGTGGTCATGGCCATCGCGGTGGAGGCGGTGGTCAAGCTCTGCGCGCTGCTCGCCGTGGGCGTCTTCGTGGTCTGGGGCCTCGGCGGGGGGCCGTCGTCCATGCTGGACCGGATCGACGCGAGCCCCGAGCTCGCCCGCTGGCAGATCGACGGCGCGCGCTGGGCGGGGCTGACCTTCCTCTCCGCGGCGGCCTTCCTGTGCCTGCCGCGCATGTTCCACGTCATGGTGGTGGAGAACGAGGACGAGGGCCATCTGCGCACCGCCGCATGGGCCTTTCCGGCCTATGTGCTGCTGATGAGCCTCTTCGTGGTGCCGATCGCCGTCGTCGGGCTCGACCTCATGCCGGCGGGCGCGAACCCGGATCTCTTCGTCCTGACCGTTCCGCTGGCCTCCGGGCAGGAGACGCTCGCCATGCTGTCCTTCCTGGGGGGCTTTTCCTCGGCGACCTCCATGGTGATCGTCGCGGCGATCGCGCTCTCCACCATGGTGTCCAACCACATCGTGATGCCGATCTGGCTGCGCGCGGCAGGGGGCGGGGCGACGCGGTCGGGCGATGTGCGCCACGTGGTGCTGCTGGCCAGGCGGGTCTCGATCGTGGGGGTCGTGTTCCTGGGCTATCTCTATTACCGGCTCTCGGGCGGGGGCACCGCGCTCGCGGCCATCGGGCTCGTCGCGTTCGCGGGGCTCGCGCAGGTCCTGCCGGCCATGGTGGGCGGCCTTTTCTGGCGCGGCGCCACCCGCGCGGGCGCGCTGGCGGGGCTTCTGACGGGCTTCGCGGTCTGGCTCTACACGAGCTTCCTGCCGAGTTTCGGGCCCGGCGTGGTGCTGAGCGCGGGCGTCATGGCCGACGGGATCCTGGGGCAGGGGTGGCTCGTGCCGCATGCGCTTTTCGGCATCGACGGGATGGACCCGCTCATCCATTCCGTGCTGTGGAGCCTCACGCTCAACACCGCGGTGTTCCTCGCGGTCTCGCTTCTGAGCTTCCCGCAACCGCTCGAGCGGCTGCAGGGCGCGCAGTTCGTCAGCGCGCTCAACGCGGCGGGCAGCCCGCGCGGCTGGCGCGGCGGCGCGGCGCAGACCGAGGACCTCATGGTGATGGCCCAGCGCATCCTCGGGGCCGCGGAGGCCCAGGCCCTTTTCCGGCGCGAGGCGGGGCGGCAGGGGCTGCGCGGCTACCTGCCCGAGCCCACGCCCGAGTTCCTCGAGGTTCTGGAACGCGAACTTGCGGGCTCGGTGGGCGCGGCGACCGCCCACGCCATGGTGGGGCAGATCGTCGGCGGGCTGACCGTCTCGGTCGAGGAGCTGATGGCGGTGGCCGACGAGACCGCGCAGATGATGGAGTATTCCGCCAAGCTCGAGTCCCAGCGCCGCGAACTCGCGCGCACCGCCCGCCAGCTTCGCGAGGCGAACGAGAAGCTCACGCGGCTTTCCGTCCAGAAGGATGCCTTCCTCAGCCAGATCAGCCATGAGCTCCGAACGCCGATGACCTCCATCCGCGCCTTCTCGGAGATCCTGCGCGACGCGGGCGGGCTCGAGCAGCGGGACCAGGCGAAATACGCCTCGATCATCCACGACGAGGCGTTGCGCCTGACCCGGCTTCTGGACGATCTGCTGGATCTCAGCGTGCTCGAGAACGGGCAGGTCAGCCTCAACATCCGCGAGGGCGGGCTGGCCGACCTTCTGGATCATGCGGTGGCCACCGCCCTTGCCGGAGAGGCCGCCGGCGCGCGTCTGGAGGTCCGCCGCGACCGCGATGCGGAGGATCTGCGCCTCCTCACCGACCTCGACCGGCTGAGCCAGGTGTTCATCAACCTCGTGGCGAACGCCCGCAAGTACTGCGACGCCGACGCGCCGAAGCTCTCGATCCGCGTCGCGGAGCGCGACGGGCTTCTGATCGTCGATTTTATCGACAATGGCTCCGGTATACCTGTGGACGCGCAGGACGTGATCTTCGAGAAGTTCGCCCGGGTCGGCGATCAGAAGGCGGGGGGCGCCGGGCTGGGCCTCGCGATCTGCCGCGAGATCATGGGTCGTCTCGGCGGGACGATCACCTACCTGCCCGGCCAGGGCGGCGCGGCCTTCCGGCTCGGCCTGCCCGCCCGCGCGGCGATGGCCGCGCAATGAGCCCGGTCAACCGGTCGGTAACGAAGGGCGTCTAGGCTCGCTTCGGAAGGACTCGCGTGGGCGGGTGAACGGATCATGGCCGAGACAGTAGAGAACGCAGCATTACGCCGGAAGGCGCGGGCCGGCCGCCGCCAGGCGGAGGCGCGCGCGATGTCGCCCGCGCGGGCGCTTCGCCTCGCCATGGCGCGCGTGGCAGAACGCCGCCTGGGCCTCGATCTCGTGGTCACCGATGTCGCGCAGGAAGGTCTCGACCAGGAGGCTCTCGTCGACGGGCTCGACGACGACGCGCTCCTGGTGCTGATCGAGGGGCCGGAGGGCGCGGCCGGCGTTCTGACGCTCGACCGTTCGGCGCTCGCCGCCCTGATCGAACAGCAGACGACCGGCCGTGTGACCGACCGGGCCGCGGAAGATCGCGCTTTCACCGCCACCGACGCGGCGCTCGCGCAACCCCTGATCGACGGCCTCTTCGAACGCGCGGCGACGGATCTTTCCGGCAGCGCGGAGGCCGCCTGGGTCAAGGGCATGCGGTTCGGGGCCTGGCTTCCCGATCTGCGAACGCTGACGCGCGCGCTCCAGGCGCCGGATTACCGGCAGTTCCGTTTCTCGCTGGAACTGGGCGGCGGCGCGCGGACGGGCACGTTGACGCTGGCGCTGCCGCAGCCCGAAGATCCGCCCGCCCCGGCGCGGCGCGACGCGGAGCCGCGGCGCCTCGCGGAGGCGGCGCTTCGCGCGACGGCGGAGTTGCGCGTGGTGCTGCATCGCCTGCAAATTCCGATCGCGCGCGTGGGGCGGCTGGCGCCGGGCGAGCGCTTCGCCATTCCCGGCGGCGCGCTCGAGTCGGCGGAGCTGGAGGCCCCGGACGGCCGCGTGCTTTGCAAGGTGCGGCTCGGCCGGGTGGAGGGGATGCGCGCGGTGCGCCTGCCGGGGCGGCCCAAGGGGCTGCCGGGGGCACAGGACGAGCCCGACACGCCGGAAGAGACCCCCACGGACGAGAGCGGGCCGGACCGCCCGCAGGACCCGTCCCCGCCGGAGGTGGCGCTGCCACCCATCGAGGAGGCCGATCCGCCGGCCAGGACGCAGCCATCTGCGCCCGAAAGCGACCCCTTCGACTTGCCGGACCTGCCCCCGCTCGACTTCGAGCCCGTGCAGGCAAGCGCCTTCACGGACGGCGACGGGGCGCCCTTCGACATGGACGCCCTCGCATCTGACGACACGGACACAGGGACCGGGAACGCCTAGCCCGCGTGCGGCGGCGCCTCAGCCGCGCCCGGCAAGCGCGTCGAGCGTGGGCCGAAGCCCGTCGATGCGGTATCCCGCCTGCGCCGCGGCGGAAAGGATCTCTTCGGGAGACTGTCGCCTCGCCTGCCCGAGGGCCCAGACCACCGTGCAGCGTGTGCCGGACGCGCAGTAGGCCAGCACCTTTCCGGGCGCCGTGTCCACGAGCGCGGCCTGCCGGGCCACGTTCTCGGGCGTCATCGTCTCATGGGTGAGCGGCAAGACCTCGAATTCGAGGCCCGCGGCCCGCACCGCCTCGCCGATCGCCTCCGCCTGGTGGCTCGGCGGCACCTCGGCGTCGGGCCGGTTGCAGATCACCCGGGTGAAGCCCGCCTCGGCGAGCGCCTCGGCGTCCTCGGCCGCGATCTGGGGCGAGACGTGATAGCGCGCGTCGATCTGGCGAATGTCCATGCTCGTTCTCCTCATTCCGCCGCCACGGGGCGCTCCAGCGCGTCCCGCAGGACCGGCCACACCATCATGCCCGCGATCATCGCCGCGAAAAAGACCCAGTGGCCGACGCCACCATAGCTCAGCGATGCCACGGCCGGTCCGGGGCAGAGGCCGGCAAGCCCCCAGCCCATGCCGAACATGACGGAGCCCGCGGCGAGGCGCCGGTCGAGACGCACGGGGGGCGGGGGCGGGAACGTCCCGCCCAGGACCGGTGTCCGGCGGCGTCCGGCCAGCCGCCAGGCGATCGCCATGGGGATGATCGCGCCGCCCATCACGAAGGCGAGCGTCGGATCCCAGTCGCCGAAGATGTCGAGCCAACCCTGCACCTTGGCTGTGTCGGTCATGCCCGAAACGAAAAGCCCGGCCCCGAAGAGCCCGCCTGCGAGAAAGGCGAAGACGTGTCGCATCAGATGATCCCCCAGACATGGCGGAAAAGCAGCACCGTGACGGCGCCGGCAAGGATGTAGCCCACGGTCGAGGCGATCCCGCGCAGGCTGAACCGGGAGATCCCGCAGACGCCGTGGCCCGATGTGCAGCCGTTGGCGATGCGGGTGCCGAGGCCCACCAGCAGGCCGGCGGCGATCAGCACCGCCCAGTTCGACTTCACGTTCGTCTCGACCGCGCCGTAGAGCGGGTAGAGCAGCACCGGCAGCAGCACCACGCCCGCGAGGAAGGCAAGGCGCTCCCACGCGTCGCTGCGTCCCGAGCCATCCACGAGCCCCCCGAGGATGCCGCTTGCGCCCATGATTCGGCCGTTGGCTAGAAGATAGACGGCACCCCCCGAGCCGATCAGCAGCCCGCCGATCAGGCCCCAAATCCAGTCCTGTTCCATCGTCGCGTTTCCCTGTTGTCCCGTTCTGGATCAAGCGCCGGACGCGCGGGCATCCTGCGCATGCGCCCGGCGGAAAGCCGGTCAGGTCAGATCTTGTTGACCGGCACCTTGAGGAAGACGTCGCCCTGATCGTCCGCCGGCGGCATCTGCCCGGCGCGCATGTTCACCTGGAGCGACGGGATGATGAGCTTGGGCATGTTCAGCGTCGCGTCACGCTCGTCGCGCATGCGCACGAAGTCGTCCTTCGACTTGCCGCCGCCCACGTGGACGTTCTTCGCCTTCTGCTCGCCCACGGTCGTCTCCCAGGCGTAATCCTCGCGGCCCGGCGCCTTGTAGTCGTGGCCGACGAAGATGCGCGTCTCGTCGGGAAGGGCGAGGATCTTCTGCACCGAGTCGTACATCGTCTCGGACGAGCCGCCCGGGAAGTCGCAGCGCGCGGTACCGAAATCGGGCATGAAGAGCGTGTCGCCCACGAAGGCCGCGTCGCCGATGACGTAGGTCAGGCAGGCGGGCGTGTGGCCGGGCGTGTGCAGCACGTCGCCGCGAAGCTGGCCGATGTGAAAGCTGTCGCCCTCCTTGAAAAGCCGGTCGAACTGGCTGCCGTCGCGCTGGAACTCGGTGCCCTCGTTGAACACCTTGCCGAAGGTGTCCTGCACGATGCGGATGTTCTCTCCGATCCCGATCCGGCCGCCCAGCTTCTCCTGCAGGTAGGGCGCGGCGGAGAGGTGGTCCGCGTGCACGTGCGTCTCGAGGATCCAGACGGGATCGAGATCCTCGGCCCTGACATGCTCGATGATCGCGTCGGCCGAGCGCGTGTCGGTGCGCCCGGAAGCGTAATCGAAGTCCAGCACGCTGTCGATGATCGCGGCGGCCTTGCCGTGGGGCTCGCGCACGACGTAGGAAATCGTGTTGGTCGCTTCGTCGAAGAAGGCTTTGACTTCTGGTTTCATGGGGCGTCTCCCTTCGTTGCGCCGCAACATATACAATTTCGGGAATGTGTATCAAGGGCGACGCGGCTCGGCAATCGTCTTGACCTGCGTCAAGGCAAGCGGGCACCTTGACCGACATGCTGCCCGAAGTTCATCCGAGGAGAGAGACTGAATGGCCACCCTTGAAGACCGCCGCGCGACCTTGCTGGCGCGCCTCGGCGAACTGGATGCCAGGCTGCATTCCATCGAGGCCGAGCTCGACGAGCCGCATTCCCGCGACTGGGAGGAAGACGCGGTCGAACGCGAGGGGGACGAGGTGCTCGAGGCGCTGGGCGAGGCCGGACAGGAGGAGGTCCGCCGCATTCGTGCCGCGCTTCAGCGCATCCGCGAGGGAGAATACGGCCACTGCGCCAAGTGCGGGAAAGAGATCAACCCCGCACGCCTCGATGTGCTGCCGGCCACGCCGTTCTGCGCGGATTGCGCGGCATCTTTGAACACATGACCCGAGGGGGAAGCGCCATGGCGGACGAAACGTCTGAGACGACCGGGCTCGAAGCCGAGATCGCGGATATCGAGAAGCGCCTGCCCGAGGCCGACGAGACGCTGCGCGAGGACTTGCTCCTGCGTCTGGAGGACTTGGTCGCGCGGCTCAAGGCGCGCGAATTCCGCGCGGCGGACGAGGAGGAGCCCGACGACCTGATCGAGGACAGGTTCGACAACCTGCCGGTCTGAGCGCGCGCCGTCAGGCGAGCGCAACGCCCACGATCACGGCCATGAGCCCGATCACCGAGAGGCCGAGCGAGGCGAGGTTGCGCGGCAGCGCCTTTTGCAGGACCGCGCGCATCTCGTCGTCGTCGAGCTTCGCGCGCTTGGCGCCGGCCACCGTCGCGATGCTCCAGACGAGGCCCGCCAATCCCAGAAGCGCGAGGGCCGCACCGCTCCAGATCAAGATGTCCATGCGCCTTCTCCTCGCCGCGCCACGCCGGGCGAGCTAGTGGATCGGGGCGCCCCCGGCAACCCCTTGCGAGGGGGCCGGCAGGGCGCTAGCAAGTAGCTTCCCCACAAAGCACGGAGGCAGGGTGCCATGCAGGATTTCGCCGAGCGGGACGGCGCGGGCGGCACGGCTGAGGCCTATGGCGTCGCCGCGAACGAGTTGCGCCAGTTCATCGAGCGGTTCGAGCGGCTCGAGACCGAGAAGAAGGAAATCGCCGATCAGCAGAAGGAGGTCATGGCCGAGGCGAAGGCGCGCGGCTACGACACCAAGGTGATGCGCAAGGTGATCGCGCTGCGCAAGCGCGAGCCCGACGACATCGCCGAGGAGGAGGCGGTGCTGGAGATGTACAAATCCGCGCTGGGCATGGCCTGAACGGCACCCGCGCGCTGACCGGGGCGGAGGTTTTCGACGGCACGCGGACGCGTCGCGGGCACGCGGTCCTTCTTGAGGACGGGGACATCGCCGCCGTGCTGCCCGAAAGCGATCTGCCCCGGCAGGTCGCGGTGGAGCGTCTGGCGGGCGGCCTCCTGGCCCCGGGTTTCGTCGATCTGCAGGTGAACGGCGGCGGCGGCGTCATGCTGGGCGAGGCGCTCTCGGCCGACGCGGTCGCCGGCATCGCCCGCGCCCATGCGCGGCTCGGCGCGACGACCATCCTGCCCACGCTCGTCAGCGACACGCCCGAGGCGACCCGGGCCGCCATCTCGGCCGTGGCGGGCGCGGGGTGGCCGGGCGTCGCGGGGCTTCATCTCGAGGGGCCGCATCTCGCCCGGCCGGGTGCGCACGACCCGGCGCGGCTGCGCCCGATGACGCAGGACGATCTCGATCTCTATCTGGACGCGGCGCGCCGGCTTTCCCTGCTGATGCTGACGGTGGCGCCCGAGGCGGTCACGCCCGCCCAGGTCGCCGCGCTCGCCCGGGCCGGGGTGCTGGTCTCGCTGGGGCATACGGATGCGCCGGCCGAGGCGTGCGCCGCGCTCTTCGCGGCGGGCGCGCGCGCCGTCACGCATCTCTTCAACGCGATGTCGCAGCTCACGGCGCGGGCGCCGGGTCTCGTCGGGGCGGCGCTCGAGGCGGGTACGGTCGATGCGGGGCTGATCGCGGACGGGGTCCACGTCGATCCCTCGGCGATCCGCGTGGCGTTGCGCGCCAAGGCCGGGCCCGGACGGCTTTTCCTTGTGACCGACGCGATGGCCGCGGCGGGAACGGACGCGGCGCGCTTTCGCCTTGGCGGACGAGAGATCCGTCGCGCGGGCGGGCGTCTGACGCTGGAGGACGGCACGCTTGCGGGCGCCGATCTCGACATGGCTGGCGCGCTTTCGGTGATGACCGGGCCGGTGGGCCTCGACCGCGACAGCGCGCTCGCCATGGCTACCTCCATCCCGGCGCGGGTCGCCGGGCTGCGCGCGGGGCGCCTCGCGCCCGGGCTCAGGGCGGACATGGTGCTTCTGGACGAGGCTCTCTCGCTCGCCCGCGTCTGGCAGGGCGGGGCCGAGATCAGGGCCGGATGAAGCGGACCTCGGGCATCGCCGCGATGCGCGCGACGTCCACGTCGTAGGCGGCGCTGAGCCGCTCCAGCTTCGCCGCGTCCCATCCCGGCAGGTCGATCTCTTCCTCCACCTTGCCGGGGTCCGCGTAGCGGTCGAGGAAGGCGGCCATCACCCGCCGGCGCTGCGCCGGCTTCATCGGCGGGGCCTCCTTGAGGTATCCCCTGAGCCGCGCGGCGCCCAGGTCGGTCAGGATCGCGGAGGCCACGTCGAAATCCCCGGCCAGGTCGGTCTCGGAGGGCAGCCCGGCCACAGCGCGCAGAACGTCGGCCCAGACGAAGGCCGTGTCCTCGTTGCACCAGAGAATCATCTGCAGTCCCGGCAGCGCGTCGCGGATGCGGATGACGAGGTCCGACCAGCGCAGCGTTTCCGGATCGGCGCCGTCGAGCATCTCGTCGAAATCGGTATGCTTGGAGCTTTCGAAGAGCGCGGGCAGGAAGCTTGCCGGGTCGCGCAGCCCCATGGCCATCACAAGCTCGTCCTCGTGCAGCAGTTCGGCGAGGTAGGCCAGCCGTTCCTCCGCCAGCGGGTAGAGCGTCCCGCCCGCGAGCGCCAGCCGCGGGGCCGCGAAGAAGCTGTCGTTCGAGAGCACCAGCCGGCGCACCGCGTCCGGGTCCTCGTCGAGGATCGCGTCGAGGATCACCTCGCGGGCGTCTTCGGCGGGCGCGGTCTTGCGCATCGAGGTCAGTGTGTCGCGCAGAAGCTTCCGGTAGCGCCCCGGTCCAGGCACCGCCACACCGGCCCCGCGCAGCGTGTCGGCGTTGCGCAGAAGGCTTTTGAGCAGCCGGTCTTCGTCGGTGCAGTGTGCGCCGGTGTGGATGATGACCTTCATGCCGCTCCTCCGTCAGCGCCGCAGCTATACCCGCGCCCGCAGTCGCGTCAAACCGGGCGTCCTTTGCTGGACAGACGACGCGCGATCGTCTAACGCAGCCCTCGGGCCGGTATAGCTCAGCTGGTAGAGCACCTGACTTGTAATCAGGGGGTCCCGGGTTCGATCCCTGGTGCCGGCACCATCCCGCAAGTCAGCCGAAGCGGCCCCGGTTCTTCTGCCCGGGAACGACCGTCACGTCATCGTCCGGTCTGCGCTTCGCGGGGGGCGTTCGGTGCCTCAGGCATCGGCGGGGACGTGAACGAGATGGCCGGACTTCACCCAGACGCGCGCGCCATCGGCGCCGGCCTTGGCCTTGGTTGCCGTTCCGGGCGGCAGGCGCAGCCAGTCCCAACGGCGCAGCGTGTCGCCGGCCTCGGCGAAGCCGCCCTCGAGCACGAAGACCTCCATCCCGCCCGGGGCGTCGATCGATACCTCGGCGCCCGGCGCCCAGCGTTCGATCGCCACATCCTCGCGGCTGTCCGAAAAGAGCGGCAGGCGCGGGGCGTCCCGCGCCGCGGTGTCCACGTGAACCTCAGTGCGGTCGGCCGGGTCGAAATGGTGCAGCTTCACGAGGATGGTCGCGCCGTCGGGCGCCGAGGGCGTATGGCGGGAGGTCGGCGGGTTGCGGACGTAGCTGCCTACCGGAAAGGCGCCGTGCTCGTCGCAGAACGTGCCGTCGAGCACGAGATACTCCTCGCCGCCGTCATGGGTATGCGCCGAGAAGGTGCTGCCCGGCGCGTAGCGCACGATGCTGGTGGCGCGCGCGACCTCGGCGCCGATACGGTCCAGCATCTTGCGCTCCACGCCCGGCATCGGCGAGGGCACCCAGTCGCTGTCGTCGAACCTGACCACGACGCGCCTGGAGAAATCGGCGTTGATCCTCATCGAAACGGTCCTTTCGGGCTGGCGCGGCCCCACGGGGCTGCACGCGGGTGCTCGCTGTCGCGCCAGACATAGGGCGAACCGGCCCGGCGCAACACCCGCTTCGCGCCCGAAGGCCGCCCGCGGCGCGCGGGCCCCCGCCGGGGGGCTGCCCCCTGGTCGCCCGAAGCTGCCTGTTGCCCGTCCCGCCCGTTGCGTTATCCTCGCGCCACCATCCGCCCCGGCGCAACGGGGCGGCCATGACCGACAGGGAGACAGACATGAAACGCACGACAGCCCTTCTGGCGACCACCCTTCTCGTGACGACCGCCGCGGGCGCGTCCGCCGAGACGCTGCGCTGGGCGCGGGCGGGCGACTCGCTCACGCTCGACCCGCACGCCCAGAACGAGGGGCCGACCCATACCCTCGCCCACCAGATCTACGAGCCGCTCATCATCCGGGACATGGACGGCCAGTTCCAGGCGGCGCTCGCCACCGACTGGGCGCCGTCCGCGGACGACCCGAACGTCTGGGTGTTCAACCTGCGCCAGGGCGTGAAATATCACGACGGCTCGGATTTCACCGCCGAGGACGTGGTGTTCTCGATCAACCGGGCGAAGTCTGAAAAGTCCAACATGAAGGAGTTGCTCTCCTCCGTGGTCGAGGTGCGCGCGGTCGACGATCACACCGTCGAATTCGTGACCGACGGTCCGAATCCGATCCTGCCGGCGAACCTCACCAACCTCTTCATGATGGACAAGGGCTGGGCCGAGGCCAACGGCGCGGTCGAGGTGCAGGACGTCGAGAGCGGCGAGACGACCTTCGCCGCCACCAACGCGATGGGCACCGGTGCCTACACGCTCGTCAGCCGCGAACCCGACGTGCGGACGGTCCTGACCCAGAACGAGAACTACTGGGGCAAGGACATGTTCCCGCTCGAGGTGACCGAGATCGTCTACACCCCGATCCAGAACGCCGCCACCCGCGTCGCCGCGCTCCTGTCGGGCGAGGTGGACTTCATCCAGGACGTGCCGGTGCAGGATCTGGGCCGCGTGGGCGAGACCGAGGGCCTTGTCGTCAAGACCGCCCCGCAGAACCGCACGATCTTCTTCGGGCTGAACCTCGGGGCGGACGACATCGCCAATGACGACGTGGTCGGCGCGAACCCGCTGGCGGACGTGAACGTGCGCAAGGCGATGAACCTGGCGATCAATCGCGAGGCGATCCAGCAGGTCGTGATGCGCGGCCAGTCCGCACCCGCAGGCATGATCGCGCCGCCCTTCGTCAACGGCTGGACCGCCGAGATGGACCAGATCTCGACCGATGTCGACGCCGCGAAGGCGCTGATGGAGGAAGCGGGCTATGCCGACGGCTTCTCGATCCAGCTCGACTGCCCGAACGACCGCTACGTCAACGACGAGGCGATCTGCCAGGCGGTCGTGGGGATGATGGCCCAGATCGGCATCACGGTGAACCTCGACGCCAAGCCCAAGGCGCAGCACTTCCCGCTGATCACCAACGGCGAGACCGATTTCTACATGCTGGGCTGGGGCGTGCCGACCTACGATTCGGAATACATCTTCAACTTCCTCGTCCACACCCGCGGATCCGAGCGCGGCAGCTGGAACAACACCGGCTTCTCGAACTCCGAGATCGACGAGATGATCGAGATGCTCGCCTCCGAAACCGATCTCGAGGCGCGCAACGAGATGATCGCCACGATCTGGGAAGTCGTGCAGGAAGAGACGCTCTACCTGCCGGTCCACCACCAGGTGCTCAACTGGGGCATGACGGACCGCGTGGGTATCGAGGTGAGCCCCGAGGACGATCCCAAGATGAAGTTCTTCGAAATGAACTGAGCCGATCCGGCAAGGACCGGCGAAAGGGCGGTCTGAGGGCCGCCCTTTCCTTTTCGAACCGCCTTCCCCGCCATCTTGTGGTCGTGCGTCCGGCCGCCGGGGCATAGAGCGGGCGGCCGGCAGAACGCCGCGACGGGGCGTGCACGCGGCCACGCGGCGGCAGTCGTCACGTCAGCCATGCGCCCGCGTTCTTGACGCCCCTGCCGTTTGCGGACAGTTTGCCGGGATGCTCGCGTATGTCATCCGCCGCGTTTTCCAGTCCCTGCTGGTCCTGCTTGTCGTGGGGCTTGTCGCCTTCTCCATGTTCCGTTTCGTCGGCGACCCGGTGGACAACATGCTCGGCCAGGAGCGCACCCAGGCGGATGTCGAACGGCTGCGCATGGAGCTTGGGCTCGACCAGCCTTTCCCCGTGCAGTACTGGCGTTTCCTCGAACAGGCGGCGCAGGGCAATTTCGGAATATCCTACCGCCAGGGCCGCGAGGTGTCGGAGATCCTGGTCGAACGGCTTCCGGCCACGCTGGAACTTGCCTTCATGTCGGGCCTTTTCGCGCTGGTGGCGGGGATCGGCCTCGGCGTCTTCACGGCGATCCGAAGGCGGGGCATCGCGGCCAACACGATCATGACCCTCTCGCTCGTCGGGGTGTCGCTGCCGACCTTCCTGATCGGGATCCTGCTGATCTATCTCTTCTCGGTCGAACTCGGCTGGCTGCCGTCCTTCGGGCGGGGCGAGGTCACGCGGGTCGGCAGCTGGTGGACGACCGGGTTCCTGACCGAAAGCGGTCTCAAGGCGCTTATCCTGCCGGCGATCACGCTCGGGCTTTACCAGATGACGCTCATCATGCGGCTGGTGCGCACGGAAATGCTCGAGGTGCTGCGGCAGGACTATATCCGCTTCGCCCGTGCCCGCGGCCTGCGCGAGCGGGCGATCAACTTCCGCCATGCGCTCAAGAACACGATGGTGCCGGTCATCACGATCACCGGGCTTCAACTCGGCTCCATCATCGCCTTCGCGATCATCACCGAGACGGTGTTCCAGTGGCCGGGGGTGGGGCTTCTCTTCATCAACGCGATCCAGTTCGTCGACATCCCCGTGATGGCCGCCTACCTGATGATGATCTCGGTCATGTTCGTCGGCATCAACCTGATCGTCGACCTGCTCTATTTCGCGATCGACCCGCGCCTGCGCGTCGATCGCACCGGAGGAAAACCGGCATGACCGATGCGCCGCTCAGCCCCGTCCGCGAGGCCCGCGCCATGCGCCGCCTCAAGCGCGCCTGGGACAGCGATTTCGCCTATTCCTTCCGCCGCTCCCCGGTCGCGATGGCCAGCTTTGCCGTGGTTCTTGTCCTGATCCTCGGCGCGGTCCTGGCACCCCTGATCGCGCCGCATGACCCGTTCGACCCGGCGACGCTCAACCTGATGAACGGCTTCACCCCGCCCGGTACGGCGAACCAGTTCACCGGCGACTACTTCATCCTCGGCACCGACGATCAGGGCCGCGACGTCTTCTCCACCATCCTCTTCGGCATGCGGATCTCCCTCTTCGTGGGGTTCTGCGCCGTGCTGCTGGCCATGGTGCTGGGCGTGACGCTGGGACTGATCGCGGCCTATGTGGGCGGCTGGACCGAGACGATCATCATGCGCGTGGCGGACGTGCAGCTCACCTTCCCCGCGATCCTCGTCGCCATGCTGATCTTCGGGATCGCCAAGGGCATCACGCCGCCCGAATACCGCAACGAAATGGCCATCTGGGTGCTGATCCTGGCCATCGGGCTCAGCGACTGGGTGCAGTTCGCCCGCGTCGTGCGCGGCGCGACCATGGTGGAGAAGAACAAGGAGTACGTGCAGGCCGCGCGACTCATCGGCCGGACGGGCCCCGCGATCATGCTGCGCCACATCCTGCCCAACGTGCTGAACCCGGTGCTGGTGATCGCCACGATCAGCCTCGCGCTCGCGATCATCGCCGAGGCCACGCTTTCCTTCCTGGGCGTCGGCGCGCCGCCGACACAGCCGTCGCTCGGCACCCTGATCCGGATCGGACAGGAATTCATGTTCTCGGGCGAGTGGTGGATCCTCTTCTTCCCGGCGCTTGCCCTGCTCGCGCTCGCGCTGTCGATCAACCTTCTGGGCGACTGGCTGCGCGACGCGCTCAACCCGAGGCTGAGATGACGGACACGACCCCGACCCAGGGGCGGGACGGCGCGAACGCCCCGCCCGTGCTTTCCGTCCGCGACCTGGTCGTGGAGATTCCCACCCGCGCGGGCACGCTGCGCCCGACCGACGGGGTCAGCTACGACATCCGCGCGGGCGAGATCCTCGGCGTGGTGGGCGAATCCGGCGCCGGCAAGTCGATGACCGGCAACGCGGTGATCGGCCTCCTCGATCCCCCGGCGCGCATCACGGGGGGGGAGATCCTGCTCAATGGCGAGCGGATCGACAACCTGCCCCGCGACCGGCTGCGCAAGCTCCGCGGCAACAAGATCGGCATGATCTTCCAGGATCCGCTGACCTCGCTCAACCCGCTGCTGACAATCGGCGATCAGCTGACCGAGACGATCCTCGAGCATCTGCCGGTGGGCCAGGCGGAGGCGCGCCGCCGCGCGGTGGCCGCGCTGGAAGAGGTGGGTATCCCCGCCGCCGCGGCCCGGATCGGCAGCTACCCGCACGAGTTCTCGGGCGGGATGCGCCAGCGGGTGGTGATCGCGCTTGCCCTCTGCGCCGAGCCCGACCTGGTGATCGCCGACGAGCCCACCACGGCGCTCGACGTGTCGGTGCAGGCGCAGATCATCGCGCTTCTGAAGCGGCTCTGCCGCGAGAAGGGCGTGGCCGTGATGCTGGTCACCCACGACATGGGCGTGATCGCCGAGGCCGCGGACCGCGTGGCGGTCATGTATGCCGGCCGGCTGGTGGAACTCGGCCCGGTGCGCGAGGTGCTGACGCGCGCGCGCCATCCCTATACCGCGGGCCTCATGGCCTCGACGCCGCTCGCCTCGCTCGGGCGGCAGCGGCTGCGCCAGATCCCCGGCGCCATGCCGCGGCTCAATGCCCTGCCGGCGGGCTGCCCGTTCAACCCGCGCTGCGATCGGGCCGAGGACAAGTGCCGGCAGGATCCGCCGCCCACGCTGGCCGCCTGCGAGGGGCGCGCGGCCTGCTGGTTCCCGCTGACCCCGGACGCGGAGGAAAGCGCCGCATGAGTTCGCTGATTTCGGTGCGTCGTCTGACGCGCGTCTTCGACGTGTCCAAGCCCTGGCTGAACCGCGTGCTTGAGCGGCGGCCCAGGACCTTTCTCACCGCCGTCTCCGACGTCTCCTTCGAGGTCGAGGAAAAGTCGGTCTACGCGCTGGTGGGCGAGTCGGGCTCCGGCAAGTCCACCATCGGCAAGATCGTGGTGGGCCTGGTGCCGCCTACCGAGGGCGCGGTCGAGATCGAGGGCGTGGACCTCTCGCGCGAGGCGGATGCGGCCGAGGTCGATCGCATCCGCTCCGACGTGCAGATGATCTTTCAGGATCCCTTCGCCTCGCTCAACCCGCGCTGGCGGGTGCGCGACATCATCGCCGAGCCGGTGAAGGCACGGGGCGGCGAGACGGCGGGGCTGGCGGAGCGGCTTCTGGAACAGGTGGGGCTGTCGGCGCAGGACGCCTCCAAGTTCCCGCACGAGTTCTCGGGCGGGCAGCGCCAGCGGATCTGCATCGCCCGCGCGCTGGCGTCCAACCCGCGGGTGATCGTCTGCGACGAGCCGACTTCGGCGCTCGACGTCTCCGTGCAGGCGCAGGTGCTGAACCTGATGAGCGATCTGCGGGAGGAGCTGGGGCTCACCTATCTCTTCATCAGCCACGACCTCACCGTGGTGCAGCACATGGCCGACGTGATCGGCGTGCTTTACCTCGGACGGCTCGTGGAAGAGGCGCCGCGCGACCGGCTCTTCGAGGAGCCGAAGCACCCCTACACGCAGATGCTCTTTGATGCCGCGCCGCGCATGGACGATTTCGGGCGCGAGGTCGCGCCTCCGAAGGGCGAGATCCCCGACGCGATCAACCCGCCGCCGGGCTGTGCCTTCCATCCGCGATGCCCGATCGCGGTGGAGCGTTGCGCGAAGGAACGGCCCGAAATGCGGCAGATCGGCCGGACGCGCGTCGCCTGCCATCTGGCGGAGTAGCGGCGGTCCGGGGGGCGGCGCGTCAGTCCGCCGGGGTCGGCTCCAGGTAGGTTGCGCGTGCCTTGGCGAGTTCGCGGGCCCACCACGCCTCCTCGTCCTCGCCGGATTTCGGACCCCGGCCGAGGCGCGCGGCCTCGTCGAAGAACCCGCGCCCGGGCTTCTGGCCGCGCATCCGGCTCACGACGAGCGCGGCCAGGAAGGGCCGGCCGGCGGCGGCATCCTCCGCCATGGTGGCTTCGAGCGCGCGGGTGACACGGCGGACGGCGCCGGGCATGTACATGCCGAGCGCGCGGGCGAGCGCGCCGTATGTCATCGGCAGATCGCCCGGCGGTGCGCCCGCGACCTGACTGCGAATCTTCTGGCGCAGGGCCGCGTCGTCGTCGCTTGCGCCGCGCGGCGGGGGGACCTCGCGCGCGGAGCCGTCGGGAGCGATCTCGGCCGACCAGGCGCGCGTCTTGTGGCGCACCGTGACACGGGTCATGCCCCGGTCGGGGCCCGTGCCTTCCTCGACGCGCGCGGTGGCCTCGCCCGCGCGGAGCGCCTGCCGCAGGTCCTCGGCCGTGAGGCCGAGCTTCGGGCCGAGATATTCCGGCGCTACCATGAACTGCCCGTTCTCGTGGCTGATCGCGCCCTCGGGCACGGGCCGGTTGAGGAGCGGCGTCGCGCCGGAGGGTGCGGCGGGGGCGTCGGAATAATAGGGATTGGTGCCCGCCGAGTGGTCGGTCACGTCCACGATCTCGCGCACCTCCGGCACGGCGGTGCGGATCATCTGCTCGACACCGTGGCGCAGCGTCGCGGCGGAGGCGGCGCAGCCCTGGCAGCCGCCCGACATCCGCAGGCTCACGGTCCCGTCCTTCACGTCGGTGACGGCGACATGCCCGCCATGGGCGGCGATGGCCGGGTTGGCCTGCGCGTCGAGAACATGCTGCACGGCGCGCAGCACCTCTGCGTCGGACCGCACCGCGCCGGGGGCTTTCGCGCCGGCGCCGAGGGGGGCGTCGGTCGTCGCCAGCACCTCACGGATGGCGGCGGCGACCGAGGGCTTCAGCGCCTCCCAATCGGCCCCAGGCGTCTTCGTCACGGTGACTGCCGGCCCCGAGACATGAAGCGTCCGCACGCCGTCGAGGCCGAGGATCGCGCGGGGCAGGGGGGCGTCGCCCGCGTCCTCCCCGTCCGCCGAACAGCTCGCGCCCTCCTGCACCGCGCGCTCCAGCATGAAGCGCATGGTGTCGGGGTCGCTCGCGGCGCGTTCGGCGCGGATACGCAGTCTCTCAGACATCTTCCACCTCCGCAGGCTGCATGGCGCGCAGGGTCGAGAAGGGGTAGATCCCGCTCTGGTGGCCGTCGCTGAAGGCGATGCCGATGGCGTAGTTGCCCAGCGACCAGATGCGGCGTGGTTCGATGTCGAGCGGCACGCTCGCCGGATCGAGAAGCGCCCGGCCGCTCATCTCGTCGACGCATTGCGCGCAGCGGCAGGCCAGACGCAGGTCGCGCACGTCGTGGCGGCTGCGGTGGCCGTCGGCCCAGACGATCCCCAGCGTCCGCGCATCCGGGCTTTCCACCGCGACGGGCCGTTCGGGCGTGCCGCCGGGCCGCGCGGCCTCGGGCGCGCCGCGCGGCTTGCCCTCGCCGCTCTGCCAGTCCCAGTCGAAGGGCAGGGCAAGACCGCCGCCGCCCTCGACCTCTCCGGCCACCTCGTGGGCGATCCGGCGGTAGGCTTCGGCGGCGGGCGTGTCCGGGTAGGCCACCACGAGCGGCTTGCCCGCGTCGCCGCAATCGACCACGGCCGGGTCGAGCGGCACGGCGCCGAGGAAGGGCACGCCCAGATCCGCGGCGATCCGCTCGCCGCCGCCGCGGTGGAAGATGTGGGTGACCGAGCCGCAGTCGGGACAGGTGAACCCGCTCATGTTCTCGACGATGCCGAGGATCGGCACCTTCACCTGCTCCATCATGCGCAGGCCGCGCCGCGCGATCTTCAGGCTCACGTCCTGCGGCGTCGTCACGATGACCGCGCCCGAAAGCGGGAAGGCCTGCGCCAGCGTCAGCTGCACGTCGCCCGTGCCGGGTGGCAGGTCGAGCAGCAGCACGTCGAGCTCGCCCCACGCAACCTCTGTGACGAACATGCGCAGATACTTGGCCACCATGGGGCCGCGCAGGATCGCGGGCTTGTCGTCGCCGGTGAGCATCCCCATCGAGATCACCTTCACCCCGTGCGCGTCGGCCGGGATGACCTTTCGCGCCGCGTCGAGCAGGGGCGGCTCATCTGTGGGCACGCCGAGCATCCCCGGGATCGAGGGGCCGTAAAGATCGGCGTCCACCACACCCACGCGCAACCCGCGCCCGGCCAGCGCCAGCGCGAGATTGGTGGTCACGGTGGACTTGCCGACGCCCCCCTTGCCGCTCGCCACGGCGATGATGCGGCCAAGGTGGGACAGGCCGTTCGAGGGCTCGGGGGCCTCTCGTCGGCCGAGATCGGGGGGTGTGGAGGTCACGTCGTCTCCTCTGGATCCGTGGTGTGCGTGGTATCGGCGGCGAAATTCGCGCAGAGCTGTCCGATTTCGGCAGGTGTGAGTTCAGCCGCGACGCAGGCGCAGTATCCGCCGCCGTCGCGCCCGGCGAAATGCCGGCAGTCGCCGCAGGTGCCGAAGGCGCTCGCGCCGCGCATCGTCGCGAGGTCCGTCGCGACGGCCGGAAGCGCCGCGGACAGCGCCGCGCGCTGCCGGTCCGGCAGGCGCTCGATCGCGTGGGCCAGATGACGCAGCGGATCGGCGCGAAGCATCGTGCGGCCATGGTTCGTCAACTCGAACCTCACGGAGCGGCGATCCTCGTCCGACCGGCTGCGGGTCAGCAGCCCCTTCTGTTCGAGCGATTTCACGGTTTGCGACGCGGTCCCCCGCGTCGTGGCGTGAAAGCTGGCGAAGGCGGATGGTGTGCGCGAGGCGCGGTTGGCGCGGGCGAAGAACCGAAGGCCGGTCCACTGCGCGGGCGTCAGCCGCGCGGCGGCATCCTCGCCGCGCGCCGCGCGTCCGAGATGGACCAGCATCTCGGCGATCTCGTCAGGCGTGTGGCTTGGGTCGGCGCTGCGCGATGTCATGGACCAAAAGTAGCGTTCCGATACCATATTGACAAGCCGCCGCGCAGGAACATAGTTTCGTTTCGAAACGATTGCGCCCTTGAAGGCGTCCCTGCTGCTCGGATCCCGATGAACAAGCCATTCACCCCGTCCCGCTCCCGAAGCAAGTTCGACCGTCCGGCGGAATTCCTCGACGCCGAGACGGAGCTGGCGCTCGCGCGGGCCTGGCGCGACGAGGGCGACACCGACGCGCGCAACCGCCTGGTGACGGCCCATCGCGCGCTGGCGGTTTCGGTGGCGCGGCGCGCCGGCGGGGCAGGGCGCGCGCCCGACGAGGATATCGTCCAGCAAGCCAATATCGGCCTTCTCAAGGCCGCGGAGCGGTTCGACCCGGACCGTGGTTTCCGGTTTTCGACCTACGCGGCCTGGTGGATCCGCGCCGAGATCCAGGATTACCGCCTGCGCAGCTGGTCTCTGGTGCGGCTGGGGAATTCGCCGGCTCTACGGCGCCTCTTCTTCAACCTGCGCCGGGTCGAGGCGCGGCTCGCCTTCTCCGGGGAGGTGCGCCCCGAGGAGCTGGACGCCGCGATCGCCCGCGAGCTCGAGGTCGACGAGACGACCGTCGCGGCGATGCGCCAGCGTCTGGCGGCGCGGGACGGCTCGCTCAACCGTCCTGCGGCAGGCGAGGATGGCAGCGACATCCAGGATCTGATCGAGGATCCGTCGGGCGATTCGGAAGCGCTGGTGGGCGCGCGCCTCGATCGGCGCGCCTTCTGGCGAAAGATGGCGGGGCACATGTCGGCGCTGCCCGACCGCGAGCGCGAGATCGTCATCGCGAGCTACGTGCAGGACCCGCCCCAGACCCTGGCGGACCTCGGCGAGACCTACGGCATCTCCCGGGAGCGCGTGCGCCAATTGCGTGAGCGCGGGCTGGAGCGGTTGCGCGAGGCCTTCGCGCGGGCGGGCGCGGCGGCCTAGCACTCCTGAGGAGCAGACCCGCGGCCAAGAGCGTCGAAGTTTTCCACAGGAATGTGTCGGTTTCACGAAAAAAGGGCTTGCGGAGGTGTGTTGTGATCCGTAAATACGCCTTCACCGGCGGCGCGGGGACGCGGTGTTGGGAACATCGGGAGA